>JAMPXJ010000038.1 GCA_023701205.1 Oligoflexia bacterium
AAAGACGGATTCCAAGCTTACCTCAGGGCCCTGACCGGCACGATCGCGCGCACGATCACCGGCGCTCGAAAAGGCGTCCGCAAGGGCCGCTTCTGGGACGCGCTCGCGTACTCGCGCGTGGTGACCTGGGGGCGGGAGCTCAAGAACGTGAGTTTCTATGTCGTCATGAATGAGCTCGAGGGCCAAGGAATCTGGCTCCGACGCTGGAGCGCCCAGCGCAACCGCGCTGGGCCGCGCCTTGAAGCGTAACCGCGCTGGGCCGCGCCTTGAAGCGTAACCGCGCTGGGCCGCGCCTTGAAGCGCAACCGCGCTGGGCCACGCCTGGATCTCTCAGCTGACCGGCAAGTTTGGCCGAAATCAGTTACAAGGCGTCCCGGTCGATGGATGTGCGTTCATCGGACAGCCCGGTATGGGCTGACCGGCGGAATTTTCGCAGTTCGCACTACTGGTCCAGCCGCTCGCGCAGGAGCTCGAGAAGTTGCTTCCTACGGTATTCACGCTAAAGGCGCCGGAACAGACCACCGGCATCCGGTTGCAGCTCCCGCTCGAGTTATAGACGGGAAACACCATGCTTCCGCTTCCGCTGAGCGCCTGATTGACCGCTGAAACGAGCGGAACAGCCGTTTGCGTTTGCGTCTGAGTCCCCTGTCCGCTGGGAAGAGGAGCGCAAATCTTGTTTCCATTGGGATCAAAGCCCGCCAGATAGGCTCCGCTGCCGCAGCTTCCGATCTGCGCGAGCGCCTCCTTGAGCAACGAGCCGGTGCTGCAGTCCGCGATGGCGGAATTCACGCTGCCCGGGTTGGCCGCGACCAGATTGAGCGTGATGGCCCGGGGCTGGAGCTCCGAACCGCCGACCGCGGCCGTCTCCCCCGGAGCCGTCATCTTGCTGACCTCGACCAGGAGGCTGCCCAGCAGACGCTGCCCCTGAGGCGGGCTATCCACGTCCGCCGTCACCTTCAGCTTGAGACTCCGTATCCGGAGGCGATCCTTCTCGGTTCCGACCTTGGCCAGCACGGCCGGTCCCACAGTGATGTTGTCGATGGATGTCTCGCTGGCACCCGTCGTGTCGAATTTCACGGGCTGATTGCCGGGGTTCCGCAGCGCGGTCCGGCACGCCGTGCCGCGAAGTCCGGATTGGAGGGTCGAGACCAGCTCGCCGAGCGCCTGATTCTGCGCAGAGCTCCGCGCATTGCGCGCCTGAAAGACGTTCTGCGAGAGCAGCGCGAAAGTCGCAATCCCGCCGATCGCGAGAACCACGAGAAGTTCCACCAGACTGAAGCCATTGCGCATGAGGGAAGGTTACACCCATGGCCGCGCCAGTAGAACTGTGTCCGCGAAAACGCAGTTCCGTCGACTCCGCGGGCGGGCTATCCTTACACAAGGGGAATCGCTCATGAAAAACACGATCATACTGATGCTGCTGACCTTGGGGTCGGGGCTCTGCTGTTTACCAGTTCTCTTCGCCGCGGAAACTGACGGACGCGATCGCCTCTATTCCGACTACCGAAGCCTCTTCGGACCGAACCCAGTGATTCGAATCCCCGTCGGTGCCACCGTGGCTTGGGCCGGAGGAAAGCTCCGGCGCAACGCCGACGGTACCCTTACCTATCTCCCGGGGAATAACGGACAAGAGGTCCCCATGACTGCGGAAAGCGATCCGGTCGAGCTGGCCAAGAAGAACTGGAACATCAACCAGCAGTGGATGCAGCAGTACGGCGTGGGGCTGGCAGTCGACCCCAACCAGCAGCAGGCGTTTTCCGCGGGCTGGACCAACGTGATCTCGGCGCTTTCAGCCAATCCGGAGCGCTATCTCGGGCGCGACAAGGCCTGGGTCTCGAACCTCAATGGCCAGGGAATCGTCCGGTTCTACGTGGATCCTTCCACACGCCAGGATATGGTGGAAACACCCTTCGAAACCATGACCGCCAACGCCTTCCTCAAGTCGAACTATTACCGCGCCATGTCCGAGCCCGTGCCCGTGAAGGAGCCTCCCGCCGCGCCGAGCTCAAGTCCCCGCGAAAGCTCCGAGCGGATCTGCCAGGCCTTCCTGAGCTACTTCGCCGGTTCCAAGCCCGGTGAGCAGCAGGCCTGGTACGGCGGAACCCTGCTTCGCAACTCGGGAACTACCGCCACCTACTCGGCCCCCGACGGAACCTCCTCGACCTTCGGGCCCGACACCCTTCTCGAGCTGATCGCGGAAAAACACCCAAACGTTGCCGCAGCGTGGAAGCGCGACTTCGGTTTCAACGCAAAACACAACCGCGCCCCGGTCTCCTGCGCGGGCTCGACTCAGTCGCAGCCTCCTGCGACCCCGAAGACGCGCTCCTCGGCCTCGAGCGCAAGGTGATTCGCGTTCCCCTCACCCGCGCTTCTTCAAGCTGAACAGATCCACCTCGAGCGCCACGCTGAGGCCGCTCCCGCTCGACGCCACAAGTCCAAGCTCCCTCCGGCTGTCGCGCGCGGATAAGGTGCCTTCACGCACGCCCCTCTCCAGGCGCTCGAGCGCCGCGCGCTCTGCCTCGAGCCCAAGCATGCCCGCCCGGTATTGCAGCCGCAGCGGCTCCTGAGCCAGGACATCACAAGAGCTCACGACATAGGTGAAAACGCCTCCACCCGGGAACGCGAATTCCTGCTGGAATACGCTCGCGTACTCACGCGTGGTGACCTGGGGGCGGGAGCTCCGAAACGTGAGCTTCTACGTCATCATGAACGAGCTCGAAGTCCTGGGGGTCTGCTTCCGTGACTGGAACGCCAGACGTAACCGCGCGGGACCGCGGCTGGAGGCGAAACTCCCCGAGCAATGTGAACACCTCATCTGACCGGCGACGGCAGTTCGTCCGGAAGTTCAGTTACAGGGCGTACCGATCGAGGGATGCATGTTCATCGGACAGTCTGGCCTCGAGGCGAATCATAACCGCGCTCCGACCTCCTGCGCGGGCGCGTCCCAGGAACAGCCTGCCCCCTCACCGAGGGTCAAGCTCCTCATCCTCCTGGGCAAGGTGATTCGGAGGCGCCACCGTGTCTCCATTGACCTAGTCGACAACTTGGGTTGAAGGCCCGATAATCAGAGGAGATGTGGCACGTCTGCGGACCCGCCCGGAACACCAGGGGCAGGGTGGAATTCTCGCTCTTTGCTATGGCGACGCTCCTGGCGTTTGCGGCTTCGGGGTGCGTCGCGAAGCTCAATGCGCCGGTCGTGCCTTTGAACGCTCCTGTCGCGACGGTCAGCGCATCGCCCGCGCCGTTCCCAGATTTTTTTCTGGATCCTCTGACGGTCACGCTCCCGCTGAACGGGACCATGACCTTCTTGCCTTCCGGCGGCATGGGACCCTACGCTTTCGACGTCTATTATGGCGGAGGCTCGATCGACGCAAGCGGCGCTTACCAGGCGCCGGCCTCAGCCGACACGGCGGTCGTGCGGACACTCGATGCATCAGGAAGGGCCGCCTACGCCATGATCCAGGTGACCGACTCACCGGTCATCAGCCCGACGAGCGCCGTGCTCGCGGCAGGCAACTCCCATCCGTTCTCCGTCCTCGGCGGAAAGGCGCCTTTCATTTTCACGGTGGCGGCCGGTGCGGGCTCGGTTGATGCCTCCGGACAGTTCACCGCCCCGGCCTCAGCTGGCAGCGCCACGCTTCGAGTCACCGACAGCAACGGCAAGCATTCCGAAGCTGCCATCACGATCAATGCGTCCCTGCAGATCACACCCGAAGCGCCGATTGTGACCGTATCGAGCACTGACCTGCTCTTTTCGGCCACTGGCGGCGTTCCTCCGATCCGATACTCCGTGGTTTCGGGCGAGGGTGCGATCGATGCCCAAAGCGGCGCATACGCCGCGCCGGCAGAGCTGGGCCTTGCCGTCATCCAGGCCAGCGACGCATTGGGTAACACCGATTTCGCTATCGTGACCATCAAGAACCCCTTGCGAATCACGCCCTCGAACGCTCAGCTCGCGAAAGGAACCGGCGCCAGCTTCGGCGCGCTGGGCGGCCAGGCGCCGTACACCTTCACCGTTCCGGACACGAGCCACGGAGCCGTCACCAGCGAGGGGAGCTATACCGCTCCGGGCTCGGCGGGAGGTCCGTTCACCGTCACTGTGATGGACGCCGCAGGACAGACTTCCGACGCGCAGATCACCGTCACCGAGAGCCTGCGGTTCCTCCTGGGTAACGTCGTTCTGGCGGTCGGAAATACCCAGGACTTCTCGGTCCTGATCGATGGGGGCGTCAACGCAATCACCTTCTCGGTCGCGCCCACGCAGGGAACTTTTTCAGGCCCGGTTTATACGGCGCCGGCGCTTCCGGGTGTTTACACTGTCACCGCGCGGGATTCGCAGCTTCCCGCCCCGAACACGACGACCGCCACCGTGACGGTGACGCAAGGGCTCACGATCTCTCCGCTTACCGCCAGGCTCGCCGTGACAAACACTCAAAGCTTCTCGCCTACCGGGGGCGTTCCGCCATACACCTACTCCATTCCCACCGGTGGCGGCTCGATCAACAGCTCCGGACTCTACACCGCGCCGGCAGCCTCAGGGAACGCTACCGTCCGAGTGACCGATGCCAAAGGCAACACCGCCGATGCTTCTATCACGATCGATCCGGCGCTAGCGATTTCTCCTGCCTCAAAGACCCTAGTGCGCGGCACAAGCCACACGTTCACCGCCTCGGGCGGGGTCGCACCTTTGACCTTTCAGGTGCTCTCAGGCGGCGGCACAATCAACGCATCGAGCGGCGCCTACTCCGCTCCCGCGGCGGCTGGAACCGCGACCGTGCGCGTGCGCGATTCGATTGGAAACACGAGCGACGCCGCGATCACGATCGTCGCTCCCTTGAGCTTGAGTCCCGCCCTGATCTCCGCACTCAAAGGCAGCACGGTGCCCTTCGCAGCTGCCGGTGGGGTCACTCCTTACGCCTACTCGCTAGTCACGGGCGGCGGAACGATCGACAGCGGCTCCGGAATCTACACCGCACCCGCGGGCGCAGGCTCAGCCACGGTGCGTGTGACTGACACTCAGGGCAACACCGCCAGCTCAAACGTCACGATTTACGATTCACTTCTCATGACTCCGCTCTCCAAAACAATTCTGGTGAATCAGGCTGCGAGCTTCACGGCGACAGGCGGACAAGCCCCTTACACCTATACAATCGCGAACGGTGACGGCTCCATCTCAGGCAGCACCTACACCGCTCCAGCCTCGGCTGGTACGGCCACGATGCGCGTGACCGACTCCCAAGGGAATACGAGTGATGCCGCGATTACCGTCAACGCCTCCCTTGTCATCAGCCCCACGACAAAGACCCTCGCCGTGAACAACTCCGCAGGCTTCTCGGCATCTGGCGGAATTCCGCCCTATTCATTCAGCGCCTCCGCAGGCTCGATCGCCTCTGGAAGTGGTGCCTATACCGCGCCGTCATCGGCCGGCTCCGCCACGGTAACCGTCACTGACTCGGCCGGAAACACCGCGCAAGCCGCGGTTACCATCTCCGCCGCGCTCTCGATCTCACCGGCCACCAAAGATCTTGGCGTGAACCAAAACACAAGCTTCACGGCCGCCGGCGGACTTGCTCCTTACGTCTATTCCGTACTCGCTGGCGGTGGCTCGATCAACTCGAGCTCGGGCGCTTATACGGCGCCCGCCTCAGCCGGCTCAGGTACCGTGCGCGTGACTGACGCACTGGGGAACCTCTCCGATTCCGTCATCACGATCTATCCGGCGGTCACGATCTCGCCCTCAACCAAGACGCTCGTCACCGGCAATACCCAGAGCTTCACCGGCTCAGGGGGCAAGACTCCGTATACCTATTCCGTTTCTGGCGTGGGGAGCGTTGCTCCCGCAACCGGCGCGTACACGGCTAACGGTGGCACCGGCTCGGCTACGGTGATCGTAACCGATGCACTTGGACAGACTGCCAATGCGACAATCACAGTCGTGGGTACACTCGCGATCTCCCCGACCTCGGCAGCCCTGACCGTCGGCGGGAATCAGACCTTCACCGGTTCGGGTGGCGCCGGCCCGTACGCCTTTGAAGTGGTCGCGGGCCTTGGCTCTGTCACCTCAGGCGGCGTCTTCACGGCCTCCACGACCTCAGGCCCGGCTCAGGTGCGTGTCACTGATTCCATGGGTAACACCGCGACGGCTTCGATCACGGTGAATCCAGGAGCGGCTACAACCCTGGCCGTCAGCGGAATTCCTTCAAGCGCAGTAGCAGGTGTCGCCCAGAGCACCCTTTCCGTCACCACAAAAGACAGCTATGGAAACACCGCGACCGGTTACACGGGCACAGTCCACTTCACCTCAAGCGATTCTACCGCCACCCTTCCCAGCGATTACGCCTTCCTCGCAGGCGATGCCGGAACAAGGATCTTCAACATCACCTTTGGCTCAACCGGAACCTATTCGGTCACAGCGACTGACACCGTCACGGGCACGATCACTGGATCCCAGAGCTCAATCACGGTTACCGGCGGCACCGCTGCGAAGCTCGTGCTCTCAGGCAGCGCTTCGACTGAGGCAGGCTCCTGCGCGGCCTACACTGTGACCTTGAATGACGCCAATAACTTCACCACTTCCGCAGCAAGCACCGTCCAGGTCAATCTCAGCGGCGCGGGCGCGGGCACTTTCTACAGCAACGCCGGCTGCTCAACGTCCACCACGAGCGTGTCGATTGGCTCAGGCAGCTCTAGCGCGACCTTCTATCTCAAAGACCTCGTGGCCGAAAGCCTGATTCTTGGGACTACGGACAATGCGGCGTCGCTTACGGGCTCCACGTTCCCAGTGACAATCACCGCTGGCTCGGCGAGCAAGCTGATTCTCTCGACAGCTTCGCCTTCAGCCGAAGCCGCATCCTGCAGCACAATCACCGTGACTCCGAAGGACGCCAACAACAACACGGCCACGGCCTCAGGCGCGACAACCGTCCTGCTCTCAGGCGGTGGTAGCGGCACCTTCTACACCAACTCCGATTGCACGGGCTCCACGACGAGTGTCGGCATTGCCTCAGGCGGTGGAGCCAAGAACTTCTACTTCAAGGACACCACGGCCGAGAGCCTGATCCTTGCCGCTGCCGATCAGGCCGGAACGCTCACAGGCTCGACCCTGCCGTTCACGATCACTGCGGGGGCCGCAACTCAGCTTGCGCTCACGGGCTCGGCCTCGATCACCGCCGGAAGCTGTGCGACCTACACGGTCACCGCCAAGGACGTCAATGGCAACGCAACGACTGTCACCTCCGCAAAGACGATCAACCTCGGCGGAGCGGGTGCCGGGACCTACTACAGCGGCTCAGGCTGCTCAGGCTCGATCACCTCGATTGTCATCGACTCGGGCGCGGGGAGCACCACGGTTTACTTCAAGGACACTACCGCACAAAGCCTCACGCTGAGCGCGACGGATGCGACGGCATCGCTCACCGCATCGAACCTCGGTGTCACGGTCACCGCGGCGGCAGCCAACAAGCTGGCTTTCGTCGTTCAGCCCACGGATGCGGCTCCAAGCATTGCGATCTCCCCGGCAATCGAGGTCGCCGTGCAGGACACCTATGGAAACCTCGTCACCGACGCCGTGAACAGCATCTCCCTTGCAATCGATACAAACCCGGGCTCGGGCAGCCTCTCAGGCACCAATCCCGTGAGCGCCTCGAGCGGGGTTGCGATCTTTTCCAACGTCAAAATCAGCGCAGCCGGAACAGGCTATACCCTGATCGCCTCCGCCACGGACCTCCTGGGGGCCACTTCGGACGCATTCAATATTTCCAGCCCCTCCACGCTCACCGCCGCGCCCCCTCTCGTTCCCAGCGATGGACTCGCAAAAGGCCGGCTCCTGATTGCGGCGCGGGATCCTGTCAGCGGAACGCTTCTCGGCTCCGGTGAAACAATCGAAGTGACCGTATCCTCCGCCAGCGTCACTCTGAGCGGCGCCGGCGCCTGCCGGACACCCTCTGTCACCTGCGTCAAAGCGAGCTCCGCGGGCGGATCGGTCTATACCATCACGGCGACCGCCTCTTCGGTCGTAACAGCGACTTTCACCGCGGTGCGGGCCGGCACACCGGATTCCGTGTTGGGCACGGGCTCGATCACCTTCGACTCCGGTCAGTTCACCACCGTGACAGGCACCACGATCACAAGCGCCCACGCCGGGCAAAACCTCTACTTCACCGGCGGAACTTCGACCTTCAATGCGACAACCGTCGGTCAGACCTTCGGGCATCTGTTTGTCCGCGGCGGGACGGTGAACCACCCGCTCACCACGAGCACAACGATCTACAAAATCGACGTGAACGCGGCTTCCTTGACCCTTCAGGGAGGCACGATCAACGTTAACGAGCTAGGTTATGTGTGGCGTGAAAGCTATGGATCGACAGGTCCCAGCTCGGCTCTCGCCGGCAACCAGACTACCTGTGGAGCTTCTCACGGAGGCCAGGGGGGTATCCCTTTATGCGGCACTCCCGCGGCCACCTTTGACGATTTTCGTAACCCGTCGTATCCGGGCGGGGGAGGAGCCAATCGGCAAGGCGGGGGCGTGATCCGCTTCACGGTGGGCGGACCCTGTTCCATCAATGCCGGCGCGTCCCTCACAGCCAATGGGGGCAACTACTCCGCCGGAGGATCCATCTACCTCAACTGCACCAGCTTCTCCGGTACCGCCGGCGCGAGCGCGATCACCGCAAACGGAGGGGCGGCTCCCGCCACGGGCGGCGGCGGCGGCGGCGGCGGGCGGGTCGCGCTGACCTCCTCGGGAGACGCGACCGCCTGGAGCGGCGGGCTCGCTTATCCGAAAGACAGCCCGAGTCTCGATTCCCTGAAGTCCGTCGTGAAAGCCACGGGCGGGGCTCCTTACTCATCTACTTACGCAGGCGGCGGCGCCGGGACCATCTATCTCAAGCATTCCGATCTCGCCTACGGCGACCTGATCATCGACAACGCGAACCAAGTCCAGTACGCCAACTCCGGCAAAACCATCCTGGTCGCGTCAGCTCAAGGCAGCAGCGGCACCAACAGCACGCTCTATTCCAGCCCGGATTCAAACACAGGCCAGCTTTCCGCCTCCGGAACACCTCTCACGAACATGGTGAATCTGTTCACCGGCTACCTGATCCATGTCTTCTCGACCGCCTCCCCTCTGGATCCGGCCGATCCCAGTCATATTCCGATCACCCTCACGGGTAACGGCGCCAACAGCTGGACCACGGATTCCGGGCTGTTCCCCGCGATCAGCAACAACCATTATTACCGCTTCGTCTACCAGCTTGATCACCTGGATATCCAGTCAAACGCCAAGGTCGTGATGAGCGGCGCCGATCTGTGGTTGATGAGCGGCTGCGACCTGCACAGCGGCTCCCCGATCGCTTTTGATGTGCCCGCAGGATCGAGCCTCACCGGCAACAGCTTCAGCTCTGCGAGCTGCTCTGCGGCCCTCACGACGACCCCGGGAACCACGGTGAATTTCACGAATTCCTATATTCAGCCTTGAAAACGCCTTGTCTGCCGCTTCTTCAAGCTGAACAGATCCACCTCGAGCACCACGCTGAGGCCGCTCTCGCACGCCGTCTCGAGCGCCAGCTCCTGCCGGGCCTCCCGCGCGGGCGAGGCCCCTTGGTTTGCCCGGGACCCAATGCGCTCAAGCGCCGCGCGCTCCGCTTCCAGACGCAGCACGCTCCCTTGAAAGCTGAGCTGCAGCGGGCTCTCCGTCAACGATTCCCGGCATGCCACGACGTACGTCAGGCGAGTGCCCCTGGGAAACAAAAATTCCTGCCGAAGTTCCGTGAACGCGAGCAGGCGTTGCAACTCGGCAAGCTCTATACGGACGCGGATCGAGCCTTCCGAAAAACGCAGATTCATAGCGCGGCCCACTCCTCGGGGGTATTGGCGTTACGGAAAACCTCCGGAGCCAGGCCCTCGCGCGCGAGGCCCCGCGCGCCGAGGCGCCGCAGGAATTCCCGGACGGACCTTCCCGAGCCCGACTCCCGACAGAGCTCGCGGGCCGCAGCGATCGAGCGCTCGCTCACGGGCACGACAAAAGGCAGCTCACTGCCTTCGAAATGCGCGCACTCTCCGCTCGTGAGCGTTCGAAGCAGCTCGGAAGTCAGACAAGGCATATCCACCGGAACAAAAAGCGCGCGATCAAAACCGCCCTCCTCGGCAAGCCGGGTCAAAACGGAATGGATGCCGCCCAGCGGCCCAAGCCCCGGCTCGATGTCCGGCACCGAGCAATAACCGTCGATCGACCCGCTCACGAAAATCCGCGCGCCCTCGAACGCGCCGCCAAGCAGCTCCGCGAGGTGATCCACCAGGCGCGCGCCACGGAATGGAAGCAGCGCCTTGTCGCGGCCCATCCGCGTGGAGCGACCGCCCGCGAGGATCACGGCGGCGACCCTCATGCGTTCTTCTCCCGCGCATGCGCCCGCTCTCCATGCGAGCAAAGCGCATGTCCCTTGAGCCACTCGCTCTCGCCGTCCTCGTAATGTTCCTTCTTCCAGATCGGCGCGCGGATCTTGAGCTCCTCGATCACGTAGCGGGAGGCCTGATAGGCCTCGTCCCGGTGCCGGGAGCCCACGGCGATGGCGACACTGATCTCGCCCACGTCGAGCCGCCCCGTACGATGGGTCACCGCGAACTTCAGCGATTCGCCCCACCGCGCGCGCGCCTCCTTGCAGATCTCTCTGAGCACCGTTTCGGCGAGGGGTGCGAACGCGTCGTAGCTCACGCCTAGGACCTTGCGTCCCAGGTTATGCTCCCTCACGACGCCCAGAAAAAGCGTCTCCGCCCCGTGCCCGGGATCCGTCACCCGGGCCAAAGTCCGCGTCGGATCGATCGCGCTCTCCACCACGGCGACCTCGATTCCTTCCGCGTTTCCAGCCATCCCCGCTCCGCCCGCCGTTTCCGGGCCGCGCGCCTTGTCCGTCATCTCGGCCCTGTTCGCCATTCAGCCTCCGCAGACGGGGGGCAGCACGGCGAGCACCATTCCCGGCTCCACGCCCGCATCTTCACCCAGCATCTGGGTCGCGCTGGCGAAGGCGGAATCGGCGAGCAGCTGACGATCGGCGAAATCCGGGTGCAGCTCCGCGAGACGCTGCCCGAGCGCGTGCCGCACCTCTTTCACGCGCGCGCCAGGCGCGAGCACGAGCTCGATCTCCCGGCCATCGCCGTATTTCCTGAAACCACCGAAAAGCCTGACCCTCACCGTCCGATCGCTCATGTGCAACATCCTTTATCGTGGGCCTGGAAGGCCGTTTCCGGATTATCCAAGATGCCAATGCCCTCCGGGCCCAGCGGAAAAACAGAGACCAGGCTGCCGCCCGGAACTTCCGCGCCTGGCTCCTCGAAAACCACCCAGGCATTGGACCTGAGCAGCGGACTCACCTTGAAGGAGGCCTGGCCCGGCAATGCGCTCACCTGAAGCCTGCCCTCGGCTTCCGCGAGGCGCGCCTTGTAAAAGCAGCGCAACCCATCGGGCTTGCGCGAGCTCGCTTCCAAGCGCGCTAGCGTCGGTTTCTCGGGTGCCTCACCTTGTAACGCGCGCAGCGCGGGCACCACGAAAAAGCGCAGCCCCACGGCAGAGGAAACCGGGTTGCCCGGGACGCCGAAAAACAGCGGCCCTCCCCCGGGAAGCTCGGCGAAAAGAAGCGGTTTTCCAGGTCGGATCGCGACTTTATGAAAATGAATCCGGGCGCCCAGGCGCTCGAGCACCGCCGGAACGAAATCATGCACGCCCATCGAGACCGCGCCCGTGGTCAGGACCAGCTCCGGCCGATCCGGCCCCGAGAGCAGCGCCTGAAGCTCCACGAAGAAACGCTCCGGATCGTCGGCGATCACGCCGCGGTAATCGACCTCCGCCCCGAAAAGAGGGAGCGCCGCCTGCAAATAAGGCCCTGTGGAGTTGCGGATCATTCCCGGCGCAAGTTTCAGCCGCGAAGGCGACGCGAGCTCCCTGCCGGTGGAAAACACCGCGACCCGCGGTCGCCGGACCACCTCGAGCTCGGAGATCCCGAGGCTCGCCAGGGCGAGCACCTGGTACGGCCCGATGCGCCCCCCCGCCGAGAGCAACGGATCGCCGCTGCGGAAATCCTCGCCCCGCCCCCGCACGTTCTCGCCCGCACGCACCGGCCGCTCGATGAGCAACTCGGTCCCCTCGCGCCGGGTTTCCTCGACCTTGATCACGGCATCGTAAGTCAGCGGCTCTCCCCGCGGCTCGTCGGAGCTACCGGGCGAAAGGGGCATCGCCGCGCCGGTCATGATTTCCCAAGCCGAAGCCGGTACCCTCCCGCCACTCACCGGCGGGTCTCCCGCCGAGACGGTACCCAAAACGCGTAGTCTCACGGGCCGCTCCGGTGACGCTTCACGCGTTTCGAAGGAGCGTACGGCAAAGCCATCCATCGCGGAGTTCTCGAACGGAGGCACGTTCTCGGGACAGGCAAGCCCGACGGCGAGGACACGTCCGGAGGCCGCATCGAGCGCAACCCGCTCGCGCCCCGGCCCGTGTTCCGACGCCCTTTCCAAAATCCGCTCCAATGCTTCCGAATAAGATATCATCCGGCCAACCTCCGTAAACGCAGCCCTGCCCACGTTCCCGCTCCCAGCTCGAAAAGCACGCCCACCGCGAGCGCCCAGAGAAGGTTCCGAGTCGCCAGTACCGCGCCGGCCATCGCCAGGAGGCCCCAGCGCGACCGACCGCCCAGGGCGAGCGACTCGCGCGCGAGGCTCAGGTGAAACACCCCGGTCATGAGCAGGAGCGTTCCCATCAGCTCCGGCGGATAGGCGAGCGCCAGGCCGCCGCGAGCGAAATGAATCGCCCCCAGCACGAGCAGGCCGCCACCAATGAACCAGGACATCCGCCAATGCCGCGCGCCTCCGCGGTAGTGCGCGGTCACGCCGCCGGAGCCGTGGCAAAATGGCATTCCGCCCATGGCGGCCGCGACGAGATTTCCCGCGCCGATCGAAAGCAGAAGCCGGCGCACGGTCACGCGGCCCCCGGCCGCGCCGAAGTAGCGCTCCACCACGTTACGGGTACCCAGGACGGAGTTCGCGAGCGTCAACGCGAGCTGCGGGAGCACCAGTGCCGCGATCAGGCCGGGTCGAAGCCTCTCGCCTTCAGCAGCCATGCGCACGGCCGGCACGGGCTTGCCCCAGCCGGCGAAGACCGCCCAACCCAGACCCAGCGTGGCCACCCATCCCAGGAGCGGAAATCCGGTGAATCGGCCCTTGAGCCACTCAAAAAAGCCCAATGTCAGCAGAAGCGCCGCCAGAAGCCTGGGATTTCCATCTCCCGCCGCTTTCAGGCCCTGAAGGATGAGCAGCACGCCGAGGCTCAGCTGGATGCCGTGAATCAGCGCGAGCGGCACGCGGCGGGCGATCGCCTCGACATCCAGAACAAGCAAAGCGAGGCAAAAAGCCCCGAGAAACGCGCCGGCGATCCGGACCTCCAGGGCGCTCGCGCCGAGGCTCACGGCGGCGATCGCGATGGACTTCAGCGGCTGCACCGACAGGGGCACGCGAAAAAGCCAGCCGCTCGCGAGATAGGCCAGTCCCGCGCTCGCCAGCAAAGCGGCTCCTGAAAAGCCGCGCTGAAGCGATAGCGCCGCCAGCAGCGGAAAAAGCACGGCGCCATCGGCGAAGGCACCCACCGCGTCGGAATAAGCCCTCCTGCTCAATGCCGGCCCCCTCCCGCGATCGCGATCGCATGCGCGAGCAGGCTCCCGATCTCCGCCATTCCCTCGGCCACGGCCTTGGGACTTCCCGGAAGCAGCACCACAAGCGTCTCGCCGACGAGGCCCGCATCGCTCCGACTCAGCCACGACATCGGAGTGAGCTCCGCCCCGCGCACGCGAAGCGCCTCGCCCAGGCCCGGAATCCTTTTCGTGAAAAGCGGCACGAGCGCTTCGGGCGTCAAGTCGCGCGGGCCCAGGCCCGTCCCTCCCGTCGTCACCACGAGCCCGAGTCTCTCGCCCACGGCGAGGCGCTGCACGGCCGCCTGAATGGCCGGAATCTCGTCGGGCACGAGCAGCTGCGCGCCCACCTCCGCTCCGAGCGCCTCGAGGTGAGACGCGAGCGCCGGCCCCGAGCGGTCCTCCGCCTCGCCGCGCGAGCAACGATCGCTCACGGTAATCACGCCGGCGCGCACTCCCGCGAGCGCCTTCGCCCGCTCGGAAGGCTCAGGCTCGCCGGCTTCCGGATGCACCCAAAGGCCGCTTTTCCCTCCCTCCTTAACGTTGAGCCGGATATCCGAAATCACCAGCGCCGGATCGACGATCTTGGTCAGGTCATAAATCGAGAGCAGCGCCGCGCTCGCGCCCGTGAGCGCCTCCATCTCCACCCCGGTCTTGGCGGTGGCGATCGTCTCGCAGGTCACGAGCACCGAATGGGTCGCCTCCTCGAGCACGCAGCGCACGCGAACGGAATCGAGCGCAAGCGGATGGCACAGCGGCAGGATCGACGGCGTGCTCTTCGCCGCCAGGATGCCCGCGACCTCGGCCATCGCGAGCACGTCCCCCTTGGGCATGTCCTTGTCGCGGATCCGCGCGAGCGTCGCCGGCGCCATGCGGATGCGCCCCTGGGCGAGGGCGCGCCGGCGGGTAACTCGCTTCAGGCCGACGTCGATCATCGAGAAGCTGCCGCTTCCGGAGAAGCTGCCGCTGGCCGCGCCCGGGCGGCCGGACTCACCCGCCAATGGCCGAGAGGTTCCACGTGTTTCCATAGTTTCCTTCCTGCAGGAGATGAGACTCCGCCTTGCGGACAATCAGGTGATGAACCGTCTGGACCAGCTCCTCGAGCTGCGAGGCGTCCTGAAGCAACGGTCGGAGCGAGAAATCCCGCTCGCCGAACAGACAGAGCCGGATCCCGCCCTGGCTCGAGACGCGCAGCCGGTTGCAGCTTTCGCAGAAATCCTTCGAATAAGGGGCGATCACGCCGATGCGCCCCCGATAGCCGGGGCGGGCATATTCAAGCGCGGGCCCGGCGCCGGGGTCTTTTTCCAGCGGCTGCCAGCCCGAGCGCGCGAGGAGGAACTGGATCGCGCCCGCGGAGAGATGATGCCTGCGGAAATACTGCTCATTCTGGCCCGTGCGCATGAGCTCGATGAACCGCACGGAGACCGGTCGCTCGCGCACGAACTCAAGGAAGCCCTCCAGATCCCGTTCGTTCTGGTCCCGGAGCAGCACGGCATTCACCTTGATCGAGGGAATTCCCGCCGAAAGAGCCGCCTCGAGTCCTTCGAGGACCTCGCTCAGTCGCGGCTGTCCCGTGATCGCCTCGAAGCGCCCGGCGTCCAGGCTATCGATGCTGATGTTCAGCGCGCTCAGGCCGGCCATCCGCAGCTCGCGCGCGATCTTGCGCAGCCGATAGCCGTTCGTCGTAAGCCCCACCTTGCGGATTCCCGGTGTGCGCGCGACGGTCTCCACGAGCTCCACGATATCGTTCCGGGTCGTGGGCTCGCCGCCGGTCAGGCGGACTTTCCAGAAACCCATGCGCGCGAAGCCCGCGACGAGGTTGCGGATCTCCCCCGCCGTCAGCGCCTGAGGAAGTCCCGCGGGCTTCAGATAGCCGTTCGGAAGGCAATAGGTGCAGCGGAAGTTGCAGGCTTCGGTGACCGAAAGCCTGAGATACTCAAACCTTCGCCCATGGGAATCTACGAGAAAACTCGCCGTATCTGGCAACGCCACTTCTCCTTTCCAATGCGCTTGTCGCTTCTCTGCGACGCTCAGCGCGGGGGAGGCCAGCCGTTTCCGGCATTGACCCTGGCAAAGCGTGCGAAGCGCGCTGATCACGCTTGGCGCGGTCGACGCGTCTGGCACCTTTGCGGCCTGGGCTCCCTGTCCTTGGCTCACGTAATGTACGCCCCCGCGGAGTTAGGAAAGCAGGCTCGGAGCTACAGTTTCAGCTCTAGCATCCCACTGTTCCCGCAGGAAGGCCTTTTGTGCCATGACCTGGATCAAGAAAGCGGCTTTGGCATCGGTAGCTCCAAGCCTGCCTTGACCCGGGCCAGCTATCCGCTTTAAGTTAGGACAACCATGAAGATCTACACGAAAAAAGGCGATGCCGGCGAGACCGGCCTCTATGGCGGCGCCCGGGTTCCCAAGGACGATCTGCGCATCCGCGCCTACGGCACGATCGACGAGCTTAACGCGGCGCTCGGAGTCGCGCTCGCAAGCCTTCCCGCCAATGACGCCTCGCCTCTCCGCGCCTCGCTGCTTCGGATCCAAAGCGAGCTTTTCCAGCTCGGAGCCGAGCTGGCCACTCCTCGCGGAACGAAAACCAAGAGCACGCTCATCGAGGACGTCCAGGTCGAGACCCTCGAAAACGAGATCGACGCGATGGAAGAGGACCTTTCACCTTTGAAATCCTTCATCCTGCCCGGCGGCTCCGCCCCGGCCGCTCAGCTTCACCTCGTGCGAACGATCAGCCGCCGCGCGGAGCGCGAGCTCGTGAGCCTCAATCGCGGAGAGCCGCAGCGCGCAACCGTGCTCCGCTACCTGAACCGCCTGAGCGATTACTTTTTCGTCTGCGCGCGTTTTGCCAATCGCCTTGCGGGTGTTTCAGACGTCCCGTGGAGCTCTTCTTGAAAAAACCTTCGCTCCGGCGGACGCTTGCCGAACGCATCCTCGTGCTAGACGGCGCGATGGGGACGGCCATCCAGGCGAAAGAGCTCACCTCGGCGGACTTCGGCGGCGAAGCCCATGAGGGCTGCAACGAATTCCTCTGCGTCACCCGTCCCGAGCTGATCCGGGAGATCCACGAGAGCTATCTGGAAGCGGGCGCCGACATCATCGAAACCAACACCTTCGGCGGAACTCCGCTCGTGCTGGAGGAGTACGGCCTGGGCGCACGGACGCGCGAAATCAATCTCGCGGCCGCGCGGCTCGCGCGCGAGGCGGCCGACAGCCACAGTACCCCGGCAAAGCCGCGCTTTGTCGCAGGCTCCATCGGGCCCACCACCCGGGCCATCTCCGTCACGGGCGGGATCAGCTTCGAGGACCTCGCGTCGAATTTCGACCGCCAGGCGCGCGCGCTCATCGAAGGCGGGGTGGATTACCTGCTTTTGGAGACCTGCCAGGACACGCGCAACATCAAAGCGGCGCTCCTGGGGATCGAGCGCGCTTTCGCCGCGGCCCAGACCAAGCTCCCCATCGCCATCTCGGGCACCATCGAGGCCTCCGGCACGATGCTCGCCGGTCAGTCCGTCGAGGCGCTCCTGGCCTCGGTCTCGCACCTGGAGCTGCTTTACATCGGCCTCAACTGCGCCACCGGCCCCGAGTTCATGACCGACCACCTGCGCTCGCTCGCGCGGCTCTCACCTTTTCCCGTGGCCTGCGTGCCCAACGCCGGCCTGCCCGACGAACACGGTCGCTATTTGGAAACTCCCGGGATGGTGGCGCGCATCCTGGAGCGCTTCGTCTCGAGCGGCTGGGTCAACGTGCTGGGGGGCTGCTGCGGCACTCATGCGGGCCATATCCGCGAGCTCGCGCGCCTGGCCTCCCGGAGCCGCCCCCGGATCGCGGCTCCGCCCCGGGTTTCCGCGCTCTCGGGTATCGATTACCTGGAGATCACCGAGGAGATGCGGCCGGTGATCGTGGGCGAGCGCACCAACGTGATCGGGAGCCGCAAGTTCAAGACCCTCGTGTGCGAGGAGAAGTTCGAGGAGGCCGCCGAGATCGCCCGCGCGCAGATCAGAAGCGGCGCCCAGATCGTCGACGTTTGCCTGGCGAATCCGGATCGGGATGAGCTTAAGGATATGCGAAGCTTTCTCGAACTCGCGGCAAGGAAGGTCCGCGTGCCGCTCATGATCGATTCCACCGACGAGCGGGTCATCGAGCTCGCGCTCAGCTACAGCCAGGGCAAGGCCCTCATCAACTCCGTCAATCTCGAGGACGGCGAGGAGCGCTTCGAGAAAGTCGTGCCGCTGGCCCGCCGCTACGGCGCCGCGCTCGTCGTGGGCACCATCGACGACGACCCCAATCAGGGAATGGGCATCTCGCGCGCGCGCAAGCTCGCGATCGCCGAGCGCTCCTACGCCCTTCTGACCTCGAAATACGGGGTACCGCCCGAGGACATCTACTGGGACCCGCTGGTTTTCCCTTGCGCCACGGGCGACGCGCAGTACGCAGGTTCGGCCGTCGAGACCATCGAGGGCATCCGGCTCATCAAGGCGCGCTTCCCGGGCACGAAAACCGTCCTGGGCATCTCCAACGTGAGCTTCGGGCTGCCGCCCGCGGGACGAGAGGCGCTCAACTCCGTCTTCCTTTATCATTGCGTGCAGGCGGGGCTGGATCTCGCCATCGTCAACGCCGAGAAGCTCGAACGCTACGCCACGCTTCCGGAAGAGGAACGCGGGCTCGCCGAGGATCTGCTGTACTCGCGCGGCGCCGATCCGGTCGCGGCGTTCGCGGCGCATTTCCGCGAGAAAAAGCCCGCCACTCGCGCCGTGGGCGCGAAGCTCCCGCTGCTCGAGCGCCTCCCACGCTACATCGTCGAAGGCACCAAGGACGGCCTGGCCCAGGACCTGGACGAGGCCCTCAAGGCGATGAAGCCGCTGGAGATCATCAACGGCCCGCTCATGGCGGGCATGGACGAGGTCGGCAGGCTCTTCAACTCCAACCAGCTCATCGTCGCCGAGGTGCTCCAGTCGGCCGAGGCCATGAAAGCCGCCGTGGCGCATCTCGAGCCCTTCATGGAAAAGGCCCAGAGCGCCTCGCGCGGCAAGATCCTGCTCGCCACCGTCAAGGGCGACGTGCATGACATCGGCAAGAACCTTGTCGAGATCATCCTGGCCAACAACGGTTTCGAGGTGGTCAACCTCGGGATCAAGGTTCCGCCCGAGCAGCTCATCCAGGCGGTGCGCGAGCACCGGCCGGATCTCGTGGGGCTGTCGGGACTGCTCGTGAAATCCGCGCAGATGATGGTCACGACCGCCGAGGACTTCGCCAGGGCCGGCGTGGATACCCCGATCCTCGTGGGCGGCGCCGCGCTCAGTTCCGGCTTCGTCGACCGGCAGATCTCGCGCGCCTATACGACGGGCACGGTGGCCTACGCCTCCGATGCGATGAGCGGCCTGGATCTGGCCAAAGCCATCGTGAACCCCGAGCGCTTCGCGAAACTCAAAGAGGAGCTCGCGGAAAAACGCGCCCAGCTCCAGGCCGCGGGCGGCTCGGCTTCGGTCGCGACCCAGGAGGCGCCCGCGCGGCGATCCGCTCTGATCGAGCCGCTCCAAGCCACGCCCGAACCTCCGGACTTCGAGCGCCACGTTCTCAGAAACACGCCCATCGAGCGGATCTGGCGTTACATCAATCCGCTCATGCTTTATGGGCGCCATCTGGGGATCCGCGGAAGCACCGTGAGGCTTCTCGAGAGATCCGAGCCGGCCCCCGACGCCAAGGCGCAGCGGATCTGGGACGCGGTCCAGGAGATCAAAGAGGAGTTCAAGGGAACGGCGCTCTTTCGCCCCTCGGCTGTTTACCGCTACTTCCGCGCCTCGGGCGAGGGCAACACGCTCTCGCTCCTTTCCGCTCCGGGCGGGAACGCCGCTCCGAAAGCGCTCGCCAGCTTCGAGTTCCCGCGCCAGCGCAGGGAGAACGGGCTTTGCCTCGCGGATTACGCGCTCTCGCTCGAGGAGCAACAGCGCCAGGGCCTCGTCGACTCGGTCGCACTCTTCGTCGTGACCGTCGGCAAAGGGGTCCGCGCGCTTGCCGAGCAGCTCAAGGACCGCGGCGATTATCTCAAATCCCACATCGTCCAGGCCCTGGCGCTCGAGTCCGCCGAAGCCTACGCCGAGCTTCTCCACGAGCATCTGCGCGCGAGCTGGGGCTATCCCGATCCGCCCGAGCTGACGATGATGGAACGCTTCCAGGCCAGGTACCGCGGCAAGCGCTACTCCTTCGGCTATCCGGCCTGCCCCCGGCTCGATGACCAGGCGACTCTGTGGAAGCTTCTGGAGCCCGTCGAAATCGGCGTAGAGCTCACCGACGGTTTCATGATGGATCCGGAATCCAGCGTCTCAGCGCTGGTCTTCCATCATCCGGCGGCGACCTACTTCTCGGTCGGGCAAAAAGGAGGGCCGGATGACGATAACCGTTGAAAGGCGCACCACCGGTATCGGCAGCCTTCCGCATCACAATATCGATGCGGCGCTGGCCCATTCCTTCCGGATGGGAATCCCCTTCCTGCCTCAGATCCCCATCCGCAACCCCTGGGAGTTCATGATCGCCCAGGCGCTCGAGGGACTCCCGGGCCTGGAGGTCGACCGCGAGGGAATCGCCTCGCTCAATCCCGATATCTGGGCCAGCCGCCAACGCGAGCTGCAGGCGCGGCTGGAACGAAGCTTTGCCGAGGCGCCCCGGAATGCCATGGCATTCGCCGATTTCGAGCCCTCGCCCGCGATCTCCAGCTCCTGGCAACCGTTTCTGTGGGAATTGTCCGAACGAAGAGTCCCTCACGCCAAGATCCAGCTTGCCGGGCCGATGACCGCGCAATGGGCACTCAAGATCCAGGGCGAAGCGCCGGGGAGCGCGGCCGAACGGCTGCCGGAGCTTTCCGGCCAGATCTATCGCCTCGTGATGGCGCGCGCGCTCGCCATGGTCCGCAGGCTCAGGCAAAGCGGCATCCAGCCGCTGGTCTTTCTCGATGAGCCGGGCCTCTATGGCCTGTCGCGCTCGAATCCCAAGCAGGTCCTCGGGCTTCAGGAGCTCCGGCTCCTGATCCAGACCCTGCGCAAGGAAGGCGCGCGCGTCGGCCTGCACTGCTGCAGCAACACCGACTGGGAAGCAGTGCTCGCGCTCGGGCTGGATTTCCTGTCTTTTGACGTCGCGCTTTCGCTCGAAAACCTCCTGGCCGCGCCCGAGGCGCTCCGGAACTTCCTGCGCGCGGGAGGGCGGCTTTCGCTGGGCGTGATTCCCACGACCAGAAGCGCGGTGCTGCGCTCCCTCAACGTCAAGGCGCTCCTGGCCGAGACGCTCGACGCCTTCGGCGAGCGCTTCGGAGAGGAGCCCGAGCTCTTGCGCCGGACGCTCCGCGAGGCGCTCTATACGCCCGCGTGCGGCCTGGCGCTTCATCCGGTCAGCGATGCCGAGCTCGTGCTCGAAGCACTCGAGGAATACGAGGCCTTCTGCCGGGAGGCACTCGGATGAATTCCACCGTAACGCGGCCGAGCGCCAAAGCACGAGGCAGAAGCTCCGGTCTGTTCGCCTTCGCCCTGCCTTCGCGCGCGGAGCTTTCGGCGCTGCCGCGGGCGATCCCCCGGCACGCGGAGCCCTCGCTCGAGATCTCGCTCATCATCCCGGCCCGCCACGCCGGCCCGACGATCGAAGCGGTTCTCGCCGAGGCGCATCGCTTCCTGAGCCGGCTCGAGCCCGGTTCTTTTGAGATCCTGATCGTGCCGAATCCCCGGCCGGGCGATATCTCCGACGACACCGACGCGGCCGCCCGCCGCGCGGCCGCCGCCCATCCGGAGATCCGGGTCGTTCCTCACCTCGCGCCTCCGGGCAAAGGAGCGGCGCTCAGAACCGGCTTTCTCCAATCACGCGGACGCTTCATCCTTTTCACGGATGCCGATCTTCCTTATGACCTGGAGTTTTTCGAGCGCGCGCTCTCGAAGCTCCGCGCGGGCATCGCATTCGTGACCGGCAACCGGAGGCTTCCTTCGAGCCATTTCGACGTTCCGGTCTCTCTCTTGCCGCTGGCCTACGGCCGCCACCGCCTGGGGCTGCTTTTCAACCTCGCGGTGCGCGCGCTCTTTCCGATCCGCACGACCGATACCCAGGCCGGCATCAAGGCCCTGCGCCGGGAGCTCGCGCTCGAGGCCTTCGCGCTGCAGGCGTGCCCCGGATTCTTCTTCGATCTCGAGCTTTTCCTCACGGCGCTCCGCAATGCGCACGCGCACGAGGAGCTGCCGGTCACGCTTCACCTGAATACCGAAAAGAGCACCGTGCGCCTGGTGAAAGAAAGCATCCTGGCCACCTTCTGGCTCGTGCGCCTGATGCTGCGCGATCGCGCGGGGGCTTACCGCGCCGATCCCCGCGCGCCGCGGCTGGACGTCTCCGAGCGGGCTCCCGGAGAGTCCCGGCCATGACCTCGCCGAAAAACCCTCTTTCTCTTTACTCCCGGCTCACCCCCACGCTCCCGCGCACGACGCGGCTTTTCCTGCGCGCGCGGTGGAAGCTCACTCCCTACGCGAAGATGAGCCGGGAGCTCCCGGGCGAAGGGCGCCTCCTGGATCTCGGCTGCGGCCACGGGCTGCTCGCGCTGCAGCTGGCGCTGGAGAGCCCCGCACGGGAAGTCCTGGGGATCGACCATGACGGGAAACGCGTGGCGCTCGCGCGCGCGGCGGGAGCGGGGCTTCCCAACCTCCGCTTCGAGCCCGGAAGCGCGCTCGAGCCTGCGGCGGGCCCTTTCCGGGGGATCGCCCTGATCGACATGCTTCATTATTTCGCGCCCGCGGAGCAGGCACGGATCGTGGCTCAGGCGCACGCCGCCCTCGAAAACGGCGGAACTCTCATCGCCCGTGAAGTCGATCCCGAAGGCGGGCTCGTCTCCCGCTGGAACCGGCTTTACGAAAAACTCGCGACGCTCACGGGTTTCACCCAGGCCCGGCGCGAGACCCAGCACTTCCGGAGCGTCGCGGGGTGGAAAGCGCTTTTCCGCGAGGCCGGTTTTCTGGTGAGCGCCGAGCCCTGCAGCCACCCCCTTTTCGCCGATATCCTCTATGTCTGCAAAAAGCCCCACTAGTGCGCCCACTGCGCTCCCTCATCCCCGCTGGCCGCGACTCGTCGCGGGCCTGGCGCTCGCGCTCGCGGGCGCCGCGCTCCCGCTCTATGGCGCCAAGGTCTGGCTCAAGACCGACTACACGGACTTCAGCGTCTATTACCGCGCGGCCGAACGGTCCAGAGACGGGCTGTGGGATCGGGTTTACACGCTCGCCGACGGCAGCTCCCCCTTCCGCTACGCCCCGCTCACGCTGCCTCTTTTCCGTCCCTTCGCCGAGCTCTCCGCGCCATACGCGCGCCTGAGCTGGTACTTCCTGCAGTTCGCGTTTTTCGCGCTGGGCTTCGCGCTTCTCCATCGCGCGCTCAAGCTCCAGCGCGCGCGCCACCCGGGCGCGCTTACCGCGCTCACGCTGCTTTTCGTCTTCCGGCTTTGCCTCGACTGCTTCACCATCGGACAGGTCTCCAGCCTCCTGTTTCTCGCCTTTTGCGGAGCCCTGCTCTGCTGGGCCACCGCGCGCCCGCGCAGCGCGGGCGTGAGTCTCGCCATTCCCACGGTTTTCAAGATCGGTCCGGGTTTCCTCTATTTTCTTTTTTTCGCCGGACGGGCTCGATCGCTCCGGCAAGCCTGGCTCGCGCCGATCGCCACGATCGCGGGCCTGGCGCTGCTGAGCGCGCTCTGGTTGAAAGCCGCGGGCGCGGATCCCTGGGAGCTTTGGCGCTCCTGGGCGATGATCGTCGCAGCGGATTCGCAGTATTACGACGCCTCCCACTACGGCAGCCAGTCGCTCAAGAGCGCGCTTCTCAGGCTTGCGAACTCGGGGGCGCTTGCCCTGCCCGTGGCCCTGGGTCTCTATGGCGCGCTCGCCGCGCTCACCTGCCTGGCGATCGCGGCCTTCTGGATCCTCCGCCGACCTCGAGGCATTTCCGGAAGGATGTACTTTTTTGCGCTCGGGCTCTTCCCCTACCTGTGGTTCATGCCCGAGACCTTCAAGTACTCGCTCACGCTCCTGGCCATTCCCGTGGCGCTTCTGCTCGGAGCGACGCTGGGCCGGACGCCGCCTCGCCGGGACCGGCTCGCGCTCTTCTCGCTGGGCTTCACTGCGCTCACCCTTTCGCTTCCGGGCAAGGATCTGATTCCCGACACGCTGTTTTTCGCGATCCAGAAGAGTTCGCTGCCGTTTCTGGCCACCGTGCTATTGGCCGCCGGCATCGCGCGGCACGCCCGACGTCTCTCGCGGCCATCGGCCGCCGCTCGCGCCGTCGCCGAGGCCCTCTGGCCCAAGCCTCCCGGCCCATGGAGCACGCTGCCGCGCGAGCCTGATCGCGAGCTCTCGTTGCTTTTGCCACAGCCGGCGGATGAGGCCCGAGCACGCGATCCAGTGACGATGCGAGACGTCGTCGGCAGTTACGAGAGATATTTCAAAGACCGCGGGATCGACGCGGAAATCCTGGCCGTCGAGGCTCCCACGCGCGCGCTGGCCTTGCGCGAAGGATTCCTGCGAAGCCGCGGCAGGATGATCCTGTTCGGAGATCCGGAG
The DNA here is from genome assembly GCA_023701205.1 of Oligoflexia bacterium. Taxonomy (GTDB): domain Bacteria; phylum Bdellovibrionota; class UBA1018; order UBA1018; family UBA1018; genus JAMPXJ01. The sequence goes on from JAMPXJ010000038.1 coordinate 24,230, forward strand.
CAGCCCTGCGAGCCCGAGTTCTACGAGCGGGCGCTCGCGCTCCTGCGCGGAGACAGGGTCGCGCTCGTGCGCGCCAGCCGGCGGGACCCCCGGAGCCGCTTCCAGGTACCGGTACGGCTCCTGGAGCTCGTGTACGGGCGCCATCGCCTGGGCCTGGGATTCAATCGCCTGGTGCGCCTCCTGCTCGGGATCGGCGTGCAGGACACCCATTCGGGCTCGCTCGCTCTTACGCGGAAGCTTGCCCACCGCGCTTTCGCGCTGCAGGCGGAAGGCGGCTTCCTTTTCGAGCTCGAGCTTTCGCTGATCGCGCGCGAGGCGGGGGCAAGCGAGGCGGAGCTCCCCGTGACGATCCGGCTGCGCGAGGAGAAGCGCCTGCGTCGCATGGTCCAGGAGACGCTGGCGATCGCCTCGGGCATCCCGCGCCTGACGCGAAGGACGGCGCGCGGCCACTATCGCGCCCCGGAGACTCCGCTCGGGAAGCTCTGGATCTCGGCCGACGATTGGGGAATCTCGCCCGCGGTGAACGAAGGCATCCTGGAGCTCGCGCGCCGGGGCGTGGTGCGCCGGGCCTCCGCCATGGCTCATTCGCGCTTTCTCTCGACCCACCTGACCGAGCTCATGCGTCTCCCCTCCTTCGCGCTTGGATTGCATTTCGATCTCACCCACGGGAAGACCTCGCCGGGACGCATCCTGCTCCGCTGGCTCAATCCGCTCTCCGATCGCGCCCGGCTCATCGAGGACGCGCGCGCGGAGTTCCGCCTGCAGCTTCAAAAGCTCAGTCAGGCGGGTATCCGGCCTGCTTATCTGGATGGCCACCACCATATCCACGTGGTGCCCGGGCTTCTCGAGGCGATCGCGCCGCTCGCGCTCGCTGCCGGGATCCGCGTGATCCGCGTGCCGCTCGAGCGCGCGCACTGGCGCGGCCCGAAGCTTCCGCTTCTGCTTTTGAGCCTGCGGCTGCGCGCCCGCGCCCGGAAGCTCGGCTTCGAGTTCCTGCCGTGCCATTACCCAGCGCTATCCTTCTTCGAGGACCAGGGCCGGCTCCGCGCCACGCTCGCGCGCCATCTCGGCCATGAGATCATCGTGCATCCGGCGACGCGCGCGGATTTCGCCGAGTTTGCGATTCCCGACGAATACAGCGAAGGCCGGGTCGTGGAATTCCGGGCCCTCCGGATGCTCGGCGCGCTAGAACCCGACTCCCGGGAGGGCGCCCCGTGACGCGCAACTGGCGACTTTTCCTCCTGCTCTCGCTCGGGGCGGGCCTCGTGCTGAGGCTGCTCTGGCTCGAGGACATCGAGTTCAAGGAGGATGAGCATTACCATTTCATCATGACCCAGCTTGCCGGCCGCGGCGATCCGTGGCCGTGGGTCGGGCTGCCCTCGGGGGTTTTCATTCCGAACCCGGGGCTGAGCATCTGGATGTTCATCGGGCTCGGGCGCCTCTTCGGCGTGAGCGATCCGACCGAGCTGCAGCGCGCAGTCGGGCTCTTCAACGTCCTGGGCATCTCGCTGATCATTCCCTTCGCGCTCTGGTTCGTTCGCGAAGCCAAGGCGCGCGAGCCGTGGCTCTGGGCGTTCGCGCTCGCGCTGGTCAATCCCTTCTCCGTCTACTATGGACGCAAGCTCTGGCCGCAGCCTTTCCTGCCGTTTTTTTCGATGTTTCTGCTCGCGGGCTGGTGGACGCGCGCGCGCTTCTCCGGAGCCCTCGTCTGGGGACTTTTCGGGGCACTGGCCGGGCAGATGCACATGAGCGGATTCTTCCTCGCGGGCGGACTCTTTCTCTGGACCGTGCTTTTCGGGCGCCAGGGCCGCGCCGCCAGCCGCACGGACTGGAGCGGCTGGCTCACCGGCTCTTGCCTGGGCGCGCTGCCCCTTGCGCCCTGGTTCTGGCACCTGCTCACGCATCCCGCGCCGCCCGCGGCCGCGCGCGGCTGGGACGAGGCGCTTCAGCTGAAGTTCTGGGTCTTCTGGATTTCCAACCCGCTGGGCTTCCACCTGGGAAATCCCCTGGGGCTCCATCGCGGGGCTTCGCACTGGGCCCAGCTCTCGGATTTCGCACGCTACCCGCTTCTCGCGGGATACGCGACCTATCTCAACGGGCTGGCTCACGCGCTCGTGCTTTTTCTGGCCGCGTGGATTCTCCTCAAAGGGCCACTTGTCCTGTTGAAATCCGTCCGCAATCGCAAACAACTCGAAACTCTACTTGTCGGCTCAGGTAACCCGACCCACTTCGCCCAGAACGCGGCGCTGTTTGCCTCGGGTGTCCTGATGACAGCTACCCGCGTCACGATTCGCCGCTACTATATGATCATTCACTTTCCCCTCGAATTCCTGTGGCTCATCCGAGGGGTTCACGCCGCCTCTCCCGATCGGCGGCGCGCACGCTGGATTCTGGGAGTGCTATGGGCGGCGCAGCTTTTTATTTCCGCAAATCTGGTCTGGTATGTTCACGTCAACCAGGGTTCGCCCTGGGGAGACTATGGTGAAGCCTTTCACCTGATCCGCGAGAAGAATCTCAAGGCCACGGGCAAGCCCTGGCCCGAGCGTCCACAAAACTACTACTGAAACTCCCGAGCTCCTCTGCTATAACGGCCGCACGCCAGGTCAACGTTGCCACGGCCAGTTCAGCTCGGTATGCACGTTTATTTTTTATTCCCGGTAGCATTTCCCCCGAAACGCGCCGGCGCATCATCAACGAAAGAGAGTCTCAAGTGAAACGCCGAATGATCTCCCTGCCCAGCTCGCTTCTTGCTCTTCTGCTCGCCACCGCGCAGGCCCATGCCGCGGGCTTCGCGCTCCCGGGACTTCCGGGCCTTCCCGGCAACGGCTGCCTTCCCGGCCTCCCCTGCAGCGAGGCGCCCGATCAAGGTGAGATCGGCAAGCTCCCCGGCTCCTGGACCCAGGGGAAGGCGCAGAATAACTTCGGCGCGCGCGACTACTATCTTTACGTCGCAAAATCGGCCAAGGACAAGAAAGCCATCCCGCTCATGGTGATGCTGCACGGCTGCTTCCAGAGCGCGACGGAGTTCGCCAACCAGACGGGCATGAATGACATCGCCGAAAAATACGGCTTCGCCGTGCTCTATCCCGAGCAGGGCTATGGCGACAACGTGTGGAAGTGCTGGAACTGGTTCCGCCCCGAGAACCACGTCCGCGACAACGGCGAGACCGGCCTCATCGTGACCATGGTCCGCGATGTCGCCAAGAAGCTCCCGGTCGACGGCAAGCGCGTCTTCGCCGCGGGGCTCTCCGCCGGCGCCGCGATGGCCTCGAACCTCGCCGCCTGCTATTCCGACATCTTCACCGGTATCGGCGTGCACTCGGGCATGGAGTACAAGGCCGCGACCACCGAGCAGGAGGCCCATCAGGTCACCCGCGGCGGCTCGAGCCGCTCCCCGCGCGACACGGCGATCGATGCCGCCAAGTGCGTAGGTACCAAAGGCAAGCCCGTCGCGGTGGTCGCGATCCATGGCAAGGCCGACCAGTTCGTCAATCCCATCAACACCGACCACGTCGTCCAGCAGTTCTCCAAGATCAATGACCTGCTCGATGACGGAAAGGAAAACGACAGCCAGAATCTGGGGCTGATCACCTCGCGCGATGGCCAGGCGCCCAACAACGGCTACACCTATCGCTCCGAGTTCTATGGCGGCAATGGCACCGTCCGCATTCAGAAGCTTCTCGTGGACAAGATGAACCATGCCTGGAGCGGAGCGCACCAGCAGGCCCAGTACGCCGATCCGAAGGGCCCGGACGCCGCCGAGGCGATCTGGACCTTCCTGACGAACTACGGAATCCAGCGCTAAGACCAGCGCCACGGCAGTTCCACGAGAGAGCGACCGTAATCCGATCTGGCCGCCCGGCTTTGTCTGCGCTATGTTCGTCGTATGAGCCTGTTCAAAGAGCTGGAAGCGCGCGGAATCGTGAAGCAGTTCACCGATCCAGGGCTTGAAATAGCCCTGGAATCCGGTCCGCTCACGCTTTACTGCGGCTTTGACCCGACCTCCGACACCCTGCACGTAGGAAGCCTGCTTCCCCTACTCACGCTTCGCAGGTTCCAGCTCGCCGGCCATCGCGTTCTGGCCGTGGTCGGCGGCGCGACCGGGATGATCGGCGACCCCAGCTTCAAGAGCCAGGAGCGCTCGCTGCTGGGCCCCGAGCAGATCCGCACGAATCTCGGTGGCATCCGCGCGACGATCGGCCGGTTCCTTGAGCTCGAGGGGCCGCGCGCCGCGCGCATCCTCAACAACGGCGACTGGTTCGAGGGCCTGAGCTTCATCGACTTTCTCCGGGACGTGGGCAAGCACTTCACGGTCAACCACATGATGGCCAAGGAGTCCGTACGCGCCCGGCTCGAAGACCGCGAGCACGGGATCTCCTATACGGAATTTTCCTACATGCTGCTTCAGGCTTACGACTTCCACGTCCTGAGCCAGCGCGAGGGCTGCCGATTGCAGATCGGGGGCTCGGATCAGTGGGGCAACATCACCGCAGGGACCGATCTTTCGCGCCGGATGCGCGCCTCAGCCGGCGAGGAGCCGCTCGAGCTTTACGGCATGACCCATCCGCTGGTGACCAAGGCGGATGGCACGAAGTTCGGGAAAACCGAGCAGGGCACGATCTGGCTCGACCCCAAGAAGACCTCGCCTTACCGCTTCTACCAGTTCCTGATCCAGACAGCGGATGCGGACGTCGTGACCTATCTCCATTACTTCACCTTTCTGCCGCTCAAGCGCATCGCCGAGCTGGCCGAGTCGGTCCGAACGACGCCGGAGAAGCGCGAAGCCCAGCAGGCGCTCGCGCGCGAGGTCACCCTCCTCGTGCACGGTGAGGCGGAGCTGGCCCGCGCCGAGCGCGCGAGCCAGGCGCTTTTCGGTGCGGCGATCCGGGAGCTCGACGAACAGACTTTGCTTGATGTCATGAGCGGCGCGCCCACGACGCGCCTTTCGCGCGAGCGTCTCGGCGCGGGACTGCCGCTGATCGACGCGCTGGTGGAAGCAGGCCTGTGCGCCTCCAAAGGCGCGGCCCGCAAGGAGATCACCGCCGGCGGCGTGTACGTCAACAACGAGCGCATGGCCGATCCGCAGAGCACGCTGCAAAGCGCGCAGCTCCTAGCCGGAGGGCACCTCGTGCTTCGGCGCGGGAAGAAGACTTACCATCTGCTTTCGTTTGGCTGAGATCCTGCGCGATCGGCTCAGGCGCGCTCGACGACCGTGAGCCACCGCCCGGCAGCGCGATGCCGCAGGACTCCCTTCGCGCCGCCGATCATCTGCGAGAGCACGGCCGCGGTCAGACCCGGGCGCTCCAGCTGCGGCGAATGCCCCACACCCTTGAGCAGCACCACGCGGGCGTCCGTTTCGGGCGCCAGCTTCTCGAGCCACGCCGGCGCGAGCTCCGCGGGCGTGAGCGTATCCTTTTCGCCCCAAAGCAGCCAGACCTTCGAACGGATGGAGGGAAGGAGCTTTTCGACCCAGTGCTCGTCGCGCACGGATTGCATGAAGGCGACGATATCCTCGTCCTGGGTGAAGCGCGCGATCTCCTCGTGAAGGTATTTGAACCAAAAGGGCTCCCGCCCGAAAACATGGGGCCGCAGATGGTGAAAGCCTTCCTCGATCACCAGCCGGAAGCGCCCTTCCCACTCCACGCGGAAGCTCTCAGTCCCGAAAACTCCCGAAGGGTCGGCCAGTATCAAGGTTTCCGGACCGCTATAGGAACGATGCTTGATGCGCGGCCGCTCGCCCGCGCCGCAAAGCCCGACATAAGCCGAAGCAAGCCACCCCCCGAGCGAATGCCCGACGATCATGCGGGGCCGGAGCGAATCCAGCGAGTCAAAGAGCTTCTCCCGCAGCAGGTCCATGGAGTGAAATGAGCGCTCGCGAGCAAGTCCTCCGGTGAAACCCGGGAAATCCACGAGCACGAGCTCATCGAAACGGCTCCGGAGCATCGGTTGCAGCAACGCCATCACTCCCAGCCAGGAAAGCGGCGTGTCCCCGAAGCCCGGAATCAGCACCAGACGCCGGGCGCTCGCGGCACTGCCACGGACCGCGCCTTTTTGCCCCTTCTCGCCCTTTCGCAAAGTCTTGCGCCAAAGCCCGAGCTTCAGCTCCCCGCTGCGCCGAATCTCCAGCCGGTAACCCGCCAGAGGGAGCAGGCGATGCACGGTCCAGTGCACGCTGCGGAGGAGAGGTTTACTGAAGAGCCGCGGCTGTTTCATCGCCGATCGATTTACCACTTCCGCCCGGAACGGGCGAGAGTTAACATATTGCGAATGACCTCGCTTCCCTTCCGCCCGGATCGAAAACTGACTGAAGTCCTCGCGCAAGGCCGTTTCACGTTTTCCGCCGAAGTGATACCGCCCCGCAACGGAACGGAACAGGCGAAGGTGCTCGAGCAGATCGACGCGCTGATCCGCGCGGGGGCGGAGTTCCTGGCGGTAACCAAGGGCGCAGGGGGAAGCTTGCGCGGTGGCAGCCTACCGATTGCCCAAGCCATCAAGGAACGCTTCGCGGTACCCTGCATCGCCCACTTCACCTGCCGCGATCTCACGCCCCATGAGGTCGAAAACAGCCTCATGGATCACCACTACTTCGGGATCCGAAACATCCTGGCCCTGCGCGGCGATCCGCCGGACGGCCAGCCCGAGTGGCGCCCACGCGATGGCGGCTACAACTTCGCCCATGAGCTGATCTCCCAGATCCGGGCGATGAACGAGGGACGTTATCTTCATCGGGCCGGCGGCCCCCCGGTTTCGGAAGTTCCGGAGCCCACCGAATTCTGCGTCGGTGCGGCCGCCTACCCCGAATTTCCCGATCCCGCGCAGCGGATCGAGTTCTTCCGCCTGAAAGCCGAAGCCGGTGCCCACTACGGCGTCACCGATATGCTCTTTGATCCCGAAGCCTACGCGCGCTTCCGCGATCAGTGCGCCGGTACCGGGATCCGCATTCCGATCCTTCCGGGCACGCGCGTGCTCAAGAGCCGCGCCCAGGCCGAGCGGATGGCCGCGAAGTTCCGCGTTTCCATCCCGCCCCCCTCGCTCGCCGCGTTGCCTGAGGGGGACTCTCCCGACGGCATCGAACGCGGCGTGGAGCTTTTCCTCAAGCTCACGGAACGCCTGCGCGCTCTTGGAGCCCCGGGCATCCATCTTTTCGTGATTTCCGACACTCCCGCGGCCTCGCTCGCGCTAACGCGATTGGCAGCGGGCCGGAAAGAAGGTAAAAGTTGAAGAGCGGGTTTCCGCTCCCTGCCGGGGTGGCGAAATAGGTAGACGCACAGGACTTAAAATCCTGGGGTGCGTAAGCACCGTGCCGGTTCGATTCCGGCCCTCGGCACCACTTTTTTCTGTTGCTTCTCAATCATACAAAAACCAGGAAAGCCTCTAGGGCGAGGAACAGGGGCACGGGCATCCTGCCCTCGCACTCTTGTGCCATCCTGGCACGTGCAAGCCCTTGTCCTCGCCCTAGAGGCTTTCCTGGTTTTGTCTGGTTCAGAGTTACAGAAAAGAGTGATGGTCGCGGGTCGAGGATCGAAGCGGCAGTCGCGGAGGTCATCTTCAGATGACCGCAGCGGGGCGGTTCGAAGGCGGTTCACCGGTACGGTGAACTTTTAATCGACCGCGCGCGGGACGCGCGCGCTCCTTGCCGCCACCGGAGGCGCAGGATGCGCCGGAGGTCCTTTCCGGCCCTCGGCACCATTCTTTTCTGTAAATTTAAATCAGTAAAAACCAGGAAGTCATAA
>JAMPXJ010000011.1 GCA_023701205.1 Oligoflexia bacterium
CGTCCGACTTACGTCGATGCCGCGGTTCGCGTAGCGGCGAAAGGCACCCGGGCGGCTCCGCCCCTGCGAATTGCAGGTCCGAACCCATTCCAAAAACTCAAAATCAGGTCCGCGTCCTGCCAAGACGCTGGTTTATCAACGGCCTGTTAAAGCGGCAGATAAACACGTTTCGGAACGTACGTATAATTTATCCTTGCGACGGAAAGTTCCTTTTGACCCCACCGCGGTCCCTGGTATGTACCGGCCAGGCTTGAACGTTAGAGATTAGGAATATCATGAAACCCATGCAACTCATTCTGACGCTCATCGCCGTTTTGATGCTCACTTTCCCGGCCTCCGCCGAGCCTGTGAAAAACGTCGATGATGCTTCCGCCGTTTGGGGTGCTTTCGTCCCCGTCAAGCGCCGGTTCCTCTCCGACCAGGTCTACTTTTTTCCGGATAAGTGCTCCATCCGCTGGGCGGCTGAGTAAGCGAATCTTAGTGGCCGGGCCAGTTTCACGCGACCGAGCGATTTTGGCCGAAAATATCGGCGCTTGAGGCTAGAATAGCCGCATGCGTATCCCAGTTTCAGAGTTCAAGATCACCTACGCCCGGAGCTCCGGTCCTGGCGGACAGAACGTCAACAAGGTGAACAGCAAGGCCTTGCTCCGCTGGAATCTCCTGGAGAGCCCGAGCCTCTCGCCGGAGCTTCGGGCGCGGCTCTTTGCACGGCTCCAGAACCGGCTGACCCGCGAAGGGGAGCTCTTGATCGCGAGCGATCGCTTTCGCGATCAGGGCCAGAACCGCGAGGACTGCATCGCGAAGCTCCACGAAATTCTCGAAGCCGCGGCTTTCGTTCCCAAGACGCGCAGAAAGACCAAGCCCTCGCGTTCCAGCATCCGCAAAGGCAAGGAGTCGAAATCCCGGAACTCGGCCAAAAAAGCCCTGCGCCGCGCGCCGCCTCGGGAGAGCTGACCGCTCAGGCCCTCGCCTTCGCGAAGCCTCCGCGGAGCTTCTCGGTGAGGTAGTCCTCATAGGGCTTCTCGAAATCGCTGCAGCCGCGGGCCCCGACCTCGATCACCCGGTTGGCCACCGTCTGGATGAACTGCTGGTCATGGGACGAGAAGAGCACCGTGCCCGTGAAGCGGATCAGGCCGTTATTGACCGAGGTGATCGACTCCAGGTCGAGGTGATTGGTCGGCCCATCCAGGATGAGGACATTCGATTCGCTCAGCATCATGCGCGAGAGCATGCAGCGCACGCGCTCGCCGCCGGAAAGCACTTTCGTTTTCTTGAGAGCCTCGTCGCCCGAAAAAAGCATGCGACCCAAGAAGCCACGGACGAAGTTCTCGTTCTGGTCCGGCGAATACTGGCGAAGCCAGTCGATCAGATTGAGGTCGACGCCATCGAAGTACCGGGAGTTGTCCTTGGGAAAGTACGAGCGAGACGTCGTCACGCCCCAGGCGACCTGACCGCTGTCGGGTGAGAGCTCGCCGGCGAGGATCCCGAATAGCGTCGTCACCGCGAGCTCCGTATCGCCGACGAAAACCGCCTTGTCGCCTTTCTTGAGCGTGAAGCTGACGTTATCGAGGACCTTCGTCCCGTCGATTGACTTCGAGAGCTTCTCGACGCTCAGGAGCCGGTCGCCGGCTTCGCGTTCCGCCTTGAAGCCCACGAACGGGTACTTGCGCGTCGAGGGTTTGATCTCCTCGAGCGAGAGCTTTTCGAGCTGCTTCTTGCGCGAGGTCGCCTGGCGGGACTTCGAGGCGTTGGCGCTGAAGCGCGCGATGAAAGCCTTGAGTTCCTCGGCCTTTTCCTCGGCGCGCTTCTTTTTTTCCTGCGCCTGCTTGAGCGCGAGCTGGCTCGACTCGTACCAGAAGTCGTAATTGCCCGTGTAAAGCTGGATCTTCCCGAAGTCGATATCCGCCATGTGGGTGCAGATCTGGTTGAGGAAGTGGCGGTCGTGCGAAACGACGATCACCGTCTTGTCGCACTCGATCAGGAACTCCTCGAGCCAGCGGATCGCGGCCACGTCAAGGTGGTTGGTCGGCTCGTCCAGGAGCAGGATATCCGGCTGCCCGAAGAGCGCCTGCGCGAGCAGGACCTTGAGCTTTTCGGTGTCGCGAAGCTCGCGCATCTTTTTGGCGTGAAGCTCGGTGCCGATCCCGAGGCCCGCGAGCAGGACGGCCGCGTCGCTTTCGGCTTCCCAGCCGCGAAGCTCCGCGAAGAGCGCCTCGAGCTCGCCGGCGCGGGCGCCATCGGCCTCCGAGAAGTCCGGCTTGGCATAAAGCGCGTCTTTTTCGGCGATGATCGCGCTCAGGCGGGGTTGCCCCAGGATGACCGTCTTGAGGACATCCTCGTCATCGAAGGTGAAATGGTCCTGCCTCAGAAAAGCGATGCGCTCGCCCGGAGTCACGGTGACCGTGCCTTTGTACGAGGAGTTCTCGCCGGAGAGGATCTTGAGAAAGGTCGACTTGCCGGCGCCGTTCGCGCCGATGAGGCCGTAGCAATTTCCCGGCACGAACTTGATGTTCACATCATCGAATAGTTTTTGACTGCCATAACTGAGACTTACGCCCGAGGTGCTGATCATGTTCGGCACCATATAGGCACTGCGTCATAAATACTAGGACTAAATAATGGGAGATTTAACGGGCGACAGGAAAAGGCGGATTGCCCGCATCACTCGTCGCGAGTAGACTAACGGTCTGTCTCCTGCCTTCCGACTCCGTTCCATGTTTCGTCCGTCCTGCATAACGTAACAGGTTGCTTGATCACGATTCCAATGGAGGGTCCGCCATGAAATCACAGATAGTTTCTTTTCGCTGCGTACTCAGAAACAAGCTGGGCCACGTTCTCAGCTCGACCATCAATCACGATGTCATCACCGGGATGACCGCTTCAGCGCTGGATGGCGCCGAGCTTCCCGGCCTGGTGGAAGGGCTGGTCGATCTCAAGACGGGAGAACGGCGAAAGATTTCGATCTCCGCCGAGCGAGCCTATGGGCTTTATGACCCGGACCTGGTGCTTGAGGTATCCCGCAAGAAGCTGGCGGGCGGTGCTCGGGTCAAGGTCGGGGACCTTGTCAGAACACGGTGCCGAAAAGGCAGGATGCGGCTGTTTCATGTGACTCAGGCCGGCGCGAGCGCCGTCCTTCTGGACGCCAACCATCCTTTGGCCGGTCAGGATCTCATTTTTGACATCGAGGCCGTCGAGGTGCGGGACGCGACTTCCGAAGAGGTGAGGGAATCTTTTGCGGTTCCTGCGCCGGGGCGTCTGATCCACTGACTTGATGCCAGCGGTATCGCGCTTGCTCGACCGAAGAAGTTGCGCGTCAGAAGGGGATCTGACAGGCGAGAAAAATGTCACCCGTCGGAGTGATGCCTGCAACCGTCGTGGTCCGGTCGAGTGAGTCCACGAGGCGCTCCTCCGCCTTCTTGTGAAAAAGGTGATAGGCGGAAAGCCCGAAGAGGATGCTCGCGGTCGCGATACTGGCCGTGCTCTGACTTGAGTTGATGAGCAGTGCTCCCGCGCCCAGCTCGACTCCGCCCCAGAGGTAGCGCCGGAATCTCACGCTATCCGCTCGCTCCAGCAGGACTTGCCTTGAATGTCCTTCCCGGCGAAGTCTCCATTGCGCGGAATCCTCCTCCGGGCCGGACAGCCGCTCCACCCGCTTTTTCAAGGTCGTCCAGGGGGAATCCGTCAGGACCGTGTAACCACCATAAAGCACGGAATAGATCCCGGCCGGAACCAGCGTGTAGTTGCCAATGTCGCGAAGCGTGCTCCCCGACGTGGTTGTGATGTACGGCAGCGAGATGGCAACGGCTCCTCCCACGAGATAGGAGACGCCTTCGAGCTTGCGATCCCGCTCGTCTTGGACCGCGGCCGAATCGATGTAGGGCCACAGCTCCAGCTTTTCGCCGGCGTGCGCCGCTTGCATCAGATACAGGCTGGTTAGGAACAGGCTGAGAAGAGCTTTCATACGCATTCCTTCAGATCTCGATCTTGAACCAATAAACCCGGTCAGTGACGTTATGAGCCAGATTCGAGTATTCCACTCCATACGTCGCCATACTGAACTTGACGATGGGAAGCCCGAGAGTCAGTCCGTAAGTCAGCATCGCATCGCTGACGCCGATCGAGGTCTTGAATTTGCCGATGGTCCCCTCGAGCCCCGCATGCTGCTTGAGCCAGAAGTTTTCGTCGCGCGTGAGCCTGGAGAGGGAGTAGTAGCCGCGGAGGCTTCCCCACCAAAGTCGGCCCAGCTCGATGCTTGCTCCCGGTTGGAGGTCCAGGGTGTCGGTGTCCGGCATGTTTTCAAGCGGGCTGCCGTAAGCCGGGATTCCGGAGAGCACCGCCGAGAGCGTCATCTCTCGCGGGGTGTCGAGGATCGCGGCGGCCCCCAGTCTCGCCCGTACCCATTGTCCATTCACGGTAGCGATCTGATCGTACTGGCTGCTGATTTGGTTGAAAACAAATCGATTCGCGGTCGCTGAGGTGTATTTGATCGCGGTCCCGATGGTCAGCGATCTCACCCGGGGGATCGTCACCGGCAAACGCCGCGAGTAACCGATACGGAGGCTGCTGAAGGCATAGGTGTAGAGTTCACCGAAAGGAAGGACAGGGTCATGAACGAAGAGCGCCGCTCCGAAGTTCGCAGGCGAATAGCTGAAGCCGAAGCTTCCCACGCGGAGCCCGAGGTCCAGCTCGAGCTTCGCCGTCTGGCGGGAAACGAAATTCCAGGTTTTCAGCAGCTTTTCCCTATAGCGATCGGTTGAAAAGACCACTTGGGTTTGCTCCCAGCCATCGATCGTGTCGATCATCGATTCGTTGAATCGCGTGCTCATCGAGGCGAACGGCCTTACGTTCTCATCGTCGGAGACGAGGAAAGCCGGATTCCAATCAAAACAGGCCAGATCAGTGCAGGCGGCGGGGCCCGTGAATCCCCGGGCGGCGATCTCGGGATCGTAGACTCCTTCGAGGAGGCGCACCTCCCCAAACGAGGGGTTCTCGGAAACGAGAGCAGCGATGAGGCAGGCGATCGCGCTTCTAACCACGCGCGAAACGCTGCTTGATTTTCTTGAGGTCTTCATCGGTCAACTGCTCGCAGGAGGGGTATTGCTCGAGCCAATTCAGCGAGCTGGTCAGCTTGCCAAGTTCTGTGATGTTCCGGAGGTCGGAGTTCCCGTGATCGCCAAGCAGGGCTGCCGCCATCGCGAGATTCCGCGCGTATTCGCTTGATCGCAGGGAGCTTCCGGTCGCTTGCGCGAACCCATCACAGAGATCACGCGGAGTCTTCCGTTCGAGCAATCTCTCCACGGCTGGGACCGTCGCGGTATTGAGCTCATTGATGAGCGCCCAGAAGTTCACGAAAACCGTCTTGACGAGGATGCGTTTGGACCCCGTCGGACCTTCGGAGGCCCTCAGCCTTTCATTGCAGAGTTTCAGGGCTTTGGTCAGGTGTGGCATCCCGTGAAGGTTAAGGTCGGGGGGAACAAGCCGCTGGACGATTGCTTTGTACTCCAGAAACGTGAGCGGAACTTCGCTGTCTCCGCCGGCGGCCCTGAGTTCGGCTCTCGCGCCTTGGATTCCCTGGTAAGTCTCGGCCCAGTGGCCGAGGGCATCGATCAGATCGACACCGCTCTTTCCGAGGTACGCCGACGAGAGGAGGTCGATGTACTCTTCAGAAGCCTGGATTTCGGGCTCGTCTTCACCGAGTCGTTCCAGGCGTTCGAGCGCCTGCTGATATTGGCGCGTATCGATTTCCTGTTGAGCGCGGCTCATCTCGTCTTTGGCGGTGGCGCAGCCATTAGCCAGGAGCAGGACGGTGATCAGAAGTGAAAGAATAGTCTTCAGTTTGCGCATAGTTAACCCATCAGGCGTTGCTAGGGTTAGCAATGCCGACTAAAAGAGTCAAGTGTTATTTATATTGTTGAATCTCCAGCCAATTCACATGGAGAGGCTCTGCCCGCGTGGTAAGAACCGGCCAAGGACAAAACCATGGGTTCAGCACGTCCGGCGCATCCAGCACGGGAAATCACCGCGCGCTTCGCGAAGCTGCCGATCAGAAACAGAAACACCTGGGCCGGGGCGCTGCTGGTCCTGGTCTCCGTGCTTTCGTTCGCGGGCTCTGTCCGCGGCCCGTTTCTCTGGGATGAGCTTGACGTCATCGTTCAGGATCCTTCCGTCGCTTCGCTCGGCAATATCCCGTCCTTCTTCGTTAAAAGCAGCGAGCCTCCGCGCGAGTACGATTCGCGCGCTCTCTTCCAGCTCAAATACTATCGCCCCGTCACCAAGAGCGTGATCGCGCTTGAGCGCGCGGCTCTCGGCGACTGGACGACGGGCTACCATCTGGTCAGCGTTTTCCTGAACGCCGCCGTGTGCGTCGTTTTTTTTCTTCTGGTGAAGGCCATCACCGGCCACGTTCCGCTCGCGCTTTTCGCCTCGCTTCTTTACGCCGTGAATCCCTCGCGCGGGGAGGCCGTGAACTGGATCTACAGCGTCTCAAGCATTCTCGAGGGACTCTTCGCGCTGCTTTCGCTTCTATTCTTCGTGCAGGGCCGCAAGGCGGCGTCCTGGGTTGCGTTCGGAGCGGCGCTCTTGTCACGCGAGAGCGCGCTGCACGTCCTGCCCGTGCTCGGTGCCTACGAACTCTGCCTGAGTCGGCGAACCGTTCGCGAAAAAGCGCGGATTCTCCTCCCGTTCGCGGCGATCGGCGCGGGATTCCTGCTCTTGCGGTACGCCATCGTGGGGCAGCTGCCGCCGCTCTCGACGCTTGCGCCCGTCACCTTCCTGAATACCTGCGCGGTGGTCTTCCAGAGGCTGCTCAAGCTTTCTTTCGTTCCGGATTCGGCCGTGGCGCTCTACCGGCTCGAGACTTTCCCGGCGCTCACGCTCGAGGTCGCGCTTTCCTGGGGCGTGGTCATCGCTTTCGCCTGTCTCGGGGCCTTCCTGTGGAAGCGTGACCGCGCGGCTGCGTTCTGGTGGGCCTGGATCCCGGCCTGGCTTCTGCTCCAGTTCAATGTCGGAGGGCAGGGCGAGGGCCTGCTGGCCGAAAAGCACATGTATCTCGCCTGGGGCGGGTTTGCGGTGCTGATCGCGGCGTTTTTGCTTCGAGTTCGCCATGGGCTTCCCGCTCTGCTGCTGCTCATCGCCCTTCATGGGGGCGTCACGGTCTGGCGCGCGACCTATTGGAACGAACCCGTGGAATTCTTCGGTGCCGTGCTGCGCTTCTCGCCGGATTACTGGCAGGCGCGCTATTCGCTGGCGCTCACGCTCGGGGAACGGGGCTTGTTCGCCGAGGCGGCCCCGCATCTGGAGCGAGTCCTCGAGCAGCAGCCCCTGAACTCCCCGGCGCTCAACGGGCTGGCCAACTGCCGCTATGCGCTCGGCGACCCGGGTGCGGCCGAGGAACTTTGGGAGAAGGCACTCGCGGCGGATCCCAGGAATTCCTCGGCGTCGTTCAATCTGGGCTTCCTGGCGGAAAGACGCGGGGATCTTCCGACCGCATTGGAGTATTACCAGCGCACGCTCGCGCTCGGCGACGGCGTCGCCCCCCGGGCCGCGGAGAAGCTGCGGGCGCTCACGCAGGGGCTCTAAGCGGAGCGCGAATCCGAAACGACGGGCTTGAAGCCGCCCCAGAACATGCGCATTCCATCGAAGGGCATTTCCCGGGAATTCATGAGCTCCGCGAGCCGAGGATCCGACATCGCCTTCTTGAGCACCCGATCCCGGTGCGCCTTCGATTTGTAGGTGATCCACGAGAGGAAGACGACCTCGCCTTTCTTGAGCTTCACGCTTTGGGGAAACGAGGTGACCTTCCCGGGCTTCACGTCATCCGCGATGCACTCGACATAGTCGATCGCGCCGTGATCGAGCCAGACCCGAGCTGAGACCTTTGCCCATTTCCGGTAGATATTCACCTTGCTCTTCGGAACGGGAAGGACAAAGCCGTCGACGTAGCGGAACGATTTCTTCATTTTGTTTCTCCTCATCAATTCGGTTTCTCGGTTTCGCGAGCATCAGCCCGGAGGGATGATCCTAGCGGAGGGGCGGCCAAATTTCAAAAAATTCAGGCAGCCCTGGGAGCCGGCGCTTTTTTTGCCGACGCGAGCGGGAGGCGGATCACGAAAGTGGTGTTCGGCGCCGACCGCTCGAGGACGAGCGTTCCACGATGTTGCTGGATGATCCGGCGCGAGATGCTCAGGCCGAGACCGGTGCCGCGCTCCAGGGGCTTGGTGGTGAAAAACGGCGTGAACATCCGGTTCGCGATCTCGTCGGGAATTCCGCGCCCACTGTCGATCACCCGGAGCAGAGCCTCGTCGGGGGTGGTTTCGCAGTTGAGCCGGACCCAGCGTTCGGGCTGGCTCCGGGCGGCATCAAACGCATTATGGAGCAGATTCACGAGGACCTGCGAGAGCTCGACAGGATGACAGAGAATCGAAATCTTCTCGTCAATGGGATCCACGACCAAAGCGACCTGATTCGCGCGGAAGTGATGCTCGATCAGGTCGACGGAATTCTCGACGATGGAGCCCAGGTGGGTCTCGACGTAGGGCTCGCCCTCGGTCCTCCGGGTATAGCCCCGGAGATTGTCGATGATCTTGTTCATTCGCGCGCAGGTCGCCAGCACCCTCTCTCCTATGTCGCTGATGAGCGCGGCGTCGGGCGGGCCCGTCTTGAGGTGCCGTTGGAGCAGTTGCATCGAGGTTGTCACGGTGGTGAGCGGGTTGCGAATCTCGTGGGCGGTGTTCGCGGAGATCTCGCCCAGGGCCGCGAGCTTCGAGGTCAACTCGGAGCGCAGCCTCTGTTGCTCGAGCTCGGAGCGGGCCTCCTTGAGCTCTTGGATGTCGATGCAGATGAGATAGATCTCCTCCGCGAGCGCGGAGTCGGAGTTCGCCTCGGTTCTGCTCATCACCAGGAGATGGCAGCGTTTTTGGCGGGCTTCCCCGATCGTGAGCTTGAGCTCCTTGGATAACCGGCGCGCGCCCGAGCGGGCGAATTCGGTAATGGCCGCCACGAATTCGGCGTCCGGATTTTTATACTCGAGACCTTTGCCGATGAACTCCTCGGCTGTTCCGGAGAAATTCAGCGCGTAGCTGCGGTTCACTCCCCGGAATCTCAGATCGGGTCCGATCCAGGCGACCAGTCCCGGGATGGCGTCCATGACAGCCTTGAGGCGGCTGTGCTGCTCGATGAGGCGCTGGCGGTTATGCGCGCTCTCCCAGAAGCTTTGATGATGGATCTTCAGCTGGAACGACAGGAACGCGTAATAGGTGATGAAGATCAGCGCAAGCCCCGTGGCTTGGGCTTCCATCCTTTGAATCAGCGCTAGGAGAGGAATTCCAAGGACGAAGGTGAAAAAGGCCTGGGCCAGGCGGCGGTCGGGCGAGATGGAGGTAATGATCGAGGCCGAGATCCCGCTCCCGATCAGAAGCGAGAGCGTCGTTTCGAAGCTGTTCAGCCCTTCCCGCCGGATCACGTGATGAAACAGCGTTCCCCAACACAAGGCGGGCAGCCAGACCGTCGGGCCGAACAGGGCGATCCAGGTTCGTCGGTTGTCGGGATAGAAGCGGGCCTGGCGGACGCCCAGGTAGAGTCGAAGCAGGTTGCTTGCGAAGATGACGGAGAGAAGCGTCCAGCTGAAGAGAGGCCGTGATTTCGGGAAGGCGGTGAAGGCGAGGAAGATGGCCGCCAGGACGATCTGGCCGAGACTGCCCGCTATCGATCTTTGGGCCAGTGCGAGCTCGCCCTGAAGTTCCGGGAAGTCGGCGAGCCCGTTCGAAGCCGGCGGAGGTTTGCTCATTCGACAAGGTCGTTGCAAGCCCCGGTTCGGCTCGAACGGGCCGGTTGGGCCCTCAGCCCTCCGCTTTGGAATCGAGCGAATGCCTCAGGATGATCCCGGATCTGGCATCCACCCAGACCTCGTGGAGGCTGCGGTCGGAGCCCAGCACGTTGAAGGAGTAGATCCACCGGCGATTCTGCTGCTCAAGCTCGCTGCTCTTGAGCGTGCCGGGATACTTTTTGAGCGCGATGGATTCAGCCTTATCCATCGAGATGATGTTCTTGGGGGGTTCCAGGGCGACCTCGCCACCTGACATCTCCCCGCCCATCATTCCGCCCATGTCGCCATGCCTTTTGTCCATCATGCCCATGCCCATGGCCATCGGGCAGCCCGCTTTACCCATCATCTCCTGGCAGTTTCGGCGCATCTCCGTGCGGCATTCGTTCAAGGGGCGGTTCGAACGCAGACAGGTTGCCAGGTTTTCGTGAAGGGTGGCCATCTTGCCGCGATCGGCGGGACTCATCCGGGTCTCGGTGGGTTTGGCCTCCTGCGCTAACGCTGGGATGGCGATCAAGGCAGTCAGGATCGAGCTCGTGAGGAGGAATTTTCTCATGGGGTGCTCCACGGGGTTAGGGTCCGGCTTTTCAGGTACGGTGAAAGAGAGCATCGGATGTGCCAATGTTCGCGCCGGACACAATTTTTTGCGCAATCGGACGCGCCTTGGACTAAGATCGGGGCCACGAGGAAGCTATGGGAAATCAGATCGACGATACGGCGGAAACAGCTGAGGCAGTAACGGCGAGGGATGTCCGGGCTCTTGGGCCGCTCGCGGCTCTGGCCGGGGTCTGGGAAGGCGCTCGGGGGAATGACCTGGCCCCTTCGGACGATCGTGGCACAGAGGAGAATCATTTTCGCGAGCGCATCACCTTCGCGCCGATGGACCCCGTGCAGAACCATGAGCAGACGCTCCATGGGCTTCGCTATTCCACGACCGTGTGGCGGCTGGGAGAGGACAAGCCGTTTCACGAGGAGCTGGGCTATTGGCTTTGGGATCCCGAGGCGCGCACCGTCATGCGCTGCTTCACCGTACCGCGCGGCGTGGCTTGTCTTGCGGGCGGTGTCGTGGCGGAGGGAGCGAAGGAGTTCGAGCTCGTGGCCGAAGCGGGCTCTCCGACCTTCGGCGTTCTTTCCAATCCTTTCCTGGAGCGCGAGTTCAAGACCGTGCGCTACGAGCTCAAGGTCACGATCCACGATTCCGCGAGCTTCAGCTACGAAGAAGACACCCAGCTTCGGATGCCCGGCAGAGCCGAGGTTTTCCACCACCGGGATCGCAACACCCTGAAGCGCGTCGGCTGAGCCGATGGATCTTTTCACCCGGAGACGGATCGCCCGCTTCATCGAGGATCACCGCGCGCGGAGCGGCCAGC
Source organism: Oligoflexia bacterium (assembly GCA_023701205.1). Taxonomy (GTDB): domain Bacteria; phylum Bdellovibrionota; class UBA1018; order UBA1018; family UBA1018; genus JAMPXJ01. Next base: position 11,191 of record JAMPXJ010000011.1, read on the forward strand.
TTCCCACTTTCCAGGATTTCGAGAAGGCGGGAATCGAAAAGACGCTCGTGAAGGACGCGATCCGGGAAAAGCTCGTCGAGGAATTTTACCTGACGCTGACGAACGGGGCCGTGGTCAAAGGCTTCAAGGTGGCGAAGGAGCCTGGATAAGGAGCGTCGCGTTCGCTCCGGGTCGTGATAGCGGAACAAGAGCCAGGTTTTCAGGGGATCACGGTGACGGTAAAGGTGCTCGGCGGCGAGATATTGTTGGAGCTTCCGGCATCGTTGATCGTCAAGGTGATGTTGGCGGTACCGAGTTGCAGCCCTTCGATCTTGATGGAGCCCATGCCATTGACGAAACCATAGCAGGTGAGGCGGACGATGGCGGGAGCGCTGCTCACACAGGTGTCGAACAGGAAGTTCTGCACCTCGGAAGGATGACCCGAATTTCCATAAACGTTGATCGTGGGGCTGCTTCCGAGGCTGATCGACTGATCGGCGATCGGCGCTAGAAACGGCTGATAGTTCAGATTGACGAAGTAGATCAGCGAGCGATCCTGGCTCTTGATCAGGGGATTGACTCCGAGCGTCTTCTGGAAAATGTTCACGATCAGGTGCTCGGCATGATCACAGGAGCTGACGCCTCCCGGGCAGCGCGCCGTGAAGCTGGTGCCGATCGTATAGGCGCAGGTGCCGCTTTGGCAAAGAGTGCCGTCCGCGGCATACGCCAGGGGGGTGGCGGTAGTGCCCGAAAGGCGCGCACGGGCCGCGGGATCGGGGTTCAAGTCGCGCGGATCAAGCAGGATGAAATCTTTGGCTTGCCCGCCGACGCAACAGTTCGACGTGCAGCTCCCGCTAGCGCCGCCGAGCACGCAGGCTTTCAGGTCCGCATTGGCCGGAAGCAGGTCGGCGCTCGTCCTTACTCCATCCTGATTGGTGACGATCTGGTCGATATAGTAGCTCGAGAGCGTCCGGTCGCTCTTGTCCCGCAGGCGCTTCACCTCGGATTGCAGATTCGTCATCATGCTCAGCATGATCAACGAAATCGCTCCCAAGACTCCGAACGCGATGAGCAGCTCGATGAGCGTGAAGCCGCTTTCTCGTCGCTGCCGGGTCATTTGAGGTAGATCCTCACGATGTCCCCTGTCGAATCCGGGCCGGCGGGCAGAAGGTATCCGGGGGTGAAGATGAGGAGATTGCCGCTGATGACATAGTCCTTGCCCTCGATAGGCTGCAGGATCGTGGCGCCGCGAACGACTTCGACGCCGGTCATGTTGCCGATCACTGCCGGAGGGAGCGTGAGGTCGTTCGCGCCCAGGGTCGCGAGGAAATTCGAGATCTTGCTGAACTTCGATGTGAAGTCGCTGCCGCAAATCGGTGTGACCGAGGCGTTGGCGCCGAATCGGGCAGCCAGCGCCTCATAAGTCGTGCCATAGGACGAACCAGGAGTCAGAGGGCAAGCCCCGGACGAAGGCATGATGATCGGCAGGTAGAAGCTATTGGCCATGTCCACCTTTTTCTTAAGCGCGTTCACGATCGCGAGCGGCAGATCATGCGTCGCGTGGGCTTCGGCGTCTTCCGGGACCAGGAGTCGGGGAGAGGTCGGTGATTCATGGAGCGACAAGGTTTTAGCTACTGCGGTCGTGCCGCTGGAGACCCTGTCGACTTTTGTCTTGCAGCTGTTGGGGATGTATCTCTTGTCCAATAGAAGGCTCGCTTCGGCCGTGAGGCAATAGTCACCGTCCGGCGGCGGAGTATAATAGGTTCCCTGGTTGATGTTTCCGAGCCTGTCGCCACAAGACGTCACGGTATAAGGGTAAGCGGGATCCCATTTGAGCGCTTTCAATATGGACTCAATAGAGGGCTTCATCAGCGGATTGGTCATTTTCGCTGTGCAATCAGAAATGTCTCCCGAGAGACCTGCGGAAATCGCATCAAGATAGCTCGGAGTGGGATTGAGATACCTGGTGAGCTCAACCGGAGCTCCATCGATCGTGTAGAAGGTCTTGACGGAAATGAACGGAGTGTAGGCATCGCCGTAGGCGTACCATCTTTGCCTTCCGTCGAGGACCCACTTCTCGGTATGGCCTTGAACGCAGGTGGCGGGAAAGTCACTGTTGAAATAGCTCGGCATCTCAGACGCGTTCGATGGAAAGGCCGATTCATCGGCTTCGTTGGTGATGGTCATGAAGACCGTGGGGGTGGTGGAGTCAATTGCGATGGGAGCGGCCGCATCCGAGAGAATGCGAAGCATGTGACAAAGAGAGGAATCCTTGAAGAATAGCGATTGGACCGCTCCGTTGCTGAAGATCGTGTCTATCTTCATCTGCAGCGCGCTTAGCTTCGTTGAGCGCTGGTCGGCCGTGTCGCTTGTCGAAAAAGCGAAACGATCGATCCCGAGAGAACCATAATAAGGGTTGGTGACTTTGTCGACATACCAAACGAAATCATCCGGCTGATCACCCAGGGGAGTGGGCACAGGCAGCTGGGCACCCGTTGCCGGGTCGATGATATATGTGGCCACAATCTTGCCTTCCGCCCCATACTGAATTCCGTAAATGGCCAAGTTGACATCCATCGTGGAGATCTTATTGAGCAGATCCTGGAGCGCCGCCTTGATCGAATCCTTGATGGGGAACATGCTGCCAGAGCCGTCCAGAAAGATGACCAGGTTGATGGGGCGTCCGTTTTCGACTACGGTGTTGGGGACGAGATCGATGTGATTGCTCGCGGCTGGCTTGACCGTGAGGGCTTTCTCTGTAGTGTAAGCGGTACCGTTGGCAGCCTTGATGGAGGACTTGATCTTGATGACCAGGTAGTCGGCGGCGTCGCAGCTCGAGGCATTGCCAGGGCAGTGCACCTGGAAGGAGAGGGAGCTGGTCACCTGGGCCTGCGCCTCGGGATTCAGGACCGTGATGGGTTTTTCCGTCGCGAGATCCAGCGCGGTCAAGGGGAATTCTTCGCTCGTGGAGCAAAGCGCGCCATCGGTGCGAATGCAACGAGAGAGTGCCTGGTTCTCGCTGGAGTTGGCGAGGCTCCCGACATAAGATGGCTGGCTGAGCAGGCGGTAGAACTGCGCGTATTCGTTGTTGCGCAGGGCCAGCGCTTCCTGCTTATGGATCGCCTGGCGCGAATTGATCTGGAAGGTGCCGGCGGCCAAGGCGAAAAATGAGACGAGCGCGATGGAGACCAGCGCTCCCACCAGGGAAAATCCCCTTATTGCTCGATTCTCCGGCATACGCCCTCTCAGCAGCCCATCGCGAATTTTCGCGAGAAAAAGAAAAGTGGTATGTATTGTGAATTATTCTATCGCAATTTGCCGGTTGCCAAAAGCAGCTCGAATGGGACATGGGACAGACAAGACACATGGGGAAAGTGAACTCCGAGGGAAGCGCCGTGCGAGTAGCTGAGGGAGAGAAACTGAGAGAAGCGATGAAGGGTCGAGCCTGCGATTCGGGGTCCGGATGACGGCCCTGCGCGAGCTGCTGAAATCCCGCTTCGGCTTCACGGATTTCCGGCCCTCGCAGGAGCAGGTCTGCGAGGCCGTGGCCTCGGGCCGGGATGCCCTGCTCGTGATGCCGACCGGAGCGGGAAAATCGCTTTGCTACCAGCTTCCGGGCCTGGCTCGCGGCGGTACGACGCTCGTGATCAGCCCGCTTCTCGCGCTCATCGATGATCAGGTCGCGAAGCTCAAGGCCCTGGGTTTTCGCGCGGAGCAGATCCACTCGGGCAGGACACGCGAGGATTCGCGCAAGGCCTGTGTTCTCTATCTTCAGGGCGAACTGGATTTCCTGTTCATCGCGCCCGAGCGCTTGGGCGTGCGCGGGTTTCCGGAGATGCTCGAGCGTCGCAGACCGGGGCTGATCGCGATCGACGAGGCTCATTGCATCTCGGAGTGGGGCCATGACTTCCGACCGGATTATCGGCGACTCGGGGAGCGGCTGCGGGGGCTTCGGCCCACGCCCGTGATCGCGATGACGGCCACGGCGACGCCGGTGGTCCAGGAAGATATCGTCCAGCAGCTGGGTATGGCGGGCGCTGAGCGCTTCATCCAGGGTTTCCGTCGCACCAATATCGCGATCCGCGTGCACGAGGTCCCGCCTTCGGGCCGCGCGCACGCCTGCCGGACCGTGCTCAAGGACACGGGCCGGTGCCCCGCGATCGTCTACGCCCCGACCCGCAAGGCGGCCGAAGAGGTCGCCGCGGAGCTGAAGAGCGTGTTTCGTGCCGAGGCCTATCATGCCGGCATGACTCCCGCCGCGCGCGAGGACGTGCAGACGCGTTTTCTTTCGGGCAAACTCGATGTGATCGTCGCGACCGTCGCGTTCGGGATGGGAATCGACAAGGCTGATGTACGTACGGTCGTCCATGCCGGGCTCTCCGGAAGCGTCGAGGGCTACTATCAGGAGATCGGGAGAGCGGGGCGCGACGGCAAGCCTTCAGTGGCGATCCTGCTGTACTCCTATGCCGACCAGCGCACTCACGATTTTTTCTTCAACCGGGATTATCCGGAGGTCGAGACGCTCCAGAAGATCTACAAGTCGGCGGGTGAAGCGCCCTTGCCGCCCTTGCCGAAAGAGGCCTTGCGGGAAAAGGCGGGCAAGCTCGATCCGGAGACGTTCGAGAAAGCCCTGGAAAAACTTTGGATTCATGGCGGCGTCCGGGTCGATCCGGAGGAGAACGTGGCGCGCGGCGATCCTTCCTGGCGCCGGGCCTACGAGAGGCAGCGCAAGCACCGCGAGCGCAGCCTGCAGGACATGATGGGTTTCGCGCGCGCGACGGATTGCAGGATGCTTCTCTTTCTCAGGCATTTTGGGGATCATGGCGACAAGCAGGGGCCGTGCGGCAGCTGCGATGCCTGCGGCGGAACGGCCGATCAGACTCGGACACTGAACGAGAAGGAGCGGGGGATAGCCAGCCTGCTGCTTGCGGCCTGCGACGACGACGGTCTTTCGGCGGGAAGGCTCTTCGAGCGGATCGTGGCGGACGAAAAGGGAACCTCCCGGCGGGAGTTCGAAGCGGTGCTCGAGGTCCTGACGCGCGCGAAGCTATTGTCCGTGCGCACCGAGTCCTTCGAGAAGGGAAGCGAAACGATCTCCTACCGCAAGGTCGCGCTCACGAGCCAGGGTGCGAGGGCCAAGGGCTCGGATCTCGAGGCGCTCCGCGTGAGCGCGTCGCCGTGGGCCGAGGGCGAAGGCGAGGGGCGCTCCTCACGAAAGAGAAAGAACCGGCAGGCGTCCAAGAAGAGAGCCTCGGCCGCGCCAGATATCGCCGAGTCGCTCCCGCCGGTTTCGGCCGGGCGCCTGGAGCGGCTCCGCAGCTGGCGCCTGCAGAAGGCGCGGAGCCAGGGCGTGCCCGCGTTCCGGATTTTCGGGGATCGAGTGCTTTTCGCCCTGATCGAGCACCGGCCCGCTTCGCTCGAGGAGCTGCTGGAAATTCACGGGCTCGGTCCCAAGCTTCGTGAGAAGTACGGACCGGAAATCCTCGAGATCCTCAGATAGAGAGCTTCAGGAAGCTCAAGCCCGAGCTCGTGGTGGTGACGAGCGTCCCGTCGGCGGTCTGATTGATCTCAAAGGGATTGTAATGTGGGTCGCCGTCGGAATAAGACCCGACGATCCGGCCCTCGGGCGAGAGGAACTGGATTGCCTGGTTGCCCTTGAGCGCGTAATTGCCGTTGGTGAGCTTCAGCATGGCGCCGTTGTTGCGCTTGAGCTCATGCTTGAACTTCAAGGAGCCGTTCAGGTCGAGGATGTGGAGCTTTCCGTAGGCATCCGTCTCCTCGTTCAGCGCGATGGTGCCCGGCGAGATTTCCACGGGATGGACCGAGGAGCGGCCGTACCCGTCGCGATGGAACGGATAGCGCGCGCGGATCTTTCCGCCGCCTTCCGCATTTTCAATGATGAAAAGCTCGGCCTGCCCCGTCCGCGGGTCGGCCTCCGAAGCGATGGCGAACGCGCCGTCGCTCAGCTCGAGAGGCTTTTGCGCGAATCTCGCGCCCGTGTCGACGGTCACGGTCCGGCCCGAAGGGGAGGTGATCGCGATGCTTCCTCCTGAATTCGCGCGGACGGTGAATCCGCTCCGGGTCTGCAGCGGCGCCGCGGCGGGCGCGGCGCTTTCCTCCTCGGAGTTGAACTGCTGGAGCGTCGTCCGGGAGTCCTTGGCGAGCGCGAGAAGCTTTCCGGTGGGATCAAAAACCAGGTGCCTGAGCAAGCCGTCGAGCCACATCTTCATGACATGGTTCTTCTTTCCTGCCACGAGGGCCTGGTACTCGGCGGTCGCGACGTTGAGTTCCTTGGCGCCGCGGATCAGGTTCTCGATCTCCGAATCCGAAAGACCGAGCTTGCGGACAAGCTGGGCTTGCACGGCGCCGTTCGCCATCCTGTTCAGCGCAGGGAGCTGCGAGAGCGGCTCGGTGCTGCAATCCGCGCAGTTCTCGTTTTTGCCCGCGCTGTCCTGATCGCCTGATTTCTGCCGGGCGGCTTCGGGCGAGACGATCCTGCTGACGGCCTCCTTGAGCGCGGGGTTTTCCTCGGACGGAGCGCGCAGGGAAAGCGAAGGCGTGGGCACCTCGGTGAGCGCGTGGGTGGCCGTCTCGGGCGGGGCGGGCTTCGGCACCGCGGCGCCGACATCAGCTTGCGAGGAGGGCGACGAGGGCTTCGAATCCGGAGCCGAGGCGAACAGTCTCATCTGGGGCTGGCGGGCATTGTAGTAAACGAACACGCGCTTGCCCTTGCGGGGCCCGCTCTGCACGGTGACTTCCAACCCGTAACCATGGCGCCCGGCCGGGCGTACGTCCTCGATCTTCAGAAGAGTTTTCGGGGAGAGGACGAACTTGATGTTCCCCTTCTCGGTTTTCCGGAGCCGGAGGTCGGAGCGGGCATTGAAGAAATTCTCCAGTTCGACGAACTGGCCTTTGATCGGGGCCGCGGCGATCAGGAAAAGCGAGAGTAGAACAAGAGCGGGCTTGCGCATGAGGTTCCCCATTTCCACCTCATTATCGCAGAGATTTCGGCGATGCTCAAACGGCCGGGAATAAGGCGGGCGTAAAAGAGTCAGCCTTGGCTCAGCAGGGAGGCGATCGCCTGGTAGGCCTCGTTTCGGTTCGGGTATTTCGCCTGGGCGTCCTTGAGGAGATTCAGGGCGGATTTGCCGTCGGCCCCCTGGGCGAGCAGGGCTTTCACTACTTCGGTGTTCCCGCGCTGGACCGCGATCATCAGGGCGGTATTTCCTTGACGGTCCGTATGGGTCAGGTTTGCCCCGTTTTCGAGCAGGCGCGCGGTGACCTGAGGCACGCCGCTCCAGGCCGCCCACATCAGGGCGGTCCAGCCGTCGCGATCCTGCAGGTTCAGATCGGCTCCGCTCTGCGCGAGCAGCGCAACGAGCTCGGCGCGTTTGCCATCGGTTTCCTGAAGCTGCTTGGCATCCGCGAGGTTCACGTAGGCGGCCCACATCACCGGGGTGCGGCCAAGCTCGTCCGGGCGGTTCGCGCGGGTGGCATCCGTGAGGTTCTCCTTGGCCGAGTCGCGGTTGTCCTGGAGGATGGCCGTGACGAGCGGGTCGGACTGGGTGTTTTTCTTCAGGCCCTTGAAGACCTGGTTGCAGACCGAGACGAAGATCGTCGAGATCACAAGGAGAGTGAAACCGTCTTTCAGGATGGGCAGGTACTTTTTCATTTCTCGTCTCCTTATTAGGCCTGAACCGGCGCGCTTTCGGCCGAGGCGACCGCCTCTTCCGCCTTTTTGGCCGCATGGGCCGCGGTCAAGGTCCGCTTCATCGCGATCACGGCGAACGGGCTCAGGGCGGCGAGCAGGAAATAGATCATCCACATGAACTCGGGCGACTCGCGATAGCTGATGTTGCCGGTGTCGATCTTGGCGCGGATGCCGTCATAGGAATAGGTGGAGATGAGCATGCCGCTGATGAAGCCGTTGATGGGCTTGGCGATGAACATCGGCAGCGCCGAGAGCGCCATGTACGACGCGACCTTGTCCTTCGGGGCGACGACCGAGATGTACTCGGTGAAGCGCGGCGAGAAGATCAGTTCCCCGAGCGCGAAGACGATGATCTGGGAGTAAATGATGAAAAGATAGGCTTGGTCGAGGTTCCGGATTCCCGGAATGGCCAGCGTCCACTCGATCGGGACCGCCATGAAAAGGAGCGAAAGAGCCGAGATCGTCATTCCGACCACGATCAGCTTGAAGGTGTTGTACTTGTTGATGACCGGAATGAGCAGGATCAGGCCGACGACGATGATCGCCGGGTTGATCGAATTGGCGAGTCCCAGGTCGAAGTCGCCGTGGAGCACGCGGGTGTAGTACTTGGGCATGACGAGGAACTGATGCGTGAAGACGAGTCGCACGCCCAGAGTCAGCGCCAGGAAGAGGACGAGCTTGCGGAAGGCGCTTTCCTTCCATACCTCCTTGAAGATCTGGATCGGGCGTCGGGCCTTCTCGTCCGTGGAGGGAGCCCGCTCATCCTCGTCGGCGACCTGGTGCTCGTTGATGAAGTAGACGCAGACGAAGCAGAAGATGCTCATCAGGAAGCCGAAGTCGAGGATCGCGAGATTCCCCTTGAGCTCGCCGAGCGAGTTGCGGAACCCGTCGGTCACCGCGAAGCCCGCGAAGATGGCCGCGACGTTCATGATCAGATAGTAGACGTTGAAGCCCGTCGAGCGGTTTTCCTTCGAAGTGAAGCGGCGAAGCGCGGTCGAGGTCACCGGCGTGATGAACGCGCTGCCGAGCGCGAGCAGGATGATCATGCCCTTGACCGTGTACTCGAGCGAGGCGCCTTTGAGGAGCTCGGGAGCGACTCCCAAACCGAGCCGCGAGGCGATGAGCATCAGCATGCCGAAGTAAAACGACCTTTTCACGCCGATGGCATCGCAGATCGAGCCGACGGCGAAAACGAAGGCCGTGAGGTAAAGCGAGAAGATCCCGGTCCAGGCGCCCGATTCGACGTCGCTGAAGCCGCAGTTGGCCGTCAGGTAGAGCGTGAGGATGTTCATCATCGAGAAGTAGGCCAACGAATCGAAGAAGATGATGGCGTTGGTGAGCCAGAACTCCTTGGTGACGGACTGGAGGACCTTGAACTCGGCGAAGTAATTTTGAGCGGCTTTGAGCATGAAATTTCTTTAACGCGAAAGATCGCAAAAGGGGAGAAATTACTCCGGTAGTCATCACCGCCGGTTACGCTTGGCGTCGAGATTGCAGAAATCTGACCAAGGAAGGAGGTGGTTGCTTATGGCACGCAAGTATATCGATTGCCGTGACTATCCGAGCGACATCCACTGCTCGCTCAAGATCTCGGGCGAGGAGCAGGATGTGATCCGGGCAGCCGCGGAGCATGGGGCGTCCGTGCACGGCTATCAGGACTCCGGGGAATTCCGGGAAAAGCTGCGCGGAATGCTGAAGGATGACACCGAAGCTTCGGCCGGCAAGGACCGGGCGGTTGCCTGACCCACCCAAGGGGGAGAGGGCCCCAGAACCGAATCGGGTGACTCGCCCAGGAAGGTTTCCAGCTGAAACCATTCCTGGGCGAGATAGTATTGAAGGGTCTCAGAGCGGTCGACCGGGTCCCACTCCGATTCGGCCGAGAAGCAGTTGTCGGGCGGGCTTACGGCTCCCGAAGCGCAAACAACGAAGCGGGCGGCCTCGGGGTCCTCCGGGTTGAGCCTCAGAATCCAGTCCTCGAGTGTCGAGGGGGCGCGGAAATCGATGGCGGGGTCCACGATATAGACCTGTCGCCCCACCCGATAGGCAGGCGCCACGTGGTACCACCAGGAGACGGTCTCGTAGGGCGTCGAGAAGGAAAGCGAGCCGAACGCGAAAAAGTGGGCCGGGGCGGGAGCTTTCCATTCCCCGAACTTCTCCTGCATGTGACTGGTTCGCAAATAGCAGCCGTCCGCCGGGTAAAGCCAGGTGAGGCGGCGGGGGAAGTCCGGCATCTGCGCCCAGAGCCAGCCTTGGGCATTCCGTATCCGGAAAAAGAGCTCGTTGAGGCGTTCACGCGAGGAGAGTTCCGGGATGCCGGAAAGGTCCAGATCGGCCAGCGGGCGACGGCTTTCCCAGGCGGTCAGGCCATTGGGCTCCGGAGGCGCGTATTCCGACAGCCGCTGCGAAAGAGGAGTTGCTTCGGCCTTCGACGCGGCCAAAAAGAGGAGCCCACCGAGCAGCCAGGTCGAACGCGTGACGGTCAGTCGCATCGAGCTCCAGACGAGCAATCCCCGTACCCCTCCGCTCAGGTCAGGTGCTGCGCCAGCCATTTCAGGCGGCCTTGCAGGATTCCCGAGAAGCGCTCGGAGATCCTGGCGCACTCGTCAGGACTCTCCAGGCTGTCGAGAAGGCTTCCGACATGCTCGAGGGTATCCGCCCAGAAGCCCGCGAAGATGGGCAGGAGCGCGATCTCCCGCTTTTCGGCGGCCTTGTAGCCGATCATCTTGCAGAGTTCGGTGATCTTTCCGATCCAGATCAGGCCCGCGTGATCCGGGGCCGTCAGGGCGACGGTCTTCGCCGCCCCCATGATCCGGTCGATCTTCTGGGCGAACTCGGCCAGCAGCTCCGAAGGGAAGTCCGCATGGGATTCCTCCAGGCGCTGCACGATGATGCCGAGCTCTTTCAGGAGTTGCTTGGACTCCTGGCGAAAACTGTCTAGAATATCCTTCTCTAGCACTAGGGAGCTCCTTGATGACGAAACTCGAAGGAAAGGAATTCATCCCGGTCCGGCTCAGCACGCTTCGAAGCGACGAGGTCGTGCCGTTCGACGTCTTCATCTACGTCGCGAACCATCAGATCCATTATATCCGGCGCGGCGATCCCTTCGAGAAGAATCGCATCGATTCGCTGCGCTCCAAGGGCGTGCACAAGCTTTTCATCCCGCTCGAATGCGAGAAGTCCTACCTCGGGTATCTCGATGCGGGCCTGCAGCAGCTGCAGAATGCCTCGATGGCCGTCGAGAAGAGGACGACGATCGCGAATTCCACGCTCATGAACCTCGCGGGGAGCGCCGACCGCGCGATCGAGACCGAGTTCCGCTACCGGGACATGGAAAACCGGGTGCAAAAGGTGCTGGGCTTTCTCGGCTCGGAGAACGGGATCGCCCGCAAGATGCTCGATCAGTCGGGGGTGGCCCAGGACGAGCTCCAGCATGCCTCCAACGTCAATACCCTGGCGCTCATCCTGGCCGAGAAGGTCGGCATCAAGGCGCCCAAGGACCTGCTGACGCTTTCGATGGCGGCGCTGATGCACGATATCGGAAAGGTCGGCCTGCCGATCGATCCCAAGACGCCCCGGGAGAAACTTACGCTGCCGGAGCTGGAGCTCTTCAAGACGCATCCGCAGCGCGGAGCGGACATGGTCGCCGACAAGCCTTACATCAATCCCGCGATCGTCTCGCTGATCGCCAATCACGAGGAGATGGGCAACGGCGCGGGTTTCCCCAACAAGAAGCGCATCGAGACGCTGCCGCTCGTGCAGCAGGTGCTCAACATCTGCAACGAGTACGACCGCGTCTGCACGCAGCAGTGCGCGACGGCTTTCCAGGCCACGAAGCTGTTTTTCCTCGAAAAGGTGGGTCTGTTTCCGTTGCCCCTGGTTCAGGCGCTCGCCGAGGTGCTCAAGACCGGCTGAGGCGCGCCTTCTCCAGGATCGCCGCGAGGACCTCGGGCGCGCGGGTCTGCGGGAAAAAATGATCCGCTCCATCGAGAGTCGTCGTTTCGAGCGGCAGCCCGCGCTCGCGGAGATGATCGCGGTACTCGAGCAGCAGTTCGGGGGGGACGAGCGCGTCCGCCCCGCCGATCATCAGGTGAAAGAGGCCTGCTCTCGGGAAAACGAAGGAATCCTGAAACAGATTCAGTCCGCGGATCCCTCGCGTGGCGGCGAGAGCGGCGCCGGTCTGGACTTCGATCCAGCTCCGCTCTTCCGGAGTCAGCGATTCCTCGGGCGTGCCGGCGCGCTGCAGGAAATAGCGCTGATACTGCTCCTGAAGAAAGCTTTCCGGCAGGGGCTCCCGCTCCCCGTCATAGGAGCGAAGCCTGTGCCGGAGCGGCTGCCGCGCGAAAACGCCGCCGAAAACCTTTTCGCGGAAGAAGGCATCCAGGCGGACGACGTACGGCGCGAGCTGGTGGATGCTCCGGATCGCGAGATCCCCGAGAGCCGCGCCGAGCGCGATCGCGATGGCTCCGCCATAGGAGTGGCCGATCAGCACCAGCTCGTCGAGGCCCGAGCCGCGGATCAGGCGCTCGAGATCGCGCACCTGAACGCGGAAGTCGAGCACCTCGGGTTGAAGGCCCCCTTTTCCCGCGCGTTCGAGCGTCCGGCCGTGGCCATGAAGATCGACCAGGAGCGTTCCGAAGCCGATCCCTGAGAGCTCGCGAGCGAGTGGCTCCATGTTCTCCATGCGATCACCGAGCCCATGCAGGAGCACGGCTGCGGGCAAGCCTCTGCGCCCTGGCTGGAAGCGGTGAAAAAGGGGGCTGCTCGCATCTGAAAACGTGAAATCCATCATGGCTCGGCTAGGCTTCGGGGGTTGGTCGGGCAGAGTATCGCAGCGGCGGGCGCAAAAGTGAACGTCAATCGGGCGATCCCGCTTTTGCGGCTTGGCGGCCCGGTAAGGGGCGCTTACAATTGCAGCATGCAGGAGCAACGCTCGTCAAAAACCCCCCCGAGCGGCCCCGCGGCCGCTCCCTTGCATTCCGATCCCGTACGCATGGCGCGAAAAGCCGGAGAGGCCGCCGCGCGCAGTCCGAAGGTCCTCGCGAAATTCTGCGCGAAACAGACGCGGAACGCGGCCCTGCTTCTCAAGGACCCTCTGAACGTGCAGGAGCCCTTCCGCGAAGTGGGCCGGCAGCTCTTGACGCATCCCGAACGCGTTTTGCGCGAGGAGTGGAAGCTGCTCCGTTCCAGCGCGGCGCTTTGGGAGTACGCGGGCCGCCGGCTCGCGGGGCAGCGGCCCGTGCCCGTCGCCGTGCCGGCCGAGGGCGACAATCGCTTCAGGAATCCCGCCTGGAGCGAGAACCTGTGGTTCGATTTCCTCAAGCAGTCCTACCTCCTCTGGTCCGGCGCGGTACAGAACCTCGTCCGCGAAACCGAAGGCCTCGACGAGAAGTCCGCGCGCAAGGCGAACTTCTACGCGCGGCAGTTCGTGGACGCCTTTTCGCCCGCGAATTTCCCGGGGCTGAATCCCGACGTGATCCGCAAGAGCATCGAGACGAGCGGGGAGAACCTGCTCGACGGCTGGCGCAACTGGCTCGATGATGTCGAGCGCGGCAAGGGAGACCTGTCCATCCGGATGACCGACACGAACACCTACCGGGTGGGAGAGAACATCGCGCTCACTCCGGGGAAGGTGGTTTTCCAGAACGAGCTGATGCAGCTCATCCAGTATCAGCCCGCGACGGAAACCGTCTTCGTGCGGCCCCTGCTCGTCGTGCCGGCATGGATCAACAAGTATTACATCCTGGACCTGCAGCCCAAGAACTCCTTCATCAAATGGGCCGTGGAGCAGGGGCATACGGTCTTCGCGATCTCCTGGGTGAACCCCGACGAAAAGCTCGCGAAAAAAGGCTTCGAGGACTACATGAACGAGGGCCCGCTTGCCGCGCTCGACGCGATCCAGGCGGCCACGGGAGCCGAAAAGATCGATATCGCGGCCTACTGCCTGGGAGGAACGCTCGTTTCGGCGACCCTGGCGTACCTGGCCGCCGGCCCGGACGGGCGCAAAGACGAGCGCGTGGCGAGCGCGACGTTCTTCGCGACCATGACGGACTTTTCGGAGCCGGGCGATCTGAGCGTCTTCATCGACGAGAAGCAGATCTCGGCGCTCGAGAAGATGATGAACGAGCGCGGCTATCTTGATGGCAAGGAGATGTCCACGGCCTTCAACCTGCTCCGCGACAACGACCTGATCTGGTCGCTCCTGGTATCGAATTACCTGCTGGGCCGGGACCCGCTTTCGATGGACCTCTTAGCCTGGAACGCCGATGCCACGCGCATGCCGGCGAGGATGCATGGATTCTACCTGCGCAACATGTATCTGGAGAACCGGCTCTGCAAGCCGGGCGGCATCACCCTGAACGGCGTCGCGATCGACCTGCGCAAGATCGAGGTTCCGGTCTACCTGCTTTCGGCCAAGGACGACCATATCGCGCCCTGGAAATCCACCTTCGCCGCGACCCGGCTTTACTCGGGGCCGAAGCGCTTCGTGCTCGGGGCGTCTGGGCACATCGCGGGCGTGGTCAACCATCCGGCCTCGAACCGCTACTGCCATTGGATCAACGAGAAGCTCGTCGAGGATGCCGACTCGTGGTTTGCGGGCGCGGCTCAGCAGCCGGGCTCCTGGTGGACGGACTGGCAGAAGTGGGTCGAAGCCCATGCCGGGCCGAAGGTGGCGGCGCGGATTCCGGGCGACGGCAAGCTCAAGCCGATCGAGGACGCTCCGGGCTCCTACGTGAGGGTGCGGCTGGAATAGGTCGGAACCGACCTCAGTCGTTCAAGCGGTCCGGGCCGAAGGAATAGTGAAAGAGCGGCTTGGGCGGCTCCGGCTGGGCCGGATGCGACTCCTGCACCGGGTGCATGTCGGACCACGCCTTATGGTTCCGATAGAGCTCGTAGTCGTTCGCGCGCAGGAGCTCGAGGAATTCGCCGGCCTCGGTGAAGGTCATCCCGAAACCCGTCTTCGCGAACCGCACCTTGTCGGCCTTCTCGAGCTCGGCCACGATCGGATCCACCACCGAGTGGAGCGAGAAGATCACCCCGAGCGTTTCCTTGCTCATGTTCAACGGGAACTGCTTTTCCAGCAGACGATCGAAGATGGGCCAGCGGCGCGCGCGGAAACTCGCGGCGCGCACGAGCTTTTCAAAAGGGGTGTTTCTCAGCAGGTAGCCCCGCTCGTCAGCCCATTCGAAGACCTTGGTGAGGGTGGCATCCTTCATCCGGCCGTTGGTGGCCAGGCCGAGGTTGCGCCACTCGCCTACGAGCTCGAAGCGGGGGTCGACTTCCATATCCGAAGGAGCGAAGGTCGTCGAAACGTTGACCCCGATGGCGTCCAGGAACTGGCGGTTCTTCATCGACATGCGTGACTGGAAGAGCGGCAGCTCGATCCGCCCGCCGCTGGCGACGTGGTAGCCGTAGTACGGTACCTCGGAGCAGAACATCTCATCGTCGCTGGCCAGCACCATCCCGAAGTCGTAGGGGATGTTTTTGCCCGTGGCCGAAGCGCTCATGGCGCGATCGTAGGCGATCTTGGCGGCCTGGTGAGCGAGCGCTGCGTCGGGATGGCGGAAGACCACGGCCCGCATCTTGCCGTCGGTGGCGTATTTCTCCCAGGTGGTGACGGCGACGCCGACCTCGATGTGGGCTTCGACTACGTAGGTTTTCGAGGTTTTTTCGTCGACATAGGCGATCGCGAGGTGACTGAACTGCCCGTCGATCTCGCCGACCCGCGCGATGGCGGCGCTCGTGAAGGCCCAGCCGCGGCTCAGGAGCACGTCACCCGATTTGATCGGGATCGCGCCGTCCGCGCTGCCGAACTCAGGGTTGATCTGGACGTAGGGGAAGCCGCCCGTGAACGAGTTCGCGTTCGGAGCGTTGTTGATCCTCTCGGCGAGGTACTCGTCGATGAAGCGGGCCGCTCGCATTCCGTTCCGCATCGCGGTCACGCAGGACTCGTCGACGGGTCCCGCCGCGAGCATCCGCCCGAGCGCCTTGCGCAGCTTCAGTCGCACGGCGAAGAGATCGCGAACGAGCTCGGGCGCGTCCTTCACGAGCTTCTCCCGTTCGAAGTGCTCGGGCTTCGAAGAGCGGATCTCGTCAAACACCGCGTTCAGGAAGGGCGCGCAGTCGGCTTGCGTGAATCGTTCGCTGTCCAGGTAGCCGAGGAACTGCTTGAGCCCGGCGCCGAAGTCGCGCGGGATAGCCATGGACTCCACACGGGCTTCGCTTGCGGGCTTCCGAAGCGGAGGGGAACTGCATCCCGGGGCAGCCAGCGCGGCAGCGATCGTGGCCGTCAACGCGGTGACGGACGGGTAAAGTCGGAAGAAACGCGGGAATCTCGAGCTTTTCATGGCAGCCCCTCCATGGGCTTAAGGCTATCACCTCGGACGGACTTCGCGCAAGGCAGGCAGCCGACCAGGAGGGAGAGGTCAGCGGCAGCGCCGCCATTCGAGGATATAGGTCATGCCTCTTTCGGCGGTGATGTCGGCGGAGTCCACCGTGATCAGTGCCTGGTCCTTGCGGAAGTTGGTCTTGACGTCCAGGAAGGTGTTGAGGTGCATCTCGATCGGGCCGCCGCACTCCGACCAGATCTGACCCTCGGCGCTATGGC
This sequence comes from Oligoflexia bacterium, assembly GCA_023701205.1. Classification (GTDB taxonomy): domain Bacteria; phylum Bdellovibrionota; class UBA1018; order UBA1018; family UBA1018; genus JAMPXJ01. Next base: position 27,486 of record JAMPXJ010000011.1, read on the forward strand.
TGATCAGGAAGTCCGAGTCGAGCGGTCCGGCGAACTGCTGGGCCAAGTCTCGGCTCGCCCGGAAGGCGCGTCGGGTCCTGATTCCGAATTTCGCGCGGAACATGCTGGCCCCGCCCTCGGGCAGGGAATTGAAGCCGCGGTAGTCCACTCGCATGACCGCCACGCTGTAGCCGGCGGGGACGGTCATGGGAATGGCAAGGGAGCAATGCTTGCGGTTATCGCGGGCGGCGGCCGTACCGCCGGATTCCGCGATGTAACGGTCGAAGATCACGCTGAGGGCCCCTCCGTCGGGACTCAAAGCCGCTCGGGCGGTGCCCGGAAGACAGCCGTTGCCCCGGACGGCGGGCTCGCCGAGCTGGACGCGTGGCGCTTCCTCCGCATGGGCTTGAGCCAGGCTGACCGTCAGCAGGATTCCGAGGATCGTCAGTCGCGTGCTTCCCGTTTTCATTTCTCCCCCTTTTTTGCTTCAATTCCCCGCGCCGCGGGTCGGATCACCAGTTGAGCTGATCGACGTCATAACCCCAGTTGGCCAGCGCCTTGCGATACATGCCTTTCATGAACTTCTGCGCCTGGTGCGGCTTCAGGCCGAGCGCGGCGGCCGAACGCTGGGTGAGCTCGCGCATCGCGCCCGTGTCGCCGTCCTGCAGGCTCTTCACCGCAGCCAGCGCGCCCGAGTAGTTCACGCCGAAAACGGACTTGAAGGTCGCATCCATGTCGGCGCTCGTGGTGTAACCGCGTTCGGCCGCGGCAACTCCCCAGCGATTGAGCGCCGAGGCCACGGCGACGGCCTTGTCGCGGCTGAAGCCGTATTCGTTCACCAGCTTCTCCGTGCCCGCCTTGACGAGCGAATCATTGGCCTCGCTCGCGAGGGCCGCGAAGTTGGTGTCAGCGGCGTCGCCGGCGGCCTTGTCGTTGATGGCGCGACCGTAATTGGAATCGAAGGTGTTCGCGCTATAAAGGACGCCGTTCTTGCCGAGCCAGTAAGTCCCGTTGGTGATGTCTTCCCAGTAGGCGCCGGTGGTCCCGAGTCCGATGTAGGAGCCACCCACGTAGTTGGCGAACTGGCTGGTCGAGGCCGTGTATTGATAGAAGCCGAACTCGTCGTAGACGTCAGCGTACATGCCCGTGGAGTCGAAGCTGACATACCACATGTCATCGCTGCCGCGGCCGTGATCGTTATAGTCGGGATCCTCGTTGACGGTGATGCGCTCGCCGTTCTTGCGCAGGAAGGTACAGCCGGGCGTGGGCTCGAAGTTGGTACAGGTCTGGCCGTAAAGCGTTTCGTAAGGATAGTAGATCGCGTTGCCCCCGCCGCCGCCGCCGCCGCCGCAGGCACTCAACGTGAGTGCCGCCAGGCCTGCCGCCGTGGTGGTGAACGAAGCCAGCGCCGAATTTTTCTTGAATACCGATCCCATTTTTTTGCCCCTTTTTTCGAAAATGTCAGAAAGTTCTCAACCAATTCGTTGCGAACGCTGAGCAAGCTTTGTGCCTGAGCGATCGAAAAATGCAAAAGGAATATATCGAAAAATTTCCCGCAATTAGGTAATGCCGTACTTGACGAGTCCGGTACTGAGCCGCTCCCGGAGCCGGAAGGCGACCGGTGCGAATTGGGAAAATCATCAGTACACGAGGGGAACGCGGATCAGCTTGTCACGGCAGAAGTAGTCGAAGGCATAGGGCTGTCCCGCTCCGAACCCGAGCGGTGTATCCAGGGGCCGGCAGTCCTTCTCGGATTCGTAACGAAGCTTCGCCGGAGTGAGAAGCTCGATGAGCCTGCCCTCGGTATCGTAGCTCGGGACGCGCACGCGCACGCCGCGGCTGAAGCGGGAGCTTTCGGGAGTGTAAAGCGCCGGAAGCTTTCCCCGCGGGCGCAAGCTGTCGTCGACCACAAGCGGCATCTGAAGGCTGTTGGTCAGGTCATCCTGGAAGAACGTATAGCGCTCGAGGCTCGCGCGCACCGCCTGACGGCGCGAAAGGTCATGGAACTGGATCTCGCTGTTGGTCAGGACGAAGGCGGCGTCGCCGTCCCTGCCGGAGTAGGCGGCGCGGACCAAGAGTGCCGCGTCGGACTCTCCGCGGAGCGCGCCGAGGAGATAATCCGAGAAGGAGTCCTCGGCGCTTCGGAGCAGCGACAGGCGCTGCCGTCCCGGCGTCGAGCCGCCGGCCCAGAAGGTGCCGTTGTAACGCTCGCCCCGGGAGTCGGTCGAGAGCACCGGATCGACGATCGTATCGAGAAGGTTGCGGTAAGGCAGGCCGCGCGCGAAGAGCTCGATCGCGCGGAAGTTGACGATCCTGCCCGATTCGACCTCGGCACGGGCGAAATCCAGCAGGTAAGAGGAGGCGTTCTCGTGCCCGCGGTCGCGCGCGAGCAGCACCGGGACGCGGCCCGCGAGCGCCTGCTCCTGCGTGGGGTTGAGCAGGTCCACGATCTTGTACTCGCCGTGCTTCTGGAGCGCCTGGATCCGGTTGTCCTCGTCGAGATAGTAGAAGCGAAGCTCGGGCCGCTCCCGTGCGGGCGAGCTTCCGGGTGCGGTCCACCGATCGCGCAGGCGCGGCTTGCGGTAGGGATCGAGGCCGTAGCCGATCCACGAGGGGACGCGGCGGGTGCGGGATTTCATCCACTGCACCTGCATCCCGTTCACGTCATAGGGGGCCTCGGCGAGCTTGCCGTCGTTGATCTGCGTGAAAAGGGGCCTGAGCGCGGCATCGAAGTAAAGGAAGGTGAGCGGCGAGGGGCCCTCGTCCTTCTCGTCGACGATGCCCACGACGTACTCGCTCCGGCCGTCGAAATCGAGGTCCACCCGCGCGAAGATCTGCTCGCGCGCGGCTTCGGTGGGCGCGGGCGCTTTCACCCTGGCGGTTCCCGAGAGGCGGTACGCGCCGTCGAACGCGGGGCCGGCGCGGTCCTGCGCGAGGAGGTGGAGGTTCCACTGCTCGGTTCCGTATTCGATCAGGACATAATCATGAAAGATCGGCGCGTCCACGGGGGTGTCGAGGATCGTGTCGACGGGGAAGATCGAGGTGCGCGCGCGGGGCAGGTTCACGATCGGCAGGTGGCGCGCCTCGGCGCCGCCGTAGTCACGATCGACCGGGACGAGGATCTCGGCGCGCACGATGAACGCGCGCGGCGGCTCGTCGCCTGTCCGCACGCGCACGAGCAGCTCGAGCTCACTGGGGATGCGCGAGTTGCCCGGCTCTTCGGTATCCACGATCCGCAGGCGGGCTTCGAAAAGCCGGCTTTCGCCCGAAGCCCAGGGGCCTTCGGCGGAGGCGCTGAGCGCTTCGAGCTTCGGACGCGCCGCCGAGGGAGATGGGCTGAGCACCTCGGCGGTCACCTCGACCGGGAGATCGCTTTTCGCCCAACGGTTCTTGAGATTGAAAGGAACGGCGAGCGTGGGGCTCCTGCGGTCCCAGCGGATCGGGATGCGGTGCTTTTCCACCGGCAGGATCAGGGGCCGGGGAGCGAGGCCGAGGCTGCGCTCGAGATCGGCGTTTCCGCTGAGGACGTACTTCTCGCGGTCGTTCTCCCGGATGCGGGGGGCGGTGGCGGGGGCCTCGTCCCTCTCGTGCGGTCCTCCGCTTCCGAATTCCAGGGGTTCCTGGCTGGGACGGGCGCCGGCCACGAGCCGGGCATAGGTTTCCTCGGAGGAGTAGCCGCGCGCGAGCAGCTCCGCGGCCAGGCAGGAAACGTGCGGGGCGGCCTGCGAGGTGCCATGCAGGAACTCGTAGCCGGTCTCGTTGCGGAAGCGTACCGGACGCTTGTCCATGGGCCAGGTGCTCAGGATGTTGAGGCCCGGCGCGGCGAGATCCACGCCGCTGCCGAAGTTGGAGAAATGCGAGATCGCGCCGTCGGGCCCGTGCGCGCCCACGCAGAGCACGCCGGGGTAGCCGCAGGGCTCGAGCAGCGCCCCGGTGGAGTCGTTGCCGGCGGCCGCGACGACGACGATCCCGCGGCTCTGCGCCTCGGCGATGAGCGCGCGCATGGTCTCGGAGTCCTTGGAGGCGGGCCAGCCCAGCGAGAAGTTGAGCACCCGCGCGCCGGAGCGGATCGCGTAGATCACGCCGCGCGCGACCAGGTCGCTCAGCTCCTGCGGCTGCCGGCGCTTGCCTTCGCTCGGCTCGAGATCGACCGAGAGCGGCTTCACCGGCTCCGAAGGGGCCTTGCCGATCACCTGCACGGGAAGCAGCTCGACCTGCGCGGAGCAGCCGCGCACGCCGACGCCATTGCCGGGGTCCGCGCCGATGATGCCCGCCACGTGCGTGCCATGGCCCTGGTCGTCCCCGAAGTCCGGCCGCCCGAGGATGCGGGTCACCTTGCTCAGGCCGCCCAGGAGGCTCCAGCCCTGGCAATCCAACGGATAGCCGTTCTTGTCCTGATCGACCTCGGGATTGGCGAAATCGAACCAGATCTTCTCGCACTGCTCGCGGGAAGAGGTCCCGAGGCACGCTTCGAATTTCGCGAGCGCGCGGCACTCGCTCTCGTTGCGGTGGATGCGGCCCGCGAGGTCGGGATGAGTCTTGTCGATACCCGTATCGAGCACGGCGACGAGGATCTTCTCTCCCTCGGCCGGCGCCGGCGAGGCGGGCAGATGCAGGTCCTCGCCCGGTCGCGCGGGCACCCAACGCGTGGTCATGAAGTCGAGCTCGACGGTCTGCGCGCGAAGCGGGTTGTGGAGCCCCCACTGAAGGGATTCATAGGGTTCGTTAGGGCGCTCGAGCGCGGGCGCCGCGACGGCCTGAGCGAGCAGGAGCGCGGGAAGAAGCGAGGCAATGCGCGGCGCACTCATCGGAAGCTCCCGTTCGAGCGATCCAGCTCCACCGGCATGATCCCGGTTTTCCCGGCATAGAGCTGGAAGAGGCCGTTGGCAGTCTCGAAATCCTTGGCCGGATCGCCGGAGGTATTGGAAATGAACTCGAGATCCCCGTCCTCGTCCCCGGTTCGGAAGCCGTTGAAGCGGACGGACATGCTGTAATTGGAGCTGCCCACGTAATCGAGCAGCGTCGAGAGCTGGACATTCGCTTCGAGCAGGGCCAGCGCCTCGGTCATCCAGCGGGTCTGGCTGCGCCGGTCCTCGGGATCGTAACGCCGCCGGAGCTTCATGAGGTCCATCATCCAGGGCGTGAGGCACTCATAAGAGTTGCCGTGGAACCAGAAGGCCCCCGGTGCGTTGGGATTCTCGGGGTTGCGCGCCGCGAGCTCCGCGCGGCAGGTCTCGGCGTAGAAGCGTTCCCCGTGCGCCTGATCCCCGCGCCCGATCAGCTTCATCATCTCGCGGAAAAAGACGGGATCGGTCTTGTCCCAGGCGTTGCCCTTCGCGCCCCGACGGGTGAGCGCCGCGAAAAGGCGCGGGAAGAGGCCGCGATACTTGGGCTGCGCGACCTCGGCGGCGCCCGGCAGCAGCAGCAGGTCGCGCACGCGCTCGAGCCCGCCTTGAAGAAGCGAGATGTTCTGGGTGATGCGATAGTAATCGAGCGACTGCGTGGTCGCGAAAAATTCGGGTTCCGCCAGCCGGTAGCCCTGCAGGCCCTGGCGCGCGAACTGGGCGTTGATGCCGTCGACAAGCTCGAGCAGCTCGGGGTGCTTGAGGTGCCAGCCGCCCCAGACGTGCTGGACGATCCCGACGGAAGGATAGCGGTCGCCCTGTGCGGTCAGGTCGGCCTCGGTGTTGACGATGCGCCAGTAGGCCTTGCCGAAGGGGAGGTTCGCCGGGTTCGGGTTGTTGACGCGCGCCACGAGGCCGGGCTTCTTGAAGAGAGCCTCGAACAGGTCGAAGACGCTGCCGAGCAGGTCGCGCCCGATGAGCTGGCCCTTCTTGTAGGTGTAGAGCGTGACCTCTTCGTCATTCGGATCGAGTTCGGGATAATCGGGGTTGGCCGGGTAGCGCAGCGCGAGCTCGTGGGATTCGGAGAAGCCGTTCATCCGCTCGGTGAGGAGCTTGATGCTCGTCGAGCGCGTGTCGAGCGCGTGCTCGAGCTCGAAGCGGCGGTCGGCGAAACTGGACTCGAACAGCGAGCTGTCGTTTTTCCGGAAGAGGAGCCGCAGCGCCGCATGCAGGTCATCGCGCCGCTTGCGCAGCTTCTCCGGAGGCGTGGCGCCATCTCCGAGCGAGGCGATCGCGTCGTTGTACTCGATCACGTAGGCATCGGTCACGACGTTCGAGCGCGTCCTCTCGGCGCGGGCCTTGAGGATGTTCAGGAAGAAGTTGGCGTCGAGCTGCGCGCCCACGGAGCGGTTGTCCATGCCGCGGACGTAGACCTGCAGGCCCGTGCCGGTCCGTGCGAACACGGTCTGGCGCAGGCCCACGAGGCCGGCGTCCACGCCGACCGATACGGTGGTGAGGAAGCCGAGCGGGTCGAAGCCCGCGAGCACGTTCAGCGGCGAGACGTTCTGGAGGTACGCGTCCACGCCGAGCGAGTCGGTGATGGTGAAGATCTCGCCGTCCTTGAGGCCGCCCAGGAACTCGTCGAGCGGATGAGGGCCTTCGGCCGGAGCGTCCTTCTCGAGGATCCGGCCGAGGTCCTTCATGAATTTCGGGACGAAGAGGTTGCTCCATTTCACCTTCGTGCCTTCCTCGAGCGAGGCGAGGGGGCGGACATGCGTGTAGCTGCGGAGGAGGCTGACGTTTCCGCCGGCCGAGGGAAGATAGCCGGAGTAGCCGTCGAGCGCGCGGAAGTAGCCCACGGAGCCGCCGAGCGTCAGGTCGTCGACGAGCTGGATGGGGGCGGTGCTGCCGAAGTACGTGCCCGTCGTGACGTGCCGGCTCGCGCTGAGCGTGGCGCTTCCGATCGGCCCGCCCCAGCTTTCGACCTTCTGGTAGAGCGGCTCGCGCGGATTGCGGCGGATGTGGTCCTGGATGCGTTTGAGAACCTGCTCCTGGCGCTTCTCGGCGAGATCGGAAGGGTCCTGCACGGCGAGCTTCTCGTTGATGCGGGCCAGCAGGTCCTTGAGCACGCTGGTGATCGCCTCGATGCCGATGTAGCGCTGCAGGTCTCCCTGATCGAAGGGGCGCTTGCGGTCGCCGTGGGCGAAGCGCTGCGGATAGCCCGGCACGCGTTCCTGCGTGATGATGCCCTGGCGAATGAGGCCTGAAGGGGAATCATAGCGCAAAGGGAGCTTCTCGAGGTCCGTCTCCGGACGCACGTCGAAGAGCTCGAGCAGGTTGAAGATGCGGTAAACCAGCTTGCGCGCGACGAGCTCGGCGATCTCCTCGGGCAGCCGCGCCTCTTCGACGATCCGCCGGAGCTGCGCGCGGCTCAGGCGCGCGAGCTTGCGGACCATCCAGCGCGCGTCCTCGTAGGTCGCCGCCGAGAGCGAGCGCGCGGACGCGTGAGTGAGCACGACCTGGTCGTTGATGATGCCGGTCCGCACCTTGGGCGAGAAACGGTTGATGCTTTCGTCGATATCGACGAGCACGAGGGGGATCAGCAGCGCGCGGTAGGCACGGTAGCGCGAGAGCTGCCGGATCATGGGAAGGGTCCGCGAGGTGGCGGGCGGCAGGAAGGCCCAATGAGCATCGAAGTACTCGGCGAGCGCGGGTTCCAGCGTGGCGTTGCCGAAGGTCAAGGTGAGTCGTTCGGGGTCCCTGGCCGTGAGCCAGCCGTTTTTCTCCAGGTCGACGCCCACGTCCTCCTGGGCGGCGCGGGCGAAGTTCTCGAGCTCTTCCTTCGATGTGAACGAGACGGTGAGGCGCGAGTAAAAGCGCGGGGACGGAACGTAGTAGCCCAGGGTTCTCATCAGGGCCGTGCGCAGGAGCATCGAGTGCGTGTTGCGGCTCAGGCCGAGCCGATAGGCGATCCCGGGCGATTCCGCGTTTCGGACCCGCGCCATGGAGGTGAAGACGTTCGAGGCTTCCGCGCGGACGAAGAGCACGGTCCCGCCGTCCTTCGGATACGCGAAGCGGGAATTTTCCTCGGACGTCACGCCCGGAGAGTAGCTACGGTTCTGCCAGAGCTTGCTCGGGACCGGGTCGAGCCGGCTCAGGTCAGTGCCGGCGAGCGCGGCCGAGATCGCCTGGCCGGGGTCGATGGGCTTGCCGTCGGGAGTCAGCAGGTCGGAAGGGGGCTGACGGAGGACGTGAATGGGCATTCCGACGCTGGCTTTGTCCAGTGAGCCGTCGGCGTGGGCGTGGGGTACTCCGGGCATCAGGGCTGAAGCCGAAACTGCTAAGACGTAAATTGCCAAGCGGCACGACATCATTCTGAGTATCCTCGGCGGAGGGTTTACATGGAATAATGCGTAGTGTCAAATTGAGTTTTAGTAAATAAAAGATGCTATAAAATAAGAAACTTAACAAAACGACGAAGTGCATCATATTGAGTTATATTCATAGAAATTTAACGAGAAGGAAGTGAGGTTTTGAGGTAAGAAACCGCCCATGAAAAGAAGTGCAAAAGTTCAGCAGCTCTATTTTGGTCATGAAATTTCGTATCTGTTCAAGCCGGGCTCGTGGATGGAAGACACCGAGCTACAGGATTTGCGGAGTGCATTTGAGCACGTTAATCGTACGTCCGGGAAGAACTTCAGGTACGGCATCTTTGATTCCGGGCTGAGTCTGGAGCAGTTCAGAATTTTGCTGAGTCGGATGAACCTGGGCGTGATCCGATACGCCGGTGAGGCGGTAGGATGTTTCTATAACTTTATCGTGCGTGAAAAACCGACCCCCATATTGCACGCTGGTCTGGTGATGATCGCAAAAAATACCGGCGTGGATCTGCTCAATGCGCCGTATTTGACCATGGCAACCCTCCAGCGGCAGCGTTTCGGGGATTACTTGTACACGAATATTTCATCGACTCCGGCAATCGTCGGAGGATTTGGCGAACTGGTTACAGGGGTCTGGCCCAGCCATAAAAGTCGAAATCTGATACGTCCGCCACGCAAATATCGGGAGGTGGTCGAACAGCTGTATCAGGAATATATCAGGGCCTTCTTTCCGGAGGATGAAATCGAAATTGATCTCCGTCGCTTCGTTATGCGTTCTCCGTCTACTGAAATGGGTTTCGATACCACGATGAGAAATCTGGCTCGTCACTCCAACTTGAAGGCAAATCTCTTTTGCGACTTTTGGCTGGATTACTCCAGAGGTGAGGATCTGATTCAAGTGGGTGTTGTGAACTATAAGGTGGCGCTAAAGGCTTATGCGTACTTGAGCCTCCAGAAGTCCAAAGAAGTCGGTAAGCGGTTTGCGAGTTTGCTTGGGATGAGTTCACGAGAAGGCAGGGGTAATTCTCGCAAGGAAAGAAGGTCCGGCTCGGGTACTCGCTATATTGTGCAGAAAGCCTCATTTTCATCCCTGGGGATGGGGGCGCGAATCCCTGAAATACCTCAGTAATTGATCTGGCGCACGTTCAAGCAGACCAAGAGTGTCCGAACGACGTGTTTTAAATTCAGGATTTACGAGGGTTTACCAAAATAGTTGATCTATTAACTCAGGTATGGTCCCATTAAGTTATCTATCACCTAATGGGATAATATCATGGATCTCTCCCGTAATTTGGGTCTCATTTCTTCTGAACAGCAGGAGCGGTTAAGGAAAGCCAGTATCCTGGTTTGTGGCTGTGGGGGGATGGGTGGCGTCTGCGCGGAGATTCTCGCAAGAATGGGAATCGGACGAATTGTCCTGGTGGACCATGATCGATTCGAGCCCAGCAATGTGAATCGTCAGATCCATTGCACCACGGCGAGCTTTGGGAAGCTTAAAGCGAAGGTGATCGCGAAGGAGCTTCGGCGAATCAATCCTGAGCTGGACTTGACCGCATTCGTTCAGCCGGTCGGCTTGTCTAATGTCAGCGGTTTGCTCTCGGAAGTGGACGTTGTGGTCAACGCGATGGACCAAATGCTTCCAAGCATTTGTCTTGAGCGGGAGGCGAGACGCCGGAAAATCCCTATCGTAGACGCCTGGATAACTCCATTCGCGAGTGTTTTTACGATGAGGCATACGGATCCTCACTGGGAGGAGTTTCTGGGCTTTCCGACAAAAAGTAAGCCCGAGACTGAGATCACCGAGGAAGATTGCCGGCAGGCGTTAAGAAAAGAGGTCGACTTCACTTTCAGTCACTTCGATCCTCTCCGCCATGTGTCGCGCAAAAAAGTCGCACAGGTGCTGGCAGGTCGCGCTCCCCGGCCGAGTCTGGCTCCAGTCGTCTGGCTATCGGGTGTTCTGATGGCGAACGAAGCGTTCAAGCTGATTCTGGGTATCCCGGAGGTTGGTCCGGCAGGGATCTTTTACGACCAATACACTCATCGCTTGATGGCGGGAAAATTGCCGAAGGTCAAACGAAAGAAGCGATTCAAACGAGAGGTGCATGGCTGAATATGGAGGAATTCCGGGAGGAGAGGCCATCACGCAGGATGGTGATCACTTCAAGTCTTCTGTTCGCGACTGTCGTGCTTTTCATGACGTTCAAGGACATGTCCTCACTCTATGAAAAGAGCCACGCCTTCTACTACCTGCTTGGTCGCGGAGCGGTCATCGGCACTTTGGTGATTCATGCCGCGCTCGCGTATTTTCATCGGCTACCGAGTTACTATCCTGCCCACATTTATGCGGTAGCGATTTTCTATTCGGCGCACGGGCAATACTTTCAGCCGAACTACTGGCTGGCCTTCATCGAGCTTAATGCATTGTTCGTAACTCTATTTCCCGTTCCTCGAAGGCATCTTCCTTTTTTTTATGCGGTCGGTTTCGTGATCTTCGTCGGTGTGTTCTTTCATCGCGCGGATTTCTTCCTGCAGAATGGCGCCTTCACGCGTCCGCTGGTGGAAGATGTGCTGGTCGGGATTTTCCTGACCCAGGCGATATCCCTGGTGCTCTATGACCTGCTTCTGCGTCTCCGTGAGGAAACTTTGAGGCTCAATCAGCGTTTCACGGATCTGGGCCGGAATTTCAGCTTCGTCCTGCATGATCTCAAGGGAATGATTTCGAGCCATGTGGTCTATGCAACGATGCTCAGGAGCTCGGGCCGTCTGGAGTCCATGCCTAAGAAGGAGCAGGAGGCGCTGAATTACCTTACGGAGGACATTCAATCCCTTCAGCATTTTGTAGCGCAAATCAATACGCTCATTCGCTCGGAGCTCACGGATGAGGTTGCCAGGACTCGGGTCAGGCAATCCTTCGACCTCGTAAAAGTTCTGTTCCGTTCAAAATTGAAGAAGGTGGACTTGACGCTGACGGGCGATATCGAGCTCAACATTCGTCCTTACGTGCTCAATCGGATCTTCATCAATGCGCTAACGAACTCGATAGAGGAGTTCAATAGAAACAAGGTGGAGCACGGCATGATCCGGGTCGTTTGCTCAAAGAACAGGTTGTCCATCGAGGATAACAGCGGGACCCGCCTCGAAAAGGACTTGTTGGACAGCTTGAACCGTCCTTTCATTTCGCTCACGAGTAAGCCGGAGGGCAGCGGCATGGGCACATTTATCATCAAGCAGTATGTGCAGCTGTCGGGTGGGAACGTTCGTTTCTTCAACGGCGATGCGGGCGTAAACGTGGAAATCCAATTCGCAAAGAGTTCTGTGGTAGATCCCGGCGCCATTTCGGGCTTTGCGACGTAAATCCCAGGGGGAATTATGCTTGTTTGCAGGATATCAAATTCGTCGAGAAGAATTGATTCCAAGAAACGCGTCCTCGTCGTCGACGACAGCGAGACGATGCTGCGATCGTTGAAAACGCTGATCGGCGAGGACGTCGAGGTAGTCACCGCCTCGTCAGTCACCGAGGGGCGGCGCATCCTCGAGGGCGGCTGTTTCGACTCCGTGATCACGGACTACGACGTCGGCGACGGCACGGGCTTCGATCTGATCGATTTCCTGAAGGAGAGCGGGATCGAGATCCCGGTGATCCTGATCACGGCCTATGGCAGCAAGGAGCTCGCGGTGCGCACCGTACAGCGGCATATCTTCGGCTATCTCGAGAAGCCCTTCGATCCCGAGGAGCTTTGCCGGCTCCTTTCGCAGGCGCTGGTCCAGAAGACGCGGGGCGAGTCCGAGCGGAAGCTGGCGGATTTCGGCTTGCGCTCGGGCGAGTTCTTCCACGAGATCGCCACCCCGCTGACGCTCGTGGATCTCAAGATCGTGGAGCTTCGCACGCTTCTCGACGGAAAGGCCATCGAGCCGCGGGTGGAGCAGCTGCTGGATCTGGTCGAAGCCCAGCTGGCCCGCATCAAGAAAATCATGCGGGAGAGCCGCGAGCGTCTCAAGGCGGGCGGGCCGGCGATCGAGAACGTCTTTCCCGTGAACGTGCTGTTCAGGGCGATAGAAGAGCAGTGCGGGCTCAAGGCGCGCCGGGCGGGCGTCGCGCTGAAGATGGAGGCCGAAGGCCGGCTCGAGCTGGTCGGCGACCGCGAGCGCCTGCTCCAGGTCTTCGTGAACCTCCTGAATAACGCGATCGATGCGGTGGCCGAGGCCCCCGACCGCTGGGTGAGGGTGCGCGCGTCGGGCGGCGGCGAATTCATCGTTTTCCATGTCTGTGACAGCGGCGAAGGCATTCCCACCGAGCTGCAACAGCTGCTTTTCAATCCGCTCTTCACGACGAAGAAAGAGGGCGGAACGGGCCTCGGGCTCTCGATCGCCAGCCGGATCGTCAAGGAGCACCGGGGCGAGATTTATTACAACTCGAGCAGCAGCAACACGGAGTTCGTCGTCAAGTTGCCGGCCGCGCGTAAACCTTGATTTCGAGCGGGGATCCTATTTAAGATCGAGGGATGACCCTATCAGGCCGCTTGCCGCACGCGCTCCAGCCCTTCGGAGGGGCGCCCGAGGCCGCCGGGCTCGGCTTGAGCGCGGAGCTTTCGTTTTCCGGAGGTGCGGAGATCCTTCTTCGGGCCGATTACCGGCTGGAGGGAGGCCTGAGCAGGGTCCGTCTGCCCACGGGCAGAAGCGTCGCGCGCGAGGACGGACTTTGGGAACATACCTGCTTCGAGGCTTTTCTCGCGGCCGAGGGCGACGAGCGCTACTGGGAACTCAACGCCTCTCCGGCAGGGAGCTGGAATTTCTATCGCTTCGAACGCTACCGTGAGGGGATGCGTCGCGAGGAGGGCGTCACCGAAGTGTCCGTCGAGCGGGCCGGCGCCGGTCTGTGGCGGGTGCAGCTGCGTCTTGGAATGGTCGCGCCGCTCGCCACCGCATTGGCTCGGGGTGGGGTTCGAGCGGGGCTGGCGGCGGTGATCGAGCGCGAAGACGGCAAAAAAACCTACTGGGCGCTTGCGCACGCGGGGCCCAAGGCGGATTTTCACCTCAGGGAGAGCTTCACGCTTTGCCCGCAGGCCGCGGTGCGCGGTTCGAAAGGAAACGGGTAAGCGGAATGAAGCTCGGAATCGACCGGTTGGTCTCGGAGCGGGAGATGCGGCGGGAGCTTCAGGGAAAGCGGGTGGCGCTGCTCGCGCATCCGGCGTCGATGACTTGCGATTTCCGGCATTCGGTCGATGCGCTCATGAGCTGCGGGGACCTCAAGCTCGTGGCGGCGTTCGGGCCCCAGCACGGGATGCGCGGCGAGAAGCAGGACAACATGATGGAGTCCCCGGATTACGTCGATCCGGTCCATCGCATTCCCGTGTTCAGCCTTTATGGCGAGGTCCGCAGGCCGACGGCCTCGATGCTCGACACGTTCGACGTGCTGCTCGTCGACATGCAGGACGTGGGCACGCGCATCTACACCTTTCTCACTACCTTGCTCTACGTGCTGGAGGCGGGCGCGCAGGCGAAGAAGTCGATCTGGGTTCTGGATCGCCCGAATCCCGCGGGCCGGCCCGTCGAAGGCTCGCTGCTCAAACCGGGCTGGGAGAGTTTCGTCGGCGCGGGGCCGCTGCCGATGCGGCACGGACTCACTCTGGGCGAAGCGGCGCACTGGTTCGCCAAGCGCTTCGCGCTCGATGTCGACTTCCGCGTGATCGCGATGGAGGGCTACGAGCCCGCGCGCGGGCCGGGATTCGGCTGGCCTTTGCACGAGCTTCCCTGGGTGAATCCGAGCCCGAACGCGGCGTCGCTCAGCATGGTACGCGCGTACCCGGGCACGGTGCTCATCGAGGGGACGCATCTTTCTGAAGGGCGCGGCACGACCCGGCCACTCGAGATTCTGGGCGCGCCCGATCTCGAGATGGGACCCATTCTCGAGGAGATGCGCCGGCTGGCGCCCGAGTGGCTCAAGGGCTGCCATCTGAGGCCGTGCTACTTTCAGCCCACTTTCCAGAAGCACGCGGGCCAGATCTGCTCGGGGTTCCAGATCCACGTGGATGACCTTTCGTATGATCACCTGGCGTTCCGGCCCTACCGGCTGGTCGCCCTCTGGCTCAAGGCGATCCGGCGCTGGCGCCCTGACTACGCGATCTGGCGCGATTTTCATTATGAATACGAGAAGGATCGGCTGGCGATCGACCTCATCAACGGCGGGACGGCGCTGCGGGAGTGGGTCGATGACTCCGGGGCCGAGGCCGGGGATTTCGAGGCTTTTCTGCGGCCGGATGAGCGGGCATGGGAAGAGGAGCGTCAGGAGTTTCTTCTGTATTGAAACGCAGGGATGGGCGGCTTCGTCCTTGACAGCCGTGACTCATGGCGTTAGCTGAAGGGCATGAAAACCCTGCCGCTTTTTGCCCTGTTTTTGTCCTCCTCCGTCTTGGCCGCTCCGGCACCCAACTTCGAGAGCGCTCCGGTCGAGCTGCGAACCTGTGATGCCCGCGTCTCGGTCGAGGCTTATCGGGGGCGCCACGATACCGGCGTGTTCCTCACGGTGGGCTCGGGTGAGTATCGGGGGCGTTACGAATTCAAGGGACAGAATCCCCGCGAGCCGATGTCTTCGGAGAATCTGCGCATGAACGCGCTGATCGCGACGTCCAAGACCGGCGAAGCTTACTGCTATCAGATCCGCCTGCGCCCCGACGGAAGCGGCCTTGCGAGAACGCCCGTGGTTTTTGATCTCGTCACGTTCTTCGAGCGGGAGTGAGCGAAGCGCTCCTTCGCTTATTCCTCCAGCGTCGAGATATCGCCCACATCCTGGCCCAGGGCGCGTGCTTTCAGCACCCGGCGCATGATCTTGCCGCTCCGGGTTTTCGGGAGCGCGTCCATGAAGTCGATCTTCTCGGGACGCGCGAGCGCGCCGACCTGGCGGCTGACATGGGCCTTGAGCTCCTCCTCGAGCTCGCGGCTGCCGACCTTGCGGTGCTTGAGGATGACGAAGCAGTGGATGGCCTGGCCTTTCACCTCATGAGGCACGCCGATGACCGCGGCCTCGGCCACGTCCTGATGGCTGACGAGCGCGCTCTCGATCTCGGCCGTACCGAGGCGATGGCCGCTCACCTTGATGACATCGTCCGTCCGCCCGATGATCCAGAAATAGCCGTCTTTGTCTTTGCGTCCTGAATCGCCGGCTTTGTACCAGCCTTGCTTCTCGTACGCCGACCAGTAGGTTTTCCTGAAACGCTCGGGATCGCCCAGGATCGTCCGCGCCATCCCCGGCCAGGGCGCCTTGAGCACCAGATGCCCTTCCTGGCCGGGCGCAAGCTCGTTGCCGTCATCGTCGACGATCGCGGGCTCGTGACCGAAATAAGGCTTGGTCGCCGAGCCCGGCTTGAGCGGCGTGATGGGAAGCGGCGTGATGACGAAGCCCCCCGTCTCGGTCTGCCACCAGGTGTCCATGATCGGACAGCGTCCGCCGCCGATCACCCGGTGGTACCAGCGCCACGCTTCGGGATTGATCGGCTCGCCGACGGAGCCGAGAAGCCTCAGGCAGCTCAGATCGTGGCGGCGTGGCCACTGCTCGCCAAAGCGCATGAGCCCGCGGATCGCCGTGGGCGAGGTGTAGAGGATCGAAACGCCGTACTTCTCCACCATCTGCCACCAGCGGTTGGGGTAGGGGTGGTTGGGCGCGCCCTCGTACATGACCAGCGTCGCGCCGTTGATCAGGGGGCCGTACACGAGATAGCTGTGGCCCGTGATCCAGCCGGGGTCAGCCGTGCACCAGTAGCGGTCTTCCTCTCGGAGATCGAAGACGTTGCGCATCGTCGAGGAAGTGTAGACGGCGTAACCACCATGGGTGTGCACCAGTCCTTTGGGCGAACCCGTCGTGCCTGAGGTGTAGAGGATGAAAAGCGGATCCTCGGCGTCCATCACCTCGGTTTCGCATTTCGAGGTCGCAATGGGCAGGCCCATGAGCTCGTGGAACCAAAAGTCGCGATCGCTCTCCATCGTGACCGCATGCCCCGTACGGCGGATGACGATGCAGACCTCGACGGTCGGCGCGTCCTTGAGCGCCTCGTTCACGGTGCCCTTGAGGTCGACGACCTTGCCCCGCCGGAAGCCGCCGTCCGCCGTGATCACCACGCGGCTGTTGGCGTCGCGGATCCGCGCCGAGAGCGCGTCGACGCTGAAGCCGCCGAAGACCACCGAATGCGCGGCGCCGAGCTTCGCGCACGCGAGCATGGCGATCGGGAGCTCCGGGATCTGGGGCATGTAGATCGTGACGATCTCGCCTTTCTTCACGCCCATGCTCTTGAGGATGTTGGCGAACTTGCAGACCTCGCGATTGAGGGCGTGGTAGGAATACGTGCGCGACTCCCCCGGCTCGCCTTCCCAGATGAGCGCAAGCTTGTTGCGTCGCCAGGTGGCCACGTGGCGGTCGATGGCGTTGTGGACGATGTTGATCTTGCCGCCGGTGAACCATTTGTAGAAGGGTTTCTGGCTCGAGTCGAGCACGCGATCCCATTTCTTGTACCAGCCGAGCTTCCCGGCCTCCTCTGCCCAGAACGCCTCGCGCTCCTCGATCGAGCGCCGGTAGAGCGTATCGTAATCCTTGATCAGCGCTTTCTCGGTGATTTCCCTGCTCGGCGCGAAGAGCTCGTTCTGCTCGGTCATGGTATTTCCCCCGCGATAAAGCTAATTCAGGCCCGGGGGTTTGGTCAAAGAAAAGCTTTCGAAGCGGTTAGCGCGGCGCAACGCCCGCGGGCGCGGCCGCCAGCCAGTCCTCGAGGAGCTCCAGCAGGCCTTCCTCGGAAAACGGCTTGGGCAGCACGGCGAATTCCGAAGTCTCGCGCGCGCGATCGATGATGCGGGAGTTGCCGGTGATGAGCAGGAAATGCGTCTTTTCTCCGGAGATCTCCCGTGCCTGGCGGATGAACTGATCGCCGGTCATTCCCGGCATGTGATAATCACTGATGACGACGTCATACGGGGCGCTTCTGAGGGCCTCGAGCGCGGCACCTGCCTTTTCGAAAACATCGATGTCCAGGCCGTGCTCCGCCAGGATGTAGCGCAGGATATCCCCGACATCGCGCTCATCGTCGAGAATCAGGATTCGCGCCTTGCGGAAGCGATACTCGCGCGGGGGCGCTTCGGGAACAGCGGGAGCGCCGGTAGCGGCGCAGCCGATGACGGGCAGATCGATCCGGAACGCGGTACCCGCGCCCGGCTCCGACTTGACGTCGATCCTGCCGTTGAACTGGCGGACGAAAGAGGAGGTGAGGCTCAGGCCCAAACCCGTTCCGCGGTTGGATCCTTTGGTTGTGAAATAAGCGTCGAAGATCCGCGGGAGGTGTTCCGGCGCGATGCCGGCCCCCGTATCGCTGACGGTCAGGACGAAGCGGTCCTCGCGGTTCTCGGTTTCGATGCGGATGATGCCGTCCGGGCGGCCTTCGAGCGCGTCGCGGGCGTTGGAAAGCAGGTTCATCACGATCTGGCTGAACTGCCCCACATGGCCCTCGATCAAGGGGATCGGGGCCTGGAGCCGGATATCCAGGGTGATGCCGCGCTTGCGATAGAGGTGTTCGATCAGCGAGAGGGTCTCCTCGATCGCCTGGTTGGCGTCGAAAACCTCGGCTGTCGGGCCCGTGGGCCTCGCATAGTGCGTGAGGCCGCTGACGATCGAATGGATGCGGTTCAAGGCGGTGGCTTGCCGGTCCAGCATCGTGCGGAGCTCGTCGTTCAGGATCGCGCGCCGCTGAAACTCGTCGTAAAACCAGGTGAGCTGCCCGCGCAGGATCTGGAGCGGGTTGTTGATCTCGTGGGCCACGCCCGTGGCGAGCTCCCCGACGGACGCCATCTTGGAGGTGTGCAGCATCTGCTTGCGCGTCTCCTCGCGGCTCGCTTCGGATTCGCGGCTCTCGTCCAGGCGCGAGGAGAGCTCGCGCGCATGATCCTGGAGTCCGCTGATCGCCTTCTGGTGCGCGGTCGCGTGAAACGCCGCGATGGCCACCTGGAGGCCGCAAACCAGCAGTGCAATCCAAAGAAGCCCGGGCGCCGCCGAAGGGGCGATCGGGGCAAGCAGGCCCAAGAGAACGCTGAGAAGCAGGGCCGCGAGCGTTCCCCCGAGCGACCAGACCACGCCGGCGCGCTTTCCGAGCAGGGGAACGAAGAGCGTGGGCAAGACGGTCAAAAAGACCGCTGACGCCGGATTCGTCGCTCCCGTGACGGCGAGCGAAGCCAGGATGTGAAGGATCGAGACTGCGGCGGCCGCGTGCGCGACGGGCCGGACATAGCGCTCGTTTCGCGCAAAAGGCAGCAGAACCACGCTCAGCAGGAGGAATGCCAGCTCGATGAAGGCCTGTGGAAGCCTCCCATCGAGATAAGACATCAGGGCGGAGATGGCCGTTCCCAGAACGGAAAGCAGCACGAAGGCGAAGAGAGCGCGCGCAGCCCAGCGGGGTTCGATCATTTCTCAATGGGTATACGTCCTTTTTTGCGGAGGGTCAACCGATCGCGCGGGGCAGGCGGTCACGAAGGACACGGTCCGAGTGGACAAATGCAAGGGCGGGCAACGCCGCCGGAGCAGTCGGAGCGTGGCGGCACCGCAACGGGTCCGGGGCGCGGGTGCTTTACATAGTCGAAGTGTATGAGCGTGGCTGCGGATCGTAAGCTGCGTTTTCGCGTTTCTTTCTGGCACCTGGGTTGCAGATTCGCCGGTTACCTAGTCAATTCCACATCACAAGAAGGAGATGCTCGTTATGAAACGTCTTGTTCAAAGCTCCCTCATCGGCGCTCTCGCTCTGGCAGTTGGAAGCGCGGCACCGCTGCTGGCCCAGGACAGCACCACGACCTACCCCGGAGTCCCGGGCCAGGCAGCCGGCCAGAAGGCGGGTCAGAAGGCTGGCCAGAAGGCTGGTCAAAAGGCTGGTCAAAAGGCTGGTCAGAAGGCTGGTCAGAAGGCCGGGCAGAAAGCCGGCCAGAAGGCAGGCCAAGCGGCGGGTCAGAAGGCCGGGCAGAAAGCTGGCCAGAAGGCGGGTCAGGCCGCGGGCCAGAAAGCCGGGCAGAAAGCTGGCCAGAAGGCAGGCCAAGCGGCGGGTCAGAAGGCCGGCCAGAAAGCTGGACAGAAAGCTGGACAGAAAGCTGGCCAGAAAGCGGGCCAGAAAGCTGGGCAGAAGGCTGGTCAGAAAGCTGGCCAGAAGGCCGGGCAGAAGGCCGGGCAGAAGGCCGGGCAGAAGTCTACGTCCTGATCTCGCGCCGGCAGATCAACCCTGAGCGGACCCCATCCACCAGGTGGGGTTCGCTATTTATGCTCATCTCTTGAGCAGCTTCCGCAGGTCTTCCAGCGGCAGGGTATTGATCACGTCGCGGGGTTCGAGCCAGGCGCGGCGGGCCTGCGCGACGCCGAAGCGCATATTCCGCAGATGGCCGGGGGAATGCGAATCCGTCGAGATGGCCAGGCGCACTCCGGCTTCCTTGGCCGCTTTCGCGTAGATGTCGTTCAGATCCAGGCGGTCGGGCTGGGAGTTCAGCTCCAGGATGCAGCCGCGCTCGCGCGCGCCTTGCGTGATGCGCGCGACATCGATGGCGTAGGGAGGCCGGCGATCGATGAGTCGTCCGGTCGCGTGCCCGAGAATATTGAAGTGACGATTGTCCATCGCGCGCAGGACTCGCTCCGTCTGGCGCGCGCCGGGCAGTTCGAATTTGAAATGGACCGAGCAGACGGTGAAGTCCAGGGAGGCCAGAAGGGAATCGGGGAAGTCCAGGCGACCGTCCTCGAGGATGTCCACCTCGGCGCCCTTGAGCAGCGTGATTCCGGCCCCGGTCTTGGCCAGACGGGCGTTGAACCGATCGATCATCTTGAGCTGCTGCCGGAGGCGGTCCGGCGTCTGGCCGCGGGCCACGGTGAGATGCCGGGAATGGTCGGTGATCGCGAGGTATTCGTATCCCAGCTCCCGGGCCGCTTCGGCCATCTCGCCGATCGTGCCCTTGCCGTCCGTCGCGAGGGTATGCGCGTGCAGATCCCCGCGAATGTCCGCGAGCGTGACGAGCGAAGGAAGTTCGTCACGGAGCGCCGCCTCGACTTCGCCGCGATCCTCGCGGAGCTCGGGCGGAATGAAAGGCAGCCCGAGCGCGGCATAGACCTCCTGCTCCGTCCGGCCGGCGATGCGACGGGTCCCGCGATAGACGCCGTATTCGTTGATCTTCAGGCCGAGCCGGAGAGCGAGGCTCCGGATCGCGATGTTATGGGCTTTGGAGCCGGTGAAATAGACCAGGGCCGCCCCGTAGCTCGGTTCGGGAACGATCCTGAGATCGACCTGCAAGCCGGAATACAGAAGAACCGTCGAGCGCTTCCCGCCTTTGGTAACCACCTCGGCCACTTCTTCGAGGCGGGTGAAGCGCTCGATGATGTCGCCGGCTTTGCCCGGGCCGCAGGCGACCAAGAGATCCACATCCCCGACGGTCTCCTGCCGGCGGCGGTAGCTGCCCGCCACCTCGGCGCGGGCGACGCCGGGCATCGCCTCGAGCTCCGCGAGCAGCGGCGCGGCGCTTTGCTCGACGACCGAAAGCATGAGCCGCTTGGGCTCATGGCCGGCTTGGCGCGCCAGCTCCGTCAGGATGCGCTCCTCGGTTTTGATACCGAAGCCGGGAATGGAACGGATCTCGTGGGCACGGGCGGCTTTTTCGAGAGCGCTCAGGCTCTCGATGCCCCGGCTCTGACGAAGCGCGCGGACGCGTTTGGGGCCGAGGCCCGGGATCTTCAGCAGCGCGCGCACGCCGGCGGGAACGCGTTTGCCGAGCTCCTCGAGCTGCGGGAGCCTGCGGGTCGCCGCGATCACCCGGATCTTGCCTTCGAGATCGGCGCCGATGCCGGCGATGCGCGGCAGGCTGGCGCCGCTTCGCGCCCGTTCGGCGAGGTTTTGGGGAAACGCCTCGATCGCGCGCGCCGCGTTCCGGTAAGCGCGCACCCGGAACGGGTTGGCTCCCTCGATCTCCAGGAGATCCGCCAGCTCGTCGAAAACCTCGGCGATCTTGACGTTCGGAATCGCCATTGTCATTCCAGCTGCAGCTGTCATGCCGCGTGTCGCCGGATGGGACGCGGCCAGCCGGCCGACGTCGGCTGGCCGCCATCTTTGTACCGATTTTGCAGCCTGAGTACTGCGTGAAACTCCCGATACAAATCACGTTCCGAGATATAGCGCATTCCAACGCGGTGGAGACCGCGATCCGGAAGAGGGCGGAGAGGCTGGATCATTTCCATAACTCCATCATTTCCTGCCGGGTCGTGGTCGAGGAGCCGCATCGGCGGCACCAGACCGGGAACCATTTTCGCGTTCGCGTGGATCTGAAGGTGCCCGATGGGGAGCTCGTGACCGAAAGGGCGTCGCCCCCGAACGGGATGCAGAAGGATGTCTACATCGCAATTCGCGACGCCTTCGCGGCGATGGAGCGACAGCTGAAGAGCTTCGCGCGCCGGCATCGGGTTCGGGTCCACGAGAAGGGCCGCGAGGCACCCGCGCACGGTAGGGTGATCCGGCTCATCCCGGGGCCCGAAGCCTACGGCTTCCTGCGCGCGGAGGACGGACGCGAGGTGTACTTTCACCAAAACAGCGTGCTGCGAGGAGGTTTTGACCGACTTCGGGTCGGAGAGGAGGTGCGCTTCGCGGAGGCGATGGGAGATGAGGGGCTGCAGGCTTCCACGGTCGAGCCGGTCGGACGAGGTGGAAGACATGTGTTGACCAGGGCGGTTTGATCGACGGTGGTCAGTTTCAGATGTCGAGGACCACGGTGGCGCGCCAGGCTTTCTCGAGGCGCTCCACCTTGAAACGATGGAGGGTGACGCCTTTGACGTCGGTGCCGAGCTCGTGGCGCGCCCGATCGATGGATTCGCCGATGCCTTGGACGTGAAGGCCGGCGGGAGTGAAGCGCAGGGTGGAGGGGCGGAAGAGCAGGGCTTCGGCGTCCTTCAGGTAGACGAGCTTCTGGAGATACTCGTAGAGCAGATCCTCGCTTCGGGCGGGCTCGGAGGCCTCGTCGCTGCTGATGCTGAACTCGCGCGTCTGGATCGGGCGGATGGTGTCGAGCTCCTCGATCATCACCCGTAACAGGGCGTCGGAGGCGGAGAGAAAGAGGTCCTCTTGGGATGCGCCCGTCGCCTCGAAGGCGACGTCGGCATGAGTGATGTCATCCAGATAGCGGAAAGGCATGTCAGCCTTTGATGTTCCCGATCGGGGTGAATTTCGCGATCGGGCGGCTGATCCCGGCGCGCGCGGTCACGTCGACGATCTCGTCGATACTCTTGTAGGCGCCGCCGGCTTCCTCGGCGAGACCGGCGAACGAGCCGGTGCGGACGTAAATCCCGCGGCGGCGCATGTCATCAGCGAGCGCGCGGCCGTGGAAAAGACGCTTGGCCTGCGTTCGGCTCATCGTCCGGCCGCTTCCGTGCGCGGTCGAGAAGAAAGTCTGCAGGCCCTTTTCGATCCCGAGGAGCAGGTAGGAGCCGGTTTCCATGCTGCCGCCGAGGATGACGGGCTGGCCGAGTTCCCGGTATCTTCCGGGAAGCCCCTCGGCGCCCGGCCCGAGCGCGCGGGTGGCGCCCTTGCGATGCACGAGCAGCTCGCGCGGCTTGCCGTCGACGAGATGGGTTTCGAGCTTGGCCGTGTTGTGGGCCACGTCGTAGACGGTCCGGAGACCGAGCTCGGAAGGGTCCTTCGCGAAGACCTCCGAGAAGACTTCGCGGATCCGGTGCAGGATCACCTGGCGGTTCGCGAAGGACATGTTGATCGCGCATTTCATCGCCTTGAAGTAAGCCTGGCCTTCGGGCGAGTCGAAAGGCGCGCAGGCCAGCTCCCGGTCGTCGACGGAGATGCCGTATTTCGGCCCCATGACGCGTTGGAATTTCCGCAGATAGTCGCTGGCGATCTGGTGGCCGAAGCCGCGGCTGCCGCAGTGGAACATGACGACAACCTGGTCGGGACGGTCGATCCCGAACGCGCGGGCCGCCGCCACGTCGTGGACGTGGCCCGGCTTCACCACCTGGATCTCAAGATAATGGTTGCCCGAGCCCAGCGTGCCTAGCTGATCCTGCCCTCGCGCGACGGCTTCAGCGCTGACTTCGGAAGGGTCGGCGCCCGCGGCACAGCCTCCGTCTTCGGTGAGCTCCAGGTCCTCGCGCGTGGCATAGCCGCGCTCGAGGCACCAACGGGCCCCTTTCGCGGCCACCTCGATGAAGTCTTCGGCCGATAGCTCGAGGGATCCGCGACAGCCCACGCCCGAAGGCACGCGCCGGTACAGCGCCTCGACCAGCTCCGGTAGTCGGGGCTCGAGCTGCTCGCGAACCAGGTTCGTCGTGACGAGCCTCATTCCGCAGTTGATGTCGAAGCCGATCCCGCCCGGCGAGATCACGCCGCTTCGCGGGTCCATAGCCGCGACCCCGCCGATCGGGAAGCCGTATCCCGAGTGCCCGTCGGGCATGCAGAAAGCGTATTTGACGATTCCGGGGAGGGTAGCGACGTTGGCGACCTGATCGAAGACCGCGAGGTCCATTCGTTTCAGCAGCGACTCGGTGGCGTAGATCCGGGCCGGAACGCGCATTCCCGGCTTATAGGAGATCGGGAGCTCCCAGAGGGACTCGGAGATCGGGATGAGGGAGGAGAAAGCCGCCGCCAGGTCGTGCTCGGGTCGTTCCACCCGCGAAACTTATCCTATTCGAAGGGGTGAGGGAATGGTGATGGCGGCGCGTTGGGATGGCACATGCCTCCAACGCGGATTCTTCAGGGCACTCCGTTCGTAGGGTAGCCATAGAGCCGGATTCCGCTCAGCGTTCCGGCCTGGAAGACGCACTCGTTCGTCGTGTAATCGCCTTCGCCCTGGTAGGCGCCGAAGTTGGGAGCGTAGAGGCAGGATTCGTTGGATTCGCAGACGCCGTCCTCGTTTCCGATCGTATCGCCGAGGATCTCCAGCGCGTTCCGGAGGAAGGTCCTGGGCGCAGTCCTGCGATCCGTCACGGTCACGTTCCCGGCGAGATGCGCGGGACAGTTTTGCCCGGAGAGGAAATCCGCGTTTGGGTTCACGCCGTCGCCCGTGACGTTCCGCGCGAAGGTATCGGTCGTCTTGAGCCGGAAGTCCCAGATCTGGCAGGTTCCCGACGTGCAGGCGCCGCGGGTGTCGAAGCCGGGGAAAGTTCCGCTTCTTCCCCAGCCTCGGAAAAGGTTCTCGAAGTTCACCCAATCCGTGATCGAAGCGAAGCTCATCGCGCCGTTGTTATCCGAGGCATTCCGGGTGTCGTCGGAGGTGATCTGCCCGACAAGCTCGGGTGACCCGGCGACCAGGGAGAGCGTGGCATCCGAGAAGCCCTGATTGGCACAGGTCCCATGGACAAGCCCGGGATTGGTTCCGCCAAAGACGGAGCAGTCGGCGCTCTCCATCCTGAGATTGCCGGTGAACATGTTGGTGCTGGCGCTGCTCAAAAATAATCGGCTCCCGGCGAGCTGGCTCAGGGTGTTATCCGTGTAAGTCACCATATACAGGCTGTAGGAGGAATTGTTGTGAAACAAAGCATGAGACACGGTGTTGCGGTATCCGCTGAGATAGAATCCGTGGTTACCGTTATTGATCGCGGTGATGCCCAGGAAGGTATTGTCATGGCTGATCACATGAATGCCCGATCCGGAATTATTGGCCACAGTGACGTTTTGCAGCAGATTGTTCGAGCTTACGTCTCCCGTGGAGATGCCGCGTCCGCCGTTATTGGTCGAGATGATGTCCGTGAACACATTGCGCGAACCCTTGAGGACGAGACCGTCGGCAGTGTTGTTCGAAGCCGTGATCTGACTCAATAGATTGGAAGAGATCGCGATACTTGAATCGCCAAATCCAGTGCCGAAACCCGAGAAACTCGCTCGCCGGACGACCGAGTGGCGTATTTTCGCCGAGAATCCGCTGGAGCCGCTGGCGGCGCGGTTCGAAAGCTCTCCCTCGAACCATAGGAAATAACGCAGAATTGAGTAGACGGCGCAATTCCCGCCGCCGCAGGTGGGCGCCGCCGGATTCACGAGGCTGAGCGTTGCGCCCGG
Source organism: Oligoflexia bacterium (assembly GCA_023701205.1). GTDB lineage: Bacteria > Bdellovibrionota > UBA1018 > UBA1018 > UBA1018 > JAMPXJ01. The sequence continues at coordinate 52,731 of JAMPXJ010000011.1, forward strand.
AAAAATAGCGACGCCGATCTTGTCCGCGTCGATCTGATAACCCGCCGTATCGCGGCTGCTCGCCAGAGTATAGATCGTCCCCGCGCTCGCGAGGCTCTCCATGAGTCCCGAGGCGCTGTTGTCGGGCAAGGGCTGCACTGGGTTGGTCCACCAGGCGCTACGGACGCTCGCGGCGATCGGCGCGCCCGCCTGCGAGATGACGACGCGGTTGGTCTTCCAGGTCGACGAGGTGAGGAGGTCCGCGAGCGCCCGGCTTTTTTTCAGCTGTCGGGAGTGAAAGTACACGTTGCCCGCACCGCCCGAGTCGTCACAGGCCCATTCAAACGCTTCGAGCTCGTCCGCGACCGCGTAACCCGCGCACGAGGGAGCGGCGGCAAGATCGACCCGCTTCATTTCGCCGCCGTGGAGGCAGGCGAAATATCCGAGCTCCGCACCGGTGCATGCGCTGGTAGGCGTGGCGGTCACGGCATAGTCGTTCCAGTTCGGCGCGATCGCGTAGCGGGCGCTCACCGTCACGGCAGAAAGGATCTTGAAACCCGAGGAGCTCACGACGCTTGAGCGTGTGCCGGAGGAGTCCACCGCCCGAACGTTCACGTAATAGGTCGAGCCAATCCCCATTCCAAGGGCCTGAGCCGTGCTGGGCGAGAGATAAGAAGGTGATGTTCCGACGGAGGTCCAGGCCAGTATGTCCGTGGCGCCGGCGGAGCTCCCGATCGAAAGCTCGAAGTCCGCCAAGGGGTTGGTATTCCCCGTTCCGGAATAGGTCCAGGTGAAGCTAGGCGCGTCCGTCGAGGCGAGGCTGCCAGTGTCGTCGAGGCCAGAGACCGCCTGGGGTGGCGGCTGCGGCGAAGGCGAAGGTGAAGGTGAAGGTGAAGGTGAAGGTGAAGGTGAAGGTGAAGGTGAAGGTGAAGGTGAAGCGGAAGGCGAAGCGGAAGGTGCTGGAGAGGTGCCTGGATCAGAAAGAGTGAGATCGATGGTTGTCGCGTTGCTGAGAATACGTGGGCTGCAGCTCGCAAGCGCCAACAGCGAGGCCAGTGCACAGATTGGTTTGAAGGCTCCTCCGGAGAGAGCCGACCCGCAGACGTTCCGCATTTATCCAGAATAAGCCGCTTTTCAGCCCCGCGGAATGTGTCACAGTCGCAATGCTGTGTGGATCCGGACGCAGGTCGCCGTTACCGCATGGGCGGTGCCGCGGTAAGAACCTTATTTATTTCTCTTGAAATGAATAATGCGATGCGTTAATCGCATTTGAGGTGTTTAACACCCCCTGGCATGAAAGGAAAAGGCTGAAGACTATGAAACTGAGAATGATTGCCTTGTGCGCGGCTCTTTCCGCGGCCCAGTTCGCCACGAATCCGCCGGCTGCCCTCGCGAACGCCTCTCTTGGAAAATTCAGCTGCGAAAACCCAGAAATGCTCGGTGCAGCCAACCGCGCCTATTCGGAGCACGAGAAGAGGATCGCCGCGATCCCTGGAGTGACGCATGTGGAGGTCGGCGACTGCTCGTCCATGGAGTCTCCCGCGGTCCGCTCGGAGTCCGAATTCGTCTGCGGAGTTTTTCTGTATTTCTCGGACGATTTCGCTCAGCAGGTCTTCAGCGAGACCTCGAAGCTTTGGGGAGGGCTGGTGCTCAACAAGGCTCGACAGGCGGTTCCCGTCTGCTCCCGAGTCGTGGCGCGCCCTATCCGCTAGTCGGAACTCGGAAGGAGCTCATCGTCGCGAATCAGCTGCGGGAAAAGGGTTCTGACCCGGCCATCGAGGCCTATGCCGGATCCGGGCGGCCGGCTCTCCCCACGCCCTTGTTGAGGAAGGGTTACGCTGTTATGGTTTCGCCAGATGCGCAACCTTCTGTTTGATCTCGACGGGACGCTCGCCGACCCGCTCGAGGGCTTCAGTAACAGCCTTTTTCATGCGTTCGATAAGTTGGGACTGGAGCGTCCCTCGCTCGAGACGGTCAAGCGCTGCATCGGGCCGCCGCTGCACGTCTCGGTGCCTCAAGTGCTCGGCATCGAGGAGCCCGAGGCGATCACGCGGCTGATCGCCGCCTACCGCGACCATCACGGGACCACCGGGCTGTTCCAGTACCGTTTCTACGATGGCGTCGATGGCGCGCTCGAGGCGCTCACGAGGGATCGGCGGCTCTTCGTCGCGACTTCCAAGCCCGTCCAGTATGCCAGGCCGATCTTGGAACGCTTCGGGAAAGCGCGCTATTTCGAGGAGATCTACGGCAGCGAGCTGAGCGGCGAACGCAGCCTCAAAGGCGAGCTCATTTCGCACGCGCTCCGGGCGAGCGCGCTCGGCGCCGGCGAGACGATCATGATCGGCGACCGCAAGCACGACATCATCGGCGCGAAGGCCAACGGCCTCCGCGCCATCGGCGTGACCTGGGGCTATGGCTCCGAAGAGGAGCTCGTGGGAGCGGGCGCTGACTGGATCTGCCGTTCCTGGTCTGAGCTGCTGGCGGTTTTCACCGCTTGAGGCTCAGTATTTCCTCGTCGGAATGACGTTGTCGAAATAAATCCCGTTTTCGGTGTAGCCACGCAGCTTGCTCGGACAGGAGATCACCCAGCCGCCGGCGGGATTGAGCATCTTGAAAGCGCCTTGACCGTCGACGGGAAGCTGAATCGGGCTCCAGGGCACTTCTTCGATCAATAGCCAGCCGTTCTGGAAGCCGGTGACCCGGCCTTCCATGTAGATCGAGTTCGCGGTCAAGCATTCGGCTTTGGTGAACTCCACCGAGCCGGGCGGACAGGGGTCCGTCGCGCAGGCTTCCGAAGTCGCCGGCTTGGCCGCGGCGTCGCAAAAGCTGTCGGCCACCGGGCTGTTGCTCTCGTTGATGCAGTTCACGCTGCGCGTGCGCGAACCGCCGCCGCAGATCGCGAGCAGGGTGGGGTTGTCGTTCCTCTGGCAGGAGGACCAGGGATAGGTGTTCCAGCTGTAAGTCGGGCACGCCTGCGTGTTGCAGGCCTGGCTGGTGTCGCCCGCGCCCGGTTGCGTCGCCGGGTTGCAGAGGGAGTTCGCGACGACCGCGCCGCTGCTGTCCTGGCAGGTATAGCTTCGCGTCTGGGTGCCGCCGCCGCATTCGGCCGAACAGGAGGACCAGCCGGAATAGACCCATTCATAGGTCACTCCGCCCACGGTGCAGCTTTGCGACGTGGCGGGCTTGACCGTCTTCGAGCAGAACGCATCCGCGTAAAGGGCGTTGTTGTCAGTGCGGTTGCAGGTGACCGTTCGCGACTGCTGGCTGTCGGCGCATTCGGACCAGAGTCCCGTGTTCCATGAGAAGGTGTAAGTGGCCGAGTCGTACCAATCCACGATGTACTGCTTGGACGAGGCTTGCAGCGGGCCGGAGGGTGGCATCGTGCCGGTGGTGACGGCGCGGTTGAGGATGTTCGACTTGTAGGTGACGGCCGTGGATTCCACCTGCCAGTTCCTGGCCGACCAGTTGGGGTTGTGGCAGACCCCGCAGATCGGCGTGAAAACGTTCGTCTTGGCGATCGCGTAGAAGTCCACGGGTGTGGGCGCGGGGCCCGAGCTCGGAGAGGAGCTCGGGGAACCGGTCGGGACACTCGTCGAGGTAGGTTCGGGTTCGGGCGTCGCGGTGGCCGTGGGCTCGGGTTCGGGCACCGGCACCGGAGCCGGCGCGAGCGGATCCTCGGGGCAGCCGTCTCCCGTCCACAACGCGACGACTTCGAGCTGCTCCTCGGTCAGGGCCCCGAACGGAGGCATCGACTTCGAGGCCACTCGCGAACCGATCGAAGCGCATTTGCTGAGCGCGACCTGGTAATTTCCCCAGTTCGGTAGGCCGCCGCCGCTGACATGGCATTGGGCGCAAACCGGAGTGTAGACCTTGTTCAGGAACTGCGTGTAAGTGACTCCGGAGGTTGGCGCGGCGGTGCTGGCCTCGCGCAATTCCATCTGCTGCCCGCCGGTGCACGACGAGAAGCCGATGGAAGTCAGAGCTGCCAGAATGCTTTTCGTAATTAATCCCCGCACGAGAATATTGTATCAGGGATCAGTTTAATTCCGCAGCTGGGTATTTTCTGACTCTAGGCCGCCCGGGTCTATTCTTGCCAAAGGCACAAGCCCTCCAAGGATTGCTCCCTGGAGGGCCTGGGGTTGGGGCAGGCGGTGGAGGAGGGGATCACGCCTGCGCTGGGTGGGCTTTTAGGCGGGCTGCGGGGCCAGGCGCCGCTGCACGGGGGGAGTCGGCAGCAGGCGTTCCAGGCAGCGCAGCAGTGCCTGCTGCAGTCCTTCCCCGTACTGGGTGCCGATCCACGCTTTGGGTCCTTCGTGGATCTCCACTCTGCAGTTCACGAGGTTTCCATAGCCTTCGCGACAGAGCGTCACCTGATAGTGAAGCGGGCCAGAGGCGCCGGTTCCGGTGCCGGAATTGAGCAGGAGCCAGCGCCGAACGTGTTTCTCGACGAATCTCCGGAGTGCCCGGGATTCGCGGATTCCGTCGCACAATACGTCGCCTCGGATCGATTCCATAATTCCTGACCTCCTATAATCGGGTTGGCGTCGGATAGTCCGCTCCCCCTGGCGGAGGAGAGCGACAGGGAGAGGAGGACCGTCCAGACTGCAGCCGGGTAAACGATGCTGACCGACATGGATGGAATCTAACCGGGGAGGTTAAAAATGGAATTAAACCGGCATTAATTCGCTTTAATCCCGCGGGCCGCGGCTGCGCGTTCGAGGCGAACCGTGAACACCGCGCCTTCGGGGATTTCCGGCGAGATTGGGGAGCGGACCTCGAGCGAGCCCTGATGCGCGGCCGCGATCCGCTTGGCGATGGGGAGGCCGAGGCCCGCCCCCGGAACCTCGTTGGCGTTCCTGCCGGGCAAAGGCGCGCGGACGAAGCGTTCGAAGATCTTGGCCTGCAGCTCCGGCGGAATGGAGGGTCCGCGGTTCTCGACCGTGAATCGCACGGCGGAAACCTCGTCTTCAAGCCGCGCCCTGACGGTCGACCCGGGCGGGGAGAACTTGATCGCGTTCTCGACGAGGTTCTTCGCCAATATCCGCAGCAGATCGTCGTCGGCCGAGATTTCGAAGAGATTCTCCCCGGCCGGAGGCTCTTCGGCCGAGTCCTGCGGCACGAGCTCGAAGCTGAAGCCCACGTCCTTGGCGCGGGCGAGCGGTTCGAGCCTCGAGAGCGTCTCGATCACGAGCTCGTCCATGCGGGTCGGCTGAAGCGAGAGGGAGGCCGCGCCCGCATCCATTCGCGCGAGCGTCAGCAGGTCCGCCACGAGGCGCGAGAGGTGATCGAGCTCCTGCGAGGCCGTGGCCAGGAACTGCGAGGTCTCCTCGGGCGAGCGCTCGCGGCTTCGCATCAGGTCGAGCTCCCCGCGCAGGATCGCGAGCGGCGTCTTGAGCTCGTGGCTCGCATCCGCGACGAAACGCTCCTGGCTCTCGAAGGCGCGCTGCAGGCGGTCCAGGAGCTCGTTGAGCGTCACCGAGAGCCGTCGCAGCTCGTCCTCGGCCGCAGGCACCGGGAGGCGCTCGGAGAGGTTCGCCGAGCCGAGCTGGCGCGCCTTCTCGATGATGGCGTTGACGGGGCGGAGCGCGCGCCCGGCGAGATGGAAGCCCACGGCCGCCGCGAGCAGCAGCGCGAGCGGGATCCCGATCAGCAGCAGCGCGCGCAGCCCGCGCGCGGACTCCTCGAGGAAGGTCATCGGCACGGCGAGCTGCAGGATGTAGTTGCCGAGCAGCCGCTGGTTCACTGGATAGGAGATCAGGCGATAGTTGGGGTTCTTCTTCGCGCCGGGGAAGATCTCGGTGTAGCGGATGGTCCGCACCGCCGAGCGCTGGTGGTTGAGCTGCCGCCAGTCGTCGCGATAAACCGGGAGCCTTGCCTTGGCCCCGAGCGTGCGCGAGCGGATGAGGATCTCGCCCTCGGTGCTGAGGATCTGGATGAAGGTGCTCCCAACGGCGAAAGGCACGATCTTGCCCGTGCCCGAGGCGAGATCCGAGCCGATGTGCAGGTCGCCGAAGGCGTCGAACCGGATGTTGTCGGCGATATCCACGGCGTGGTTGTAAAGGTCGATATCGAAGCTCGCCAGCTGGTTGCGGACCATGGAGTTGTACAGGACGCTCGAGAACACCACCAGCGTCGCGCCGAGCAGCGAGACGTAAAGCGCCGTGAGGCGGAAGCGCAGGCTGCGGGTGCGCCTACTCCTCGCGAAGAACATAGCCCGCCCCGATCATGGTGTGGATCAGCTTCGTCTTGAAAGGCTGGTCGACCTTCTTGCGGAGCATGTTCACGTACACATCGATCACGTTGCTGCCGCTGTCGAAGTGGACGTCCCAGACATGCTCGCTGATCTCGGTGCGGCTCAGCGGGCGGTTCGGATGCCGGAGGAAATACTCCAGCAGCGCGAACTCCTTGGCGGTCAGCGTGAGCGGTTTGCCCGCGCGCGAGACGCGCCGGGTGATGAGGTCCATCTCGAGGTCCGCGAAGCGCAGCTGGGACTGCATCTCCCCCGAGTTGCGCCGGCGGAGCAGCGCCCGGATGCGCGCCAGGAGCTCGTCGAAGGCGAAAGGCTTGGTAAGGTAGTCGTCGGCGCCGGAGTCGAGCCCATGCACCTTGTCCTTGGTGCCGGCGAGCGCGGTCAGCATGAGGATGGGGCCCGGGTAACCGTCCCGTCGCAGGTGCCGTGCGGTATCGAAGCCGTTCTGGCCGGGCAGCATGGCGTCGAGCAGGATCAGGTCATAGGGGTTCTCGGCGGCCAACGCCTCGGCGGCGACGCCGGTCTCGGCCACGTCGACGGAGTAGCCGGCCTCGGCAAGGCCCTTCTGGAGGAAGCCCGACATCTTCTTTTGGTCTTCGACGACCAGGATGCGCATGGCCGGAACTTACACCGCGCGCGATGAAATGAGAAGCCTATCCCAGGCGCTCGGCCAGCGCGGCCTCCGCCTGCATCGCGGAGTTGCGCCCGAAAAGCGTTTCGATCAGCTCCAGAAAGATCGCCCGGGCGCGCCGGAGCTCGGGCACCGCCGAGGCGTCTATCGCGCAGAAGCTGTCGAGAAGGGTGGAGTAGGTCAGGCCGGACTGGCGCGACATCGCCTGGATGGCGGCGACGTCCCGCTTCTCCCCTCGGATGATCTTGTGCACCGTCGTGTCGTGCCGGTCGACGATCTGGGCCTGCAGTTTGGTCAGGCCGGGAGCCGCGAGCGGGACGAAGCGCGTCTCGAAGAGAAACGGGAAGCTCGAGCCCTGCGTGAGCAGGAGCGGGATCTGCAAGCGGAGTCGGGCGCAGGCATTGCCGTGGGCTTCGCGAAGCGGATTGAGCTCTTCGCCCTCTCCAAGCGCGACGAGCGAGAGAGAGGGGATCTCCATGACCAGGATCTGAGCCGGAGCCGGCAGCTGCCGCTCCATGTCGAGCAATAGCTTTCTGACATCATCCAATGTGACTCTCATCGTGAGACCTCGGGATTAGGCTGATCCTCTATCTTGGATTGATCCGCACGCGCCGGCAAGAGCGAAGGTGGCGTCATGCCCGGGTCTCCGTCACTGATCCAGCGTCAGGACCACTTTCACCTTGGCTACCCGGCTATATCCGGAAGCGCCGGCGTCGGGGCTCGCCTTGAGCTCCAGCTTCTTCGCTTTCGGGCCCAGGCAGGAAGCGACCGGGATCGGCGTCTCCTCCTCCGAGGCGCTCACCTGCGGGAGGGTCTCGAAGGAAGGCGCGACGCCGCCGTCTTCGAGGCAGCGGGCCTGCAACGTGAAGCCACGCCAAGGTTGCGTGCCGCCGCCGAGCTCGCTCCAGATGACGGAGATCCTCGAGATCCTGCGTTCCGGCTGATATTCCGGGATCGCGCCGAAATCCACGACGAGCGAGGCCTCCCGGGGGTAGAGCGTGGAGCCGGTGAAGTCGTTGTACATGTACGCGTCGCCGTCCACTTCCTTGACGAGCTTCACGTCGATCCCTTCCTTGAGGTTGTCGGGATCGACCGGGCTGATCAGATAGACGCGCGACTTCATGATGGGCGTCGCGCTCGTGAGCCGATGCAGCCCGATGATCCTGCCGTCCTGCAGGGAAGCGAGCGGGCCGACGGAGGTGCCGCTGTAGGCCCCGTGATTGGCCGTGCCCGTCGCGCAGTTCAGCGAACCGGAGGAGAAACAGGCCGCCTTCGCGGCGTGAAGGTAGGGTGAGGTGCGATCACGCCAGAATACGAGGTCATTCTTCGCCTCATGGACGTAAGAGATGGCGCCGCCCGCCAGGATGTTGCCGCGAGCGTCCCCGGAGATCGCGTAGGGATTGCTCCTGATGCAGGTTTGATAGATATCGTTCTGCTGGGTCCACTCCGTCGGAATCGGCGAGGGGGCCGGGCTCGGCAGCGGCGACGGAGCGACGCAGGGGGTTTTCTCGAGAAGATCGGAATCCGCTACTCCGAGCGTGGCGTTTTTCGTCCCGTAGTTGGGTGCCGAGCTCACCGGGGCATCGGCCAGGGTTCTGAGGTTCACGCCCGAGATGAGGGTGACGTTCCCGGCCTGGGTCGGGGATTTGGCGTACTGGTTCGACCAAAGGCGCTCGTTCTTCTGGTCGGTGAAGCAGCCGTAGCCCCACTGGCCCGGAGCCTCGGGGATCTCCTGGGTGAGCGCCGCCGCGACATCCAGTTTCTGCGGCTTGCCGGGATCGATCGGGAAGCGGGTGAACATGCGCCGAGGGCCTGCCTTGTTCCAGGCGAAGCCCACGTAGGCCTTTCCGTCGATCTTGAAGGAAGTGACGCACGAGCGGCCGAGCGCCGAGACCGGCGTCTTCCAGATCGGGGAGAGAGGAGCGTCCGTCGGGGTGTTCTCGTCCACGCGGTAGAGTGCGCCGGGCCGGGCCATGAGCAGGCCGATCTCGCTGAAGTAGGTACGCGTACCCCCGTCGCCCCCTGGCTGGACGGACCACTTCTTGGTCGGATACCCCTCCGCCTCGTTAAGCCGGACCCGGTACACGTAGATATTCCGGATGGATGAGGCGCTGGCGGTTTCGCCGCGGTCCAAGGTCGCCAGCCAGACGCTGTCGGAGATGAAGGTCGTGCTGAAATCCAGCGGCAGCGAGGTGGCCTTTTGGGGGGCGAAAAAGGAGTTGATCCCGAAGCGCTGGCTGCAGGAACTGGCCGCCAGCAGGGTGGCGGCGACCCCCAGGAGCGGAAAAACGGAACGAAGAACCGGATTCCTTGAAGTCATGGATTTCCTCGGTCGGATGGGTGTCGGGATTCCTGGGAAGAGTTTATAGCAACGGCGTCACAAAGCCAATGTAACGGCGCTCAGCTGCAGCCTGGAGTCGAAGAAGTCATCCTGGGAGCCCGTGGATTTGAGCGCGAGGCCGGATTTCAATTTCACTTGAAACAGGCCCGCCGCACCCGGAACGAGCTGTTCATTGCAGAAAACCAGGTCCTGGAGCTCGAGGGAGCGGACATATTCCCTGACGGATTCAGGGCAGGACTCCAGCTGGCGCTCCAGCTGTTGAGGAGCGAACCGGAAGCGGGTGCCTCCCTGCTCAAAGGAGAATTCCTCGATCTCGGCAAGCGAGATCGGAGCGCTTCCCCGCCTGAGGTAGACCAGCGCATGGCGGGGCTGCGCATCGGCAAGCTCCGCGGCGGTCGCGCTGGCGATTCGACGAGTGCTTCCCTGCGCCGGATTCTCCATGGAACGCGAGCGGATCAAGGCGGAATCGTCAGGCCTCTGGGCCGACTCGCAGCCGGAAAACAGGAGCAACGCAAACATGCTTCCTGAAATGATTGATTTCATCGGATGGGGCCCCTTCCCTCGGGAATCTCAGCTTGCATCCGTCGCGCCATTGAAAAAGGCGCGCTCTTTCGGTGAGTTGTGAGCGGTTTGACCCGAAAAAACCGACTAACCTTCGGGCGCTGTCAAAGCCTTGGTCACTTGCAAAGCGGGTGGCGGGTTTGAGCAGGGCTTGTTTTTGGCATCCATGGAAAGTATTCAAGAGAGCAACTATGAAAACATCCCCGTTCGCGTTTCTTGCGCTTTTCCTGGCTGCCTTCTCCGCGGAACCGGCACGTGCCGCGAGCTGGCACGGAAGGATCTTCGACGTCAAAGGCGGGCAGCTCGAAATCGGCTCGGCGGCTTTGGCCGGGCGCCTGGCGCGCGCCCGCAACGTGGTGCTCGGAGAGAAGCACGACACGCCCGCCGTGCAGGCGGCGCAGGCCGAGATCATGGAGTCCGTGATCGGCGAGGCCGGGCGGCGCGATGATTTCACCCTGGCCTGGGAGTTCCTGAACGTCTCCGGGCAGCGCGTGACCGAGGAAGCGTTCTCCCGGTTCGTCGCGGGTGAGATCGGGGTTGCGGAGCTGCTGAGCCGGATTCAAGGCCATGAGGGCTACCTGAACTACTCGCCCGTGCTCGAGGCCACCAAGCGGCTGGGCGGCCGGCTCATCGGAGTGAACCTGACGCGCGCCGAGAAGGCGCCGGTCACCCGCGGCGGCATCGGCGCGGCGGATCCCGCGCTCGTGCCCCCGGGCTTCGCGCTGGGGAGCGGGGGCTATCGCGAGCGCTTCACCGAGACGATGCGCGAGCACGTTCCGCCCGAGAAGATCGAGAACTACTTCGCCGCGCAGTGCCTGACCGACGACGTGATCGCCTTTCACCTGCTCCAGGACTCCGCCTCGCCGCTGAACTTCCTGGTGATCGGCAGCTTCCACACCGATTACTTCGACGGCACGGTGGAGCGGCTCAAGCTGCGCGCGCCGGATCAGCTGACGCTTACCGTGAAGCTCGTCGATGCGTCGGATTACGCCGAAGGCGAGCTTCTTTCGCTGCTCACGGATGCACGTTACGGCGAGATCGCCGATTACGTTTACTTCGTGAACGAGCCGTCTTCCGAGGCTTCGCGCCGTCGCGATTGAGCTCCGCGGTGAATGTGTCGGGACGGACAGACTGAGCTTCTTTCAATTTCAGTATTCCGATAGTATTATATTTCCATGCGCTGGATGCAGTTCCGCGGGCGTTCCGTAGCCATCCTCCTCGCCTGCTTTTGGGGCATTTGGGCCCCCCGGCTGGCGTATTGCTGCGGGGACTTCCCCGCGGGCGTGGCCAGCGCGGATCGCGTGCTCTCATTCCTTCCTTCGTCCGGCGCCTTTCGGGACCAGCCCAGGAGCAGCGCGGGTGGTGCGACCGAAGGGATGGTGGTCTACGATTCGGAGGCCGACCAGCTTCAGTACTGCGACGGCACGCACTGGCACGCCTTCGGGGCCAGATCCACCGCCGGCGAGAGCGCCCCCGCGATCGCTGCCGCCTGGGGTTACAACGGCTATGGACAATTGGGCAGCGATGACCTGACCCAGAAGAACCTCTATCCTCAACGCCTGAACGCGGTGGACTTCGCTTCGATGGAATGGCTGGCGATGAGCACCCGAGGACATACCTGCGGTCTCCGGCTTTCCGATGGTCAAGCCTTCTGCGCGGGGAACAACAATGCCGGTCAGCTGGGAATCGCCTGGCCTCCTGTTTCGCTTGCGTACTTCACCTCCGTCGGATCGACCGCTTGGAAAGCGATCGGTACCGGTGCCTTTTTCACCTGCGCGATCCGCTCGGATGACCGGATTTACTGCTGGGGAGATAACGGGGTAGGCAATCTCGGGAACGGGACAATCACCGACCAGTCAGCTCCGACCGCCCTGAGCGGGATGAGCACTACGTCATTCAAGACCTTGAGCGTCGGCAGCTCCCATACCTGCGCGATCCGACTTTCGGATAATCTCCTTTACTGCTGGGGCACCAACGGCAATGGCCAGCTCGGGCTGTGCAGCATCACGCCCAACTACGCGACCGCACCGACTGCCTTGGGTACCGGCTGGAACACCACCGCCTGGAAAGATGTCAGCTCTGGAGAAAACCACACCTGTGCGATCCGACTCGCGGACAACCAGCTCCACTGTTGGGGCTTGAATACGAATGGCAATCTGGGAACCGGCGACACCACGTCGACCTACTGCCCGAACGCGCTCAGCGCGACCAACGGTTGGAACACGACCGAGTGGAAGTCCGTATCCGCCGGCCTCGCCCATACCTGTGGCATCCGCCTCTCCGATAATCGCGTCTACTGCTGGGGGAAGAACACCTCGGGCCAGCTCGGAACGGGCAACACAACCAGCGAATTGCTCCCGACCGCCTTGAGCACGACCGATGGCTGGAGCACGACAGCCTGGAAGTCCGTGTCCGCCGGAAACGACTTCACCTGCGCGATTCGTCTTTCGGATGATCAGCTCTTTTGCTGGGGATGGAACCACGTGGGTGAGCTGGGGAACGGGGATACGACGAACCGATCGCTTCCCACCCCGCTGACTTCGGCCGGCGGAGCGAATTCCACGAAATGGAAATCCGTTTCCGTGAATTACAGTACCGTCTGCGCGATTCGCCTCGTCGATAATCGAAGCTTTTGCTGGGGATATGGCTTCAACGGGAAGCTCGGTACCGGGAATGCGGTCGACCAGTCCAATCCGACCGCGCCCGCGAGCCGCGCGGCCTGGGACAATACCGTCTGGAAGATGATCGAAGCCGGCGGAAACCATACCTGCGGAATCCTCCTCTCCGACGAGAAGATTTACTGCTGGGGCGACAATACCGATGGCAAAGCAGGCCTCAGCAGCTCTGCTTACACGCGAATTCCACAACTCATCAGCAGCCAAACGGGTATGCTTTGGAAGGACCTCGACCTTGGAGAGAAGCACTCCTGCGGGCTCCTGGCGGATGGGAGGATGTTCTGCTGGGGATCGAACGATGTCGGCCAGCTCGGCCGGGGAAACACGATCGACGTCAGTTATCCCGTAGCCCTTGATGCGGCGGGTAACTGGAACACGACCACGTGGAGTTCGTTGAGCCTGGCCAGCAGCCTGGGCGGCGCGCATACCTGCGCGATCCGCGCGTCCGACAGCCAGCTCTTCTGCTGGGGAACCAATCGCGACGGGCAGCTGGGTGACGGAAATAGCGGGAATTCGAGTCTCTTTCCCATTCCTCTCACCGCAACCGGCGGCTGGAACACGATGACGTGGAAGGCTGTCAGCGCGGGTACCAACCATACCTGCGCGATCCGCTCGGACGACCGCCTCTTCTGCTGGGGAATGAACGGCTCCGGCGAACTCGGGGATGGAAGCTCAATGGGCAGGACCGTGCCGACCGCTCTTGCTTCCACCGGGGGCTGGAACACCATGAGCTGGAAGGCCGTGGTCGCGGGAAGTTCGTTCAGCTGCGCGATCCGTTCGGACGACCTTCTTTTTTGCTGGGGATCGAATACCAGCGGCCGACTCGGCACGGGTGACGCTATCAGCTCGGACACCCCGCGGCCGCTGGCCTCATCAGGCGGATGGAACACCATGACCTGGAAGGCCGTTGATGCGAGTTACTTTCCGTGCGCGATCCGCTCCGATGACAGGATCTTCTGCTGGGGCGGTGGATATAACGGCCAGCTCGGCAACGGGACCACCATTGACAGCAATTTGCCCGTGCCTTTGTCCTCCCGGGGGTCGTGGGATCAGACGAAATGGAAATCGGTGAGTACAGGCGGCAGTTTTGTGCTGGCTTTGGAGGGCCCGCCAAACTTCGCCAACAGCACGCTTTCGCCGGCAGGGGTCGGCAGCAACGATCTGACGATCAAGTTCCCGTCAATCGGAGGGAATCAAAGGACCACGAAGTTCTCCGCCGTCGGTTCTCCCGCGGACTTTTCCAGAGGCATTCTGACCTACGATTCAGCCGGTCAAAGTCTCCTGATGTCCAATGGCTATCGCTGGATCAAGGTTGGGGCGAACTCAAGCGGGGTTTCCTGTTCGAGCTACCCGGACGGCGCCGACACGCGCGTGATCGAGTTCAAGGCCGACGGTTCCAACCTCGCCTACAATTCCTCGCGTTCGCGGAGAGCCAGTCCCCGCGCGGGCTCCCTGATTTACAATCCCACGCTGAGGCGGTTTCAGGTTTGCGACGGCACGAACTGGCAAAACCTCAGCCGAGAGGCCACGCTCGTGACCTATTCCACGCCCGGCACCTATTCCTACACGGTTCCGCCTGACGCCACCAGCATCGAGGTCGAATCCTGGGGAGCCGGCGCGGGCGGGGGCACGCAATCCGCGCAAGCGAATGGCGGCGGCGGCGGCGGCTACTCGCGAAAGGCCCTGACCGTCACGCCGAACGAAACCCTCACCATCGTCGTCGGCGCCGGCGGATCAACGGGCGTGAACGGCCAGGACAGCAGTGTCAAGCGTGGCGCCACCGTGCTTGCGACCGCGACCGGTGGACTTACCGCAGGTGGGGCGAGTACGACGCCGGGTGCGGGCCTCTATGACATCTGGTATCCGGGCGGCGCGGGGGCCGCCGCGCAAGGCGGTGGCGGAAGTCGCGCGGGCTCCGGTGGTGGCGGCGGCGCCGGGAGCACCGGGGCGGGGAGCGGCGGGACGGCCGGAAATGCTTCAACCGCCGGCTCCGGCGGCGTGGCGGGGGTTCCCGATGGAGGCACGGGAGGCAATGGGGGCGCCCCTACTCTGGCAGGGGTGGACGGCACTGCTCCCGGGGGCGGAGGAGGCGGCTCGGGCTCAGGAAACTCGACCTCTGGTACCGGCGGCAACGGCCGGATTCGTCTCGTTATCCCTTGAGACCTGGGTTCAGTTCGCTTTGAGGCCGGCGAAATAAGCGGCGAGGTTCTGAACGTCGCTGGCGCTCAAGTTCTTCGCGACCGGGCTCATCAGGGGATCCTTGCGGGAGCCGTCCTGGAAGGACTTGAGCTGCTTGAGGATGTAGTCTTTTTTCTGTCCCGCGAGATTGGGCCAGAGCGGGTTCATGCTGATGCCCTGGGGCCCGTGGCAGGCCGCGCAGACCGTCGTTCCGATCGCCTTACCGGCAGCGATGTCCTCGGCGCGCGCGGATGGGATCGAGATGGCGAGAGCGAAGGTGACGGCGCTCAGGACGAGTTTGACGGAGTTCGCGAATTTCATTTTTCAAGTTCCTCTGTGTTTTCTGTGCTTCGCCTTTTTCGTTTCCACTTTCAAGTCTCTTTTGCGTCGCCCTTTCGCTTGTGCGCCCGTCCGGTTTGGGTTATCTGAAAAAACTTATGAGCACGCTTGCCCCGAATTCCGTCCACCAGAAAATTCGTTCGTCCTTCCGGATCGCGCTGATTGTGGCTTTTTTCACCGTTTTTCTGCCGATTTTCGCGGAACAGGCGCAGGCCCGGCCCGAGTACGCGGGCAAGAACGGCATCGTCAACTGCGGCTCCTGCCACGTGAGTCCGTCGGGCGCGGGCATCCGCAACGTCAACGGCAAGCTCTATCAGACGCGCAACCTCGGCCCGTCGGGCACGTCGATGATCGACTGGTTCCAAGGGGACGCGCGTTTCATCGGGATCATCCCGCAGAATCCCAAGGGCGAGGGCCGCAGCTCGGGCATCGTGCTGATGAGCACGATCCTCTCGGGGCATGCGCCCATCGCGCGCAACGCGGAGTCGGGGAGCGAAACCTCGTTCGTGGTTTCGTATGACCTGGGCTTCCTCAACGCCAACAAGATCCGCGACGCCTTCCTGCTTTATCGGCCGATACCGGTCGAGGATACCGGCTGGGTGAGCGGCATCATGTTCGGTCGCTATCAGGTGATCCCGTTCGGACTGTTGACGGATGAGCATCGCACGTACGTGCGTGGCCTGACCAAGACCACGTTCCATCAGGATCAGGAGTTCGGCTTGGGCGTGAGTGGCGATCCTTTCTATAACCTGCACTACGACGCGATGCTTTTGAACGGCGAAGCCAGTGCCGCGGGTTCGGCGTTCGGGACGAGGGCGGCGGCGTTGAGCTACGGCATGCTCTTCAACATCCGTTACAACCCGCTCCTGGTGCCGGGCTTCGTCGGGATGAGCTATCGCAGCTATAAAGTGGTCGACGCGGCCTACAGTCCGTGGGCCGGATCGCTGTACGGAGCGATCTCGGGCGCGAAGCTCACGCGCGGACTGGTGAAGGCGACACTTCTGGGCGAGCTCGTCATGGCGCACGGCTATAACGACAGCGGGATACTCTCCAACGGGAGCATCAGCAACAACTTCACCGGCGGCAACACCGCGCTCAAGGACGCGATCAAAGACAGCGTCTCGCAAGGTTACTATGTCGAGCTGGATTACGATCTGACTAATCGTTGGACACTGATGTACAAGTTCGATTACGTCGCTTTAGATCGCCATTTCACGGCAGACGCGTTTTATCGCCATGCCTTCGGGTTCCGCTTCGCGGTGAACAGCGCCGCGAGCTTCTGGGCGCGCTATGAGATGGGCGAAGCCAAGCGCGTGTTTTTCACTAATGAAAACTCCAAGGCCGAGCGCGACGATCTCCTGCTGGTGCTGCACGTTTCGATCTGATCGCGTTCAGGCGGGGTCAACGAGCGCTAGCGCTCTCGAAGGGCGGTTCCCCCGAATCCAGGAAGTTTGCCTGGCCCTTAATTTGCATAATGCGGCGCGCAAAGCTTCTGATATCCCTGGATTTCCAACCCCGGGGTCGATAGCCGAAGCGAAGCTGAAGTTGTAAAAGCGCCCGCACAGTGGAGAGAGCCAATTTTATGAAGCAACAGAATGCAATCCTGCAGCTTGGTGGAATCGCCGCGGTCCTTCTGGTCTCGGTGGCCTGCGGAAACGGCGCTCAGATGATCGTGCAAAACGAGCAGGGCTCCAGTCGCCAGGCTTCCAACGCGAAGTACGAAGGCCCTACCTACATGAAGGACATCCGTCCGATCATCGTCGAGAAGTGCAAGAGCTGCCACCCCGGCGTGGGTCCGGGCGACTGGCTCGACTTCAAACAGGTCAAGGCCAGGGCTGAGCTCATCAAGTTCAAAGTCTACGTCAACAAGAGCATGCCCATGGGCGGAACGATGACCGATGAGCAGCGCAAGCTCTTTGCCGACTGGGTCGATCTCGGTGCTGTCGAGAGCGCGCCGGACAGCGCTCCCGGCAATGGCGGCGATACGACCCAGCCTGCCGATCCCGCGCCAGCGCCTTCGACGGAGCCGGCTCCCGCGCCCTCCACCGAACCCACGACCTCTCCCGTGCCGGCGCCCACGGGTTGCGTGACCTTCGAGCAGCTCAAGCCCGTGATCCAGAATCGCTGCCAGCTCTGCCATGGCTCGATGGCTCCGGAGAAAAACTGGTCGACCTACGCTTCGGCTTTCCTCAAGCGTGATCGCATTCGTGTGATGGTCGAGTCCAAGGCGATGCCGATGGGCATGCCGATGCCCGATGAGGAGCGCGCGCTGATCCTTCGCTGGGTCGATTCGGGCGCTCCGGAAACGAGCTGCTCCGACAGCACGGCTCCGGCGCCCTCGCCCGAACCTACGGCGACCTCGACGGTGGTCCCGGATCCCGAGCCTACGGCGACCTCGACCGTGGTCCCGAATCCCGAGCCCACCGCCACGTCGACTTCGGCCCCGGCCGCGTGCGCGCCGACTTACGAAGAGGTGATCAAGCCCCTCATGATGTCGCGCTGTCAGATGTGCCACGCCGGAATGGCGCCTGAGAAAAACTGGTCGATCTACGAGTCCGCCAAGGCCAAAGCCGAGCTGATCAAGACCATGGTCCTTTCCAAGGCGATGCCGATGGGCATGCCGATGCCGGATGAGGAGCGCGTGCTTTTCGGGCTGTGGGTCGATGCCAAGGCCCCGCGCACGGTCGCCGACCTCAACTGCAGCACTCCGATCGATACGACACCGGCCCCGACGCCTACGCCCACGTTCATCATCGAGAACCCCGTCAATGACGGGCCCACTGAAGCCACGAGCCCTTACACGTATGAGAAGCACGTGCAGCCGATTTTCAAGAATCGCTGCTCGGCCTGTCACAACGAGCTTTCGGGCCGCCCGAACTGGCAGAATTTCAACGTGGCAATCGAGAGGGCCGGGCGGATTTATACCAAGGTCGTTCAGGAGCGCTCCATGCCCATGGCTCCCTCTTTCATGGAAGACTCCGAGCGCGAAATCATCGGTAAGTGGGTCCTGGGCGGAACTCCGCGCTAAGATAGCGCAAGTCTTTGTAGTCGTTAGCAGAATCGGCCTATTGACAATGTTGATTTAAAGAGTCAAGAACGTCCGGTATGAAACGCTCATTCAAAGGCCTGATTTTCGGCTTCGCGATTCTGGCAACCACCCCGGCCCTGGCGCTTGAGTGCGGCCTGGAAGGGACGGAACAGGAGCGGATCGCTGACTGCGCCGCCAAGCTCGGCGACAAAGCGGTGCTCAGCATGGTCGACGTGGGCTTCTCCCGGCGAGTGGTCCGAAACGATGGCGCGCAAGCGTTTTACGACGAGGGCTTCCGCCTTCATCGCTCCACGATCGTGACCTGGAAAGACGCCCCCATCACCGTCAAACGCGAAACGCTCGAGCCCGTCGTTGGCGAGGAGAGCGAAGAGGAGATGCTCGGGCGGATCAATGATCCGGGCGCCGAGCGCGTTTGCATCTATCGGCAGAACAATAGGCACAAGGCCCTGCGTGACTGCGCGCATGCGACGGCTTTCCGCAAGGAAGGTTATGACGTGAAGTCCTGGAGCGTACGGGCCCGGACCGCCCGCGGGACGAAGCTTTGGAGGAACGAGCAGACCGGCCGCGTCTGGAGCGCGCTCGTGCCGAGCGTGGGCAACGTCTTCTCGGCGCGGCGCTTCTGCGCGAAGCCCGGGAGAGGCGCGGAGTTCAAAGGCGGCCTGGACCTTCCGTTCGCGCTTCCGGCCTGCGAGGAGCTCTCGGCGGAGCTTGCCGGTGGGTTGCGGTTTTTCATTCCGGTCGAAGATGCCGAGAACGACCAGTTCTGGTGCCAGCTCGGCAACACCGAGAAGCTCATGGCGGTCAAGGCCCGGGGCGGCCTGACCGAGGTGGACTTTTTTGACGGCGCGGGCGTGCTCTGCGCGGCGAAGGAGGCTCAGTGAGCGCGCGGAATTTCAAGAGCTTCGCGACCTCGGCGCTTCTGGCGCTCGTCGCGGGCCTGAGCGCCTGCCGCGAGCTGCCGCTTACGCCCGTTTGCGAACGCACGGACGAGGTGCGCGAGGCGATCACCGCGCAGCTGAAGCGCGACTGCGGGCGGATCGGCCGCGAGGAGCTTCTGGACATCGAGTTTCTGGACCTTTCGGGCTTGCAGCTCTCGCGCCTGCAGCCCGGGGACTTCACGGGGCTGCTCGCGCTGCGCGAGCTGCGGCTGGATCGTAACTGGCTGACGACCTTGCCTGACGGGCTTTTCGATCAGCTGGTGAGCCTGGAAGACCTTTCGCTCGCCGAGAACGAGCTCAAGAAGCTGCCCGTGAAGCTCCTGCGCGAGCTTCGCGCGCTGGAGCGCCTGGAGCTGCGCAGCAACGAGCTTCGCGAGCTGCCCGCGGACTTCTTCGACGGCACGCCCGCGCTCGCGCGCCTGTCGCTGAATGACAACGGTCTGAGCGAAGTTCCTTCGGAGATCCGCGGGCTGCACCGGCTCGTCGCGCTCGATCTTTCGCATAACCGGATCGCGCGCGTGGCGAAACGCGATTTCACCGGACTGGGTCGGCTTCAGGAGCTGGAGCTGGGCTCGAACGCGATCGAAGGGGTCGCCGAGGACGCGCTCGAGCCTTTGAAAGCGCTCGCGAAGCTCTCGCTTGCGGAGAACTCCCTGGCGGCCGTGCCTGGCGCGCTTGGACGCGGCCCGCGCGATGAGGCGCTGGGGCGGCTCGTTCAGCTGGATCTCTCGGGTAACGCGATCACGGCGGTCAGGGAGCGGGATTTCGAAGGGCTCGAAACGCTTGAGCGGCTTTCGCTCGCGCGTAACCGCATCGAGAGGATCGCGGCCCGGCCTTTCGCGCGGATGACCCGGCTGCACGCGCTGCGGCTCGAAGAGAACCGGCTCGAAGCGCTTCCCGAGACTCTCTTCGCGGGCACGACGGGCCTGGAGTCGCTTTCGCTCAGGGACAACTGCCTGCGCGCGCTTGGCGACGGGGCTTTCGGCGCGCTTTCAGGGCTGCGGGAGCTGCAGCTTTCGGGCAATCGGCTCGGGGCGCTTCCGCCCGGGGTTTTCGCGGGGCTCGGCTCGCTTGAGCACCTGGAGCTTGCGCGCAATCTTCTGACTGAGTCGGACCTCGCGGCGATCGAGCGCGCGTTCGGCGGCAGAGAGACCTCGCTTTCGCTCGGGCCGAACTCCGAGATGGAGCGCACTCCGAACTGTCCGAGGTGAATTCCCGAGGGAGGGGAGAGATGAAACTCTGGCGATTCTACGGTGTTTCGGCGGTACTGGCACTGGCACTGGCGGGTCCTACGGGATGCCGCGAGAAGCCGCCCGCGGGGACGCGGACGATCACGATCCTGGCGACGAACGATATCCACGGGGGCGTGGAGTCGGAGCCGGCCAAAGACGGGCGCCGCTCCGGGGGGCTGGCGCTGCTCGGAGGCGCGGTGCGCGCGATCCGCGAAGGCTTGCAGGCGCGCTATGGAGACCGTTCGGGCGTGCTGCTCGTGGACGCGGGCGATCAGTTCCAGGGGACGCTCTTGAGCAATCATGACGAGGGTCAGCTCGTTTTCCGCCTCATGAACGAGGTCGGTTACGACGCGGTCGTTCCGGGCAACCACGACTATGATTTCGGCCCGATCGGGTGGCTCGATGACCGCACCGGTCCCGGAGTGGAGGACACGAACCCCAGGGGCGCGCTCGAGCGGCTGGCGCGGCAGGCACGCTTTCCGCTGATTTCGGCCAACACCTATCTGAAAAACGAGCTCGTGGGGCTGGACGGGCGGCGCCTGACGGTGACGGCCAAGGGCTGCGTACCGGAGGAGGAGGGGGCGCTCGTCGATTGGAGTCGCGCCCGGAGGCCGGGATTTCTGCATCCCTTTGCGATCCGGAAGGTCGCCGGCCTTCGCGTCGCGATGGTCGGGATCGACCACCATGCCACGTCCGTGATGAGCACGCCCGAAAACATCACCGATCTTTGCTTCCGCGACGAGGTCGAGACCTATCTGGAGCTGCGCCGGGAGCTCGAAGGTCGCGCCGAGGTCTTCGTGCTCGTGATGCACCAGGGAGACGCGGCCAAGCAGCGCGAAGGCAGCGAGATCCTCGAGCGCATCCTCAAAGCGCGCGCGGATGCGGTGCACGTCGCGGTGGCCGGTCACACGCATTTCGTGAATTCCGGAAGGATCGAAGGAGTGCCGCTCGTGCAGTCGGGCGCGGGCGGGCGGCTGTTCGGCCGGATCGACGTGACTTATGACTTCGACACGCGTCGGGTGCGGGTCGAGGAGACCCAGGCTTTCGCCGGGATTCCGCTCAGGACGGGGGAGTGCGAGAAACGGCTGAGCTTCTGCTCGGAGCTCGGAGCCAACGCGCCGGAGTCGAACGTGGCCTTCGAAGGCGTGCGCGTCGAGGAAGAGGCGAGGCTCGCTGCCCTGATCGGCGACTCGCGGGCGAAGCTCGCGCCGCTGGCCTCGCGCCGGCTCGGCCGGGCGCTCGAGCCGATCCGGCGGGACCGGGTGTCCGAGAACGCTTTGACGAACATCGTCGCCGACTGGTTGCGGGAGCGTTCGCGGGCGGAGATCGCGATGCTGACGTCTTCGGCGCTGCGCGACGATTTGCCCGCGGGAGAAATCGACTACGAGAGGCTTTTCAAGACTTTTCCCTTCAACAATCGCGCGGTGGTGCTCGCGCCCATGACCGGCGAGCTTTTGATGCGGCTGCTCGGGCGGGGGATCCAGACCTGCGGGTCTTCGGGGACGCTCGCGCAGAGCGGGCTCAGGGTGGTTTTCGAGCGCGACTGCGCGCGCGCGGGCGACACCGGAAAAGACAAAGCCGCGCGGCTGCTCCGGGTGGAGACGCTCGCGGGCGAGCTCATCTTCGATGCGGCGCAGGGGGGCCTGTTGGCCGGCGGGGAACGGCGCTTCGAGGTCGCGACGTTGGATTTCCTGGCCGAAGGCGGGTCGGGCTACGCGGATTTCACGCAGGTGCCGATCGCGCGGACGCTCGGGCTTGTGCGCGAGGAGCTGGCGGATGACTGGGAAGCGAAGCCAGTGATGCTTGAGAACCGGATCGACGGGCGCTGGAAGCAGGTCGCGCCGCCGGCGGAGTCGGGCGACCCCGTTTTCAGGGAATAAAAAAAGCCCCCGGAGGCAGCGCCTCCGGGGGCTCTCAAGTGAAGCCGATCAGATCTTGTTCAGATAGAACAGGACCTTCTCGCCTTTGACGTCCTTCTGGAACTCGGTCTTGGCCGCGGCAACGCAGGCGGCGTTGTCGAGGTCCATCATCTGCGAGCTCTCCTGGAGATCCACGAGCAGCTTGGTGGCCGAGATCTGCGAGATCTTGAGCTTGGTCATGCGCTCGATTTGGCAGAACACGTTCTTGCCATTGTCGCCGATCGTGCGGGTCTCATGCTCCTTGTGCTCGACGATGGCGGTCTTGCCATCGGGGAGATAGTCGATGAGCTCCGTGAGGAACGCGGCATCGGGCTTGTCGCGGCCATCCGCCATCACGAAGTTGGCGGGATCGGTCGCAGCCCAGTTGAAGTTATACCGCTTGGAGCAGGTCGCCCAGCCGTCCGGTCCGTCCCCGCCGCCGCTCCAGTAGTTTTCCGCATAGCAACGATACCGCGGAAGTGTATCCGGAATCTCCGCACAAGTAGCGTAGGTAGTGGACTTCGGACGCATCTGGTGGAAGCTGCCCGAGTACGGAGTGGTCAGGGAGCTGTCCGTGAAGATTCCGAACGTATGAGTGCAGGTGAAGTTCATCGCCGGATTGTTCACGACGGCTGTGCCACCGCTCGAAATGCCATCACTTCCGTCCGGATCCTTGTTGGTATAGGTACAGGTATCCGACTTGAACCCCGGAGGGAGGTCGGTGCCCGCATTGCTCACGCAATTATCCGGGTAGATAGCTGACCAGTTGTCCACCATGACCGGCTTACTGGCGGAATCGAAGCAGCCGCCACCCAGACCTGCGGTGTAGACCGTGGTCTCGTAGACGGTACCATCGTCATCCGAATCCATCTCGGACTCGCAGTACCAAGCCGTGTAGTCCACGCTGTTATGCGTGATCGTGACAGGACCGCAGTTCTGCACCTTAGGATCTCTCGGAGTAGCGCCAGTCTTCATCCAAGGCTCGTTGTTCGGTGCGGGATCGCCGCCGAAGTCCGCCTTGGTCTGGAAAGTATAGGCGCCGAAGTCGATGGTCAGCCCATTGATCGTCGGAGCCGACTCCAGATGGATTCCGTGTGCGCGTGCCTGAGCCGCCGTAAAGCCCAGTTTGTCTCCGCAGGCCGTGATCGCGGCCGGAACGGTGAACGTGCCGAGAGTCACGGGAGTGGTCGCGCCACCCCAGATCGAGATCGCGAAGCGATCCTCGGTCCCGATGGTGCCATCGGTCGAAGCGCAGCTACCTTCCGTGCAACCCGCGCCCGGCGTGAACGCCTTGCCCGCCATGCGGATCAGCGTGATCGGCATGCCGTTGGGCATCCCGTTTTCCATGCTGTCCGTAGTCGTGGTGTAGCCGGTGGGCAGGGTGCCGTCGTACGCACCCATCGTCCAGCTGCCGCTGAAGTCGAATGCCACCGCAGCGCTGACCGAGGTAGAGACCGTGGCCGCCTGGACGGTGCTCACGGGAATCTGGACCTTGCCGTCGCTCGACATCGTGATGCTGCCCAGCGAGACGCTATCGTTAAACGCGATGGACGTGGAAGACTTCGTGTTGCCGTCCAGGTCCGTCTTGCTCGAATCGACGAACTCGACCGTGCCGACGGTCGTATAGTCCGTCTTGTCGCGGAAGATCAGCGAAATGAACGCTCCCTTGGCTCCCGGCAGGGTCAGCTCGAACGCGCCGGTGGCATCGTTGAGGTCCGCCGTGGCGATCACGGGCGGCGTGGTGAACGCGATGGCATAGACCTCGAGATCCGAGAGGGAAGCCATGGCGAGATTGATGCCGGATCCGATTCCGATCCGGCGCATCGTCGATTGGTTTTGGGTGTAGAGACTGGTTCCCGTCGACAGAGCACCGCTGATTTTGATGCTGGTGTCGACGGCAGTCTCCTCCAGGGTCTTCGAACAGCCCATAAAGGCTGTCATCGCGACCGCGCACAATACTGTGCCGGTACGCCAGAGATTGCTGTTCATACTGTTCCTCCAAGAACAAATTTTGATCTCCCTGGCCGCGACTCGCATCTTGGTCAGGATGACCTGATCATGACCGAGTAACTCTCGTTACCCTGTTCTGATCGTTTCTGATTGGACAGAAAGACTCTCACTGCATACGTCCTGCTTTTTGTCCGTGAGCACAGAGTTGATTATCGGCTTACTCCGCCGAAATTCAATGGCTGTTTTTCGTCACTTAGCTGAATGGGTTGCGGGAATAGTTGAGAGAAACCGCAAGGGTTCGCATTCCGTGCGGATTCACTTTTGAGTCATGTTTCTTGCGTTCAGTTTATGTGTCCGGGAATACACTCCTGGCGGGCTTGCGCGGGCGTACGAGCCGCTCGATTCGCCCTCGAATCGTCCTTTCGGGGCGTCGAGGAGGCGCCAAATTCTTGGCGGCGCCGCAAGACTGCCGGAAAGAGGGTGCCTGCGAGGCGAATTCCCTTTTTCATTTAACGTTATCCTGGGGATAATGACCCGATGGAACTCGATGGAATCCCGGTTTTCGTGAAGGTCGTCCAGGCAGGGAGCTTCAGCCGCGCGGCCCGGCAGCTGGGGATGCCCAAGACCACGGTCAGCGCCAAGGTGGCGCGCCTGGAGCGGCGGCTCGGGGTGACCCTGATCCAGCGGACCACCCGTCAACTGAATGTCACTCCGGCGGGACGGGCGTACTTCGAGCGGTGCGTGCGGGGTCTGGAGGAGATCCAGGCCGCCGAATCCGAAATCGCCAACGTCACGCGCGAGCCGCGTGGGCTGCTTCGGATCACCGCGCCGGTGGATGTCGCGCACAGCTTCCTGCCGGCGATCGTGCGGCGCTATCTGGCGAAGTACCCCGAGACCCAGGTCGAGCTGATCGTGACGAACCGGATGGTCGATCTCGTCTCCGAAGGAGTGGATCTGGCGATCCGCGCCGGGGAGCTCGAGGACTCGAGCCTCCTGGCGCGCAAGTTCGTGTCCTCGAGCATGGTGTTCTGGGCGAGCCCGGCCTACCTCAAGCGCAAGGGGGCGCCCAAGCATCCGCGCGAGCTGGCTCAACACGACTGCCTCGTGCCTTCGGATCTTCCGCATGAGTCGCTCAAGCTCACCGCCGGGTCCGAGGAGTTCGTCGCGAAACTCACGGGGCGGGTGGCCGCGGATGACTTCGAGACGCTGAAGGCCTTCATCGTCAAGGGCGATGGCATCGGGCTTCTGCCGGATTACCTCGCCGCCGAGGCGTTCGAGGCCGGCAAGCTCGAGCGTATCCTGCCCAGGTGGAGCTGGGGCACGGGCGTGCTCTCGTTCGTTTATCCGGCGCAGCGCTTCGTCTCGCCCAAGGTGCAGGCGTTCATCGCGCTGGCGACGGGCAAGTAGGCGGATGAGCTATTTCACGGAGGTGAAAAAGCTGGAGGCCGCCTATGCGCTCAAGCCGCTCGATCGTGCGAAGCTGCTCGCGCTCTATCCGGTGTTCAAGCTCCATTATTGGTTTGATCACGGCACCGCGCTCAGAAAGGCCGTCGCCCGGTTCGCGTTTGAGTCCATCTTGAAGGGGGTGGCGGTCAGGATAGCGCTCTTTTCGACCTTTCATCGGAAATACGTCCGTGTTCCGCTGTGGCTCGTTCCCGATCATCTGACGAGCTTTCGCGAGATCTTCTGGTATCACGGCTATGCGCTGGACCCCGGGTGGAAGCCGACCTCGCTGATCGATGCCGGAGCCAATATCGGGTACGCAAGCCTTTACTTCGCGTTTCATCACCCGATCCGCAGCATCCTGGCGATCGAAGCCAATCCCAGGCTGTTCGCAAAACTTGGGGAGATCGCGCGGGTGATCTCCGGGTTGGGAGTCGACATCCGCGTCGCGAAGGGGGCACTCGTAGGAATTCCAAGAAAGCTCCTGTTCCAGATCCGTTCCAATAGCCGGGACTCGTCAGTGGGCGCGTCGGGTGACTCGTTCGGGAGCGGGTCCTTAGGCGCTATTGAGGTCGACGGCAGGAGGCTCGCTGATTGGAAGAGCAGCCTGGGTTTCAAACCGGATGAGTTTTCCGGGGAGTGCCTGCTGAAGATCGATGTCGAGGGGTCGGAGTACGAGATTCTCGAGCAGGACCCCGAGGTGTTTCGCGGCCCCGCCTACCTCATCGGAGAGATTCATGGCGAGCAGGCGCGGCGCGACGGCTTCGCCGCCGAGCTTTCGAGCCAGGTGAGTATCAGCAAGAGAATCACGACCCCGGCATGCGCCACAGTTGAGGTTCTCTATGGATACCGGCGGGTAGGCTGAAGTAGCAGGATCGGGGCTGGGGAATGTCAAACTTATAGGCAGTGGATCGGGTGTTCGACACTGTCGGATGACCCGTTCGCCTACCGCACGTCCTGGCGGGAACATGAATTGCTCTCTCTATGAGCAATCATGAAGCACCTGGTTTTATTGATCGCACTCCTGGCGTTTTTCGGGCCCATCCCTGCGACCGCGGATGTGACCGCGGACCTTCAGCGTGCGATCGACTCCGCGATCGCTTCGGGACCCGGGGGGCGGGTGACCTTTCCGGAGGGCATTTACCACCTGGACTGCGGTAACAGCACCCGCTTCGGGACCTGCCTGCAGATCTCCGGTGCGGCGGGCTTGAGGTTGGCAGGAAGCGGCGCGGACAAGACTCGCTTCGTGATTTCCAATCCACAAATGGGCTTCCTGAGCGTCAGCGATTCCTCCGATGTGGAGATTGGCGGCTTCGCCATCGATTACAGCTCCGTGCCTTTCACGCAAGGCACGGTCCTGCAGGTCGATGGCGTACGCAACGAGCTGAGCGTAGCGCTCGATGCCGGGTATCCACGCTTCGATGCGGCGATCTTCAGCGCGCAAAACCTGAGCACGACTTTCGGAATGATTTTCGATCCCAATACCGCCCGACTCAAAAAGGGTATCCCGGATCACTTCGGTATCGGCTACGCGGAGGCGAAGGGCGACGGGAGCTGGCGGGTAGGGCTCTCGGCGGTGAACGGGATCGCGGCCGGCGATCGGTTCGTGTTGCCGCATCGCGGGAGCAGTCTTTTCACCTTTTTCCGCAATCAGGGAATCCGCTTCCGCGGGGTACGCGTCGCGGCGAGCCCGGGTCTGGTGAGCGCGTGGGTCCAGAATCATGGAGTTATCGGAATCGAAGGGATCGAGATCCACAGGACGGGCAACCGCCTGCTTTCATCCACGGCCGATGCCTTCCACCTGCTCGATAACGACGCGAAGGTCTCGATCACCGGCTGCACGTTGGAAGGGATGGCCGATGATGCCCTCAATACCCGTAGCACCGCGTTTCCGATCGTCGCGATCGAGCCCGGGGGCGCGCTGATCCTCGACGGTCAGGGAGTCAGGGGATTCGCGCCGGGGCAGCTCTTGCAGGTGGTCGATCCCGCGACCCAGCTGCCGCGCGGCGCGAGCGCGATCGTCTCTGCTTGGACGAGGCCAGACGGTCGGATCCGGGTCTACGCGCAAGGGGGAATTGCGGGAGCCCGTGCGGGCGATCTGGTTTTCAACGCGAGCTTCGCGACACCGAACATCCTGGTGCGAGGCAATGTCTTTTCGTATTTCAGGGGGATCTTCCGCGTGCGCAGCCCGGGCGCGATCCTCGCGTACAATCGCGTGGAAGACCCTGAGAACGCCCGGGTACTTGTTTCGGCGGATATCGTTCCCAGCTGGAAGGAGGGGCCTTCGCTTCTGGATCATCTGCCAGGGGTCTATTTCTACGGAAATTCGGTTTCAGGCGGGGACTTCAACCTCCTCAAGCTCAACTATCAGAACGCGGGCGTCCCTCAGCTCAGCGGGACGGACGCGCTTCTGAGCCATCCGCTGGCGTTCGATCCCGAGTTTTACCGATCGTTCTACTGGGATCTGGCCGGAATGAGCGAAAGCGGACTCAGGTCTCACTGGCTGCGGCATGGGATTCAGGAGGCCAGGCGCGGCAGTGCGGGCTTGAGCCCAGAAGAGTATCTCGAGCTCTATCCCGATCTGTCCCGGGCTTTCGGCAGTGATCGGATCTCCGGCATCCTGCATTTTCTTTTGTTCGGGAATGCGCAGGAGCTGCGCTCCGGGTCCTGGGCGGGCGGCCCTCACGTTTTTGACCCGACCGCGTATCGCGCGCTCAACCAAGACCTCGGCGGAATGAGCGTCAGTCAGCTCGGGGTACACTGGCTGCGCCATGGGATCGGTGAGGGACGCAGGGCGCATCTGAAATTCCACTCTCGGGAGTACCTGGCTTTGTATGCCGATCTTCGTGATCACCTCGGTGGGACTGGCTATGGTGGGGCGATCCGGCATTTCGTCGCTCATGGGGCCACGCGGGAATTCCGGAGCGGCTCTTACACGACTGATGCGAGGGTCTATCTCCCAACGGAATACGCTTCGCGCAACTCTGACCTGGCGGGCCTGAGCGAGCTCGAGCTGGGAGCGCATTGGCTGCTGCACGGGATCGGCGAAGGAAGACAGGCCTCTCCGGACTTCTGGACGCTACGCTATCTGTCGCTTTATCCCGATCTGCAAAGCGCCTTCGGCTCGGATTACCGGGCGGCATTGGAACATTTTGTTCTCCACGGACTGCGGGAGGGGCGCGTCTCCCGATAATTCCGGCGGAAACAGCCCTTGACTCACTCCGGGTTCAGTTCCCGATGAGCTGATTCGTCACGGCCGGATCAGCGCCCAGATGATAGGTCCGCAGATGCGTGCCGTAACCCGAGGGGCTGCAGTTGCCCGTATAGGTGGCGAGCACGCGCGGCCGCTCGAAAGTTGAGAGCGCCTGAGTGGAGCGCAGGCTGACCGCGGCCATCGTGGGATTCGCGCTCGAGACGAGCATGCCGTAATGGGGGACGCGGCCCTCCGCGGAGATCAGCGCCTTGAAATAAGTCGTGATGTCGAAGTTCACCGTGGTGGCGCTGCCCGAGGTTCCCGTCGTATTCGCCGCGAAGGAGACCGAGGGGTCAATATCCCCGCCGGGCGTGCTCCAGAGGCCCTTCTTTGAAAAGGGGTGGGCACGGTTCCAGCTCGCGGATTGCCACCAGGGCTTGGCCAGGAGGTTGAGCTGGAGCTTTCCGCTCAGGGCGGGCTCGATCGTGCGGGAGGCGTCGACGTCGAGCACGATCGTGGCGCTCGAGAGGTTCTCCGGGCGCAGGATCTCGTCGCTGCAGCTGATGATCCGGGCCATGACCTCAAACGGCATGTAGAACAGGAAGAGCAGGCCCTGCTCGAGGATCTCCTCGAGCGTCTCATCGGTATCCTTGTCCGTGGTGGGGAGCTTGAGGATGATCCGTTCCTCGAGGCTCGCGCTCCTGGAGGCGAGGACGTACTCGAGCTCCGAATGATTGGCTTCATCCGCGGAGCTGATGTAGGTGTCCGTTTCGAGCGGAAGCGTTTGGGTGATCGAGGTCTGACCGCAGCCGGCGAGCAGCGCGGCAGCCAAGGCGGGCAAAACGGCGGTTTTCGTCAGAATTCGCATCGGACCTCCGCGAACAGGGATTTACGGGCCATGAGATAGTCATTCAGGTAAACAGGAGCCTGTAACAGGAACTCCTCGGAATCCGAGCGCGTGGGAAAAACCGCCGCCGCCCGGAGCCAGAGCTCGGCCGCGCCAAGGCGGACTCCGGCGCCCGCCTCAGGGCGGTAAACCGCCTGCTGGCCGATGTAGTAGCCGAACTGGTCGGAGGCGATCGCGGCCGCGCCCAGGCTGTAGATCCCGAGCGAGCCCTCGGCCAGGATCGGGCCGAGCTCAAAACGCACTCCGGGACGCAGCAGATAGGATAAATTCCAGGAGATCTCCGTTTGGATTCCCTCGGCTTCGGAAAGCGTGACGTCGTTGAAGCTGAGGATCTTGAAATCGGCGAAAGGCCGGAGCAAGCCCGCGCGCGATTGAAGGCGGGCCACGGCCGCCCAACGCGAACCTTCCAAAGGCGTGCCCCGGACCGGAGCCTGGGTGAGAAGGGACTGGCTTTCGAACTCGATCCCGAAGCCCAGGAGCGTGGGCTTGAGGTCGATCCAGACGCCGATGCCACCGCCGAGGATCGCTTCGAGCGCGTGCCGGGGAGTGCCGAAGTGCAGATCGCCCCAGCCTCCGCCGCGGCCTCCTTCGGGCGGGGATTCAAAGGAGAGGCCCAGCACGACGGGAGGGGCGACGCTCGCGCGGCTCAGCTCGAGCGGGAGGTCGGAGAAGTGCTCCAGCGCCGCGCCGACCCGGGCGTAGAGCTGGGTCTGGCCCTTCTCGGCGGCGTACGTTAGCGTGTCGAAGTGAAGGCTCGATCCCAGCAAGAGCAGCGCGACCCACGGACTCATCAGAGGACCCCCATGCCCAGCGCGACGAGCGGAATCAGGATCATTTCCATGGCCTCAGGCTAGCATGGGTCCTGAGGCGGGCTCATCTGAAAAGAAGCTGAAATCCCATTCCATTGGAGTTAGGATGCCCCGGAACGGAGCGGGTTCCGATGGATGATCTTCTGGCGGCGCGGCTGCAGATGGCTTTCAGCCTGGGGTTCCACATCATCTTCGCCGCCATCGGCGTGGCGATGCCGTTTCTGATGGCTGCCGCGCACGCGCTGCATCTGCTCGGACGCGGCCCGGGTTACCGGACCCTGACGAAGGCCTGGTCGCGCGGAGTGGCGATCTTCTTCGCGGTGGGCGCGGTGTCGGGCACGGCGCTCTCCTTTGAGCTCGGCTTGCTCTGGCCGCGCTTCATGGAACACGCCGGCCCGATCATCGGGATGCCGTTTTCGTGGGAAGGGACCGCGTTTTTCCTCGAAGCCATCGCGATCGGAATCTTTCTTTACGGCTGGGGACGGGTGCGACCCTGGACGCATTGGGCAAGCGGTCTCGTCACGGGGATCGCCGGGGTGGCTTCGGCCTTCTTCGTCATCTGCGCCAACGGCTGGATGAACAGCCCGGCGGGCTTCGACTGGAACGGCGGAGATCCCGTGAACATCGATCCCTGGGCGGCGATGTTCAACGACGCGGCCTTCCTGCAGGGGCTGCACATGGTGGTCGCGGCGTTTCAGGCCGTGGGCTTCGGCGTGGCCGGCATCCATGCGGGGCTCTATCTGCGCACGCGCTACGCGATTCATCGTCAGGGCGTGATGATCGCTTTCGTGATGGCGGCGCTCGCCTCGATCGCGCAGCCGATCGTCGGCGATTTCGCCGCCAAGAGCGTGGCTCGCCGGCAGCCGGTGAAGCTCGCCGCGATGGAAGCGCTCTTTGATACCCAGGCTCGCGCCCCGCTCCTGATCGGAGGGCTTCCCGATGCGGCGGCCGCGCGGACGGAGTACGCCATCGAGCTGCCTGGAATGCTGAGCTTTCTCGCGCACGGGGAGTTCTCCGCCGTGGTCAAGGGGCTCAAGGACTTTCCGCGCGAGGACTGGCCGCCGGTCCTGATCACGCATCTGGCTTTCCAGCTGATGGTGGGCGTCGGGGGGCTGCTGCTGGCGGTTTCGCTCGCCGGGGTTTTGTTGCTCTGGCGCAAGCCCGAGAAGTTCTTCTCTCCGGGGATGCTGCGGCTTCTCGTGCTTTGCGCTCCCTTGGGCTTCCTCGCGATCGAGGCCGGTTGGACGGTGACGGAGGTGGGTCGACAGCCCTGGATCATCCAAGGACTCCTGCGTACCTCCGAGGCGCTCACGCCGCGTCCGGGGATCGTCTTCACCTTCGCGGTCTATCTGGGACTCTATCTTTTCCTCGCGGCGGTGGTGACGCTCCTGATGAGCCGGCAGGTGCAGGCGCTCCACCGTGAGCTCGCCGGCCGGAGCGAAGGAGAGATCCCATGAGCTGGACCCGCCTTGCGATCGAGCTTTTTCTCGCGGCATCGCTCGTGTTTTACGTGCTGTTCGCCGGCGCGGACTTCGGCGCGGGGATCCTCGAGCTTTTCCGCGGCTCGCGCCGATCCGACGAGCAGCAGCGCCTGGTTTCGCATGCGATGGCGCCGGTCTGGGAAGCCAACCACGTCTGGCTCGTGCTCGCGGTGGTGATCCTTTTCATGGGCTTTCCCGTCATTTACACGACCGCGTCGACGTATCTCTTCTTGCCGCTCGTGGCGATTCTGGTCGGGGTCGTCGCGCGCGGGACGGCGTTCACCTTCCGGCACTACGATACGCTCACGCGGCGGTATTACCGCGCTTACTCCGGAGTTTTCGCCTGGTCGAGCCTTTGGACCGCGTTTTTCCTGGGCACCGTGCCGGCGGCGCTCATGCTCGGCCGGATCGATCCCTCGGCCTCGGGATTCAGCGCGCTCTTCCTCGACAGCTGGCTCAATCCTTTCGGCGCGGTGATGGGTGTTTTCACCTGCTGCCTTTTCAGCTTTCTGGCCTCGCTCTATCTTTCGGGAGAGACGCGCGACGAGGAGCTTCGCGCGATCTTCCGGAGGCGGGCCGCATTCGCCTGTGGCGCGATGGTGCTCGCGGGGGGCGGGGTATTCGTGACCGCGGAGCTCAGTGGCCTGCCGCTGCTTGGGGAGTTCTTCGCGCATCCGCTCAGCGTGGCGTGTTTCATCGTGGCCACGGCCCTTCTCGTGCCTTTCTGGTTCAATCTCCGGAGGCGGGGAAACGTCACGATCGAGCGCGTGCTCGCGGCGGCGATCGTGGCGCTGGTTCTGCTCGGGTGGTTCGCCGTGCAGTATCCGGTGGCGATCCGCATGGCCGAACCGATCACCTTCGAGCGCGCGGCGGCTCCCGAGGCCACGCTGCGGGCGTTGCTCGGCGCGCTGGTCGTCGGAATCCTGCTGATTCTGCCGGCGCTGCTTTACCTGCTCAAAGTCTTCAAATGGGAGACATTGGAACGGGAAGGCTGAGGCTAGAGATCCCGCTTCTCAAAGCGCCGCAGCCCGAGCCAGAATGGAAACGTCGTCCAGACCACGAGTCCACCGAGCGTGATCGCCGGACCCGCGCCGCCGGACAGGAATTTCATGAGGATGCGGCCGGTGTAGCCCAGCATCGCGCTCAGGTCCAGGCCGAGGAGAAGGCCGACCCGGGCGAGGTCGATGGGATTGATGGCCATGAGCACGAGCGCCGGTGTCTCGATCGGGTAGTCCTGGAACGCGTGGATCGCCGCGAAGACGAGCGCGTCGTGCACGAGCGCGAAATACATCCAGAGCGCGAACGCGGCGCCGATTCCCTTCATGCGGTCGGCGAAACACACCGAGACCGCCATCCCGATCGCGACGAAGCTCAGGCAGAGCAGCACGCCCACGGCCAGCAGCAGGAGCGTGCCCGAGTAAAGAGCCCCCTCGAACGCGAGCGCGGCAAGCGTGCCTGCGAGGTAAGTCCCTCCGAGCGCCAGGCTCAGTGACGCCCAGCGCGCGAGCCAAACGGCGCTCCGGCTCATCGGCTGCGTCAGGAGGAGCGCGGTGAAGGGCTCCGCCGCGTACCAGGTGATCGAGGCGTAGAGAATGCTGATCATCGGGACGACGAGCAGCACCAGGCTCGAAAGGCTCGCGGCGGCCCGTGCCGGGTCGTTCCCGAAGCGCAGGAGGGCGAAGGTGAAGGCCGCGAAAAACACGCCGTACAGCCCGAGCCAGCGAGCGCGCAGGACGCTGATCGCCTCGTACCGGATGAGCTTGCGGAAATCCTGGAGCGTGCGTTTCATGACGGTTCCGTCCCCCTCGGGGACTCTCCGGCGAAAAGCTCCGCGATCGCGCGTTCCAGGTCGTTCTCCCCGAGTCTCGCCCGGAGCTCCGCGAGGCTTCCGGAATAAAGCGCGCGGCCTTCGGCCAGGAAGACGAGCTCGGAGGCGAGCTGGTCCACCTCGTTCATGAAATGGGAAACCAGGACGATCGTCTTGCCTTCGGCGTTGAGGCTCCGGAGGAGATCCTTGAACTGGACGCGCGATACCGGGTCGAGCCCCGCCGTGGGCTCGTCGCAGATCAGAAGCGGGGGATCGAAGAGCAGCGAGGCGAACGCCGCGACCTTCTGCCGGGTCCCGCCCGAGAGCTGCCCGAAGGGCTGTTTGAGGAACGGCTGCAGGCGGAATCGCTCGAGAAGTTCCCGCTTGCGCGGCGCCTCGCGCTCGCGGAGGCGCTCGAGCAGCGCGATGAGCTCCTGCAACGCGAGGTTTGCCGGAAAGCTCGGTGTCTGGGGCAGATAGCCGATGAGCCGCCGGAAGCCTCCCGCCGGATCGATCAGCCTGCCGTCCACGCGGATCGTGCCCGCGGAAGGAAGGACCAGTCCGAGGATGCACTTCATGAGCGTGGTCTTTCCGCAGGCGTTCGGCCCGACAACGCCGGTGATGCGGCCGCGGGGGATGCGCAGGTCGATCCCTTTGAGGATCTCGCGTCCCGCGTAGCTCTTGCGAAGGCCCTGGATCTCGATCATCGACGTGCTCCGGGCGGCGGCGCCATCAGCGGCGCGTCGTCGCGGTAGGTTTCCGGGGTCAGTGCCGGGATCGCGTGCTCGGCCTGATCGAGCACGGCGAAAAAGAAGCTGTGGAGCAGCAGCGAGGCGACGCCGTTCCTCTCGATCAGCAGGGAGGAAAGGCGGACCGGCCGGTAGGCATCATCCCCGATGCCGTCGCGGTCGAGGTCCACGCCGCGATAGCCATCCCAGTAGTTCCGCTCGAAGCGGTTGAGGTTCGTCCCCGCGTTGGTGCTCACGTCGAAGGTGTTCGCGAGAAAGGAGTTGCCCGTGAAGGTGTTGGAATCGGTGTTTCCCAGCACGCGCAGCGCCCAGCCGTTGCCCTGGAAGGTGTTTCCCTCGAACCGCGACCGGGTGGTCCCCTCGAGGAACGCGCCTACCGTGTTGCCGATGAACCGGTTGTCGCGCAGCTGGCTCGCGGAGATGTCCTTGAGCAATACGCCGTAAGCCGCTCCCCCCAGGCTCGTCTCGAAACGGTTGGCGGTCATGCGGATGTTGCGGGAGTACATCACGGCGACGCCCGATCCGTTCCCGCGGAAGAGGTTGCCGTCGTACTCGTCATCGTTGGAAAACATGAAATGCAGGCCGTAGCGGAAGTTGCCGATGCTTCGGTTGCGGATGATCCGGCTGTCGCCGACGAACTCGAGGTAGATCCCGTCGCGATTCCCGGAGAGCGCGTTTCCCAGGATCAGGAGATCCTGGCCGTACCAGACGTGGATGCCGTTGCCGGCCGCGCTTTCGCCTCGCCCGGAACCGGTGATCGCGTTGTTCTCGATCACGCAGGAGCGGGTTTTCCCCAGATAGATGCCGAAGTGATTGTCGCGAAGCTCGTTATCGCGGATGCGGCATCCGCTCGAATCGAGTACCTGGATGCCCGCCCGGTCCTCGATCGCGGAGCTTCCGGAGTTTTCGACGACCAGGCCGGCGATCTCGACGTCGGGCGCCCGGACGCGGAGGATCGTGCCGGCGCCACCCCCGTCCAGGACGGGGCGTCCGTCGCCGACGAGCCGCAGCGGCTTGAGGATCTCGAGCCCGTTTTCGCGGTAGACTCCCGGTCCGACCCGGATCGTGCCGCCGGGAGCGATCGCGGAGATCGCGTCGCTAAGCGTGCTGATCGCGCAATCGGGGCAGACAGCGAGCTCGCTCGCGGAGGAGGGGGGCAAGGACGCGTAAGCGCGCTCGGAGGGCGGACCTACCCCGATTCCGATGGCCAGGAGCAGCAGTGCTGAGAGCGTCCGTTTCGAAGTCATTTTGATCGGGGAGTCGTGCCCGGCGGCATCGCGAGGAGCTGATTCCAGTCGAGGATCTCCCCGCCGATCGCCGTCTGAAGCTTTCGCAGGCCCTCCGCGTCCGCCGAGGCCAGCAACCCATCCCCCATGGGAGCCTGGACCCGTTCGGAACGCAGGAAGCGCGCCGATCCGGCTTCTATCAGAGATCCGGGCTTGAGGTAATCGGAAACCCAGAGGGACCGGATGTCCGCGTTCGACTCCGCGCGATATCGCAGCAGGCACGAAAGAGAGTCGAATTTATGGATCTTCCCTTTCCGGGTGATGATCTCACCGCCGAAACGGATGTCGGAGATCGTCATGTGACAGTGCTGACAGCTGTCCACGTTCGGCTGGAGCGGCTGCGGCTTGGCGGTGCAGCCGGCTGCCGCGCAGAACCCGAGCGCCAGCGCGAGGCCGATGCCGAACCGCCGCCTGAGATTCTGAAAGGACGGCCGGCGCCAGCTGACGCTCAGGAGCGCGAGGAGAATCGCGAGCGAAAGCGCGATCCCTCCGAGGTCGGGCAGGGAATAGGAATGGATGTTGAGCAGGAGCTTGTGGCCGATCAGCGGCGGCTGATAGCTCATCCCGGGTATCTTGATCGGCGCGTCGGGATCGAGATTATGGCCGTAGTCATGGCCCCAGCGGAAAAAGTCCGCGAGCCCCGCGCCGGCCGTCAGCACCAGAAGGGCGGTCCAGAGCGTGGCGCCCGCTCTTCTGCCCAACGCCGCCGCCAGCGCGCCGAGGGCGATCAGCGCCGCGAGGATCTTCGGCATGAGCTCCAGTTCGGGTATCGAGGCGGCGTGGATCGGCTTCATTCCGATATAGTGATTGAGGATGTTGATCTGATCGACGTTCCCGCTGATCCGGCTCAGGCTGATCTGCATGAAAAGCCCCTCGGGATACTGGGGCGCGAAGATCTCGATCCGCCACAGGGGCAGCAGGAAGCAGCTCGATAGCAGCAACAAGGAGGCGAGCAGCAGCCGTTTTTCGATTCCTGTCATAGTCGCGGACTTCTTCATCATGATCGCTCCGGGATCGCTCCGGTGGTTTCGCGATGATCCCGCACATTCAGGGCGGCATCGCGACGCACTTCCGCCCGAGATCTTAAATGATCTTTTTCTGCGAAAATAGCGCTATTTTCGTGCAAATTATCCGATATTCCCTCTTGAAAAGGGTATCTCGCCGTGTCAGCAATTCAGATGACGCTCATACTAAAAACCCCCTGTTCGAGTTTGAAAGGACGGATGTCTATGCGGATCACTCTCAACGAAGGCACGAGGCTCGCTCTTTGCGCCCTGGCTCTCGCCATGCTCGGCGCGGGCTTCGCTTGCAGCCGCGGAAAGCCCGCCGCCGTCGGCCTGGATGCGGACGCCGCGCGCAAGGTCTACGTCGCGCCGGGAAAGCTCGATGAGTTCTATTCCTTCCTTTCGGGAGGCTTCAGCGGGCAGCTCGCGGTTTACGGGCTGCCCTCGGGACGTCTTCTCAAGATCGTGCCGGTGTTCTCGGTGCATCCCGAGAACGGTTACGGGTTTTCCGAGGAGACCCAGCCGATGCTGAGCACCTCCAACGGGTTCGTGCCCTGGGATGATCTGCATCATACGGAGATGTCGATGAAGAACGGCACTCCCGACGGGCGCTGGATCTTCGTGAACTCCAACAACACGCCGAGGATCGCCCGGGTGGATCTTTCCACCTTCCGGACGGCAGAGATACTGGAGATTCCTCATTCCGGAGGCAATCATGGCTCTCCTTTCTCGACTTTCGACGGCGAGTACGTGGTGGCATCGACCCGCTTCTCGGTCCCGATTCCCCAGAGAGACGTCTCGATCGACGAGCGAAAGAGCTTTCAGGGAACGGTCAGCTTCGTGAAGGTCGATCCGGAGTCCGGCAGGATGAGCATCGCTTTCCAGCTGCTGGTGCCGGGCATCGATTATGACCTGGGTCACTGCGGGAAGGGCCCGTCGAAGGATTATTGCTTCTTTACCTCGTACAACAGCGAGAAGGCGCAATCCTTGATCGAGATCAATGCCTCCAAGAACGACAAGGACCTGCTCTCGGTGATCAACTGGAGGCTTGCCGAGAAGTGCGCGGCCGACGGCAAAGGCAAGCTCGTGGCGGCCAGCTATACCCATAACGTTTGGGACGAGAACACGATGGCGGCGAAGTCCGTCAAGGGTCCGGCCGTCCGGATGCTCTCTCCTTCGGAGTGCCCGGGCGTGATCCACTACGCGCCGGTGGCGAAGTCGCCGCATGGCGTGGACGTGGATCCCACCGGGGAGTACATCGTGAGCGGGGGCAAGCTCGCCTCGCTGATCACCGCGCTTTCCTTTCCGAAGATCGAGAAAGCCATTAACGCGAAGACCTTCAGCGGCAAGTTCGACGGGATCGATATCCTGGATTACCAGGCGGTTCTCGCGGGCGAGGTCCAGAAGCCCTGTCTCGGGCCCCTGCATACGGAGTTCGACGGCAAAGGCTACGGCTACACCTCCTGCTTCATCAGCTCGGAGGTCGTGAAATGGAAGCTCGGCAGCTGGGAGGTCGTCGATCGCATCCCGACTTACTACTCGCTCGGCCACATCATGATTCCGGGCGGGGACAGCGCCAAGCCTTATGGCAAATACCTCCTCGCCATGAACAAGATCACCAAGGACCGCTATCTTCCGGTGGGACCGGAGCTGCCGCAGTCCTCGCAGCTGATCGATATCTCCGGCGAGAAAATGCAGCTGCTGCTGGATTTCCCGACCGTGGGCGAACCTCATTACGCGCAGGGCGTTCCGGCGTCGCTGCTGATGGAGCGATCGAAGAAGATCCACAAGATCGAGGAGAACCGGCACGAGCACGCGACCAAGTCGGAGAGCGCGGCGAAGGTAGTGCGTCAGGGCAAGGACGTGCACGTGTACATGACGGCGATCCGGTCCCACCTGACTCCCGATAACATCGAAGGCGTGAAGGTGGGGGATACCGTTTATTTCCACGTGACCAATCTCGAGCAGGATTGGGATATCGCGCACGGCTTCGCGGTTTTCGGTTCGAACAACGCCGAGCTTCTCCTGATGCCGGGCGAGACCTCGACCCTGAAATTCGAGGCCAAGCGGCCGGGCGTCTATCCGTTCTACTGCACGGATTTCTGCTCGGCGCTGCACCAGGAGATGACCGGGTATCTGCGGGTCTCGTCCGCCGATTCCAAGATCCCGTTGAGGTGGAACACGAACCAGGAGCGGGATCCCGCTTTGGCGATCCAGGCCCAGGCGTCCGAGGGCCAGCCCCGCGTCGAGATGAGCGAAAGCAAGGGGATCGGTCCGGTCAAGGAGCTGAAGCTCGCGGCTGTCGACGCCGCGCTGGCGGAAAAGGGCCAGGCGGTCTTCCAGGCCAAGTGCTCGGCTTGCCACAAGCTCCAGGAGCGGTTCGTGGGCCCGCCGCTGAAGAACGTGACTTTGCGGCGTCAGCCGGAGTGGATCATGAACATGATCCTCAATCCGTCGGAGATGCTCCAGAAGGATGCGGTGGCTCGGAAGCTCCTGGAGGAATATCTCACGCAGATGGCCAATATGAGCCTGACGCAAGAGGAGGCGCGGCAGGTGCTCGAGTATTTCCGCCGGACGGACGGCGCGAAATGACCGGATTACCCTGACGGAGTGGGGCTCCCGGAAAGCGCTCAAGCCGCGCCATGAGTCGCGATCGGCGGGCGCACCGGGAGCCGCATCACGAAAGCGGCGCCCTGGTTCCGCTCGCTTTCCACATGGATCGTGCCGCCCAAGCCCTGCACGATCTCGCGAGTGATGTAGAGTCCGAGCCCGACGCCGCCGTATCGGCGCATCGAGGCCGCGCGCTCGAAGCGGTTGAAGATCCGTTCCTGGTCTTCCTTTGCGATTCCGAAGCCGTGATCCTTCACGATCACGCGCACCTGGCCGTCGCGGTCTGGCGCGGCGCTGATCTCGATCGGCTTTTTTTCGCCGTATTTCACCGCATTCGAGATGAGGTTCCTCATGGCCTGCTCGAGCCGGAGAGGGTCCCATCGCCCCCGGAGGTTTTCGCTGATGCTCGCCTTGAGCTCGTTGAAGCCCGCGGCCTGGTATTCCGCGATGACCTTTCGGATGATCGCGCTCAGGTTGACGTCGTTCTGAAGGCTGAAGTTGAAGTGCCCCAGGTTGATCCGCGAGGCGTCCAGGAGGTTGTCGATCAGCTTGGAGAAATCCGAGATCTGGCGATTGGAGATCGCGAGGAACTTCCGGATGCCGCTCTTGACGGCGTCTTCCTGCGGGGCGCCCGCAGGCGGTCCCGAGAGAAGAAGGCGGTGGAGGAACTGGATCTGAAGAGTGAGCGGCGTGAGAGGGGTTTTCAGCTCATGGGCGCAGATGGAGATGAACTCGTCGCGCAGATGGAGCTGCCGGGCCAGCTCGTCGCGCGCGGAGCGGGTTTCTGCCAGGGAGCGGGAGAGATCGCTATAGAGCGTGAGATTTTCGAGCGCGATCGAGGTGCTGTCGGCGAGCGCTTGGAGCAGTTTTACCTGCCTGGGGCTGGCGCGAAAACGCCGGGCCCAGTAGGTGCCGATCGCCCCGATCGGCGCCTCCGTCCGGATCGGGACCATGACCAGGCTCTTGACGAACGTGGGGCGGTAGGCCTCGGTCGGCACCCGTGGGTCGTCATAGATGTCCTCGATCAGCGCGCTACGATGATGGAGCATCGTCCAGCCGCTCACGCACGCTTCGAGCGGGAAGCGTCGGCCCTTCCAGAGCGGGCCGATGGCGTCCTCGTCGACGTAGTAGCACTGATCCTGCTCCTTGAGGAT
Source organism: Oligoflexia bacterium (assembly GCA_023701205.1). Classification (GTDB taxonomy): domain Bacteria; phylum Bdellovibrionota; class UBA1018; order UBA1018; family UBA1018; genus JAMPXJ01. The sequence goes on from JAMPXJ010000011.1 coordinate 93,195, forward strand.
GAAGGTCGCTCCGTCCGCGCCGGTCAGCTCGCGCGCGCCATGTCGCACCAGATCCACGATCGTCTGGAGATCGCGGGCGAGCGAAAGACGCTGGACGATGCCGAGTAGCAGGTCGACGGAATGGGTCTCCTTCACTGATCCGCTCCTTCGCCGCGGCAGTGGCGTTTGACGTGTGAAAGCAGATGATCGATGTCATAAGGCTTCTTGAGCACGCCCGCGCAGGGGATGGTGTTCGCTTTTTCAGCGAAGGCGGTCACCAGGATGACAGGAACGGCCTGACTATTTGTGTCATTACTGAGCGCCTGCGCGAACTGCCAGCCGTCCATTACCGGCATCATGAGATCGAGCAGAATCAGGCAGGGGTTTGGGACCTTTTTGAGGATTTCGAGGCCTTCGCGACCGTTGGCGGCCTCAAGTACTTGGAATCCTTCGAATTCCAATATTTCCCGCACGCTTTCGCGGATGTCCCGCTCATCTTCGATCAAAAGAAGATGATTGCATGAAGCAGTGTGATGTTTTGTCTGAAGCCTTGTAGCCGTCATAGACGGGACAATATCATCCCGGGGGGATGATGCAAGTATCGTGCACCCACCCGATCAAAAAAGCTCGATCGCTTTCGCGCGTACCGGCTCGTATTTCTTCGAAACCGTTTCGTTGACCGGAAGCGCGGTATCGGGCACCACGCCATTGTTCTCGATAGCGCTGCCGTCCCTGCGGAGGATGAGCGACTCGGTCTGATTCAAGACGAGATTGCTGTTGGGTGCTTGCGAGTGGACGACGACGTTTCCGCCGGCCCCCATCGTCCGGGCGCCCACGACTTTGGCTTTCTGGTTGTCTTGAAGCACCGCCGCGAAGATATCGCACATGGAGGCGCACATCTCGTTGACCAGGAGGACCACCCGGAAGCTCGCGCCGATGGAAGGATCGGGCTGAACCGCGAAAGGGTATAGCTCATGGATGCTGAAAGGGGCGGAAAGCCTTCGGCCCGCGTCCAGATCCGCTTTCAGGCGCCGGAAGACCCTGCGGCCGACCTCTCGTTCCGGATCAGAGAGAGCGGCATTCAGTGACACCGTCTCGAACTCGTCGAGCCAGGTCTCGTTGATCTTGAGCTGGAGCTCCGGCAGGGTGATGCGCTCCTGGCTGAGCAGCTGCGCGATCTGCAGACCCAGCCGCAGGGAACCGCCGCCGTTGTCGATCAGGTCGATCACCAGGTCGGTCACGCCGAACTGCTTGAGCGCGCGAAGCGTCTCTTTCACCTCGGTGAGGACCTGCTCCTCGGGGTCGGCGGGCGTGAAGGTGTTGAGGTACATCGTAGCGATATAACGCATCCCCTGCGCCGTCTTCTCGTGCGAGATGTAGGTCGGGTAGTTCTTCGCCGCCGGGACGAAGAGCGCGCCGGGCGGCACGACGCGGTTCTCCTTGAGCTCCTCGAGAGGCGTGGCCGCGAGGCCGGAGGCGGAAGCCAGGGTTCCGGTGACGATGCGCGAGAGCCAGCTCGGAGCGGAGTCGATGAAGACGAAGCTGTTCCAGAAGCGCTTGCCCGGCAACGTATTCAGCACCAGGCGGACGATTCCCGGGGTCAGGTCGATCAGGCCGATGGCGCCCTCGAAGCCACGGCGGAAAAATTCCTCCTCGGACATCCCGGCGATCCGCTCGGCACCGGGGGCCTCCGGCTTGGGCTTGTCGGAGGGCTTGGCCTTCTGCGCGGCGGCCTGCGCCTGCTCCGCGGTGAAGGCGTAAAGATCCTTGACGATCCAGGGCACCTGAACATCGAGTCGCTGCTCGCCCCGCACGAGGGTGAGGGTGGCGTTTTCCTTCTCCGGCGCGGGAAGCGGGAAGGCGAGCGAGGTACGGTTGAAGAGCTTGGGCAGGTGATAGGTCAGGTTGGCTTCGTCATTTCCGAGATCCCGATAAGGAATCAGCTCGCTCTTGGCGGCGTCCACGAGCGGTACTCCGTCCAGCGCCACGATCAGGTCCTGCGCCTGCACCGGAAAAACCTGGGTGTTGAGCGTGGGAAGGAATTTCGTCACGCGCACCGCCGAGCCTTCGCGTTTGCCTTCAAAGCCGAGGTAGGCGAGCGTCGTCCGCGCGGGAAGGGTGGCGGCGGTCAGCGTCGAGGCGGTGTGCGCGTCGCGAAACTCGGAGACGAAACGATGCACGAGGAGATAGAATTCCTCGTTGGTGCGGGTGGCGGCCGCATCGCGGAAGACCTTTTCCTTGAGAGCGTCAAAGCGGATTCCGTGGCGCGCTTCCTTGTACTCGAGCGGGGCGTAATTCTGGCTGAACTGGGAGGTGATCCAATGGAGGTCGGCGATCTTCTCCTCCTGCGTGAGGAGCCTCCGCGGCGCCGGTGCGCACGACGTGGCGAAGAAGATTGCCGCGATTGCGGCGACTACCCTCGTTCTGGACCCGGGAGCGCGCATGAACCCTCTCTTTTTGGGACGCACTGTAATGAGGGCGGGAATGTTTGGCAAAGCAAAAAACCGTGATTTTACGGCAAAATGGAGCGAGGTAAATTGTCTCGCTGCAGGGCAAACTGTCTTCCGGCTCGGGTGACGGAAATCCGGCGAAGCTGACACCTTCCGTATTGGTCACGCACGGCTTCAACGGGTATTAAGCCTTTCAAGGAGTGATTTATGAGGTATTTCATGGTGTTTTTCGGGTTATTCGCGGTGGGCACGAACGCGTTGGCCATGGGGTCGAGCCGGGCAGGGGGTGAGCGGGCCGGAAGCACGGATGATTGCATCGTGCTGATCGCTGACTTTCTCGGTCTCCGGGACGGCGAGGATCTCAGCCTGCGAGCCGCGAACCAGAACGGCAAGTGCGGCCTGAGCGCGCGAGTCGACCGATCGCGTCCCGTGCTCGATCTGAGCATCCGCGAGGACCGCGCGACCGAGTATGGCGTGTTTCCGTTCGATGTGCATTTCTGGCTCGAGGAGAGCCAATGGCAACGCAACCGGATCAAGGATTGCCGGGTCGAAGGAAACGAGCTCCTCGTGGACTTCGTGCTGCGCGAGAAAGCCGGCTGGCGGAACAATCATCGCTACCGCGGTATTTTCCGGAAGTCCGGCGACGGGGCGATCACCTTCGCTTCGCTCCGGGAAAACCGGTGGGGGCTTTGGATCTCGCCTGACAAGCGTGATGCCTCCTGCTCTTTCGAGTCGTCGGCTGAATAACCGGGTCGCGCTCCGGAGCGTTGCGGTTCCTCGCGCGTCTTCTCAATGCCCCCCCGCGTTCGAAGCCAGGGCATGGATCATGGCGGCGGTGAGCGCGAAACCGACGAGAACCGCAGCGAAGCCGAAGATCCTCAGGGCCGCGTCCCAGAGGATCGAGCTCGGCCGGGCGACAGCGAACTCCTCGGTGCGGCCCTCGCGCTCGTAACGCCGCCATTGGTCGCCACGCTCCTCGAGCAGCTCCGCCTTGGTGATCTCGCCGTTGAAGATGACGAAGTCCATGGGGAACTTCTCGGGCCGAAGGTGCGTGTTGAAGAAGTGGACCGTGAAGATGAAGCCCGTGGCCAGGAGCGCCTCATCGGAGTGGATGATCGTGGCCAGGTTGAAGACCCACCCGGGGAGGAGCCTGCCGAAGAAAACCGGGAACCAGAGCAGCAGCCCGCTCGCGCCGATGGCGAACATCCCCCAGAAAACCGCGAGGAAATCGAATTTCTCCCAGTAAGCCCAGCGCTCGAAGTCGGGCCTGGGCCCGCGGAAAAGGAACCAACGGAACATGGCTTTCAGGTCGCGGAGATCGCGGCCGTTGGGAAAAAGCGAGTCCGGTCCGAGGAGCTTCTGGAGGAAGGTGCCTGGTTGTTTGCGATCGAGGAAAAGGAAGCGGATCGAGAGCCCGATGGCGATCAGGAAGTAAGCGAAGGTGAGGATCGCGCAGGCGCGGTGGATGAGTCCCGCCCGCGCGGTCCCGCCGAAAAAGTCCATGAGTGCCTTGCCCCAGCCAGTCGCGCTGAACTTCAAGGGCAGCCCCGTGAGGGCCAGGCCCAGGAAGCTTACCACGACCATCAGGTGCAGTGCGATGTGGAGCCGGTTGAAGCGGCGATAGAGCTTCATGCCGTCGGGCAAGGCACGGCTGACGTGGCTGGCGGCGAAGGACTCCGCTCGCGCGCGCCGGCGCCGCTCGATGAACGAACGTACGGCCCAAAGCAGCGAATGGGTCCAGAAAAACACGAACGTCAGTGCGAGGAGCGCGGTCATCGCGCGAAGGGTCCAGGTCAGGGCTGGTGTCCGGCGGGGGCCCTCGGTCTCGGCGTGCGCGATGAAGCGAGTGAACGAAGGCGTGGCCTGCGCGTGACATTGTGCGCAGGTCCTGACGAGGTTATCGGGATGGATTTTCGAGCCTGCGTCCCTGGCGTTCAGGATGGAATGCGCTCCGTGGCAGTCCGCGCAGCCGGCGACGCGTTCGGGATAGCCCAGGCGCACGTTCTTGCCATGATAGCTCGCGAAGAAGGTTTCCTTGGCCACGGGGAGGACCTCGTTCTTGGTCATGAGTTTTGCGTCGTCATGGCACTTCAGGCAGGCCGTGGTATGGAGCTCGCGTCCGCCCTTCCCGGGGTCGGTCTTGGCGATCGCGTGCAGGCCATGGCAATCGGTGCAGGTCGCGGCATCGGGATTGCCGCGCTTCAGGGCCCGGAAGTGGTCTGAGTCGAAGTACCCGTGCTGGCGCGAGTGGCAACGCGAGCAGCTCTCCGCGATCGCGAGCTTGTCGGCCTTGAGGGTACGGAGAGAGTGGATCCCGGCGTGGCACTGCTCGCAACGGATGGGAAGACGCTCGGAATGATGAATGCTGCTGGCATGCTCCCTTGCCGCGGTTTCATGACAGCTGTCGCAACGGGTCTTCGTGAACGTGCCGTCGCAGCGGGCGGGTTTCTCCTTTCCGGCATCGGTGACGTGACAGGCCGTGCAGGAAACTTCGCTGTGGGCGGACTTCTGATACTCCCTCGCGTTGATCTTCGAGGAATGGCATTCCAGGCAGCGCGCCGGTCCCGCCTGGGCGAATACGGATGGTGCGGGGGAGCAAAGAAAGAGAAGCAGTAAAGATGCGAAAAAAGAACTCACGTTCTTGCCTTCCGTTTCAGCTGCACAGACCGCCTGCCTTCCTCGTGGTCTTGAGCTTGATCTTCGGGGTGAAGGGCGCGTTGGGATCGTTCTCGAGAATGTAAAGGTTGACGACACCCTGGGCCTTCAGCCATTGCCAAGCCTGCACCGCCACTGCCTCGTCCTCGGAGACCAGGATCACGACGCCTTGAGAGGGAAGTTGCACGAGGGAGGTGACCAGGGGCCCTTCCCAAAGGTCCTTGAGCTGGACGTTTCTCGCGTCCCTCCGGTGTCCGGCCTCGAAAATGGCTTTAGGACGGAGGTCCAGCGTCACGAGCCTGAGCGCGGGATCATTCGCGGTCTTGTCGTATTCCAGCGGATGAACGAAAGCCTCGCGCGAGCTCAGCATCGGCTCGAAGCGCGAGCCCAGGAGCTTCCACTTCTCGGCTGGGTCCGGCTGGCCGAGGGCCCAGGTCAGCAGGGCGAGCGCAAGGAGGCCGGCTCCGGAGGCCAGATACCGCTTGTTCGACGGAAGCCACTTGACGTGCCTGCGGGAGGTGCGCAGCGCTTCTTCGGTTTTTTCGGCCGCATAGAACATCATGAGCGCGAGCACGGCCACGCCCGTCACGGTCGCCCCGATGGACCAGCCCAGCCAGTCCGACACGAGCAGTCGCTCCTCGAAGGAGGAGTTCCAAAAGCGCGAGAAGCCGCTGACGGACTCGCCGAAAAGCCCGGCGCCGACCAGGGTTCCGAAGAGGAACGCGATGCCGTCGAGCTTGAAGCTCGCTGCCGAGACGAGCGAGGTACCTGGGCAGTAGCCGCCGATGATGAAACCGGCGCCCATGATGAGCCCGCCCACGATTCCAGGCCAGAGATAGGTCGGGTTGACGGAGATTCGCGCGAAATCGAGCAGGCCCAGCGCGGAGCTCAGGAAGATCAGCACGCAGGCGACCACGATGGCCGTGAACATGGTCTTGAGCACGGTCATGTTGCGGAAGTAAAACTGCGCGGCGAGGCGCCGAGCGTCGCCGAAGCCCGCAAGCTCGAGGCTCGCGCCGAAGCCCAGCCCGATCGCGAAAAACACCAGGTAGCCGGCGGTTTTTCCGAGGCTTGCGGTGACATCAACGGGCAGCATTCGGCGCCTCCCACAGCTTTCGCACGAAGTAGGCGACGAGATATCCACCCGCGAAGACGCTGAACATGAAGGTCCAGCTCCCGAGCGAGAGCACCGCGCCGCCGCTCAGCGCCTGTCCCGAGGTGCAGCCGCGCGCGAAGCGCGCGCCGTAACCCATGATCGCGCCGCCGAGCACGGCGAAGAAGATGCGCTGCCGGTTGGTGATCCGCGGTCCCTTGATGATCTCGGCGCGGAGCCTGCCGTTGAGCCAGGCGGAGAGCAGGCCGCCAGCGAAGGTGCCCAGGAGCAGCACGACGCTGGAATGGTCGAGCGCGCTCTTTTCGCCGCCGGCCACCGCGGCCAAGTAACCGACCCGGTCGACGTGGGAGGGAAAGAACAGGTCCGTCGTCGCGATCTGGATCCGGCTGATCGCGCCCGAGGCGCCCAAGCCGCCTTGCGTGAGGGCGAACGCGCTGAACAAGACGACGCCGAGGAGCGTGCCTGCGAGATAAGGGTTCCAGTACGGTTTCATCGCTATCCTCCAGCCGGGTCCGCGGCGTACCCCAGAGACTTCCAATCCAGGCGGCCATTCTCGGAATGGCAAGCTACGCAGGCAAGCGCCTGCTTCGCCGGTGCGATCATGTGAGTGATGGGCCAGTACATGTGGGTGGTCACGAAGGCGGTCTTGCCGCTGAAGGGTATGCCTGCGAGCGCGGCGCCCTTTTTGACTGCCGCGGTCCAGTCAAAGCGACTCCAGTAGCCGCCCTCGCCGCTGGTCACCGGCGGTAACAGGAGCTTGTTGACCGGATCGTAGATCTGCCTGCCGCGATGGATCTTGAACGGCCAGATCCGCGCGGACGGATCCTTGCGCGAGCCGAGCGGCCGGTTGATCGGCTGATCGCGCTCGGAGCTCAGGCGATCGCCCGTGAGATAGCGATCCATCTTTCCGTTGAACCAGGCGTACTCGGGCACGACGTTCGTCCCGTATCTGAACGTGCCTTTGATCTTGAGGTACTCGTGCGGGCTCTCCTTGCGGCGTCCGTCTCCGGCCGCTGACCAGTCCCATTCCATCTTCGTGGGGAATTTCCGCGCGTAAGCGGGGATATGACAGGTCTGGCATGCGATGCGCTCGACATGGAAGTTCAGTCGGCGGTCGGCGTGGGGCTTCTCGGTATGGCAGGAAGCGCAGTCCAGCCGCTCGACCTGGGTTGCTTCGCCGTAGGTGGCGTTGATCTTGCCCGGAATGAAATGTGCCTTGGCCTGGTGGCAGTCGATGCATTGAAAATCGAGCTTCCCCAGGTGCACGTCAAGCTCGTCGCTCGCGTTCAGGAGCGAGTCGTCGAGGTCGCCGTGCTTCACGCCCATTCCGCCGCCCCCATTGAAGTGACAGGTGCCGCAGTTCTCCCGATAGGGAGCGCGCACGCTCTGGGCCGCGGCCGCGAGATCCACGCCAGGCTTGGGCAGTCCTCCTTTGCCTTTGGAGTAGGTTCCGGAGCCGTCGTGGCAGACCAGGCAGTCGACGTTCTCGGCCCGGGAGAAATCATAATTTGAATCGGTCCAGCCGTAGCCGGCGTGACACGCGGTGCAGGAGGCCCAGTTCCCGGTCACGCTGATGCAGAAGTTGTTCATGAGGTTGCGCTTGCCGATGCGGAGCGTCTGCCCGTTTCTTTGGGCATCTCCACTGAGCCAGGTCCAATGCGCGGTTTTCATGATCTCGCCGGCGGCGTCGGGATGGCAACGCAGGCAGCTGCGGGTGAGCTCCTGCGGGGTCCGGATCGGCTGAGTGTAGTAGGGTGAGTGGTCCAGATGCGGTCGGGCACGTTTTGCGACCGGATTGACCGGCTCCGGGCGTGGCGCCACTGCAACCGGCTTGCTGCAGCCGGTGAGGGAGAGTACGGCCGCGATCAGGAGAGCTTTCGTCGCTGTCTTCATTTCGCCCTTTGCGTGCTTGGCGTTGGCTGGATGCGTACATTAAGATATCATGAAACGGTAATATGAATATCGGCCTCCAGGGTCCAATTTGCGGGAATGCCGCGGGCAATCGGCCGATTCTCAGTGTGTCGCCGGGCCTTGCAGGCAAGGACCGGGATCGAGCAGGCGCATCTGCTGCTCTCCTATCGGCGTTCCGGTGTCCTTGAGCAGGAGACCGGTCTCCAGGTACCAGGGCAAGAGCTCGCCGCAACGATTCGTGTTCTCCAGTTGAAGAACGTGGGTGATCGTCGTGGTTCCGCTCATCATGCCCAGGCTCGTCTTGCCGCCGCCAAGAAAGCCCTCCGGCAGGCTCACCTCGATTCCGAGCTCCGTGTTCTCGTCGGTCTCGACGACCAGCGTGGGGATCGATGGAATCTTGAAGAACGGCGATGCGACCTGGTAAGTGGCCGGCGCCAGCACGCGACCGTCGTCGAACTGCGCGATGGCGAGTACGCGAAAGAATCGCTTCGGGATCCCGCCGCTTGACGGGAGCTCGAAGGCGAATCGCGCGCAGGCGCGGAGCCCCGGGCCGATGTCCTGGATCTCCTGGCGCGATTCCGTAGGGGGGAGGTCCTTCCAGATGCCGCCTTTCCTGAGTGCCATCCAGGATTGCACGACCGTCCTCACCTTCAGGCCGGAGGTGGCCATGCCGCCCTCGTTCGTGAGGCACAGCTCCACGGTCCCGCCATAAGGCCTTCGATGGTAGGCGGCGAGACTTTGCGTGCGTTTCACGTCGATCTTGAGTTCCGCCGATCCGATGGAGCCGAGGGGAATGCTGGGAGTGGTCGGCGTCACCTGGGTCGATAGCGACCAGTGGTAAACGATTTCTGCGATATGGAAGGGCTGGACCACGATCTGTCCGGCAAGTCGTGCCGGCTCGATCGCTTGCGCGGACGGTCGATCGAGACACGAAGCGAGAATGCACGCGACGATGACGAGACGTGACGAGATCATCTGAAGCCCCCTCGGTTCGATCGTTGGCCGTGCCACGAACATGCCAGGAGCTTGATGTTTCGCGTCATCCACGAGGGGGTCGCATTCGTCGCTGGAGTATTCCCGGTGCTGTGGCAGAATTGGGGCACCTGAAATGTACCAGCTCCGTGATTATCAAAGAACGGCGGTCGACAACGTCGTCAAGTTCTTCAAGAGGAGCCGCGAACCTGCCGCGGTCGTCCTGCCCACCGGCGCGGGCAAGAGCCTGGTCATCGCGGAGCTGGCGCGCATCGCCAAGGGACGCGTCCTGGTGCTCGCCCACGTCAAGGAGCTGGTCGAGCAGAATCACGAGAAGTACGTCAGCTACGGGCTTTCGGCCGGGATCTTTTCGGCAAGCCTCGGCAAAAAGGAGCGGCGGCACAAGGCGATCTTCGGGAGCGTCCAGTCGATCGCGCGCGCGCCCGAGGAGTTCTTCGAGGATTTCTCCCTCTTGGTGATCGATGAGTGCCATCGCGTCGCCGAGGACAGCGACACTCAGTACCAGGAGGTCATCCGCAAGCTGATCGCCCGGAACCCGGGCCTCTGCATCCTGGGCCTGACGGCTACACCGTATCGTCTGGGCTCGGGCTGGATCTATGAGCGCGATCCGACGGGGGAGTGCCGCTCCGAGCAGCCGCGGTTTTTCAAGCAGTGTGTCTTCGAGCTGCCGCTGACTTACATGATCAAGAACCGCTTCCTCACGGTGCCGATCAAGGTCGACATTCCCGTGACGAGCTACGACTTTTCGGAACTCTCGGAGAGCGGCCGGATGTACACGGCGGACGAGGTCGAGGAGATACTCAAGAGCCAGAAGCGCTTGACCCCGCTCATCATCAACAACATCGTCGACATCACCGAGCGCTATCAGCGGCAAGGCGTGATGATCTTCAGCAGCTCCGTACGGCACGCCGAGGAGATCCTTTCTTATCTTCCTGAAGGACAGGCACGGCTGGTCGTAGGGGACACCGCCTTGGGCGAGCGCGACCGGATCATCGCGGAGTTCAAGGCGAGGAAGTTCAAGTATCTCGTCAACGTCTCCGTGCTCACGACGGGCTTCGATGCGCCTCACGTTGACGTGATCGCGATCCTGCGCCCGACGGAATCCAACAGCCTCTATCAGCAGATCGTGGGCCGGGGGCTGCGTCTCGCGCCCGAGAAGAAGGACTGCTACATCCTGGACTACACCGGCATGGGGCATGATATCTACGCGCCGGAGATCAGCGACAAACGCCCGGCGAAGGACACCGTGGCGGTGCAGGTGCCTTGCCCGGAGTGCGGCTTTGAGAACAGCTTCTGGGGCTATGCCGATCCTGACGGAATCGTGCTCGAGCATTTCGGGAGGAAGTGCCGGGGCCTGATCCAGGATGCTTCGAGTGGCTTGCTTTCGCCTTGCGGCTATCGATTCCGTCTCAAGCTCTGTCCGGGCTGCGGGGCGGAAAATGACGTGACGGCCAAGAGCTGCGGGAAATGCGCGGCGGCCCTGACCGATGCCGAAGCCAAGCTCAAGCAGGCGAAGCTTTCCAAGAACGCGCATGTGCTCACGCCGGACCGGATCACCTTCGAGGAGCGCCTGGACAAGAACGGCAACCCGTATCTGGAGATCCGCTACTACGACTACGACGCCCGGTATTTGAGCGAGGCGCATTTTTTCTCCAACCCGTCCTCGATCAAGAAGTTCAACATCAACTTCCTGCGCTCGCACCTGAGGCGCCCGGAGCTGGCGTTGGAGTTCAGGACGCCGAAGGACGTGATCAGGTTCCAGGCTCTGTTCAGGCTTCCCGCCTTCGTGATCGCGAGGAAGCAGGACCGGTTCTGGAAGATCACAGAAAAGGTTTTCGCGGAGGAGCTTTGAGGTTTCCGGGCTGAACCTGCCGTCTGGGCGGCTTTACCGCGCCTCCCGCGGTGTCCAAGGCTTTGACACCTGTCTAAAAGAATGGGAATTGTTTCTCCTATTCCGAGGAGTATACTGCTGGGCCTGATGGCGGTGGGCCCGAGACAAGCACCCCCGTCCAGTGGAATCCGAAGCAGTAGAGGTGGCTGTGGCAGTAGCAGTAGGAGTTGGAAGATACCGGAAATCGACGTGGTGCGCATGGGGCGCCTGCGTCGCGATCAGCGCGATCGGCTCGCTGCCGGGGGCGTCCCCGGCGCAAGCCGCCGAGACCGCGAACGTCCTGCCTCAGGGGATCTCTCGATTCCGCATGGTCGGAGTCTTCACCGCGGACATCGGCGAGAAATTCAATTCCTCGGGAATGCTCGAGCCTTTCGCCGCCTCGTTGAATCGCAGCGTGACGATCCAGGATTACGTCGCCAAGGAGCCCAGGCTCGGCCAGCTCGTCGACGCGCTCAACAGTCTCGAGTCCGGCCTCGGCAACCGCCTGCTCAACACGAACCTCTACAGCGACTTCAGCCTTCAGGCCCGGCAATTTCTCTTTGCCTACGAATTCGGCCTCACTTCGCGCCTGGCCCTTGGGATCCGGGCGCCGATCGTCCGGCGCACGGTGACCGCGAGTTTCCGCGCCGAGAGCGTGAACAACGCCGCCTACATGGCTGAGCAGATCGGCAAGCTCAGTCCCGAGCTTTCGGCGGGGATCTACGATGTCGGGGCCAAGAATTTCGACACGGCGTTTTTCCAGGCAGCGCTTTTCGGGAGCAAGGGCTATGAGGCGCCCGCGAGCTTCGAGAAAACCGAGCTCGGTGACACCGAATTCGGCGCAAAGTACAAGTTCATCGACGGCGGACTGGGCGGAGCGCTCGGCGCCAGCGTCCAGGCCGGCGTACGGATCCCGACGGGGTCGGCGCCTTCGCTCACCCAGGTCTTTGACACCGGCAGCGGCGCGGGCGCATGGGGCGTGGGAGTGCAGCTCTTCCAGGAGTACAAGGCCAATCCCTACCTGACGCTCGCGGCGATGCAGAAGGTTTCCCGCCATTTCCCGGACACGCGGCGGAGGGCCGTGCCGCGGAACGCCGAGGACTCGCTCCCAAGCCTTCTGCCGGAGGACGATCAGGTCCAGGACGTGCGCAGAAGCCAGGCGCTCGCTTTCGACGGCGAGCTGGCCTCGACCATCGGAGTTCCCGGAAGCGGCGTGACCGCCTGGAGCGCGCTGCAGATTTCGGCTCAGGGCGCGGCCAAGTTCTCCGGCCCGGGCGAGCTGCATTACGCGGGGCTCTCCCGCGGGACTGACATGCGCAAGACGGCCCTCGAGCTCGGGGTCGGCTATTCCACCATCCCGCTCTTCCTGAAGAAGAGATTCAGGGTCCCGTTGGACGTCGACGCGCTCTACAACGTCACCCTGAACGGGAAGAACGTCGCCCTGGCGAGCTACGGCCGGGTGGATCTGAAATTTTACTTCTGAGGCGGGAATATGACGAAAAAGAGAACGCCAAGTTCGACTCTGACGCTGATCGCCCTGACCTCGCTGACGGCCCTGTCCATGGGCGCCTGCTCTCGCGAGCGGGTGCCAGGCGCCACCCGGATCGAAGTGCCGGTGCTCGATGGCGACGATTCGCGGTCCCTTCTGGGTTCGGGCAGGGCCGACTCCGAGCCGATCCTGCCAGTGACGAGCGCGCTGGAGAAACCCGCGCTCAAGGCTTGCGAGCGGCTCGAGTCGCTCGTCGCGTCCGCTGCGTCAGGGCCCCGTTATTCGCTCTTCGGAGCGCTCGAGGAAGGAGATGGGGAGCCCGCAGCCGGCGGCGTCGGAGTACAGGGCGCGATCGACGTGACGAAGTCTCCCTTCACGCAGCTCTTTCTCGGCGAGACGTTCAAACTCGATAGCCCGGATGGGTTCTTTGAAAAGGCGCGTGCGGAATACGAGGCGGGGCGCCTTTCGCGCGTAAAATGGTTCGCTTTGAAGGCCGCGCGGCTTTTCCCGAAAATCTTCCGGAAACTCCAGCTGGACGCGACCCATGAGAAAGTCGCCGAGGCTTTCCCCGGGATTTTCGGAGAGCCGGGAGCCATCCAAGGCTCGCTTTACTTCTCTCTCGCTTCTCGAAGCGGGGGGCTTCCTCCGGAGAGCGCGCGCGAAGCGGGCGAGCTGCGAGAAGCCCTGCCGGTTCTGAGCGCCGATCTGCCTCTCTTTCCGGGCGAGAGCTTCGAGGGTCTTGCCGAGGACGCTCGAGAATCGCTCGGAGCCGCGGTCACAAGCCTGAACGAAGACGCAAGCACGGTTGAAGGCCGGCGCGAGCGCCTTTGCGGGCTGGTTCTCTGGCAACGCTCCTTCGCGCAGCTCCTGACGCTCAAGGGCTATCGGGTCCCGCGGCTGGAAGGCAGGGCGTTTCCGAAAATCGAGGCTCCGGAGAAGAGCGGCGAGGCTGAGCGGATCGAACTGGGCGGCGCCTTCATCGATCCGGATCGTGACACCAACATCGCGCTTTCGGCCGAGACTCTTCAGACCTATGACCCGGCTTCGGGGCGCGTGCTCGAGGTGACTTCCCGCACGCCCGAGGGAATCGCGGGTAAGCCGGTGCAAACCCGCGGCGGCGCGGCGGCGCAGCTCGCGCTCTTGGAATCGCTCGTGCATTTTTACGAGGCGACGAGCCCGGCGGGTTCCTGGTTCGAGAACCTCGACCGCCCGGTGCTGGGGAATCTCACCGCCCCGGGGAGCCGGGCGATCCTTCCGCACGAGATGCATTCGCTCGCGCTCGGAATGATGGTGATGAGCTTCAAGAACGTGGCGCAATTCCACATCGTGAAAGTGAATGCGGCGGGCACGCCCCTGCGCAAGGGTCAGTCCGCGGCAGGAATCGCCCTGCTCGACCGAGGCGCTTCGGGTCGGCAAATCATCCCGCTCCCGAGCGTGCTGAGCCTGATCCGCTCTCAGGTGTACCTCGATCACGCGCTCTCGCGCCTGGCTGCGCGTCCTGCGTCCGAGTGGGCGGAGAAGAGCCCGGCCTACACCGCCGAGCTCCTGGCCAAGCTCACGGGCTCCGACGCCTCGTCGCTGCGCTCGGGGCTGGGCAAGTTGTCACTGCCGCTGGCGCTGCTCGTGCTGCAGTTCTCGAGCGCCTCGGGCGAATGCCGCTCCGAGCTCGAATGGAATCTCGATACCGGCAAGCGCGCGGCGCAGGGAGCCTGCGATGCCCGGCTGGACGCCGAACGGCGCGAGGCTCTGGAGCTCCTCGGGCGCCACGCCCAGGCGCCGCTTCTGATGCGGAGAGCGCGGGAGTAGCGCGAATCCTCGTGGCAACAGAGAATATCATTTTTCCCTGCAAATGAGGGATTCCGAGGCACCTGGATAGTTCTTGCAGACGGCTTTCACGATGGCATCCTGGGCGGCTACGGCGTGGGTCGTCACCGATGCAGCCTTCAGTTTCATCAGACTGATCTGCTTGTTCGACACAATCTTGGCTGGGATCTGGTCCATGTCGCTGGCTGTGGCAATCGCCGCCTTCGCTTCGGCGGTATTGCTGACTCTTTTTCCATTCAATTCCAAGATGAGATCATCAACCTTGAGGCGGTCCTGATTGGGAGCGAGGGCAACGAACCCTTCTGCACGAAGCGCTCCCTTGCCATCGTTGACATAGGTGTTGACCTCTTCGGGTTTGACCGGCTTCAACGCGATTCCCAGGATGTGCAGCTCGTTTCTGCAGGCGAAGTAGGAATCGTAGGGAACATAGGCATAACCAGTGAAATCGTCTTGTGTATCCACGTATGGGCGGTAGCTGGGATTCAGCGCGCCCCCCTTTGATGGAATGCGAGTTTCGTAGATATCGGCCAGCAAAAAATTCTCACTGCGGCAGATCTCTATTGCCCGAAAACCCGAAAGAGCTGCGATCTCCTGTCGGTTCGTATGAGGACTTCCGACAAAGCGAGCGACGCGTAAATCATCGGAGATCTTTAGGTCGCTGTAGCCATCGAAGATGCTGAAAGGCTTGTAAGAGGTACGGGTAATAGTGCTGCAGCCTGAAGCAAGGAAGCAGATCACGAGACATCCGTGCAGGGTAGAAATCAGACGATATGGCATAGGAATATTAAACTGCTTGCTGCCGCTTCCATCAAGGACATATTGTTATCGGATATGCGCCGCAGTCGCTTCATTCCTTTTGTGTTAATGTGTGCCGCTTGGATTTTTATGTCCGTCAGGGCTCATGCCAGTCAATGCGAGCTGACCTGGAAGGTGGATCGCGGAGGAAAGTACACGGCAGTGCTCCAGTTCATTCCTGCCGAAGGGGCCGGAGCGTGGTTCGAGAATCTGGCAACCGATCGTGAAGCTCTCCCTCGATCGATGCAGGTCCAGGGTTCGGTTGTGCAGCGCCTTTCGAAGGGGAATGGGGCCGTCGGTTATGAAATTCGAGGCTTGGTATCGGATGCCGAGAGAACCTTGGGTGGGGAGGTGCTGGATTGGATGGGGGCTTCAGTGGGTTGCTCCAGGACGCGCATCGAAATCAGGACGCCCTGGCGGTATGAGCATATTCCTTCGGGAGGGAGCCATGAGCTTGCAGTGATCAGGGCAAGGTTGCTGCCACTTTGGCGATCAGGAGGCTCTCTGCGGAGAGGGATCTTTCCAATCAAAGGGACCTTTATGGAATTGAAATCGAAAGCACCATCTCTCCCGAAGCAATGAAGGAAAAGGATACTTTCCGGCGCTGGACCGAGAAAATTGTCCTGGAGACCGATCTCAAGGATCCAGGCATTCCCTGGAGCGCCCGGCCGACCGAAATCGCCCTTCCGCGGGGTTCCAGAGTGGAGCTTGGAGTGATTTTTGGGAGCTATGCTCCGGCGGATCGGCCCAGTTTTGGGGTTGGGATTCGGAGTGATCTCATCGATGAATCGACTTTATCCAATACGATCTCCTGGCGAAGGACCTATCTCGGTGCCCGGGCCATTCTGGCTGATCCAAAAGCCGAAAAGGCAGGCCGCGAAGGCACGAGTATTTTCGACCTCCATTTGACGACGGGATTGCATTGGCGTCCGAAGGTTCATGCAAACAATGCTTACGTGGCTGGAATCCGTAACTTCCTGGCTTTGTCGACTACAGTCGGATTTCATCGTGTCATTGCGAAGAGTGGAAATCCAACGCCGGTAAATCAGGCTTTCACTTCACCCTCGCTCGATTTCGGCTTTTTCTGGGGAGGTTATAACCGCAAGCTGGGTCTCGTGATCGGACTTGAGGCACATTACCTCCAATTGATCACCGACGTTGAGTTCGGTCCTAATTTCGAGTTTGCCTTGAGTTTCGGTTTCTGATGCGGGCTGAGGTGGTGCGGGCCGGCCTCAGCCTGCCGAAGGAGGAAGGGGAGCGCCGCGCGCGGATTGCGTGTGAGCGCCTTCTGAACCGGAAGGGCTTCACTTTACTGCGGGCTCGACCAGGATTTGGGCAGCATGCGTGAATTCATCCTACCGGCGCCACTAACTGGCGTCCGTAGGCCGTGGCATGAGGCCCCTGGCCATGCGGCGGAGCAGCGCGGGGGCAGATCTTCGAGAGGATATCATCGGCTAGGTTCTTTAGGGTTAATTCCTGTTCGGCGTTGCGAGGGTTTCAGGCGCTTGTAGGACTGAGTCGATAATGGCCCTGGCTTCATTGTCTGGCGCCATTGGGGGCAACTCCACATTGGGATGGTAGAGATAATCCTCTGTGCTTTTGCAATCTGAGCAAGCGCTTTCAGTTTTCGGAGGGCTCTTTTTGCGAAGTGATTCACCTTGGCGTTAATCATCGTATCGCAACTCTTCCAGGAACCGGCCAACACCAATGATGATGGCGAGCCAAGGAAATAGGTCCAGGATGCTGAAAATGTTCTCTGGTTGCCTGAAGTACCGAGCCACAAGGAGCGGGATCAGATTGAACTTAATGGCCAATGCACCAGCAGTCACGAGAAGCACAGCTCCGACCTGCCGAGGACGCTTCTGAAAGCGTGGGCCACGACTCATGCGCTTGGCCGGGTTGACTTGAAAGTAGGTGTAGTACCAGCCATAGAGAGCGTCGGTCAGACTGGTGTCCTGTCGCCGCGCTGTGAGCATGCAATGGCGAATCAGAAACCCAATGGCAGCGAGAATCGAGACCGGAAACATCAAAATGGTTGCCAAGTCTCGCGAGGGATGTGGCCGGAATGGCGCCGGTCCAAAGGGGACCATCGGGGCTACGACGAGCATGAGCAGAGCCGGAACACCAAAGATCACAGGCAGTGACCATGCGGCGAACGCCCGCTGCCCACCTGAGACGCGCTGAGGCTCTTTAAAGGTCCGACCTGCCTTCCCATTCTCCAAGCCCTTCCGTTGAAGGACCGAAACGAACGTTCCGCCACCCTTTCTCCAATCCCGAATAACGTCTGTGAAGTATTTCAGGGTAGCGATGCAGCCGATGCCCCAGAGCACTCCAAACATCGTGATCACGGTGCGCGACTTATCGTTTGCTGCGTGCTGATAGGCCCAGGCGAGCCCAACGGCGAAACCGATCACTACGATGGTCCGGTACACCTCGTGCGCTATGACTGCCCAGCTTCGGGTGCCGGTGTCGTGGTTGGGGAGCTGCTATTTTCTTCCATGTATTGAGTACACATCACGATGGCGAGATTTGCCACTGGAGACTCGTAGTGCCCTCGTACGGCTCCTATAAAAAAACGCCCGAATCGCATTCTTTCGAGCGGCCTGCCGTTATTGAGTACCGAAATAGGATTAGGTTAGCGGATACGGTAAGTTGGGCGTCGTAATGGTTTTGCGTGAAAAAGAGCGAGGGATGAGGAGTTCCTGACATCGGAGTGGATCGCATCAAGAATGCCAAGGTTTCCGGAAGGGCTGTGCGCCAGCCCCGGTGGAGTTCGAGGAAGTAACTTTCCGACTGGTTGCGTGAGGCTAGAAGACATGACGGTCCGAACGGAAAAGTCATAAGGTGAAGACCCGTCCGATGACGACTTTCATCTTGAGTTGATGACTGACAGAGAATTTGATTGCCAAATGGCTTACGGAGAAGGGGGGCCTTAGGCCGCCAGTGCGAGCTCAATCCCGTCGAACTTTGCGACAGGGACAAGCGTCTTCTTTGGGCCTGTTTCCCGAAGGTCAACGATACCCAAGTCCGCCAGGAACTTCACGTCGGAGTAGACGTTCTTGAAATCCTTCTTCATCGCTTTCGCCAGCGCGGAGATCGACTTTGGCTTGAGCGCGGGAATTACGGTCAGGATCTGGAGTCGGGGAGGCGAAAGAATCCGCCCAAGAACTTCCCAGCTCGAAACACTGATGGTCTCTTCGCCGGGCTTACTGGTGGCTTTTCCCTTCAGTGCGGCAAGCGATCTTTCGTTGGTTGTTTCGATCGGCTCAACAACGATCCTGACTTTCTTAAGCTTCATACTTCGAAACCCGCCTTCCTTGCTAAATCCCAGAAATCCCTCAGGAGCGCGGCCTCGTCCCGGTAGAGATAGGGAAGCTCCCGAGTGCCCAGATGAAGGTGCGGCCCTTTAGGTTTGTGATTGTCGATCCCGACGACGACCTCGCCATTGGCTACGAGAAAAAGCGAGAAAGAGTCCGCCGGGAGCTCGCACTGATTCCCTCCGCCAATAACGCATTGTCCAAGCCAAGGGCGAAACCGACGAGGGACGTTCCGCGAATATTTGGAACTCAGGCGCGACCACTGGCCGCACCCTGGCACATGGCACAGGCAAGGGGCCGCAACCTAGATCAGCAGAGTTGTGAAGTAATCGACGAGATCCACACCATCGTGGGCGCCGGCGCGGTGAGCGGCGGCGCGCTGGATGCCGCCAATGAGCCCGCTCCCGGCGCCATCCTTGCGAGCGCCGTGGCTGATGTAGGAAAGCACGTCCAGGCGCTGGCCCCGACCGCCAAAATACGGCGAAACCGGGGCCTTTTATTTTACGCCCAGCGCTGCACGGTTCTGTGCAGCGCATTTTCTGGCCTTGAAATCGGCCATGCAGCGTCGTGCAGCGAGTATGCAGCAATCGAAGAACCTGAGGTAGAGTACCAAGAAAAATGGCCCCGGAACTTGCGTTCCGAGGCCACCGAATATTGGTAGCGGGGGCACAGTTCATGCGGGCGGTCGGCTTTCGGGCGACGCCACCGCGCCGGAGGCTTCTTGGCAGATGGAATTTATCTATGGTATAAAAACCATAGGTGAAGGCAAAGCTCCGGTACCAAAGGAAAGTGACCGTTATTCATCGCTCAGGCGATCGGGCGGCCATTGCGGAGCGTCGCGAGCGGCCCTATGCTTTTTCCACGATTGAACAGTTGATCGAGGATTTCTGGCGGCTTACAGCCGGGAAGGGATACCAGCCATGAAGTTGAAAAAGGTTCGGATTCTGATTCAGCCGCTCGAGGGCGTGAAGGCGGAGTGGAGTGCCGCGCTGCGCGGAGAAGTGAAGTCGGTGCAGAAGGCGGGGACCCTGGTTTTCACGAGCCTGGCCCAGGTCGCGAAGGTGCTTTCGCCGGTGCGGCTTGAGCTTCTGGGTGCGATCCTTCGACATGAGCCGGAGTCGATTTCGAGCTTGGCCAAACTCGTGGGCCGGGACTTCAAGAACGTGCATGCCGATGTGCAGCTACTGGCATCAGTGGGAATCCTGGAGCTTCGCGAACTCAAGGGCGCGAACAAGCGCGATGCGGTGAGGCCGGTGGCTCTCTACAGCGGGATTGAGCTGGATTTGGCGGCGTGAGGATTAGAAGAATGCTGATACGAGCGGAAATGTCTTCGGGAGTCGATAAAGCAATCCTGTCTCTGAGACGAATCAACTGGTGTCGTCTCATGCAACTCTTTGCTGCCGTTTCGACGATTTATGGGTTTGTGGTCGCCTTCAATATGGACGAGTATCTTCCGTGGCGAGTTCGTCTCATCCGGGGCTTGGAGCTGACCACTATTGCTCACCTCGGGTTATGGTTGGCGACGTTCAATTGGCGAGGAAAGTTCCGTTTCGTGGTTGCAGCGCTCCTGCTTCCTTCGATGGCAGGGATGTTGTTTCTCTGGTGGTATCCCGGGATTCCTGTGCAGGCGTGGCTGGGATGGAGGGTGTTCCAATTGATCAGGGGTGTGCCTCGTGACGATCAATCCAATTGATCCCGTCAAGGACAAGGCCCGCGATGAGGCCTATGCTTATTTCGATCAGCACATTCGACCGTTACCAAAAGGAAAAGACGGAAAGATGGATCTCTTGAGGGCAGGTTTTGATGACAACGATGTCGATGCCTTTCGGCATGCTTATGTCAGCGGGGTCTTTACGCAGGAGTATGGTGAACAGGCGGCAAACCTTTTGGGGTTAGCCAACGAATACTCCCTGGAAGGGCAGTATTCGCATTCCGTGAGTCCCCGGTCCAGGAACATGGATCTTTGGAATAATCGCGTAGGCCGGAAGTATGGCAAGAAGACCACGGGACGGAAGCAGCTGCTCAAGCTGATCCACGAGGCCTTCAAGCGGGGTGAGCTGATTCTAGATCTTCGGGACCAACGCGAGTTCACCGGAATGACGGAAGCTCCGAAGCGCCTATCGAAGCCTGTGATCTCCCTTTCAAAATCGCGGACCGGCCGGAATGAGACCTACTACGATCTTCAAAAGAGATACGTCATGAAGCGAGACGAGTTCGTGGCGTTGATTCAGGCGGGTGAATATCGGGGGTACTCCGTCAAGCTGATCCGCGGAGTTGAGACGCCGGTATCCAAGCACGACGGCCGCAAGGTGAACAATATCGGCTAGGGGCACGGCGAAGCCCTAGCGAGGGAGCTACATGCCTAGAGTAGTTCATGTCATTGCCTTGAACGGAGCGAGTGAGGTGTTACTCGTTCGGAGGAATTATTTGGACATGGAAAGCAGACGGTCGAAGAAACCCACCATGGAGCGAGAAGAACCGGCAGCAGAAAAACAAAAGGCCGATCAGCTATTTTAGCTAATCGGGGGTAGGATTTCACTCGGCCCATCCTGGGCCTCGCCCTGCGGGCGCGCGGGCAAGCCGCGCGTAAAAAAAAAGCCTTCGTGGCCTTTTTGTGAACCTACGCCGCGCTTCGCGCTTTCGCAGGCTCAACTCTCTACCCTCGCTGCCAGCACAAACACAAAAGCCCCGGATCTTTCGATCCGAGGCTTTCGTGTTTTTGTATTGGTAGCGGGGGCAGGATTTGAACCTTTGAACTCCTTTTCTGTAAAACTCGCGTCTCCGACTCTGTGAATAGGTGCGGAAAAAGATCGGAATTATTCTGAGTTTTGACAGACTTATATTGGTGTGATAGAACCTATATATGAGGGCCCGGCTGCTTTACCAAAGCAAGTCCAGAGTTCACGGCCGCTATGCCGTGGAGCTGGTCGTTCACGAGGTGGGCAAGTCCGAGCGTTATCCCGACGGAATCAAGTACGGTCTGATCTGCTTCGATTTGAAAACGGGTCGAAAGATCCTCATGGATAACCATCATCCGAAGGGCCCGCACATCCATATAGATGACCTGGAAGTCAGCTATGTCTTTGTGAGCGACGAGAAGCTGATCGAGGATTTCAAGGAATTAGTTTTTGAGAAGATGGGGGTTAAGCTATGAAACAGTTAATCGTATCGGTAAAGACATCGACCGAGGTTTTTGAGGACTTCAAGACGGCGATGAAGAAGGCGAGAGCCGGTCAGGCAGGGCCCGAGCCGGTCTACGAAATTTCGTTCGATTCAAAGAAGGACTTCGACCGCTTCCTTCGTCATATGTACATTCTCTCGAATATCCTGACGTTCAAGCCGAAGTCGGTCTACGAGCTGGCGAAGCTTTCCGGGATGGACGTTTCCAATTTGAATAAGATCATTCTCTTCTTCGAGGAAGTAGGGGCCGTCCGCATCAAGAAGGAAAAAGTGGATGGCCGGGAAGTGAAAAAGCCGGTGGTTGACTACGATCGAATCCAATTCAAGCTCGGTGTCGCCTGAGGTAAC
>JAMPXJ010000012.1 GCA_023701205.1 Oligoflexia bacterium
AACGATGGCGCGCAAGGGTTCACGGGCGCCACAGGCGCAACCGGAAACGATGGCGCGCAAGGGTTCACGGGCGCCACAGGCGCAACGGGAAATGATGGCGCGCAAGGCTACACTGGCGCTACGGGGGAAACTGGCGCGCAGGGTGCACAAGGTGTGACCGGTGCCACAGGTCAGACCGGCGCAAACGGTGCACAAGGCGTGACCGGTGCCACAGGCCAGACCGGCGCAAACGGTGCACAAGGTGTGACCGGTGCCACAGGTCAGACCGGCGCAAACGGTGCACAAGGCGTGACCGGTGCCACAGGTCAGACCGGCGCAAACGGTGCACAAGGCGTGACCGGTACCACAGGCCAAACTGGCGCTCAAGGCGCACAGGGTGTGACGGGCGCGACAGGCGAGACCGGTGCACAAGGCTTCACCGGCGCCACGGGCGAAACCGGTGCGCCGGGCGCACAGGGGTTTACCGGCGCAACAGGCGCAACGGGAGCAGGGGCAACTGGAGTAACGGGCGCTTCGGGCGCCACGGGTGCGACAGGCGCTGCAGGCGCTATGGGCTTCACTGGCGCCACAGGCGAGACCGGTGCACAGGGCGCGCAAGGCGTAACCGGTGCCACAGGCCAGACCGGCGCAAACGGTGCACAAGGCGTGACCGGTACCACAGGCCAAACTGGCGCTCAAGGCGCACAGGGTGTGACGGGCGCGACAGGCGAGACCGGTGCACAGGGTGCACAAGGATTCACGGGCGCCACAGGCGCAACCGGCGCGAGTCCTTGGGATTATGACATTCCCACCGGAAATGTCTTTATTACCTCTGGCAATGTTGGAATCGGGATGTCGAATCCTGTGGCGAAGTTGGACGTCAACGGAGATATCCGAACAAATAGTACGCTCACCGCGGATGCAGTAATGATCAGTGGTGGCGGAGGGACCGGAAATGTCCCGTTTAGTTGCCAGTTGAAGTACGCAACAGCGGACGGAAGCTCAACGCCTTCTATTGTTACAGTTTGTGCAGTAGGAGAAGTGGCTATCAGCGGTGGAGGAAAATGCGGAATCGGATACATCGTGGGGGTTGGTCCAGGTGGCGCACCTTTTACTAGTGGCTCTTCCGCGCTGTCTCGTAATATCTGGTTGGCTTGCTCTCAAACTGGTGTCACCCCAAACAATCTCTGGGCCGTCTGCTGCAAACTCTAACCACCCCTAAAACCGATACCCCAACCCCGCATCAAAGATCACAAACGTATCGGTGAGCGCACTCCGCGCGCCGGGCGTATCGACCACCGAATTGCGCGGCGCCCAGGTGAAGCCTTCCTCCAGCACGCGCAGGCGGGTCTCGAGCAGCAGGTTTTCCGACAAATTCAAACCCATTCCAAAGCCTGCTTCATAGCCTAAGTTCGAATCCACGGGGCCGGGCAGGGTATCCGCCGTACCGCCCATGTCGAGCCGAAGCAGCCCGATGAAGCTCAAGAGCAAAGTCGGCGAAGGGCGGTACACCGCCGTGACGCCCACGCCCGGGCTCTTGCGCGTGATCGTCGCCATGAGCGCCTGAGTCGCACCCTGGACGATGAAGATCCCGCTGCGGTTCACGCTGAGCTGGACGAAGGGGCCCAGGCGCCAGTCCTCGTTGACCATCCTCGTGGCGAAAAGCCGGGCGTACCCGCGCGGCAACGTGAAGCTCGTTTCGAGCACGTTCTGCCGGATGACCTCGAGATTGAGCGCGGCCGAAAGTCCCCACGGGGAATTCGCGAATCGCGGCGCGCGGTAGCGCAGCTCCGCGCTGAAGAGCCCCACGAGCGCCGCGCCCGCGGCGTTCTGGCCCGAGTCGTAATCCTGCACGCTGTAAGCCACGACGGACTGGGCAAGGCGGGCCAGCAGCCAGGTTTCGCTGCCGGCGGCAAGCTTCGCCTCGCGGGCCTTCTGGATGGCCACGGCGTCCGGTGCCGCTTTCGCGGTCGCCGGGATTTCGGGCGGCGCGAACGCCTCGGGGCGGATCGAGAAGCTGCGGAAGGGGCTCCATTCTTTCCCTTCGGAATGGCGATAGCCCGCGCGCCAGCGGTAGCGGCCCGGGCGCGTGGGCTTCCATTCCAAAATCTCTTTCTCGAGCTGGCGTTCCAGGATTTTCCTCGGTCCCTCGTAAAGCTCGAAGACGTATTTCGCCTGACCTTCCTGCGCCTGCCAGCGGAAGGTGATCGTCGGATTCCCCTGAAAATCAGCGAAGCTCTCGTGATCGCCGGGCCCAAGCAGCGTCTGTGGCGCGAGCTTGACCTCAAAGCGCGTGACGTCGCTCCAGGGGCCGGCTACGCCTTCGGCGGTGAGTCCGCGGATGCGGAAGAAATAAGTCCCCGGTCGGAGCATCAGCGCGAGCGAGGGCGCTGGGGAGCTTTCCTTCTTGAGGATCGGGCTCATCGACTCGCGCGCGGAGAGCTCAAAGTCATAGCGGCTGGCGCCATCGAGCGCTTCCCACGCGAGCTTCGTCTTGCGGGGCTTGCGCGAGGCGCTTTCGGCCGCGTGGGCTTCACCCGTCGCTCCGCTGAGGGCGCACGCCGCAAGCGGGAGCCCCAACGGCAGGCAAAGAACCCAGAGCGCCAGCGCGAGCCTCCGGTCTCTCACTCGACCTCCACCGAGAGCACGCGGGGCTTCTCGATTTCCACTTGCACTGAGACCGTCTTGGGCTTGGGCAAAAGCTTGGGCGAGAGGACCTCGAGCCAGCGGGAACTCGAAGCCGGGCTGAGCTTGCCCGAGCGCGAGACCGAACGCACGCTCCAGAGATACTTTCCGGGGGCGACGCCTTTGAGCGGGAGCGTCGTCTCGGCCGTGCGAAGGGTGAGGCTGGGCGCTTCCGAAGGCGAGCGCCCTTCGCGCCGAAGCGTGATCTCGTACTCCGTGACCGGATCCTCGGCGCGCGCGATCGAGGCTTCGGGCGCCTTCCAGCGCAAGGCGGTGCCGTCGCCCGCGGTGACCGCCGCTTCGGCCGCCGGGAACTGCGGCCCCGGCGCGGGCGGAAGCGCGCTGATCGCGACGAGCTCTTTTTGCGCGAGCAGCGGGTTGGCGGAAGTTCCGGCCGTGGCGCTCCGCTCGCGGATGGGCGTCACGACGGGCTTGCTCGCCGGAGCGGGCTCCTGCGGGTTCGTCGCGTTCGGTGCGGACGCGATCGATGCCGGGGCTCGGCCGCGACCGCCCTGGCCGGCAGCGGTGGCAGTCGCTCCGGCCACTGCTGCGATTTCGGTCACGGGCACCGCCTCCGGCTGAGTAGGCGCTGCCGCCGCGGTGAATGGCTTGATCTCCTCGCTCTCGGTGACCTCGATCAGGGGGTCGACCTCAGGAACGCTTGTCAAAGGGTTGACATCCGGACTGGAATGGGCGCCGGGACCCGAATCGGCCAGTGTCACCTCCGGCTGCGTCGCCACCGGCGTCGTTCTGAGCGGATCCACGACTTCCGTCGCGGATTTCCTGGGCTTCGCGGCGGCTCGGTTAACCGGCTTCGCCTGCGCCGGCTTCGGCGCGCCTCGCGCCACGGTGACCTTCTTCGTGGCCGACTTCGAAACACGGACCTTTCCGCCGCCGCTCACGAAATTGAGCTTCAGCTCGTCCTTTTCAGCCCCCAGGACCACCATCGACGCGGGCTCGAGCTCGAGCTCCGCTCCCGAGTGGAACGCGATGCGCGCCGTCGACGACTCCCCCGTCGAGATCGTATCGCCCGCAGCGAGGAGGGCCCCCGGCAGCGCGCGATCCCAGACCAGCTCGTCCTTGGGCAGTCGGCGCGTGGAGCCCTCGGCCCGCGCGACCAAGGCCACCGGATTCTTCGTGGAATTGAAAAACCCGCTCAGATCCGCCACGAACACCGCCGCGAAGACGAGCGCCAGGAATCCGAACAGGACAGGAAGCCACCTCATCCTTCTGTTTTTCGGGAAGTTTTCCGTAAACCTTGAGGTTCAACCGGCCGAAAAGCGCCATGTGCGCCTGACCATCGGCAAAAAGCTCAACAGCCTGGTCCTCCTCCTCTCGTTCGTGGGGATCTTCGGCGTGGTCTCCCTGGCCACCCACCTGTACTCCGAGGATCTCTCGGGGCTCTTGCGCAAGAACACCCTGGATTCCGCCTCGCTCCTGGCCGGGCGCGTCCGTGCGGAGCTCAAGCGCTCGGCCGAGCAGGCGAGGCTCCTGGGCGCGGTCTCGCTCGAGGAGTTCGCCCATCCCGAGGACCAGGTGAAGTTCCTCCAGGACAACCTCTCGCTCGATCCGCAGCTTTACGGGCTTTCCCTTTACCGGCTCCGAGACGACAAATTCCATGCGGAATGGAGGATCGCCCAGGCCGAGGCGCAGAAGCGCCTGAAGCTCGCCACCGCCGACTTCGAGGAGCTCGATCGCAGCGCGCCGCTCGACCTCGAGGCCGTGCGCGCGGGGGGGGTCGAGTTCGCCGTGGGCACGCTGCGCTCGCTTCCGCTTCTGCGGCTTGCGCTCCCCCTCGTGCAGCGCGAGGACGGGACCTTCTCGCAGTGCCTGGTGTTGGAACTCCAGCAGGAAAAGCTCGGGGGGCTTTTCGCCGACGCGACCACCGCGCAGAGTTTTCTGGTAGATCGCCGGGGGCAGGTGCTCGCTTCCTCCGATCCCGTGCGCTTCGCTCCGGGGCAGGACCGCGCGGCGCTCGCAATCGTCCAGGGCGCGCGTTCCGGCCGCAACCCCTCGGGGCAGCTCGACTTCGTGGACGAGCAAGGCGAGGCGCAAATCGGCGCGTTTCAGAGGATCGGCTTCGGCGAGCTCGCGATCGTGAGCCAGGTGCCGCTCGCGCGCGCGAGCTCGGCCAAGACCTTGCTCTATCGGCGCACGTCACTTCTGGGCGCGGCGTTCCTGTTTCTGGCGCTGTGCTTCGGCTTCTACTTCTCCCAGGGCATCACGCGTCCCATCGGGGCGCTCGCCACCGCCGCGGGCCGGATCGCCCAAGGAGACTTCCTCGTGCGCCTGCCCACGCCGCGCAAGCGGGGCAAGGGGGATGAGATCCTGGAGTTCGCGCACACCTTCAACAGCATGGCCGAGGGACTGCAGGAACGCGACCGGGTGAAGGCGACCTTCGCCAAGTTCCACAGCAAGGAGGTCGCCGAGAAGCTCCTCTCGGGGGAGGTGAAGCTCGGGGGCGAGCGCAAGAGCGCGCTCGTCTTCTTCTCGGATGTCCGGGGATTCACCGCGATGAGCGAGAAGCTCAAGCCCGAGGAGCTGGTGCTGATCCTCAACCGATACATGACCCGCATGGTGCGCATCATCCTCAACAACGGCGGCATCGTCGACAAGTACGTGGGCGACGCGATCATGGCGGTCTGGGGCGCGCCACTCTCCAAGCCCGATGATGCTTATAACGCGGTCAAGGCGTGTCTCGAGATGCGCAAGGCGCTCTCGGAGCTCAACATCGAGCTGCTGCGCGAGCGCCTCCCCAATCTCCGCATCGGCATGGGCCTGAACTACGGCCCGCTCGTGGCCGGGAATATCGGCTCCGAAGAGCGGATGGAGTACACGGTCATCGGCGACACGGTCAACACGGCCTCGCGTATCGAGTCGCTGACGAAGGAGTTCGGCACGGACCTGCTCGTGAGCGAAGAGGTCCGGGTGCAGGTGGCCGGGCGATTCGTCTTCGAAAAGGCGCATGAGGCTCGCGTCAAAGGGAAGTCTCAGCCCCTGATTGTACACAAAGTTCACGGTTTCCTCGGAGCCGATGGCCGGCAGGAGCTCGTCCGGACGCCTTACAGCGAATATGCCGCCGAGAAAAGCGACAAGGTCGTTCATTGAGCGATGCCCCTATCGGTGCTATAAAATCGGGGTCTCCTGAGGGGTGACCATGCGCGAAAGGGAAATCATCGACGCGATCCCGCTGCCGGCGGCAATCCTGGATGCCGAGCTGCGCGTGATCGCGGCGAACGACGCCTGGAGCTCCGGGCCGTCGCTCGGGCCTGAGGAGCTCGGGGACCTGCACGCGGAGCTCGAGAGGTGCTTCGAGGGACGTCTCACGCGGATGGGCGAGCTGACCAGGTTTTCCAAGGGAGCCGGCAAGAGGACGTGGTATCGCTGGTCGGCGCGCGCCTGGGCGCCGGACCGTCTGACCTTGATTCTCGATGGAATCACCCCGTGCAAGGAACGGGAGGCGGCCCTCCGGCGGGATCAGGAACGCCTGCGAAAAGTTCTCGAGGCCGAGCCGGAATGCGTGAAGCTCGTCAGCCCCGAAGGGATCCTGCTCGAGATGAATCCCGCGGGCCTGGCCATGATCGAGTCCGATGTGAACGAGGCGATCGGCTCCTCGATCTACGGCTCCGTCGCTCCGGAGGATCGGGATGCCTTTCGAAAGCTCACCGAGGAGGTTTGCCAGGGGGCTTCGGGCAGCCTGGAGTTCGAGGTGATCGGCAGGCGCGGCACTCGCCGCTGGCTGGAAACCCATGCCGTGCCCTTCAGGCCGAGCGAGGATTCCAGGACCGTTCTGCTGGCCATCGCGCGCGATATCTCGGAGCGCAAGCGCGCCGAGCGCGAGGCCAGCCGGGCGCGCGAGCGGCTGGAGCTCGCGCTCAAGGCCTCGGGCGTCGGCATCTGGGACTGGGACGTCGGTCAGGACCGGATCTACTGGTCCGAGGAGGTTTATCGCGTTTTCGGCCGCCCGAAGGGGGAATTCGCCGCGAACTTCGATGCGTTCATCGAGGCGGTGCACCCGGAGGACCGCGAGCTGGTTTCCGAAGCCGTCACCAGAGCCCTCCAGGATGAATCCGATTACAGCATCGAGTTCCGTATCCTCTGGCCAGACGGAAGCACTCACTGGGTATTCACGCAGGGGCGGTCCGTGCGAGGGGAAGAGCGGGCAAGGGCGCGTCGTCTGCTCGGGACGGTATCGAACATCGACGAGCGCAAAAGGATCGAGACCACGCTCGCCAGCGAGCTCGAAAGCAAGAGCGTGCTCTGGGCCTCGATTCTCGAGGCCGCGAGCTATCCGATCATCTCGACGGATCAGCGCGGCATGGTCTTGAGCTACAATCCCGCGGCGGAGGAGCTCCTGGGTTACTCGCGCGAGGAGGTGGTCGGGCGCACGAGCTTCGCTTTGTGGCACGATCCCAAGGAGCTTCGCGCGCGGGGCATCTTCACCTCGGGGGCGGCGGATGAGTCCTCGTTCCTCACCCTTTTGCGCGGGACACACTCGCCTGGCGGAGACGAGTGGACGTTCATCTCCAAGCAAGGCCGCAGGATCCCGGTCTCGCTCTCGGTGAGCACGCTGCGGACGCGCGAGGGGATGCTTTTGGGTTATCTCGGGGTCGTTTCCGACCTTTCCGAGCGCAAAAAGGCCGAGCAGCGCCTGCAGGAAACCTTGAATTCGCTCGAGCGGCGGGTGGAGGAGCGCACGGCGGAACTGCAGCGCGCGATCCATTATCGCGACGAGTTCCTTTCGATCGCCTCGCATGAGCTCAAGACGCCTTTGACGCCGCTATTGCTACAGGCCCAGGCTTTTCGCCACCGGATCGATCGCGGCGCGGCCGACGCCGAGCTGGTCGTGCTTTTGCGCAGGACGTTGCCTCAGGCGGAGCGGCAGGTGCTGCGGCTCGCCCATCTGGTGGATAATCTCCTGGACGTCTCGCGCATCAGCTCCGGCTCGCTCGTCCTGCAGAAGAGCGAAGTGGATCTGCCCGAGCTGCTGCGGAATATCGCCTCCCAATACGAGGCGACCGCCCACGCCGCGGGCTCGCGGGTGGACCTGGAGCTCGAGCCCGGGCTGGTCTGCGAGGCGGACTCATTCCGGATCGAGCAGGTGGTGGTGAATCTTCTCGTGAACGCCTTCAAGTACGCGCCGGGGACTCCGGTGCTGCTGCGGCTGCGCCGCGATGGTTCCCGCGCGAGGATCGAGGTCTCGGATCAGGGCCCCGGGGTTTCCGCGGCGGACCGTAACCGGATCTTCGATCGTTACGAGCGCGGGATGAGCGGGAGCTGGATCACCGCGGGCCTGGGGCTCGGGCTCTATATTTCCAAGCAGATCGTCGAAGCGCATGGGGGAACGCTCGCCCTCGAGTCGCCCGTCAAGGGCGCGAGCTTCGTGATCACCTTGCCGCTGGCGCGATAAACCGGCGACTCTTTCGGATCCATGCCAGGAGCAGGAGCGCGGCCACGAGCGTGAGCCCCGTGGCGAGGCCGGCCCAAAGCCCGCGCAGGCCCAGGCCCGCGGGGAAGCAAAGCACGAGCCCCAGGGGGAATCCCACGAGCCAGTGTCCAAGCAGGTTCATCACCATGGGGGCGCGTGTGTCGGCGAACCCGCGGAGTGCGCCCGTGAGAACGACCTGCGCGCCGTCCGAAACCTGGAAAAGCGCGGCGAGGACGAGAATCTCGCGGGCGGTTTGGATGACCTCGGGCGTCTTCGAATAGATCCCCAGAACCCCCTGCGGGAAGAGAAGGAAAAGCAGCCCCGTGCACGTCATGAAGCCCACGCCGAGCGAAAGGCCGTTCCAGCCCGTGCGCGCGGCGCGGACCGGCTGGCCTTCTCCGAGCGCATGGCCCGCGAGTACGGCCGTCGCCGAACCGATTCCCAGTGGAATCATGAAAGTCAGGCTCGCCAGGTTGAGCACGATCTGATGAGCGGCCAGATCCGAGGCCGCGAGCCGCCCGGCCACCAGGGTCGAGAGCGCGAAGACGCCGACCTCGAGCACCATCTGAACGGCCGCGGGCAGCCCGAGGCGGACGATCTCCTTCAGGTGGCGCGGGTCCAGGCGCCCGGGCAGGGCATACGTGCCCCGAATCGCATAGATGAGCAGCAACGCCATCATGAGCGTGCGCGAAAGGAGTGTTGCCACGGCGGATCCCGTCGTTTCCAGGCGCGGGAAGCCCAGCTTGCCGAACACGAGCGTGTAGTTGAAGAAGGCGTTCACGAGGTTCGCCAGGACAAGCGCCACGAGCGCGGGCCGGGGCCGCTGGATCGCCTGCAGGTAGTTGCGGCAGGCGGTGAAGACGAAGGTGGGAAGCAGGCTCCAGGCCAGAACCCTGAAGTACGGCCCCACCTCGGCCTGAACCTCGGGAGCCAGTCCGAAATGGCCGAGGAGGCGCTCCAGGAGCAGCAAGACTCCCGTCAGCGGGGCGCCCACTCCGATCGCAAGGGCGAGCCCTTGCCAGAGGTAGCTCCGGGCTTCGCGGTCTCGTCCCGCTCCGAAGGCATGCGAGATC
Source organism: Oligoflexia bacterium (assembly GCA_023701205.1). Taxonomy (GTDB): domain Bacteria; phylum Bdellovibrionota; class UBA1018; order UBA1018; family UBA1018; genus JAMPXJ01. The sequence goes on from JAMPXJ010000012.1 coordinate 9,166, forward strand.
GGATAATCCATTCCCGCGAGCAGCCCGATCCCGAAGACCAGGAACCAGGTGAAAAGGGAGTTGCTGACTCCCACCGCGCCGATCGGGGCCGCACCCAGCCGACCCACGGCGATCAGATCGACCACCCCCATGAGCATGATGCCCAGGTAAGTGAGGGCGACCGGAATCGCCAGGCGGACGAGCGGGAGCAGGCTCACGGCTTCGCGATGGTCACCGGGATGCGATAAAGCGGCGTACCGTCGGCGGAAAACAGCTCGAGGCGCCCCGTGATCCGGGCCTTGCCCTCACGGAATGCCGCGCTTGAAAGCAGCTTGCTCGCCGCCTGTTGCTCCGAGCCGAAGGCATATGCGACGGAGAAGGTGTTGGGTCCGCCCTGGACGAGCACCGAGCCCGACTCTTCGGCGAAGGCGATGCTCTCCGAGGAGGTGAACTCGCCCGAGCCGCGCACCTCGAAACCGTCCACGCGAACCGCGTAAGCGGAGCCTGCCTTCGGAACGAAGCTCGCCCGCTCCTCGTCGCTCGAGCCGCCACTGGTGGCGACGGGCTTGCATTCATCCAGAGAGCTCGCTCCTTCCTGGCATTCCAGGATCGCGAGATCGATGTCGTTGCCGGGAGATTCCCCCGTGGTGATGGTCACCGACTTGGCTTCGGCCGGGTAGCTGCGAAGCTCTCCCGAAGAGCCCGGCACGATCACGCTTTGGCCTTTGGCGACCTGAGCTCTCGCCGAGCTTTGGAGCGCGTCGAGCACGAACCGGCTCCGCGCGCTGTCAGGAGCGACGCTCACGGAACTCTCCACCAGCGTCCAGTCGATCGCGCCGTTGAGCGCGGCGAGGTCGCCTTCGATTTTCCGGCTGCTCGAGTCGGCCACGATGTAATCCGCGCGAAGCGTGTATTCGGATTCCGGATAGCGATACTGTCCGAACACATGGACATCCCAGGTGCCCGGGCGCGGGTCCGCGGCCGTGAAGCTGAGCTTCCGCTTGGCTTCCTCTCTTACGGGGGCGCCCTGCTTGTCGCAGTTGGCGATCCTGGCTTCGGGCCGGCTCGGGAAAACGCCGCTCAGGTTGTTGCCTTGGAGCGCCATCAGCTCGACGCCCGAGCACGGCTTGCCCGCTTGATGAGGCGGGACTTCGAGGGTGATCCGAACGAGGCTGGTGCCCTGCGGAATCCTGACGTAGTTGCGCGCGACTCCGAAGCTCTTGATGCGCCCCTGGACTTCATAGCCTGTCGAATCGGTGAGCTGGCGATGGGGAACCCGCAGGAACACCGGGATCCAGAAGGACGGAACGGCGGAGACCTTCCCGCCGGCCGTGCGATAGGCCGCGATCAGCGCGCCGTGGTCGCCCGGGGCGAGCTCGCGCGCGATCTTCTCCCGGTCGATGCAGACATGGATCATGCTCGCCACGTGCGGGTTGATCCTCGCTTTGCCGTTCTCGCCGGCGATGATCTCGGCGCCGCGTCCGAGGATCACCGCGTTGGCGACGTCTTCGGAGCTGCAATCGACGCTTTCCAGCGCCCCGGCGCGCACCCAGGCGCTCTCCGAGCCATAGTACGTCGTCTTGAGAACGAACTCGTCCATCGTGGTCAGCAGCTGAGCGGTGAGCTCGCCGGCGTCCGGTCCGGCGGCCAGATGCTCGGGCAGCTGGCGGACGATGTGCACGTTATGGAGCTTCTCCGTCCCGGCGTAATCCAGGTACAGCCCCGTGCCGAAAACCGGCTCGCCGCGACCGGTGAGCGTGCCGTCATACGGCAGCCCGTGCGGGCCGGTGAGCGAGGTGAGGACCTGATAGTCGAGCTCGACGGGCTGTCCGTCGAGTGTAACAGCGGTCGGGATCCGCTCGTCGGCGTACTGCCGGAGTTTCTTCCAGGCCGCGACGAGATCGACCATCCCGGTGCCCTGGTCGGCCCAGGTGTACTGGCCCAGGCGGCGCTCGCCCGTCGACGGATCGAAACGATTCACGTCAAACGCGCGTGCGCTCTCGATGAGCACGCGCCGGAGGACGGGCGCGGAGGCGGGGAGCGCTTTTTCGGGATGGGCCGCATTGTATTTCTGGATCGCGTCGAGCAGAAGCGCGTAAGCTCCCGTCGCGGCAGGTGCCGCCATCGACGTGCCCCAATAAACGTCGAGCCCGCCGCGCCCGCCCGGAGCGGTGTTGAGCTGGATCGAGCTCAGCTGCGTGCCCGGCGCGACGACGTTGGGCTTGAAACCGCCGGCGGCGGTGGGTCCCCGGCTGCTGAAGAAGAAGACGAAATCGGAATCGTCCTGCGGCGTCCGAAGCGGATTCGTGGCGGGCCACTGGTACTGGCGCTGGATCATTCCGACCGAAGCCGCGGCGCCCACGCTGAGAGAGAGACGCGCCACCGACGGGCTACCCACCGTCTGCGAGCCCGGGCCGGAGTTGCCGGCGGAGACGACCATCAGGACGTTCTGCACCTGCGTGAGGCGGTTCAGCGTGGTTTCCTGCACGCCATAGCCGTCGTTGAAGGGGCTCAGCCCGCCGAGCGACATGTTGATCACCTGCGCGCGGCCGTTGACGGCGAGATCGACCATGGCCTGGGTCGCGTTGCAGCCGGTGTTGTTCGCGCAGACGCGGTTCATGAGGATCGCCGCGTCCGGTGCCACGCCGCGCGCGAGCGTCTTCTCGTCGTCGTTGAAGATCGTGCGCGAGCCTGCCGCGATTCCCGCGACATGCGAGCCGTGGTTCCCCGGATCGAAGCCCACGATCGAGGCGCTGCGGACGGGAACTTCCCCCTTGCCGTCGGCGCGCGGCAGCTTGTCGTCGCTCAGGTCGAAGCCGATCTTCTCGGCAAAGGCCGCGACCGTGTCCCTGCTCGAGTTCCAGCTCGCGAGCGGCCGCGAGCCGCGGAAGTCGCGCGTGCCGGTGAGATCCGCGTACAGGCGGTCCTCCACCGGGGTCTTGCCCGGGATCAGGAAAAAGAAGATCCGGTCGTTGAGCTTGCCGTTGCCGTTGAGGTCGACGGCTTCGGCTTCCGAGCTCATCGACTCCTCGAGCAGCACGCCGAGCCGGGCGGTCGGGCCGGCGGCCAGGAGCGCGGCCTTGAGCTCGGGCGACACCTTGAATTTCACGTTCTCGACCATCGTGAGCTCGTCCCCCGCGGGGAGCGAGGGAAGCTTCGGCGTGACGATCACCTGGCCGGAGACCAGGAGCTCGTCCGTGGCGAGCTCGGCGGGCGCGGCGGCCTGGAAGAACGTCGAAGGCGCCAAGTTGAAATAGATCCGGCCCTCGCGCGTGAAATCGCGCATGTAAACGATGCGGTTGCGCTTGCGATCCGAGGAGAGGAAGGTGCGGTGATTGAAGGTGATGCCCGTGTCGGTGACGCCCAGCCTCACGCTGTCGCCGTTCACGCGGGCATCGCCGCCGATGTCGCCTTCGGCGAGTCGGACGAATTCGACGGCACGCATCTTCTCGATCCCGCTGAAAAGCGCGCTATCGCCGCGGAGCGAGCCGGTCCGCGGCTGGAGCCCCTCGGCCGCGGGAGTGAGGGCCTTCACCTGCCGGAGCGAGTCGCGATCGATGGCGACGGGATTGAGCGTGAGGCCCTGGAGTTTGAGCCCTTTGAGCGGCGCCATCATATCCGGCTGATAAGGCAGCAGGAAGGTGAAGTAGCCGGCTTCCTCGTACTGGCTGAGCGCGATCCCGCCGATCTCGCGCAACCGCGCGTGGATTTTCTCGAGCTCCGCGCCGATCGTCGCGACGCGTTCCTGCCGGGACGGGGTGGCCACCGACGCGAGCAGCGAGTCGAAGGTCGCGTCGAGGAAGGCGCCTTCGACCGCGAAGTAAGGCTTTCCCGCCACCGGGTGCAAGGCTACTTCGGCGGAGGCGGCCTCCTCCAGCGAGACGGGAGTCGCCGAGAGCCCCGCGTCGGGGATCCAGACGCGGATCACCGCCGGGAGGCGAGTCATGTCGATCTCTTCGCCGTAAACGGGACGGATCCGCGAAGGCTCTTCCACCTTCGCGCCGGAGGGCGCGGGCTTGGAACACCCCGCGAGCAGCATGGTCAGTCCAACGGCAAAGAGCGTGTTCAGGAAAAGAGATGACTTCATGGAATCCCCCGGCGCCCTTGATGCGTCAGATCGTGGGAGATGTCAAATCGCGCGTGCTGGCGCGCAGCGTTAGTGGCTCTGGGTATTCAGCTCCGGATCGGAGAGGCGCAGAAAGAGCGTCACTCGCGCATTCTCCAGCTCTGTCAAACCGGATTCCAAGGCTTCGGGAGGGCCGAAACGCGCGGCCTCATAGGCGTTGAGCCACTCTCGCAGCGCAAGCAAGGTCTCGGGGCCGAGCCGATGTCCCGCAAGCCGGCGTTCGAGCTTCCGGCGCACCCTGGGCAGTCCCCGCCGGGCGGGATCGGGCACATAGCGCGGTGCGCTCGCTCGGCCGCGTCGGCTGAGTGCATAGGCCAGCGCCAGGAGCAGGCCACCTCCGGCCAGTCCCAGCGGAAGTCCGCTCCAGGTGAACCCATTGGCCGCGGAGCGCAGCGATTGCCACGGGTTTCCCTCATAAGTCACGACCAGCCGGTACCAGTAGGCCGAGAGCAGGTCCGCCAGCCGCAGGAGGTATTCCGAAACGGAGACATCGAGCAGAACCCGCGGCGTGGGGTCGAGCGGGGTCCAGCCGCGCTCCTCGCTCCAGTACTCAAGCCAGGCGTGCGCATCCGCGTTGCGCAGGCTCAGGGTTCCGCCGAGCTGGGGCGAGGCGATCCTGAAGCCGGTCACGAGTCGCGTGGGAATGCCCGCGAAGCGAAGCAAGAGCGCCGCGGACGAGGCGAACCACTCGCAGTGCCCCTGCCGGGTGATGAAAAGAAACTGCTCGAGCGGCGCGAAGGCCAGGCCGCTCAGGCTCTTGGTCAGGTACTCGTCCATCATGCCGGGCACCGCCGAGTACTTTTCCGTCGCGAAAAAAGCGCTCAGGCGGGAAACCCGCTCGCGATCCGTGCGCGCGTTCGCGAATATCCGGCGCGCCAGGCGCTGCATCCGTTCCGTGCGCAGCACCGGCGGCACGGCGCGATTCTCTTCCCGGGGCGGATCCGTCTTCTCCCGGCCGGAGCGATCCTTCTGAGACGCCGAAAGCTGGAACTGATAGCGGACGCGCCGGCCGCGCGCGAACGGACTGAGCCATTCTCCGGAGTCCCGTCGGCTCACGGGGCGGATGTGGCCCGACTCCAGCTCCTGGAGCCCGAGGGTGCCGTAGGGCGCGGGAAACGCCTCGCTGTCGATCGCTTCGCGCACGGCCTCGACCGTGATGGTCGGCCCGCCTGCCTCCGCCGGCTTACCGCCTCTTTTCAACAGGCGCTTCCAGTTCTTCCCGTCGAACGCATCCAGCGTGACCGAGCGGATCAGCCCCAAGCCGATCTCGGTGGTGAGGTCGATTCCGTCCGGCGGATAGAGCCGGAGCACCGTCTGGGTGTCGCCCGAGCTGGTCATCGGGGACCACTCGCTCAGACCTACCTTCTCGGTATATCCCGGCAGGATCCGCCCCCAGCCGAGGCTCGCGCTCCCGCGCGGGCGCGGCAGGATCGGGAAGATCAGCGCGGTCATGAAAAGCATCAACAGGCACTGGAGGGAGACCCGGCGCAGAAAGCCGCGCGGAAGGGGCGCGTCCCGGAGCGCCGGCGCCCGCGCGGCGAACTCCTGGTCGAGAAACGCGCAGGAGAGCGCCAGCGCCGCGGAGACCACGAACGCGAGCAGGCAGAGCGGGATCCACAGCTCGGTCGAGACCACGGACGCCACGATCAGCTCGGCCAGGCCCAGGCCCGCTCTCCAGCCCAGATGGCGCTGGTCCGTGCGCGGGAGGAGCCACAGCAGCGCATGGGTCGAGGGCAACGCGTGCATCGCGGCCGTCACCGGATGCGCGCCGAAAAGATGCCAGGCCGAGAAGGTGGCGGCGACCGCGATCCCGAGCGCGGCGAGCAGCGCGCGGGGAGGAAGGCGGAAGAAGGGCCGGAAGAGCAGCGGCGAGAGCAGCAGCGGAAGGAGCAGGGACGCGGCGCCGAGCTCGCCGGTGCCAAAGAGCGCGGCCATGCCCAGGAGGTCCAAAAAGCTCACGGTGAGGTTGGCGCCCTGCCGGGCTGAAAGTCCGGGTCTCATCGGCCGCCCCCGGGGGCCGGCCCTGGCTCCGGTTTCAGGAGGGCGAGCGCATCCAGGCTGCGCTCGAGACCGCGGGTCACCTGCCGGGTGCCGGTGTCCTCGCCCGCGCCCCGGAGCAGGGTGAGAGTCACGGCGGAAGCCTCCTCGGGCGCGGTCTCGTAGAGGGTTTTCGCGATTTCCGAGATCCTTGCCTCCAGGTCGGGCTCGGCGAGCCCGCGAGGATCCAGGAAGGGGCGGGCGGCGGGATTGCCGCCCGCGCGCGCGCGGACGAGCGGCTCGGGCTCCTTCGAGCTCAAAGTCCAGACGATGCTGCGGAAGTCATCGCCCGGCGCGAACGGCCGGATCCGGTCATCGCTGCCTCGCGGGCTTTGCGGCTCGCGGGCGCTCTTGGGCGTCGCGGGCGAGGGCCACACGATCCGTTCGCTGGGCACGCCCTGCAGCCGGATCTTCCGCGCGAGGCCGAAAGGATAGCGGGTGACCACCGCGAGCGAGGACCAGGAGTGGCGCCCGCGGAGGGGCAAGATCTGAAGACTGGGAAGCCGGAGCGTTTCGCCGGGATCCAGCCGAGGGAAGTAGGCGAGGGGCATGCCCTGGCCGCGCTGCCACTCACAGATTTCGATGCAGAAAACCGGCGTCTTCCCTCGGTTCGTCAGCTCGACGAGATCGCCCACGCGCTTCCCGGCGATCGCCTGGCCGCGCAGGATGCGCAGCTCGACGGAGTGGACGAACTTCTCCGAGAGCACCCCTGAAAGAAGGATCGCGCTCAGGAGCAGGCTCTCGATGAGGTAAAGCGCGTTGTTCGCCGAAGCGATCGCGGCGAAGCCCAGGCCCAGGGTGAAGGCGACGTACCATCGCCCCGCGACGCTCAGGCGCAGGAGACGCTTCATTTCGGTGGGCGGACCTTCTCGAGCAGTTCCCGGATCGCGGCGTTGCGGGAGCTGTCGTCGGCGGGATTTCCCGTGCCGCCCGAAAAAAGGCTCAGCCGGTGCGCGAGCGCCGGCACGGCCAGATCGGCCACGTCCTGGGGCGTGACGAACTTCCGCGCGCGCACGAAGGCCAGGGCCCTTGCCGCGGCGAGCAGCTGCAAGCCGCCGCGCACGGAGACGCCGGCCGCGACATCGCGCAGGGAGCGGGTCTGGCGCACGAGCTCGGAGGCGTATTCGATCACGGTTTTCTCGACGTAGGTCCGGCGCGCCTCGCGGAGCAGCTCGCGGGTTTGCTCCAGATGCAGCGCGGAGTGCTCGAGCGCGGCGGGGGCATCAGGGTCTTCGGAGCGCGTCGCGAGCTCTTCATAGATCCGGAGCTCCTCCTCCCGTCCCGGGTGCCGCACCGGGAGCTTGAGCATGAAGCGGTCGAGCTGGCTTTCGGCCAGCGGGAAGACGCCATGGAACTCCAGCGGATTCTGTGTCGCCACGACGAAGAACGGTTTGGGCAGGGGATGGCTCACGCCATCCACGGTCACGGTGTTTTCGGCCATGGCTTCGAGCAGCGCGCTCTGGGTCTTGGGGCTGGAGCGGTTGAGTTCGTCGGCGAGCAGGAAGTTGCTGAAGACAGGGCCCTGCCGGAACTCGAAATCCGAGGCGCCGGGCTTGAGCCGCAGCACCCCTACGATGTCGCTCGGAAGCAGGTCGCTCGTCATCTGGACCCGCCGGAACGCGCCGCCGAACGCGCGGGCCATCGCCTTGGCCAGCGAGGTCTTGCCCGTGCCGGGCGGCCCCTCGAGCAGGAGGTGGCCTCCCGCCAGGAAGCACGCCAGCGAGAGCTCGATGAGCTCGCGGGCGCCTTTGAGCTGGTGTTCCAGGCTTTCGCGGACCGCGGCGATGGTCGGGGTCATGCGCGCCTCAAGGCTCCTTCCGTCCCAGCATCCCCGCTTTGAGGCCGGAATTGGGCGGATTTTTTCCAAGCCAGGTGGCGAGCAGGATGGTTCCGAATTTCTCGGATTCGATCGCCGTCGGAGCCGAGTCGCGGACCGCGACCTCGACCTTGCCCGGCAGGAAAGTGAAACTCAGCCGGTCGCCGGACCGAAGATCCGGCATGAGGGAGTTGAGCCGGGCCAGCGCGTGCGAGGTGCTCCCGCAGTCGGCGCCGCAGTTCTTCTCGAAAGCTTCCTTCCAGGCGTCGCGGATCTTCCCGGCGTCGACCTCGCGCACGAAGTGGAGCAGCACTCTCTTGATTCCCGGGGAGGCGAGGATTTCCTCAGCGTTATGAGAAGGGGCTTCCAGATAAAGCGCTCCCACGTAGACCTTGACCTTGAAGAGGGTCGCCTCCCGCGCGCCCAGGCCGTTGAGAACGAGGCTCTTTCCACCGGACTTCTGGGTTTCAGGCATCTCCACCCCGAGCAGGCTGGCGGCGTTCGCACTCAGCACGGAGATCCCCAGGGCAATCAGCGCGACAGAACGAAAAGGTTTCATTGGGAATATCATACTCGCAAGCTCGTCTCGAAAAAAGCAATCCGTATGCCGGATTGCTTTTTGATGATGCAGCCGGTATAAGGCCCGAAATTCCGGAACTTCATAGGGGGTATGAAATGAAATTCGGGTATCGGGGCGTTTTGGCGCAGGTGGTTGTTTTCGGGTTGCTCACGGCTTCGGGGGGCGCGGGGCTCTTCGCCGGCATGGCGCAGGCCGCCGACAGCGAGACCGAAAAGTATTTCACGATCGAAGCCGTCAAGCTCACGCTTCTTGAATCCTCAGAGGAAGTCGAGCCCTCTTGGGTCGGAATCAATCCTCCCGGCGTGAACACGCCGTCGCCGATGCCGGTTCCCTCGCCATCAGGCTCCGGGATCACCGGGCCGAGCATCCTGGATGAGTTCATCAACTTGGGCAAGCAGGCTTGGCAGATCGTGGTCGAAAACCGCCCGGTTGCCAACTTCCGTCAGAGCTCGGCGAGCGTGGTGCCCAAGGGAATCCAGGACTGGCAGGAGCTTCAGGGCTGGCAAGCTCCGCGCTCGCAGACCTACCGGCTTTCCTTCAGCAACGGCTTCGGCTCGGACGTCGTGCGCTTCGATTACCGGATTCTCTACACCCATGGCGGCAACGTCAAAGGCAAGGGTCGTTACCTCGCCAACGTGACCATCGTCCCGGCGAGCCTCGAAGTTTCCTGGGGCTTCACCTTCAACGCCGACGTCGCCATTCCCAGCATCACCAACGCCGGAACGCATGCCGATCCCATCGCCGCGGCCGAGCTGCAGGTTCACTGGAGCGCCGATTCGGTGCTCAAGCATCTCGAAGGCACGGATAACTTCTACATCCGCGGCGACGGCACCCTTCAGTCGCTCTGAGCGCGGGCGGGCGCGACACGGGCACGTCTCGATCGCTACTCGTGCCGCGCCAGCTGGCTGCGCAGCGTCTCCAGGACCTTGAGCGCGGCAGGTGCATGGCTGCGCCCCTCGAGATAGGCCACGCTGATGGCGTTCTTGAGCGGCTTGCCGCAGCCCTTGAAAATATGAAGCGGTTCGCCCTCCTTCAACAGCTTGGAGACGAGGTGCATGGGTAACACGCCCGCGCCGGCGTTCGTGAGAATGAGGCGTGCGATCCCCTGGACGTCCATGACCGTGGCGCGGACATTGAGGCTGATATTGCGCGCGCTCAGGTGATGCGCGAACCACATGCGCAGAATCGGCTCGCCTTCCTGGTACTCCACGAAGTCCAGCGTCTCGAAGAATTTGCGGGTGTTTTTCGGAGCAGGCTTTTCGGAAAGATAACGTTGGCTCGCGCAAAGCTCCAGGAGCTCGTCATAAACCTTCTCGGTTCGGATGCGGCGGTCCATCCGGAACTCGTCGACAAAGGCGAAATCCAGTTCGCCACGCAGCAGGAGCTCGTTCATCGCCGAGGCGAAACCCAGCCTGACCTTGAAGCGGATCAGGGGATACTGCCGGGATAGCCCGGCGAGCAACGGGATCACGAGGTTGTTGCCGAACTCGATGGGCATGCCGATCGCCACGGTTCCGGAGAACTGCCGGTCCACGCCCTTGATGTGGGCCAGCGCGCGTTCGAGCTCCTCGAGGCCGCTCGAGCAGCGTCTGAAAAGCTGCGTGCCATCGCCGGTCGGGACGAGCTTGCGCTGGATTCGGTCAAACAGCTTCACGCCCAGCACGTCCTCGAGAGTCTTCATGTGTTGGCTCACGCCGGACTGGGTCAGATGCAGCTCCTGCGCGGCGAGCGTCATGCTGCGGTTCCGGTAAACGCACTCGAAGACCCGCAGGTGATTCAGATTCACGTGGTCGATGAGCATCGATGCCCTCAGGGTTTGGCCGGCGCAGCGCTCTTGAGCGAAAGCGCCCGACCCTCGGCGCCCGGCAGGCGCAGCCCGAGCGCCTGGGCGATGGTGGGCCCGACATCCACCAGCCGGACCGTTCCGAGCACCTTTCCCGGGGTGGCGCAGGAGCCCGCCGCGAGGAAGCTGGTGTGGATCCCGGGGGTGTCTGGCGCGAAGCCGTGTTCGCCGTGCGGGTGAGGCAGCGTTTCAAGCAGGGAGCCCGTGAGCCGCGACCCCATTCCGGCACCCGAAACCGGCTCGAGCGCGACGAAAGCGTCGGGAAAAGCTCCCATTCCGTCGAGCGCCCGGCGGTCGACGATCCGGTAGTTCCCTTGGGAGTGCTTGCGCAGGAGCCGGAGCACCCGGGGAGCGAGGGCCGGTTCGCGCACGTAGATGCTGGCCTGCGCGCCATTGAGGTCGGCGATGACCTTCCAGCTGGCGAGTTTTCCGTCAGGAGCGGTCGTGAGCCAGCCTTCGCGGGCGAAAAGCGTGTTGATATGGATGAGCCGGCTGACGTCGGCGAAGCCGTGATCGCCCACGATGAAAAGGCAGTCGCGTTCGAGGTCAAGCTCGTCGGTAAGACGCTTGACGAGCCGATCCAGGCTTCGCCAGGCCTCGCGGGATTGCAGGGAGTCCTTCCCATGGAAGTGCTGCTCCAGGTCTCCGTGGGCGAGATGGAGGAGAAGAAGGTCCGGACGGGCCCGGCGCAGCAGGTGGCGCGCGGCCTCGGTCATCCACTCGTCTTTCTGCAGGGTGCCCGTAAAGCCGGTTCCGACCGCGGAAGCGAGCTCCCGCATGATCTCCGGGCGGGTTCGGCGCTCGGTCTCGGCCCAGATCGCCTCGGGCGCGAAGGTGTCGCGTGGAAAGACTTCCGGTACGACCCATTCGGCATCGGCGCCCGCCGAAACCGGCCAGTTCAGCAGCGCCACGCTCATTCCGGCTTCCTTGGCGGCCTGCCAGAGGGTGGGAACGCGGATGTCCCGGGCATCCCAGTACCAGGCGGTCGTCGGTCCTTCGCCCATAGTGAAGATTCGGTTGCCCAAGACACCGTGTCGGCTGGGAGAGGCGCCCGTGGCGAGCGTCGTATGGCTGGGATAAGTGACGGAAGGATAAACCGGTATCACGTCCAATGAAAACGCCCCTCGCGCAAGAAGCGCCTTGATCGCGGGAGTCTCAAAGGTCGAGTCGGTAAGGAATTCCTTTCGAAGCGCGTCGAGCGACAGGATGACTGTGCGAGGGCGCCCGGAAGACGCGACGCCGCCGCCCGGCTGGCGAACGGAGGCGCAGCCGAGGAGAAGCGTCATGCTGATCAGAATAACCCGGGCGACCATTTCTGCTTATTATGAGTCGCCCGAGCGCAAACCTCAAGCTTTCTTCTTGCCGGTTTCGGGCAGAAGCAAGCCGCCCGCGATCAAGGACCAGCCGAAGAAAGTGAAGATCACGAAGCCGGGCAGGAACGAGCCGGTCTGGTCCCGTAAAGCTCCGGTGATGACGGGTGCCAGGAACGCGCAGACATAGCCGATGCCGTAATAAACGCCATTGAGCATGGCGAGCTTTTCCGGCGTCATGCCCGGGAGCTCCATGCCGATCGTGGTGAGGGGCGAGATCCAGAGGAAAAGGCCGATTCCGAACAGCACCGCGCTCACCTGAAGCAGCAGGAGGTTCGAAGTGAGGAAAAGCCCGAACGCGGCGACCCCCATGAGTGCCCCAGCGAACAGGATGAGCGGCTTGCGCCGGGGAAGGCGTTGGGTCAGCAGGCCCCCGATCACTGCCGAGGGGATCCCGACCATATTGGCCAGTCCGGTGAGGCGCGCGGCCTGCGCGCGATCCATTTCGAACATCTCGCGGTAGAAAGTCGGGAGCCAGGTATTGAAAACGAGGTAGAGGCAGAGCGGCCCCGCGGCCGCGAGCGTCAGGAGCCAGACCTCCTTCATTCGCACGATCTCAGCGTAACGGGCCAATGCGCCGCCCTTTTTGCCCGGGTCAGCAGCCTGTCGCACGAAGGGCGTGCGATCCTTGCCGAAAAGCAGCCAGCCCAAAGCGAGAGCGGTGCTGATCACCGCATACGTGGTCAGGGTGCCCGTGCGGCCGTAGGCCTGGGCGAGCGGCGGGGTGATGAAAAGCGAAAGCGTGATCCCGGAGTTGACGGCGACGTAGTTGAAGCCGTTGACCAGGGGCAACTCCTCTTTGGGGAACCACTGCATGATCGCGGAGCCCAGGAGCGTCACCACGACCGCGCCGCCGACGCCAAAAAGCACCCGGGTGGCGACGAGCGAACCGTAGTCATTCGTGAAGGGCGAGAGGAGGCTTGCGCAGATGCAGAACATCCCGAGCAGCAGGGTGCGGCTCACACCCATGCGTAGCACGAGCATTCCGGCGACGAACGGGATGAAGATCTTCGCGAACGAAACGGACGAGATGATCATGCCGGCCTTGGCGTGGGTCAGGCCGAACTGGCTCGTGATCTCTCCCAGGAAGGGCGAATAGCCGATCCAGGATAGACCGAAGACAAAGTAGCTGAAAAAGAGCAGTCCCCAGATCAGGAACCGGTAACGGGGGTGCGCGCTCGCGCCTGTGGAGGCGTTCAGGGTCAGCGTTCGGGTGTTCGACATTTCAGCTCCTTGTGCTCGTTCGCCGGGTTTTCGTTCCCGTGTCTCTCAGGCGGGCAGCTCGGCCAGGGCGCGCTTGAGGATCTTCCCGCTGTCGCCTTTGGGAAGCTCTTTGACGAAACGGAAATATTTCGGGATCTTGTATTTTGCGAGATTCCCCAGGCAATACTCGGCCATCTCCTGCTCGGTGAGCGCCTGGCCCGGATGCAGGGTCAGGAACGCCTTGCCGACCTCGCCCCACCTGGCGTCGGGCACGCCGATGACGGCGGCCTCGTGAATTTTCGGATGCGAACGGAGGAACTGCTCGATCTCCGCCGGATAGACGTTCTCTCCGCCGCTGATGTACATGTCTTTCTTGCGGCCGACGACGTAGAAGTAACCCTCGGCGTCCCGCCGCACGAGATCGCCCGTGCGCAGCCAGCCGTCCTGGATCGTGGCGGCGGTCGCTTCGGGTCGGTTCCAGTAACCGGCCATGCAGGCGGGTCCGCGCAGCAGGAGCTCGCCGATCTCGTCGGCGCCGGAGAGCTCGCGCCCGTCATTGTCCACGATCTTGACGTCGATGTAGAAGTTCGGAAACCCGATGGAGCCGATCTTGCGGATGGAGTCCTCCTCGTTCAAGGAGAAGACGCTCGGGCCGAACTCAGTCAGGCCGTAGCCCTGGCGGATGGGGATGCCCTTGGCCTCCCAGGTGCGGATGAGGTCCACGGGCATCGGCTCCCCTCCGACGATCGCGTAACGCACGGTCTTGAGGCTCGCTTTGGTGAATAGGGGAGTGCGGTACATCATGTCCATCATCGTCGGCACGCCGAAGAGGATCGTGACCCCTTCGCTGTCGCAAAGCTGGAGCACGCGCTCGGGATCGAACTTGCGAACGAGGATGGATTTGCCGCCCCGGTGCAGCAGCGGGGTCGTGAGGACGTTCCAGCCGCCGGTGTGGAAAAGTGGGAGAAACGCGAGCGTCACGTCGCTCTGGATGAGGTTCAGGCGGAGGCCCGTGTTGATCGAGTTCCAGAAGACGCTGCCTTGGGTGAGGATCGCGCCCTTCGGGCTGCCGGTCGTGCCGGAGGTGTAGAGGATCAGGATCGGGGTCTCGGGACCGAAGCCCATCTCGATGAGCGGCCGGTCCTCGGTTGCCGTGAGCGCCGTACTCAGGCTGTCGTCACCGTCGAAGTGCAGCAGCTGCGCGGGCAGGGCGGCGCGGTCGAGCTTGTCGACGACCTCCTGGAACTGGCGCTGGTGGATCAGGAGCTTGGGCGCGCTGTCACCCAGGATGTGGGCGATCTCGCGCGGCGCGAGCCGGAAGTTCATCGGCACGAGGATCGCACCGAGGCGCTGGGTCGCGTAAAAGAGCGGGAAGAACTCGAGCTCGTTCGTGGCCAGCACCGCGACGCGGTCGCCGGCCCGGATGGCGTACTTGTCCCGCAGGAAATACGCGAGGAAATTGGCCTGCTCCAGCAGCGCGCGATAGGTGATCTCCCGGCCCGTGTCGGCGTCCTTGAAAGCCACCGCCTCGGGTGAGTAATGGGCCCATCTCTTGAGCCAGTCGGCTTCGAAATACTGAGAAGCGGTCATTTCGTCTGTCCTCCTGTTATTTCGTTCTCCGCCTGGGGGTCAGGACCAGCGGATCGCGGCCGCGGCCATGGCCAGCCCGCCGCCCGAACCCACGAGCATGATCAGGTCGCCTTTCGCGATGGCGCCTTTTTCGGCGGCATCGGCCAGTGCCATGGGAATGCAGGCGCTGCCGGTGTATCCATACCGGTCCATGATGTTATGCGCAAGCTCCCGGGAGACACCGAGCTTATCCAACGTCTCGTGGATGCTGCCGATGTTGATCTGGGTGATGAAGTACTTCTTCACCTCGCTTGCGGGTCGACCCGTCCGGTCGAGCAGCGTGCGGACCAGGCCCGACCAATGGGTGCTGTTGAGATCGAGCGGGATCTTCTTGGCGAAATCCAGAAGGTGGCGCTTGGCGTCGACCACCTCGCGCGTGACGGGACGGAAGGTGCCGCCGCCGTAGATGCCCATGGAGTCGTGATACTGACCGTCGCTGAAGAGCTGGGTGGCGAGAACGCCTTCGTCGCCGGAGGTGGGCTGCAGGATCGCGGCTCCCGCGCCATCGGCGAAAAGGCTGGCGATCTTGTAGTCGTCCCAGTTGAGGAACTTCGTCATGCCGTAGGCTCCGACGACCAGGATGTTGCGGTAGCGGTCGTCCGCCTGGATGTATTTGGTCCCGATGTCCAACGCGGTCACGAAGCCCGCGCACGCGGCGTTGATATCGAAGGTTCCCGCGTGCCGTGCCTCAAGCTTGTGCTGCACCACGGAGGCGGTCGAAGGCGAGAGGTAGTCCGGCGTGTCCGTGGCGACGATGATCAGATCGAGGTCTTTCGCGGTGATGCCGGCCTTTTCCATCGCCCGGCGGGCGGCTGGAACGATGAGATCCGAGGTGGCCTGGTCCTCCGCCATGAACCGACGCTCGAAGATATTGCGCTTCTCGCGCAGGAAGGTATCGACGTCGACGCCGTATCGTTCGTTGAAATAGCTGTTCGGCACGATCTTCTCGGGCGCGTACATCCCGATTCCCGCGATTTTCGCGGTGACGCGTGGCAACGTGGCGGCGGTGACTTGGGAATCCTTCATGATGCTCTCCGTTCAGGTGAGCCCAACCTAGTCCATCGCGTCCCGCGAACAAGTTTCGGCGAGCCGGTTCCGCCTTTTTGACCGGAACGGCCCCTTCGGTACCGAATTTTTATACTGCCGAAATCGAGCGATGAATGATGGTTTTGTTCGGGAAAATTTGCGAAAAATCCACGAAATCCTGCCCCCGACCCTTCAGACATCCAACCCAGCCCGGGGGACGGCAGGCTCGCGGGCAATTAAGGCGGAAAAGAAAATGAAGAACCTGACTTTCAATTACAAGGACAAGGCTGCAGTGGTCACCGGCGGCGCCCAAGGTATCGGCTTCGAGATCGCCAGGAGCTTTCTCGCCGCGGGAGCGAAGGTTTCGATCTGGGATTACTCGACGGAAGCGCTTGCGGCCGCGAAGAGCGAGCTGAAGGAGTTCGGCGATCGGGTGCATTTCGCCCAGGCGGACGTGACCAAGACGGCTTCCTGCGCCGCGGCGGCCGCCGAGGTGCCTTTCAAAGTGGAAATCCTGGTCAACAACGCGGGGATCACCCGGGACAAGAGCTTCGCGAAGATGACGTCGGAGGACTTCGAAGCCGTGATCAGCACCAATCTCACGGGGCTTTTCAACGTGACCAAGAGCCTCACGGAGAAGTTCAACGGCGATAGCAGCCACAAGCGCATCATCAACATTTCGAGCGTGGTGGCCCTCTACGGGAACTTCGGCCAGACCAACTACGTCGCCGCGAAGGCGGGCGTCATCGGCTTGACGAAGACCTGGGCGCGCGAGCTCGGCCGCAAGGGTTTCACGGTGAACGCCGTGGCTCCCGGGTTCACCCGCACCGCGATGGTGGCCAAGATGCCACCCGAAGTGCTCAAGTCCATGACCGACAAGGTTCAGGTGGGTCGGATCGGCGAGACTTCGGATATCGCCAATGCCTGCCTCTTCCTCGCTTCGGATGAGGCCGGCTACATCAACGGCACAACCCTGAGCGTCGATGGCGGCCTCGTGATCTGAGCCGAATTCCAAGGCTGGCCGAGTGAGAGAACCGCCGTTTCCGCCGCGTTCGCGGGAGCGGCGGTGCTTTATAGTGCTCGCCCTCCGCTCCGCGCCTTCGCGCTTCGCTTGACTCCCTCGCACCCCAGTTCGCCGTCCGCTCTCGCGCCTTCGCGCTTCTCTTGGCCCGCGGGCACCTTCAGAAGGTGTCTTTCGTGGGTGCCTGGACGACACTCAGGAAGGGATATTCCGGTAACCATCTGCCGGGGTTGGTGCGAGTCGCATCCCAGGGTGGGTCTGGTTCCCGGTTAAGATTGAAAGTTTTTTAAAAAAAGAGTTTTCATTTTATTTTACTTGGTATAGGTTAAAAAAAATTAAACGGGGAACATAAAAATGAAAATCAAGACAACTCGGAAAATCACGGTTCAAGACACGGCGCGCATTCTTCGTGGTGTGCGCAAGCAGCTGAAGCTGACTCAGGTAATCGTCTCCAAGAAGATGGGGATCTCCCAGGGCTCGCTTTCCAAGATGGAAACCGCCAAGGCCGAACCCTCCGCCATCCAGTGGATGGAGTTCTGCCGCACTACGGGCATCCCGACCGACGCGCTTTTCCGCGACGATTTCAACATCGGCGCGCTGAAGCCCATCAACGAGAAGGGACGCAAGGCCGCGGGCAAGCGCCTCTGAGCGCTTTCTGATCGGAAACTGAAAGGGTCGTCCGGTTCGCCGGGCGGCCCTTTTTTTTCTGGTGCACCCGGCACGTCGCCCAACGCAGAGGGCTTGCAGGAAGCCGGATGGCCGCTCGTCAGGCTTCGGCCGGAGCCCTGGCTGCGCTCGGGACCGTCAGAAGCGCATAGCCGTCAGGAGGCACGAACCGGATCTCGATACCCAGCTTGGAAAGTTTCTTTCGAAGATGGAACAGATGCACGTCCAACGTCTTCGCGGTCACTGTCACCCCGCTCCAGACCTCTGACAGCAGATGCTTGCGTGAGACGCAGTCGCCGCGCGCGCTGTGCAGCAGCGAGAAGATGCGGAGCTCCTTGGCCGTGAGCTGCACCGAGGCGGAGTTATCCCTCTTTACGGTCAGGTTCGACGCATCCAGGACGACCCCCGATTGCCCGTCCGGGGAGGCATTCTCGCGGCTCTTGAGGATGCGCTCCACCTTCACTACGAGCTCGTTCTTGGTAAAGGGCTTGGTCAGGTAGTCCAGGGCGCCGTCCTCGAAGCAGGCGCGAAGGATGTCCAGGTCGTCCACGGAGGAGACGATGATGAAGGGAGAGCGGATCAGCTCGACATTTTTTTCGTTGCTGATGAAGTCGAGGAAATTGTCTTCGGCCAATCGCAGGTCGGCGATGACGAGGTCCGGGCGATAAGGCTTATCCGAAAGTGTTTGCAGGAACTCCCCGAGCGTCGGGAAGAACTCGAGGCGATAGCGAAGCCCGAGAACCTCTTCGAAAACGAAGCGCGCGCCGGCCTCGTCTTCCAGAACCCAGATGGTCTTCTCCGTTTTCAAGGCTGATCCCCTTTCCCCTGGTCTGGCACGGTTCTTAAGGTGAGGCAATAGGTTGTTCCATTTCTTTGCGGCGTCTCCGAAAGGGGCTCGTAAAGGCTCAGCGAGCCGCCATGGGTCTCCACCAGGCGGCGGGTGAGGCGGAGGCCGAGGTGCCCCGGGGATTGGGCCGAGGAGCCGAAATTCAGGGTCATCTCCTCGTACTTCTCCTTCGAAAGGCCCGTGCCGTTGTCGCTAAGGAGCATCACGGCCCGGCTCGATTCCCGTTCGAGCAGCGAGATGCGGAGCTGCGGAGAGGGGATTCGGTTGGAGAGCAGATTCTGGATGCTGTTGCGGTACAGGTTATCCAGGATCTGGATCAGATCCACGCGTTGGATGCGGAAGCTCAGATCCCTCACGGCCGGATCGAGATCGATCGCCACCTGCAGGAATTCCTTGGGCGCGAACTGCGCCTCGAGCAGTCGCAGCACGTGAACGTGCGCGTCGAAATAGGTGACGCCGACGGGATTCTCCTCAGGGTTTTTCAGGCGCGCGCGGAGGGAGGTCACCAGGTCCGCCGCCTTCTGTACGTTGGCCGAAAGATGGTTGAGATACGTCTTGCGTCGCTCGGGATCGACCTGGTCCGCGAGCTCGTTAACACAGAATCTCGCCACATGAAGCGGGCCGCTCAGATCGTGCGCGAGCCGTGCGGACATCTCGCCGAGCACCTGGTACCGGCTCTTTTCGGCCTCATGGCGGGCCAGGGAAGCGAGCTCCTGCTCGCTGATCCAGAGTCGGCGGATCAGGAGGTTGAAGCTGCGCTGTGGCCGCGCGACCAGCGGATAGGTATGGAGCGGGATCTGGC
This sequence comes from Oligoflexia bacterium, assembly GCA_023701205.1. Classification (GTDB taxonomy): domain Bacteria; phylum Bdellovibrionota; class UBA1018; order UBA1018; family UBA1018; genus JAMPXJ01. The sequence goes on from JAMPXJ010000012.1 coordinate 28,111, forward strand.
GCAGTCCCTTCTGATAATCGAGCTGGTCCATCTGGCGGAAGATCCCTTCGAAGCCCGAGACGATGTAGGAGCGGCCGAGCTGCCAGATCCGGAGCAGGAGCGCGATCCCGGTGACGCCGATCAGGATCACGTCGATGGCGAGAGCCGAATGCATCCGCTGGCCGCCCGTCATGATCACCGTCATCTGGAGCGCCAGGGTGAAGCTGATGATGAGCGAAAGAAGCAGAAGCTCCGGATCGACCAGGGCGCGTTTCGGTGACGGCACCCGAACCCGGAGAAAAGCTTCCGAAAGATCGAAACGTTCGTGCAGCCGCGCCGTCAGCCCGGAGAGGAATCCGTGGCATTCCAGGAGCACCACTCCGTAAACGTAGGTGAAGACCATCAGGCCGATGGCGAGCTGGATCGCGGCGCGCGCGAGGGGCGAGGGCGGGAAGGTCCAGGTCAGGGTGATCAGCACGAATGCCGGAAAAGCCCGCGCGAAAGACGCGAGAAACATCAGGCGTCCCGCTTTGGCCGGAAGGGTCGCGAACGCTTCCAGGACCTGCGCCCGCTCCTCGTTCTTGAGTGCACCGAAGCTGTCCTCGCTCGCTCCGCGAAACGCCCGTCGCGTCTCCTCTGGATAGAGCATCAGGAAAATCCGCCCCAGGCTGAACCAAAGCAGCAGCCCCGCGGAGGCATCGAGGGCGACGGCGGCCGCAAGCTGGGACAGGCTCGGCGAGAGCAGCACGTAAATCGTGCTGGCGAGAGCGAAATGGCCCAGGAGCATGCTGATGATGCTGAGCCGACCGATCAGCCAGGGGAAAAGCGCCTGCGGCGCCGTCAAACGCGGCGAGGCAAGGCGGGAGGGCGATGATGTCGAGGCAGCTGGCAAGGGTCTCATGGGGCGCGGTTTCTACGAAATAACACATCTCGCATACTGGCTCCAATCGCGTAAGTTAATGATCCTGGAGGGTGGATATTATTTTTTCAGAATGCTTTCGATCTTCTGAAGCAGTTCCTGAGAGGTCCAGGGTTTCGTGATCAGCGGCACCTCCGGACCAAGGGAGGTGAGTTCGAGAACCTCGCGGGGACTGTGTCCGCTGATGAGCAGAAAGCGGGTCTTCGGGCTGAGCTGCTGCAGGATCAGATAGAACTCGTCTCCGCTCACTTTGGGCATGACGACATCGGAGATCACCAGGTCGATGGGTTCGGAGCGCTTCTGGAAGAGATCGATGGCTTGTTCGCCGTCCTCGGCGGTCAGGACGCGATAGCCGCGCGCCTGGAGCACGCGCGCGGTGGCCTCCCGGAATTCCGCGTCATCCTCGATCATGAGGAGGGTGAAGGGCTCGCCGCTGGATTCAAGGATCACCGCTTCGAGCGCCTCGCCGCGCAGAAGGAAGGGCGCGCGGCGGATCCGCAGCCGGGTTCTTGCCGGGAGGTCTTCGAGGCGCCTCCCCAGGATCGCGTCAGATGCGCCGGAATGGCCCAGCAACGCGAGGGCTCCTTCGGTGGCCGATAATACGATTCCTTCCCGAGTCAGTACAAGGAGCGGAACAGCTGCGTCAAAGGTCATATCGGAATCTTGAGGCGCGAAGCCGCGTTTCGTCCAGGTTAAAGTTGCGGTTTTGTCCAAGGCGCCCTATCGTGGTTGCGCTATGGAAACTCCCGTTCTCCCTGTCCTGGCCTTCGTTTTGAGCGGCGCCGCTTTATCGGGCTGTGCCCCGGATGTCTCTCTGTCTGATGAGATGCGAGGGAGCGTGGCACGGCTTTCCTTGCATGATTCGGGGCAGGGGTCGCAGACGTATGCGTACTCGGAGCAGGCCGAAGGCTTCTACTCGGACGGTCGATTGACCGATCCGGACGTCTTCCCGTTAGAAGGGGAGGGCTTCCTCAAGATCTTCCGTCCGCGGGATCGCGGTTGGACCACGCGAGGGCTGCTGGAGGTGATCACGGGGGCGGCGGCGGAGATTTTTCGTGCTTATCCCGATGGGGAGCGCCTTCAGATCGGCGATGTATCCGCTCATGCGGGGGGGCCATTGCCGGAGCATGCCAGTCATCAGAACGGGCTTGATGTCGATTTGGCCTACTACCGCATGAACCGGCAGGAGCAGGCGCCGGAGCTGACCTCGGGCTTTGCCGAACAGTTCGTCGGAAAAGGCGGAAGGGTATCCCGGAATTTCGATCTGGAACGCAATCATGCATTGGTGCGCGCCCTGGTGGCGACGGGAAGGATCAACCGCATCTTCGTCGACGCGGCACTCAAGAAGGCTTTCTGCGAGTTTTCGCGGGCCGGCGGGAATCTGGAACGCGACGAGGAGGCCTTGCGCCGGCTGCGCCCCTGGCCCAAGCACGGGGATCATCTTCATGTGCGGATCCTCTGCCCGCCGAACAGCGTGAAATGTCTGGCGCAGGACGAGCCGCCTCCGGGCGCGGGGTGTGAGCTCTGATCAGCTGGAGGTCGGCTTCTCGCTGACGGTCTCGATCTCCTCGGCGGTCGCGACCTGAAGCGCCTGCGAAAGGTTGTCGCAGATTTCCTCCAGGCGGAGCACTCCGGCCTGGGCCATCTGGATTCTCAGGGCAGGGTGAATTCCGCTCATCCTGAGCCTGGCTTTACGTTCGTATACCGCTTTTTTGAGCCTTGCGATCGCGGGCCCGAACGACGGATCCATCGTCTCGGAAACGTCGCGGAAGTTCATGATGATGACCGAGGCCCCGGACCGGGCTACTTCCTGAAGGCATTCCTCAAAGGCGAGGGCGTTGTCTTTGACCAGAGGACCGATCAAAGTAACGATCAGAATGGAGCCTTTCTCGGAGAGAAAGAAGGTAAGCTTTTGAGGCATTTTCATGATCATAAAAAAGTTACTCCGCTAACGTGCCGCATTAAATTAATTTTAAACGAAAACCGATTTTAAAGTGTTAACTTAATTTACTTTTTAATTCCAGCGGTTAAACTGATTCAATGATCAAAACAGTCCTTGCGAAAGGTGCTGACGGGGTGGATGCGGGCAGGGTGGAATGGGTGGATGTGACCGCCCCGACTCCCGAGGAGCTCACCCGGATCGCGGCAGCCTATGGGCTGCATCCTTCGTCCGTACAGGACTGCCTCGATCCGGCGCATCTTCCCAAATACGAGAGGATCGGGGAGATCGCCTTCATCATCGTCCGTGTGCATGACGACCAGGCTTTTTCGGAGGCGGATACGGTCCAGGAGCTGACCCGCAAGATCGCCGTTTTCATCGGCTCGGATTTTCTCCTCACCATCCACCGCAAGGATCATCCGCTGGTTGCCGACCTGCGGGAGAAATGGGGCGGAGTGCGGTCGTCCCGACCGGAGCACCTGCTCGACATTCTCGCGGACTTCTTCCGAAACGCGGTCTTCTCCTACGAAAAGCCCATCGAGCGCTGCCAGGAGCGCCTGGAGGACTTCGAGACCAAGATCTTTCGCTTCGAAAACGTCCATTCCTTCATCGAGGAGGGCTACTATCTGAAACGCAAAGCGTCCGTCTTCAAGAGGACGCTGCGTCAGACACTCGAGGTTTTTTCGCGGATTCCGGCCCTGCCCGGGCCGAACTCCCTTTCCCACGGCCCCCTCCTGCAGGATCTCAAGGAAAGCGCCGAACGGCTGCATATCGCCGCCGAGGATGTGCTGGAGAACGTCAACAGCCTGCTGAACCTCCATCTCGCGCTGGCTTCGCACAAGACCAACGAGGCTTCGCATCGGACCAACGAGGTGATGCGGGTGTTGACGCTGTTCTCGGTGTTCTTCATGCCGCTCAACTTCATCGCCAGCATCTATGGAATGAACTTCGAGCATATGCCCGAGCTCCGGCACGCGTATGCGTATCCGGGCGTGCTCCTGGGGATGCTCGCGGTCGCGCTCGGCATCTTCGTGTGGTTCCGGAATCGGGGCTGGCTGAAATGATTTTGGCGTGACGCCCAATTCGGGGTCTGCTACTGGAATTTCATGAGATTCACCATCCGTAGGGAGCCTTTGCTGGACGCGCTCGTTCGCGTTCAGTCCTCGGTCGAGCGAAAGAGCCCGGTAGCCGTCCTGGGCAGCCTTCTTTGCGAAGTCAGCGCCGAACGTCTTTCGGTTTTCGGTACCGATCTGGAGATCGGGATGCGGACCCGCGTAGCGGTGGCCGATGCCCTGCCCGGGCGGGTCGCCCTCGGCGCGCGAAGCCTGCTGGAGATCGTGCGCGAGCTGCCGTCTCAGGCGGAGCTCCGGGTCTCGCGCAAGGAGAACGGTTGGGTGGAGATCGCCTCGGGACCGTATCGTTTCGATCTTCTCGGCATGGCCCCGCAGGAATACGCTCCCATCACGTACCTGCCCTCCTTCGAGGAGAAGTCGTATTTCCCGGTACGGCCCGCGGCGCTTTCCGAGATGATCGACAAGACGGTTTTCGCGCTTTCGACGGATACCGCGCTTTATCATCTCAATGGCGTGCTCCTTGAGGAATGCCCGGGCGGCGCGCGGATGGTGGCGACCGATACCTACCGACTCTCCTATGTGGGCAGCGAGCTTTTCTTGGAGAGTCCGCGGGAAAGCGGAAAGGCCGCGAGGCCCCTCGCGAACGTGATCATTCCCAAGAAAGGCCTGGTCGAGCTGCGCAAGCTCCTCGAAGGCGCCGGGTCGGCCGGGCTCGCGTTCGAGCGCGGGCAGCTTTATGCGCAGGTCGGTGACACCTATCTTTTCGTGCGCCTCATCGAAGGCGAGTACATCGACTACCGCCGGATCGTTCCGACCGAGACCGAGCACACCGTGGTGCTCGATCGCGAACGCTTCGCGGCCGATCTGCGGCGGATCAGCCTGCTCGCGCCCGAGAAAACCCGGAGCATCCGATTGTCGCTCGGGCAGGGGAGGATGGAGATCGCCTGCAGCAATTCCGAGCTGGGCGAAGCACGGGGTCTGCTCGAGGTGGATTATTCGGGCGAGAAGCTGGAGATCGGCTTCAACGCACGCTACCTGCTCGAGTATCTGAATGCCTCGCGAAGCCCTGAGGTCGAGCTCAGCTTCAAGAGCCGCCTGAGCGCCGCGATCCTTCGGGATCGAGGACGGCAGGATCAGGCTTATGTCTTGATGCCGATGCGGATTTAGTTCTCCGCGGGATGACACCCCGATGCTTAGCCCCACACCTCCCGCTCGCGTGGGGGGCCTTCCTGGCCCACACCCTACCCACGCTTCGCCATCCTGGCTTCGCGAGGGATAACGCTCGGAGAGCGTGTGGGGCTAAGCATCGGGGTGTCATCAGGCTTGAGTCGAAGTCATATGACCGGAAGGCTTCATCATTGACGTCAAGGTCTCTTGGTTAGGCTCTGTTCGGCGAATCACAGCTAGCCCAGGATCATCCCCAATTTGGGTATTCGCGATCCGGCGACTAAGGCGACTTGCCTTCGTTTTCGGCTGCATTAAACCAAAGGCATGAAAAAGGCAGCCTGGTGGGTGATTTGGAATTTGGTTTGTGCAGATTTCATTTCTCGTCTAATGCCGAAGAACGTCTTTGGATTTGCGTTGATCATGTGGATGCCGGCACTCTCGACCTTCGCTTTCCTTATGGCCGAGAAGGCGCCTGTCAAGGCCGGCATCAACTGGGGCATCGGCTCTGCCAAATCTTATTTTCTGGCGTTCTCCTATTGCGTGGCCGTGGCTCTCGTTTCGGTTACGGCAGGGTTAGGTACCGGACATCTGAAACTCGTTGATCAACATAGCGTCGGTTACATGAGTGCAGTCTTGACGTTGATGGTCTGGGTTGCAGCATCTCTCGGTGAAGAAATCGGCTGGCGGGGGTACCTACATAATCATCTCTCTCATCTCCGACATGCTCCACTTATCATCGGTATCGTCTGGGGTGGCTGGCATTATCGTGGAATGATTGCGGCACAGCAGACAGCCATCGAGTTGATCGTATTCACCATGATCACGGTTTTTGTGAGCTACTTTCTTTCTTGGCTTGTCAATAACGGCGGCTCGGTTTTGAGCTGTGCTTTCTGTCATGGAGTTTGGAATTTTCTTCGGAAGGCGCGTTTGGACTCCTCGGTGTCATTCTCTTGTCCGTCCCAGTTCTCGTTCTTTGGTATTGCAAGCCCTCACGGAAGTAAGTTCGGAAAAGCCTCTTACAGGCGGAACAGGCGGCGCAGGCGCTGCAGATCGCCGGGGCTCAGGCCGTTGATGATGGGATTGATTTGCTCGCCCGGATTGAGCGCGCGGAAGGTGGGCTGGCCCTTGCGGCGGGCGAAGGCGTCGGGGGAGTAAAGCATCGCGGAGCGGAAGTCGAAAGGCGTGTCGCGTTGCGCCTCCATGAAAGCGTCGGGCACCTGCGCGAACTGGCCGTGGAATCGGTCTTCGATATTGTCCCAAAGGATCTCCACGTAACGGTCGCGATCGCGCCGGGACTGCTCGTGAACGAAACCCAGCGCATGCATGACCTCATGCACGATCTGCGACCACTGGCATTCGGCTGAAAGGCGGATCGGCTGCGCGCCGCCGATCCGACCCAGATAGGAGTAGCAATGCTCCTCGCCGGGCTCGAAGACGATCACGTCCGGCTGGCCCTGGTAAGCCACGAATGAGAGCGGCGTCTCCGAGCGGAAGTATTCGAGCGCCCGCTCGACGCGCTCGGGATTGGGAAGCGATGGATGAATGAGATAGGGAATCACCGGCTGATCCCAAAGCTGCGGAGGGGCCGCTTCGGTATGACCTTTCTTGAATGGGATGTCCGAATCCGGCCTGCCAAGGATCAGATCGCCTTGCGCGATGGCGAGCCCATTCACTACCTCGAATTCGATGATGTTGCCCTGGGGCGCCGCCCGCTCGGCGGAGGAAGGCCGGTGACCCGAGGCGGGAAGATTGACGACTCTTCCGCGCGTAACGGGAACGGCGGCAGGACGGGAGGCGACCGCAGGAATCGAAGTCGCGGCGGAGGTGCCGGCATCCGGGACCGAGGGGGAAGTTCGATCAGCTTCGGAATCCACGAGGCGCTGGCCGAGCCCGAAGCCCCCGATCAGGACGATTCCGATGGCGCCGGCTCCGAGGAGATGTTTTGCGTTCACCTGCCTAGAATGGCTCTGTCTCTCGGCGAGCGTCAAGCAAAGAGCGGCTGTGCGGGCGGCCTTGGCGCGGGTGCTTTCGCAGGGTTGCGCCCAAGTTGCGCGAAAGCGGGCAATCGTGCGAGGTTGTCTCCATGGCCGTAGATCTCTTTTCGACCGTGCAACCGGGCTTCGAGGAGGCGCTCGAGCAGGATATCCGCCACCTTTTCGATGGCGGGGAGATCCTGGAGTCGCTGCCGGGCTGGCGTGTCTTTCGGCTGGAGGGGGGCTCGGAGCTGGAACGCTTTTACGGGCCGCCTTCGAGCTTCTCGCGATCCTGGGGGATCGCGCTCGGCCGAGGGAAGCCGCCCCTGGAACGGCTCACGGAGCCATTCGTGCTGCAGTGCTGGGCGCGCAGGGAGTTTCCCCCCGGAGCGAGGGAAAAGCGCGTGGTTCCGATCGAGGTGGAGCTTCGAAACGAAGCCCTGCGACGGGAGTTTCGGGACTCGGGGCTGCCCCTCCTCGAGGGCGCGCTCCCGGTGCAAGCGGGAACTCTCGTGCTCGACGCGATCCGGCTGCGCCCCGGGGATTGGGTCTGGGGGATTCATCTTCACGCTCCCATTCGAGTGCCGCATCCGGGGGGAGAGCTGCCCTGGCCCGCGCAGGAGGTTCCTTCGCGCGCGTACCTCAAATGCGAGGAGGCGATCCGGGTGACGGAGATGCCCCTCTCGCCCGGCGAAACGGTTCTTGAGCTGGGTTCGGCTCCGGGTGGGGCGCTGCTGGCCCTTCTGGAGCGAGGCTTGGATGTGATCGCGGTCGATCCCGCGGAGCTCGCTGGCCCGGTTGAGAGCTTCGCGCGCGCGAACGGCCGCAGGCTCACGCATCTCAGGAGGCGCGCCGAGGCTCTTCACATCGCCGACCTGCCCGCGCGCGTGGACTGGCTTTTTTCGGACATGAACGTCGCGCCCGAGGAGCTGCTGGTTTGGGTCGATCGCTGGCTGCCGGAGCTTCAGGCACGCGGGCTGCGCGCGGCGTTCCTGACCCTGAAGCTCACGGATCGCGCCTTCATTCAAGGATTGCGCGAGCTGGCCGCGCGCAAGCGCGCCTGCTGGGGCGCCTCGGGCGTGCTGCTCCGCCAGCTTTCCCAGAACCGCAAGGAGATCCTGTTGCACGCCGCCTTCGGTCCGAAGGGCGGAACCTGATCACATGGCGACCTGTATCCCGGCCGAGCCGTAGAACTCGGTCGCGATGTGGTAGTGGGCGTAATTGAGGGTCTCCTGCAGAAGCGGCGCGCCCGCTTCCAGGGCGAGGCTCGTCCCTGCGATCCCGAGCGGCAGGGTGGATTTCGCCAGGAATGTCAGGTCCCAGCTCGTCTGCGGATGATAGTAATACTCGGTGAAAAGGTTGCGTCCGATCGTGGGATCCATTCCCTCGATAGCGCCCTTGGCCTTCGCGCTGAAGCGCAGGCTCGAGACCAGATGGCTGCCGATCAGGCTGTACTCGGTCCAGAGGTTGCCGGAATATTCGTTTCCGAAGCGATAACGGTTCTTGTTATCCGCGATCCGCAGGATCGCCTGGGCGCGGACGCCGTGGGTGAAGCGTCCGCTCGAGAAGAGATAGGTCGCCGCGGTGATCGGATCCACCGTGCCGGAGCCGATCTGCAGATTGTACCCCAGGTGCGTGGAAGGGTCGCGGGAGCTCGAGGCATCGATGGAACCGGTGGGCAGGGAGATGCCGGTCTCGAGTGCGAGCAGGTGGCCCTGCGAATACAGTACCGGCGCGCGCAGCACCAGCCGCGTGTCGGCCACGCCCCGGATCGTGTCGCTGAAGGACACACCGGTCTTGGTTACGGTTTCGAGATAGGCGCGGGTATATGAAGCCGTGGCGACCACGCTGAGCGCGGGAATGATCGTATAGGTCGCGGTCAGCACCTGAAGGTTGGCCGAGGCATCCTTGAAGCCGAACAGATCGTCGACGGCCCAGCGGCGTCCTTGGGCCTCGTAATAATAGCTCTTCAGCGAAAGCGAGAGCTTCGGCTGAACGGGGGCGCCTTGCGAGGTGTTTGAGCCGGTTTCGCAGTAAGCGGGAATGGATGCGAACAGGAAGAGTGCCAACGATACGTGAAGGAAGACGGTCATGGGCGGATGGCTAGCACGTGTATTCGCGCGCAAAAAAGCGAAATCCTCCGATGCAGGGGGTTAGGCTGGGCGCGCCCCGGGGAGGCATGGTAGGATTCCGGGAGATGACCGTAAGCATTGGCGCAGGAGGCCTCTCATGACGCAAGTCGCATGGATCGATCTCATCGCAACCGTCACCTTCGCGGCGGCGATCCTGCATACCTTTCTCGTGAAACGCCTGCATGAGCTCGCGGATCGGTATCCCGCGGGATCGGTCGGGGAGAACGCCTTTCATCTTCTGGGCGAGATCGAAGTGGTATTCGGGCTTTGGGCGGGAATCTATCTCCTCGCCCGAACGTTGCTCGAGGGCGTCGCTTCGAGCATCCACTACCTGGAAGAGCGCAATTTTCTCGAGCCCGCGTTCGTTTTCGTGATCATGACCGTCTGTTCCACGCGCCCGATCCTGAAGTTCGCCGAGGCCGCCGTGGGAGTCGCCGCCCGGGTGCTTCCCTTCAAACGGCCGGTCTCTTTCTACCTGGTCGCGCTGGTGCTCGGCCCGTTGCTGGGCAGTCTGATCACCGAGCCCGCCGCGATGACGGTCACCGCGCTGATCCTCCTGGATCGCTATTACTCGAAGCGCCTGTCGGCCGGCCTGATGTATGCCACGCTCGGGCTGCTTTTCGTGAATATCTCCATCGGCGGAACGCTGACGCCGTTCGCGGCGCCTCCGGTTCTTATGGTGGCTTCGAAATGGGACTGGGATCTCCTTTTCATGTTGAGCAACTTCGGCTGGAAAGCCGTGCTCGCCATTCTCGCGTCCACGGGCGCCGTTACGTATGTTTTCCGGGCCGAGCTCAGGAATCTTGCCTGGAACGAGCGGAAGATCGCCGACGGGATGCCTCCCGCCTGGGTGGTGATGGTGCATCTTTTTTTCCTGGCGGCGATCGTGGCCACCTCGCATTACCTGGTGGTGTTCGTGGGCTTGTTCCTCTTTTTTCTCGGCATGGCGGCCGTCACGCGCGAATACCAGGCGGATCTCAAGCTTCGCGAGGGGCTATTGGTCGGCTTCTTTCTCGGTGGGCTGGTGGTCCTGGGGGGGCCTCAGCGCTGGTGGCTGGAACCTTTGCTGACCCGGCTCGACGACCTCGCGCTTTACCTCGGTGCCGCCGGCCTGACCGCGTTTACCGATAACGCCGCGCTGACCTATCTGGGCTCGCAGGTGCCGACGCTTTCGGAATCCTCCCGTTATTCGCTGGTGGCGGGCGCGGTAGTAGGCGGGGGCCTCACCGTGATTGCCAATGCGCCCAACCCCGCGGGGTACGGGATCCTCAACGGAGCCTTCGGCGAGGACGGCATCAGTCCGCTGATGCTCTTTCTCTATGCCTTGCCGCCGACGCTTTGCGCGGCCGTGGTCTTCTGGGTTCTCTGAGGAGCGTCAGCCCTCGATCAGCTTGCGGCTCCGGAGCAGATCCACCGCCGCGTCGTTGGCATAGACGCTCGGGACGAAGTTGATGAACGAGGCCAGATGCTTCATCAAGGCGTTCTCTCGTTCTACGAGGAGCGTCGGCTTGCCGGTGCGCGAAACGACCTTGATCGGATCGCGCTCCCGGTACAGGTGTTCGCGCCCGCGCTTCCTGACGATCTGCTTCATGGGGCGGGTGAAGACCACGTCTCTTTCCGGAATGTCGGCCAGAAGCCACTCTTTGCCGCTTCCATCCTTCTCCAGCACGCGCTCGAATTGCGCCACCAAGGCACGGATTCGCGCGATCAGGCGTTCCTTCTCGCGCTCGTCGGCGTCGGAGCGAAGCAGCCGGTGCTCGAAAAGCGGATGTCGCAGGGTACGCGGCGGCCGTCGGAAAAGCAGCATTCCCGTGAGCTCGGCGATCCGTGGATCCTTGATCAGGTCCAGCTCGCGAAGCTCCTGGCAGCGGGTCATGAAGTAGGTGTCGTTCCACCAGAAAAAGCGCTCGTCGCCTTCCTGGACCATCTGAAGCAGGTCCTGGAACTGGTGGATCAGGTCTTCCTCCAGAAAGGCCTCGGCCACGTGCGAGGACATGATGTCGAACTTGGCCGAGCCCTGGTTCTTGATCACCTGGCTGTACCAGCTGAAGCGCGCGATCAGGAAATCCTCGACCGCGTGCAAAGCGCTCTCGCGCACACCGAAGCCCAGCTGACCGGCGCCGGCATCGTAAGTGACGAGGTTGGCCAGGACGTACTCCCGGTCGAACTGGCCATATTTGATTCCCGTGTAATGGCCGTCTCGCATGAGGTAGTCCATGCGATCCGCGTCCAGGTCCGAGTGCATCAGCATATTGGCGACGAGATACGGGGAATCGCCCTTGATGATCTTGGAGATCATCTGGACGTCGAAGCCGAAATCCTCGAGGATCCGGGTCAGGCCGCCCTCGTACGACGTGTTTTTGATGATGAACGAGCCCAGGTGCTCGTGCGAGTTGGGCAGAGCCTTGAGGGCGCGCGCCGAGGCCGCATTGGCCTTCTGGTCCGGCCGGCTCCGGGTGTCGTTGCCATGCCGGATATAGGCGTACTCGATGGCATGCGAGAAGGGAAAGGTCCCGATATCGTGCAGCAGCGCGGAGATCCTCAGGCTCTTGTGCAGCATCGCCTCGGGGCTTCGGGCGCGAGGATCGAAAAGCTCCGACTCAGGCACGGCCAGTCCCAGCGCGCGGAGCATCTGTTCCATCGAATGCATCACGCCGATCGCGTGCGCGAAGCGGTTATGCTCGGCGCCCGGAAAGATGTAGTTGGCGAAGCCCAGCTGCTTGATCCAGCGCAGGCGCTGGAAAAAAGGCGAGTTGATGATCTGCTCTTCCCATTCCGTGATCGGCACGAAGCCATACATCACGTCATAGATCGCCCGGGCGTGGCGGCCCTGCAGGTCCTTCGGGCTGATCAAGCTACGCTTTCCTCGGCTGGCGCGGAATCGACTCAAGCTCCGCGAACATGGTCAGCAGCTCGTCCTGGGTCATCACTTTCGACTCGCGCTCGCCGTACTTGCGCACGGCGAACTGGTTGCCCTGCATCTCGCGGTCGCCCGCGACCAGCGAGAAGGGGATCTTGGCCGTCTGCGCTTCGCGGGTCTTGAGACCCATGGATTCGTTGCGGTCATCCAGGTCGACCCGATAGCCCACTCCCTTGAGCTTCGACAGGAACTCCGCGCAGTAGGCGTTGTGGGAATCCTTGATCGGCACCAGCCGCGCCTGCACCGGAGCGAGCCAGAACGGGAACGCGCCGCCGAGGTGCTCGGTGAGCACGCCGATGAAGCGCTCGAGCGATCCCAGCACCGCGCGGTGGACCATGACCGGGCGCTGAGCCGTGTTGTCAGCCGCGGTGTAAGTCAGGTCGAAGCGCTCAGGCAGGTTGAAATCGAGCTGGATCGTCGAAAGCTGCCACGGGCGCTTGAGCGCGTCCTTGACGATGAAGTCGATCTTCGGCCCGTAAAACGCGCCGTCGCCGGGGTTGATCTTGTAGGGGCGGCCGAGCTTGTCGAGTGTTGCCCGCAGGCCGGCTTCGGCCTTGTCCCAGAGCGCGTCCGAGCCGACGCGCTTCTCGGGCCGGGTGGAGAGGAAGATCTGCATGTCCGAAAAGCCGAAGAGGTCGAGCGTCCGGAAGACCATTTCCACGACCTTGAGGATCTCGGTCTCGATCTGCTCGGGCGTACAGAAGACGTGCGCATCGTCCTGGCAGAAGGTCCGCACGCGAGTGAGTCCGTGGGTGACCCCGGATTTCTCGTAGCGATGCAGGCGGCCGAAGTCCGCGTACCGAAGCGGCAGGTCGCGGTAGGAGTGCTTGAGCGTGCCGAAAAGGACGCAGTGGCTCGGGCAGTTCATGGGCTTCAGCCCGTACTCGCGGTCCTCGACCTTCGTGAAATACATGCTCTCGACGTAATTGTCGTAGTGGCCCGAGGTTTTCCAAAGCGACACGTCCATCACTTGAGGCGTGATCACCTCGGAGTACTCGTAGGGGACATAGAGATCCCGGATGTACTGGATGAGGCGGTTATAGACGATTGCCCCCTTGGGGTAGAAGAAAGGCGAGGCCGGGGATTCCGGCAGGAAGGTGAAGAGCTCCAGCTCCTTGCCTAGCTTCCGATGGTCGCGTTTTTTGGCCTCTTCGAGCAGGTGCAGATACTCGTCGAGCTCGGCTTTGGAAGTGAAGGCCGTGCCGTAGATCCGCTGGAGCTGGGGGTTTTTCTCGTTGCCGCGCCAGTAGGCGCCGGCAAGCGAGAGGAGCTTGAACGCCTTGATGTCGCCGGTTTTCTTCACGTGGGGGCCGCGACACAGATCGACGAAGTCTCCCTCTTTATAAGAGCTGACCGTCGTGGCTCCGGTGCTGTCGCGCAAGGTCTCGATGATCTCGATCTTGAACGGCTGGTTGAGATTCCCGAAAAGCGACAGCCCCTCTGCGATCGAATGCTCGGCCCGAACGAACTCCTGGTTGGCTTTGATGAGCTTCGCCATCTCAGCTTCGATCCGGGGAAGATCCTCGGGCGTGAGCTTCACGTCGAGATCGACGTCGTAGAAAAAGCCGTTCTCGACGGTCGGTCCGATGCCGAACTTGGCCTGCGGCCAAAGACGCTGGATGGCGTGGGCCATGACGTGCGCGCAGGAATGGCGCATCGTATCCACCTCGGAGTGGATTTCCGGTTCCTCGAAATCAGCAACGCTCGCGGGATTCTCTTTAGCCATAGATTCGGCGAACTTAACACGAAGAATCGCCCCGAAGCAAACCTCGCCTGCGCTCCGGTTCATCCGGCGTCCGAAAAACCTCGGCGAGAACCACGACCCAAGCTGAAAACCTCCTCATTTGCAGTGGAGCTGGTCCGCCAATTGCTCTCCCGCCGCGGTGCGGCTGCATGCCGAATATCCTGGGGAGAGCAAAGGCAATGAGAATTTTAGGTGTCGGGTTGGTATTGGTGACGATGACGATCGCAATGGCCGGGTGCTTGGTGGGAGGGAAGAAAGGAGGATCAACTCGCAATCCCAGCGAGGCTCCCGCTGGCGATTCCCGAGAAATCGATTTCCGGAAGTTCGGACTTCGGGTGCTTCCGGCCGGGGACGATCCGCATGTCCCGTCCGGAAATGGGGCAGCAGACGCGCTGGCTGATGTCTCGGTCGCAGCGGGGGAGATCACTTTCAAAAAGAGCATCGCACTGCCGGAGCCAGGCAAGTCACGCCTCTTTCTTGTCTGGGATGAGGATGCCCTTGGTTCCAGCATCCACAATGCCCATTATACTCACCGGATCCTGGATTCCCGGAATCGCCCGAAAGGGGAGCCTTCGCGCGAGGGGGTTTCCTATGATTCCACCCATCGGCGCTGGTTCATTCCGCTCGCCGCCCTTCTTCCCGGCGGAGAGATGGATGCGGATCCAGCGGATTCCCAGCTGCTTACGCTCGATCTGCAGCACTCCGACGGGCGCAGGACGCAAGTCGAGCTGCGGTTCAAGCTGGTGGGTCCTTTACCCCTGATTCAGAGCCGCATCAGAGTCGAAAGCATTCAGGGGACTGCCAAGCAATGGATGAAGGAGATTGCAAGTGCTGGCTGGGTGCTGGCGACGGAGGAGTTTCGGAATCCTTCCCAGCGGGCGGTCGAGCTTTGGCTGCGGAAGGATGGCGCGAACCGGTTTGACGTAATTTCCACTTTGGCGAATTCCTTTCATACCCAGGTGGGCAATGCGCCGCCCTCAGGGCCCTTCGTCAGGGACTTCTGGTCAAAAGGAGCGCTCTTCCTGACGGCCGCACGGATTCTGCGGAGCGAAGGTGCGGAGGAGCTGGCGCTGGCCACCGGTGAGCGCTCCTGGATCCGGGTGCTGCTGCGGCCTCAGGAGCGGATCGCGGTCGAATGGAAGGTGAGCGCGCTTCCTGATGCGACGGTTTGCCCTTGGCCCGTCGGAGAGGATCGCCTGTTTTCCTGGACGGTGATCCAGCATTCTACGAGGCCTTGTCCTGGAGGCTCCTGCACGATCAACTGGGATCAGCTCATACCCGTGAGCCAGGTCATGCGCGAGGGATGGGCTTACGAAGGCGTTCGCTTGGAAGGGACCCTCTCGCGAGAAGCGATGGTTTCGGAAGTTTCGCTTTCCTCAGAGGAGGTTCATGCCGGCCGGGGTTCCTTGAAGCTTGCTCCGCTCAGTGTGCCGGTGGGTCTCGGTGCTGAGCGCGCGATGCAGGAGTTCCCTGAAGATCAGGCCTGGAGCTGCATGGGTTTGTTTTGACGACAGCCCTCGGGGTATGCGAGAAGGCTGGGCGATGGAATCCACCTTCAGCCTTCGCCCGGCCGTAGAGGACGACCTTTCCAAGGTCATCGAGATCGAAAACCAGGTTCATGTCGCGCCGTGGACTCTGGATCATTTCAAGTCCGAGCTGGAGAAGCCTTACAGCCAGGTTCTGGTGATGACCGATGATGACACCGATTCGATCGTCGCCGGGTATATCGTTTTCTGGGTCATGGGAGAGGAGGCGCATATCCTGAATGTGGCCGTCGGTCTGCCGCACCGGAGCAAAGGCATGGCCCGGCAAATGATTCAGCGGGCTGTCTCGACGGCTCTCGGCAAAGGGTGCAAGAAGGTGATCCTCGAAGTCCGGAAATCCAATATGGCGGCGATCCAGCTCTATCAAAGCGCGAATTTCACGATCGTTCATGTCCGAAAAGGGGCCTATTCCAATGGCGAAGACGCCTATGAAATGGCCCTGTTTTTGGATGATGAGCAGGCACCCGTTCGCTTTTGAGGGGTGATCCGCCGATTCTAAAGGGATTCTGAAGGTCGGAAAATGCGCCTTTACAATGGGCGGGCCGCCTGGATAAGGTCCCGGCCGCTGTATATGAGATTTCTTCAGCTGACTTTCAGACGATCGGTACTCATCGGCTGCTTTGGCATCAGCCTGGTCGCCGGCATGCTGGGAGCCGATCCCTCCGACGATTTCAGCTTCTCGCTCCACTCCCTGGAGACCGCTTCTTATCGGACAATGTCGGAACACCGGGCCGCTCAAATCCTGGGTGATCGGCTCGACCTCTTCCCGCAGTCAAAGGTTCCGGAGCTCGCGCGCCATATCGTCTCGTTATGCCAGGAGTTTCAATTCGATCCGGCTTTTATCTTTTCCCTGATCGAGGTGGAGAGCGGATTCCGGATCAGGGTGCATTCTCCGGCTGGCGCGGTCGGCTTGATGCAGTTGATGCCAGCGACGGCAGCCGTGATATCCCGCGAACGGCGGCCCGAGTACACTCGCCGGCTCGCCACACCCGGTGTCGGCGAAATGATGCTCACAGATCCCTTTCTCAATACCGAGCTCGGGATCGCTTATCTGGCCTGGCTGCGAGATCGCTACAGGGATCTCTCGCCCTACTATCTGGTCGCCGCTTACAATATCGGTCCCGCGAAATTGGATCAGCTTCTCTCGCGAAAAGATTTCAAACCTGTTAATACCAAACGATATTACGAAGCGATCCGCAAGGGCTTGCCCGGATTCCGTTTTTACCGCTCAAATGCTTCTTTGAGCCGAAAAGCGTAATGCCCGGTGGTTTCCAGGGAGGACGCAAGCGCAGCCGAGAGCCTGGGCATCTGAGTGCCTGAGCATCCGAGCGCCCGCGAAGATTTTGGGGTAATTATGTTCGAACTGAGAGTGAAATTGGATTTCCCGGCGGCTCACCATTTGGAGGGCTATCCGGGCGATTGTGCCCGTCCTCACGGACACAATTGGGGTTTGGAGGTCTTCGCGCGATCGACGCGTCTGGATTCGATCGGAATGGCAATGGACTTCCGGGATCTGAAGGCGGCCGCCAAGGAGCTGGTCGCGCCATGGGATCACCAGGATCTGAATGCTCTGCCGGATTTCAAGGAAATGAACCCCTCGGCCGAAGCGATCGCGAAGCTCGCTTACGATCGGCTTTCCAGGCGCCTCGATAACGCTCAGACCTGGGTCGAGCGGGTTACGGTTTGGGAAAACGACCGCTGCTGGGCCAGCTACTTCGATCCGGAGAAGAGGCGTGCGTAAGTCTTCGGTCATTCTGCTTTCGGGGGGGCTGGATTCGGCTGCGAACCTGGCTTTTTGCGCGGAGCGTGACGAGCCGGTACTGGCGCTGACGGTGCTCTACGGCCAACGTTCGGCGGAAAACGAGCTCAGGGCGGCACGGGAGCTCAGCTCCTGCTACGGAGTGCGGCACGAGGTGGTCGACCTGCGTTGGCTCGGCGCCTTCGGAGGAAGCGCATTGACGGACGTGCGTCGCGACATCCCGGATCCGGGGGGCGAGCGGCTTGATGATCTTTCAGTGACACGAAGGACGGCCGCAGCAGTATGGGTACCCAATCGAAACGGAGTCTTCGTCAATGTTGCAGCTGCCTTTGCGGAGAGGCTCGGAGCCGTGCGGGTGGTGGTCGGCTTCAATCGTGAGGAGGCCGCGACGTTTCCGGACAACTCCGAAGAGTTCCTGAAAGAGACGACGCGCGCGTTGTCGTTCTCGACCGCCAATCGCGTCGAGCTCTTCTCTTATACTACGCGGATGAATAAACGCGAGATCGTCGCGGCGCTTCGGGGGCTCGCGCGCCCTTTTCCGTTCGAGAGCATCTGGAGCTGTTATGCCGGCGGCGAACGACCGTGCGGGGCCTGCGAGTCCTGTCGGAGACTCAAACGTGCTTTGGAGGTTTCATGAGGATTTCCACGGTTTTCTCGAAGCAGGAACGGGCTTACACGGGCGAGGAGCTTCGTCCGCATTTCCTGCTGACGGAGCTCGGCCTCAAGGGCTCGGGAATCGGTGCTTTCGTAGGCGCCTGCCGGGTGCGCACCGAGCACCTCGTGGACTGGGAAGACCGGTTGGCAGCCGATCGGATTGAGGCGCGCTGGATGGTGCATTTCATCGGGGAGTTTTTCGGAGCCTCGGGACTCCGGGAAGGCGTGCTGCTGCAGCGGCTTTTCATGTCGATTCTTTGCGACGAGATCAATGCGCGCCTGCTGGGGAGCGGCGCGGGCGAGCTTTGCCGGCGCGATGGCGATGATCTGTTCTTCGGAAAAGGCGCCGGGCAGCGCAAGCTCTCCGTGTCGATCGTGACCGCTTCACCGGTCTCACTGCTGCTGCATGCCGGGATCAATATCGATCCCGAAGGGGCGCCGGTGGCGGCGATCGGCCTGAATGAGATCGGAATCGTTCCGGAGGAATGGATTTCCGCGGTGCTGGCCCGCTTCGAGGAGGAGATGCGCGGGATCGACTGGGCTTGCGCCAAGGTTCGGCCGGTGCTCTAGTGGTGGGAAGATGATCGAGGGAGAGGAAGAGATCATGGCAATGCCGAAGCGGGGGCCAGTGGTGGCGATCGATGGTCCGGCCGGAACCGGCAAGAGCTCCGCAACACGCCGGCTGGCTGATCTTCTCGGTTTCGTGCACGTGGATACGGGGGCGCTTTACCGGGCCGTCGCGTTGCTCGCGATCGAGGGTCGCGGGGAAGGAGCGCTTGAGCAGCCGGATCTCGAAGCACGGGCTGCGGAAATCGCGAGGAGCGTGATTCTCCAGTTTCGCCATATGCCGCGCAAGAATCCGCGCAACCGCATCTTCGCCAACGGACGGGATATTACCGGGCTGATCCGCACGCCGGAGGTGAGCATGGCTTCGTCGCGGGTTTCGGCCTTTCCGCCGGTTCGGGCCTCGCTCCTGGGCCTGCAGCGGAGGCTGGGCTGCGAAGGTCGCACGATCCTCGAGGGCCGTGACATCGGCACGGTGGTTTTCCCTGACGCTGACGTGAAGTTTTTCCTCACCGCGAGCGTGGATGAGCGGGCCAAGCGACGTCTGGCCGAGCTCGAGGCTTCCGGTGCGGACGCCCCGTCCTTTGAGGAGCTTCGGCGTCAGATCATGGAGCGGGATCATGGCGATTCGACGCGCGCGGTCGCGCCACTGAAGAAGGCTTCGGATGCGATCGAGATCGAGACGACCCAGCTGACCCTCGACGAGGTGGTGAAGAAAATGGAGGAGCACGTGCGCGGGAAGCTGGGCCTTGCGGACCAGGGAAGATGAGCAGGGATATCGGCATTCTCATCGTCCGGTGCGACCGGTTGGGCGACCTGATCCTCTCGACCCCGGTTTTCGAGGTGGTGAAAAAGCATTATCCTCAGGCCCGGGTGATGGCCATGGTGCGCGAGCCGATGGCCCCGGTCATCCGCGAGTTGCCTGAGCTCGATGAGGTGCTCATCTACGAGCCTGAGGGGCGCCATGCCGGACTGCGGGGGTTATTCCGGCTCGTGAAGGAATTCCGGCGGCTCCGGCTCCGTATCGTGATCGTGCTGCAAAGCCAGTGGAAGATCGCGGCTGCGGCATTCCTGGCCCAAGTACGCTACCGGGTGGGTCCCTTCTCCAAGCCGCATTCCTTCCTGTTTTACAATCGCGGATTGCGCCAGGGGCGCTCACAGGTCGAGATGCATGAGGCGGATTATAATCTGCAGCTCCTTCGTCGGATCGGCATTCGCGTGGGTTCGCGCAATGCTCTGACGCGGGTCAGTATTCCCAAGGACTCGGCTCAAAGGGCCCGGCAATGGCTTCTGGAAAAAGGCTGGGATCAGCAGGCGCCTCTTTGCGTGATTCACCCCGGTATGGGGGGCTCGGCGCTGAACTGGCCGGAGACGCATTACGTGCAATTGATCCAGGGACTGCTCAAAGACGGGCGGCAGGTGCTCGTCACCGGGGGGCGAGCCGAAGGAGAGCTGCTCGGGAGGATTCGGGAAGCTTTGGGGGCGCAGGCCAAGAGCGTGCTCTTTTACGGCGGCCCCGAGGCGGGAGCCGTCGATTTTCTGGGAGGATTGTACAGCGTCGCTTCGATCGTCGTGGCTCCGAGCACTGGCCCGGTTCATCTCGCGGTCGCGCTCAAGCGCCCGGTCGTCACCTTCTATCCTCCCATTCGGGTGCAAAGCGCGCTTCGTTGGGGGCCCTATCTCGGGGACGAGTCCCGGGCGAGCGTGCTGGTTCCGGAAAATTACTGTGGAGAAGACTTCAAATGCCGGGGGGCTTTGTGCAATTATCATCCTTGCATGAAGAGCATCACGGTGGCCCAGGCGCTGGAGCAGGTCTCCTTTCAATTGGCGCAAAGTAACGGAATCAACGGCTCGCTGCGGACCGACTGAACCGAGGCGATTTACCGGACTGAAGAAAGTTATGGCAAAGTATCGGATCGAGGCGATTCATCCTTCGCATTGGAATCTCAAGCGTCTTCGGGAGCTTCTTCATCGCAAGCTCTTCGGTCGAATTCTCGTCATCGGCGACGTGGGGCTGGATCGCTACACGATCGGAGCGGTGGAACGTATTTCGCCGGAGGCACCGGTACCGATCGTTCACGTTCGCGAAGAGAAGCTCAAGCTCGGGCTTGCGGCCAACGTTGCCGACAACATCCAGACCCTGGGCGGGGAGCCCTGGCTCGTAGGGCTGGTGGGCAAGGACGCCGCGGCAAGGGATTTCCGTAAAATGCTCCGATCCACGCGCATCGGGCACGGCCACCTCGTGGAGGACGCATCCCGCCGTACGGTGCTCAAGGAGCGGGTCGTGAGCGAGCGGCAGCAGCTTCTGCGGGTGGACTACGAAGATACTCATCCGATCAGCCGAGAGATGGAGGAAGCCGTCCTGGCCAAGGTCGAAGAGCTCGCCAAGCGCGCCGACGCGGTCATAGTCGAGGATTACGCAAAGGGCTTGATTAACCAGCGTGTCGCGCGCCAGATCTTCGCGGCGGCGAAGCGCAATGGAAAGATCGTCACGGTGGATCCTAACCTCAGGACGCCGGTCGAAGTTTACCGGGGCGCCTCCGTGCTGACCCCCAATACAAATGAGGCTGAGCGCCTCTCGGGCGTGCAGATCCGCGGCGAGGCCTCGCTGATCCAGGCGGGCTCATCCATTTTGCGCGCGGCTAATGCGCGTCACGTGGTGATCACGCGCGGAAAGGACGGAATGGCGATATTTTCGGCAGGTCGCGCGGACGTCCGGCTGATTCCGACCTACGCAAAAGAGGTTTACGACGTCTCGGGCGCCGGTGACACGGTGATCTCGGTGCTGACGCTGGCGCTGGCGGGCGGAGCGACGATCGAAGAGGCCGCGGTACTGGGTAACCTGGCTGCGGGTGTCGAAGTCGGTAAGCGAGGCACCGCGACGGTGACGCCGCTTGAGATCGAAAGTGCGCTCGAGTTCCTGGTTACGGGCTCCGCCGCCCGCGCCGCTCCCGGCTCGGTGCTTGCCGGAGCCTCAGGCGCCCCCGTGGCTGAGTAGGTCCCAGTCCTCGACCATCACGCGGGCGAATGCCGACTGGTCGATCGTTTCGCAGATTTTCTCGATCAGGCTTCGCGCGCTGGCAGTCTTCCAGTTTTCCGGAATGACGACCGCGAAGCCGATCACGCAGCGTTCCGGGTCGTCGAAGTCGGCGACTTCGAGCGCGGAGATATTGAATTTCTTGCGTAGCCCCGCGCAGAGCTCCTCGAGCTGCCGGCGCTTCAAAGGCACGTCATCGTTATTGTAGAAATCCAGGACGATTCGTCCCGCGCCGATCAACATTTGACGGATCCAGGGCTAGGGCGGCCACCCCGTTCACCCTTCGGTTCCGGAGTAGCCGCGGCCTGATGGAGTTCGATCAGACGATCGGCGTCAGCCAATCGCGGCCGTATTCCGGCAGCTCGCCACGCACCATCGCGCTGTAGTCTTTCTTGAGCTTGGCCGTGATCGGACCGGGTTTTCCGACGTGGTCACCCCTTCCGATCGGGCGGTAGTCGATCTCGCGGATCGGAGTGATCTCGGCGGCCGTGCCGGTGAGGAATACTTCGTCGGCGCACCAGATCTCGTCGCGGGTGAAGCGGGTGTCTTTCACTTCGTAGCCCAGGTGCTTGAAGTAATCGAGCACCGTTTGGCGGGTGATCCCCGAGAGGATCGAAGTGAGCGGCGTGGTCTTGATCACCCCGTTCCTGATCATGAAGAGGTTTTCGCCGCTGCCCTCGGTCAGATAACCCTCGGGATCGAGCAAAAGGGCCTCGTCAAAGCCGGCAGCGATCGCTTCGCGCTTGGCGAGGACGCTGTTGACGTATTGACCCGTGATCTTGCCTTTGGTCATCGAGGAGTTGACGTGCGGACGGATGAAGCTCGAGATCTTGAGCTTGGCGCCGAGGCTCGCGCCTTCGTCGCCGAGATAGGAGCCCCACTCCCAGTTGAGGATCGCGACATCCACGGGAGGCGTCGTTCCGGGATTCACGCCCAGCGGCCCATCGGCCACATAAAGAATCGGGCGAATATAGCACTCTTCGAAGCCATTCGCCTTGCAGGTCTCGACCGTGGCTTGAACGAGGTCATTCAGCGAGTAGGGGATCTTGAGATCCAGGATCTTGGCGCTCTCCAGGAAACGCTCCATGTGCTCCTTGAGCCGGAAAACCGCCCCGCCGCCTTTCTTCTGCTTATACGCGCGGATGCCTTCGAAGGCGCCATAGCCGTAGTGCAGGCCATGGGTGAAGAGGCTGATCTTCGCGTTTTCCGCAGGGAGGATTTTTCCGTTGAACCAAACTTGAGTGCCACGAGCCATAGTGATTTACCTCATTTCGAAAAGGAAGAATTGGGAGTGGTCGGCATCGGTGCTTCCATCGAGTTGGGCGGGAGAAGACGCCGGGAAGCCATCAGCTTGATGATCTCCGACGCGGTTTCCTCGAGCGCCTTGCCTGTAACATTGAACACCGGCCATCTCCGGTTGCGTCTGAAAACGATATTCGCGTACTCGATTTCCTCGTTTACCTTATCGGGGTCCGCATACTCGCCCCCTTTGTCCTGACCCAGGCGCTCCAGGCGCGCGCGGCGGATGGTCGCAAGATTGTCCGGATCGATCGTCAGCCCGATCACGCGGCGCTGATCGATTTCGAACACCTCTTTGGGAACCTCGAAACCCTTGATCAGGGGGATATTCGCAACCCGCCAGGCCTGATGCGAAAGGTACATCGAAAGCGGGGTCTTCGAGGTTCGGGAGATCCCCAGAATCACGAGATCGGCCTTTTCGAGCCCGACGAGATTGCGGCCATCATCGTGCGCGATGGTATATTCCATGGCTTCGATGCGGCGGAAATACTCCTCGTTCACGTCATGAAGGAGGCCGGGAATCATCTTCGCTTCATAGCCGAAGTAGGCTGCCAGGCCGGCGAGAGCCGGACCCAGGAGATCGACGCAAGGGATGGATTTTTCCCGCGCTTTGGTGATGAGAAAGGCCCGCAGAGCCGGGGAAACCAGAGTGTAGATGAGCAGGTCTTTGTTGACGGCCGCGTCCTCGCAGATCGCCTCGATCTGAGCTTCGTTCCGGACGTTCTTGTAACGCGTGAAAAAAACGTCATGGTTGCTGAACTGCACCATGGCGGCCTTGGTCATCTGCGCGGCGGTCTCGCCGGTACCGTCGGAGACGATGATGATTCGACGATCGGTATTCTTTGACATAGTTGGCAATCGTTCAACGGCCTGGTTAACGGCTTGATGGGCCGTTGACCCGCGTTAACACGAGGTTTCATTCGGGTTTACTTCGTTCCAGGGCCGTTTGCCACCTAAAATACTCAGAACACCGCTAATGACGAGACGAGCCATGGCTTCCCGGGCTTCGGCCGTGGCGCTCCCCAGATGGGGTGACAGGACGACGTTCGGAAGGCGCCGCAAAGCGAGCGGGATCTCGGGCTCTTTCTCGAAAACATCCAGACCTGCCGCAAAGATCTTCCTTTCCTTCAAAACGCGGACGAGTGCACTTTCGTCGACGACCGGGCCTCGAGTGGTATTCAGCACGATGGCTTCAGGGGGAAGGAGCGCCAGGCGGCTTTCGTCGAGCCAACCGAGAGTTTCGGAAGTGAGCGGGATGTGAAGGGAAAGCACCTGAGCTCTTTTCAGTTTTTTTTGGACCATCCCGGGGGTGTCCTTTCGCGTGATCCATTCGACCTTGAGCCCAAGCGCTCGGAAAAGCCGGCCGGTTTCCCGGCCGATCCGGCCCTTTCCCACCAGGACAGCCCGTCGCCCCTGAAGCTCCTGGCCCAGAAGCAGGTCAGGTTGCCACCCCCTGAATCGGCCGCTGCGGCAAAGGGCTTCGCCTTCGGGGAAGCGGCGGGCGGCCGCGAAAAGCAGCGCGACGGTGAGCTCTGCCGTAGCGCGCGTGAGCACATCCGGCGTATTCGCGACGCGCACGCCCCGACGGGCGCAGGCTCGGAGGTCGATATTGTCCACTCCGACGCCGTAGTTTCCGACCGCGCGGAGCTTGGGGGCGAGATCGAGGAGCTTCTCGTCGACCCGATCGAAAACGCGGGTGATCAGCGCGTCCGCGTCCCGCAGCGAGCGCAGCAGCTCGGCCCGCGTGCGGGCGATCGTCACGCGCGCATGGGGGCTCAGCTCTTCGCTGATGGCGCGGGCATGAATGGGATAGGTGAGGACGATCCGGGGAGGGCGACGCATCTCTTTTCCATACTCGGGGGCTAGCTTGCATTCAAGCGAGTGATCTCCTTAAAATCAGCAGATGAATGCATTTCGTGCAAATCTGCTCGCGCAACTGGGATTTGTTCTCCTTTCCTGGGGCTGTCCCCCGAGCTGGGGCGCGGAGGTCGATAATTTCACGGATCGTGATCGCAGGATCAGGGATTCGGCCGGGATTCTGGATGACTACACCAACCGGCAGCTCGCGAAAGCCGCCGCTGAGGCGAATGCCAAAGGAGGCTGCGCCGCCGGCGGGCTGCATGCCGCGATCCATCGGCTTCTCGGGGAGATCCCTTTCGGCGACGTCGAGAAATTCGCCGAGAGCAGCGACCAGGTCGAACGGATCACGGTTCCCGTCGGAAAGAGCCTTTACCGTGATGCCGGGCTGATTTCCTCGATGACTCTGCGGTTCGGCGGGGGTATGGCCTCGTCGATTCGGGTGAGCGGACAGCTGATCGGCACCGACAAGCTCGGACATTTCTTCAGCGAGGGTTACGACTACTTCGTTCGGGGCCGGGAGCGCGTGAAGGATGCGTTGGATCTTTACGGGCGACTGCAGGAGCGCTCGGGAATGGGGCTCGGTTTCACGGGAGTGAACTCTTATGCCGATCTCGCGGCGAACTTCGCGGGCCTGCGCTTTTATCGGAATCTCGTTTCGGGCGAGACGCCTTACTTCCGCTGCGAAGGAGGGAGGTACGTCCCTGCCCGGGACTTTCGCTGGCGCGACTTCGTGACCGAAGCCTGGGACGAGGGCCTGAACTGCTCGACCTACACCTCAGAGATGGAAGAGTCCGTCCGCGAGTTTTTTCAGGAACGCAAAACCGGCTGTCCGGTGGATGATGGCGCCGCGTGCCGGAGGATGGCCGCGATGCCCTGTTCCTACCATTTCGTGAATCCCGAATGCCGCAAGAGCGTTCCGTCCCGCAGTCAGGGCTGTGTGGGATGGCAGGCGCTCCCGGTCAAGGAGACGGACTGCGCAAGCAGCGGTCAGTCCGGGAGCTTCGATTCCCTGCGGCAGCAGGTCAGGACCTTGAACGCCCCTGTCCGGGCGCGCTGACGGGGCGTCCGGGCATGCGCGAAGGAGAAGGTGGGGAGCCCTCGGCGAAGGTTTCCGGATAAAAAAGGGCGAGAAAGCGGCCCGCCACCTCTTCGGCGCGCATTCCGGTAAGCGCTTTCTTCCACTCCCCATCGAGGAGCTGGGCCGCGCGCGCGTGACCTTGGGGCGCCAAAAAGCCTGGGAGAAGGCGCCGGACCTTTTTTTCACCGATTTCGCGGCGGGTGGGGATCCCGCCTTCTTTCATCCTTGAGCCCGTGACGCGCTCCACGCGGCGGACGAGGCCTCGCTGCGTGGGCGTGACCAGGCTCATGGCGATGCCGGATTTGCCGCTTCGGGCGGTACGGCCGATGCGATGGACATAGTTGTCCAGCTCGCGGGGAATCGAATAATTGATGACATGGGTGATGTCCTTCACGTCCAGGCCCCGCGAGGCCACGTCGGTGCAGACGAGGAGGCGGACCTTGCGCTCCCGGAAGAGCTTCATCACCCGCTCGCGCGCCGCCTGGTCCATATCGCCGTGCAGGCAATCGGCGAGATAGCCCCGACCTTTGAGATACTGCGTGAGATCCACGACCAGCGACTTGGTTTGGCAGAAAACCAGGCCGTAAAGATCTTCGGCAGCGTCGATGAGCTTGCAGAGAACCTCGGGTTTGTTCGCCTCTGAAGTGGTATAGAAAAGCTGCTCGATCGCGCTCGGCAGCATTTCGGCGCGATTGACCTGCACCTGTTTGGGGGCGCGCAGGTATTTGTCGGCCACCCTGCGGACTTCAGGACTCATCGTCGCGGAAAAGAGCCAGGCGTTGGCCTGATCCTCGGGCATGGCGCCGAGGATTTTCTCAAGGTCGTCCTGGAAGCCCATGGAGATCATCTCATCGGCCTCGTCCAGGACGACGACTCGCAGGCCGTTCAGGCGCAGGCGTCCACGTTCGAGATGATCGACGAGCCGGCCGGGAGTTCCGATCACGACGTGCGCTCCGCGTTTGAGGCCATGAATCTGATCTCCGTAACCGGCGCCCCCGTAAACAGCGAGCGCGCGCACTTTCTTGTGCTTCCCCAGGAGGCTCACCTGCTCCGCCACCTGCATGGCGAGTTCTCGGGTTGGGCAGAGAATCAGGGCTTGAACCTCGCGGGAGTCGGTGTCAATTCGCTCGATCAGCGGGATCGCGAAGGCGGCGGTCTTACCCGTTCCCGTCGCTGCCAGGCCGAGAAAATCGGTATTCTCCTCGAGCAGGAGGGGAAGGGCCTGGGCTTGAATCGGGGTCGGCTTTTCGAAGCCGAGCTCGGTGATCGCGCGCTGAAGTTCGGGGCTGAGGTTCAGGTCTTGGAAGTGATGCATTTGACCGGGTGTATCATGGATTTACTTCTAATGTTGACTCAATCGATATATTTTTTTGGAAAGCGGGTCGGTCCATTCAAGCAATCTGAATTTAAGGGTATTTCTTAAAAACAGCTCGAATCGGGGAATGGGGCTTGCTTGAATCGAAAGGGGGGAAGGAGAGTATTCCAATGCCTGAGAAAACAACCGTGCAAAGAGCGCGCAGGTTGAAGAGAGAGGGAAAGCGGCCAACGACCCAGGCGGGAGCGTTCGTGCGCGAAGAGATGCATCACGTCAGGGAGGGCAGGCATGGAGCTTCTTCGCGAAAACAGGCCATCGCGATCGGACTGTCCAAGGCGCGCAAGTCCGGAGTGAAGATTCCGCCTCGCGGGCGCGCTCGGAGTCATTCCGCTTCGGTGCGTGGCGGAGTCCGGCGGGGCAAAACCGTCCGGACGGCTCAAAGGACCCGGAGGTCGGCAAAAGCCTGAGCCTCGACCCGGGATGAGGAAATGCCCGGCCCCGCGCGAATGTGGTAAAATTCCATTCATGATGAAGGAATTTTTCCAAGTCGGGCCAGTCCTGGGGAATACCTATGTCTACGATCGCGCGCTTCGAGGGTGCCTAGGGCGTCTCCTGCCGCCCGATGTGTTCAGTGGAATCGAGCCGGAGTTGAAGCGGCTGGGCGCGCGCGCGACGGGCGATCTGCGGGAGCTCATGCAGGAAGCCGAAGCGAACCCGCCGAGGCACCTGCCTTATGATCCTTGGGGACGCCGGATCGACGAGATCCAGGTCGCCCCCGCCTGGAAAGCCCTGGATCGCGTAGCGGCCGAGGAGGGGCTCGTGGCCACGGGATATGCCCGCCAGCATGGGGCTCTCTCTCGTATCCATCAGTTCGCCAAGCTGTATCTCTACGCCCCGAGCTCCGCGTATTATGCCTGCCCGTTGGCGATGACCGATGGTGCTGCGCGCGCGCTCGAGCTTTACGCCGATCCGGAGCTCAAGGAGCGCGCGTTTCCGCATCTGACAGCGACGGATCCCGCGCGGTTCTGGACCTCGGGCCAATGGATGACCGAACGCACGGGTGGATCGGACGTGAGCGGGACCTCGACCGTGGCGAAGCGGGATCTGGCCACCGGGCACTTCCGGCTCTTCGGAACGAAGTTCTTCACATCCGCTGTGACTTCACAGATGGCGATGACCCTGGCTCGGATCGAGGGCGCGCCGGAGGCGAACCGCGGGCTGAGCCTTTTTTATCTGGAGCTTCGCGACGCGCACGGTGCCCTCCAGAACATCGAGGTGCTGCGGCTCTAGGATAAGTTAGGAACGCGCGCCCTGCCTACGGCGGAGCTGCGCCTGAATGGCACGCCGGCGCGCCTGGTAGGGGATGAGGGTAACGGGGTCAAGAAGATCTCCTCGCTGTTCAATATCACCCGGATGCACAACGCCTGCGTCGCGGTCGCCAGCATGAGCCGGGCATTACAGCTCGCGCGGGATTACGCGACCAAACGGGTGGCTTTCGGGAAACCTATTTCGGAACAGCCGCTCCATGTCGAGACGCTGGCTTCGATGGAGGTCGAACTCGCGGCGGGGGTGCAGCTCATCTTCCGCGTGGCCGAGCTTCTGGGAAAAGAGGAGACGGGTCAGGCTTCGGAGGCGGAGTCCACGATCCTGAGGCTGCTGACTCCCTTGGCCAAGCTCTATACCGGGAAGCAGGTCGTGGCGGTTACCAGCGAGGCGTTGGAATGCTTCGGCGGCGCGGGCTACATGGAGGATACAGGTATCCCGCGATTGCTTCGCGACGCGCAGACACTCGCGATCTGGGAAGGAACGACGAACGTCTTGTCGCTCGATGCCCTGCGGGCGATCGAGAAGGAAGGCGCGTTCGCGCCTTTCATGGCGGACGCGCGCGACCGTCTGGATCGTTGCCGCCTTCCCGAGCTGGCGGAGGGAGTCCGGAGGGCTCAGGACGCGTTGGGCAAGGTCGAGGCCTATCTCTCCATGGCATCGAGAGAAGGGCTCGATTTCGCCCAGGCCGGCGGCCGGCAGTTCGCCTACTCATTGACGAGGACCTATGTGTCGGCCCTGCTCGCCGAGCAGGCCGTGTGGAGTGTCCGCGAGGGCGGGGATTCCGAGCGCCGATATGCGTTGGAAACCGCGCGACGATGGTTCGCACAGGAGTTGGCGCCGCTGGCGTATCCCCATGCGGCGCATCAGAAGGCGTCGAGCTTCTTGGGATCCGGAGAAGCCTGATCCTCAGGATTCGTGTGCGATGCCATAAGTCGCATCGAGCGCTGAGCAAAGCTCGTTCAGGTCCCGATCGAGGATAAACCATCTGCCGACTGCCTGGCCGCGAAGCCAGGTCCGCTGGCGTTTGACGAGCTGTCGCGTGGCGAGCGCGATCTCATCGGAGAGACCTTCGAGTCCGGGCCGGATCTTGCGGCCGCGTGGAGGAAGCTGGTCGAGGTGGGCCCTTACCTGCGCATATCCTACAGCACCGAGTGCTCGGGCGGAAGGAAACTTCGCCAGCAGGGCGCGGGTCTCCCCGACCAACCCTTGCTCGAGCATCGCGGCTGTCCGGGCCCCGATTCGCGTCTCCAGCTCCGGATTGGGACGATCGATGATGTAGAGCTCGAAGCGGGGATCGGGGACGGGCGCCACTTGCGCTTCGAGCTCCGTAGGGGATTTACCAGTGAGCCGGAGAAGCTCCAGGGCGCGAATCAGCCGGTAACGGTCGTTCCCGCCGATCCGGGTAGCGGCTTCCGGGTCCCTCGCCGCGAGCTCGGCATGCAGCGCGGGATTGGCGAGCCGTTCAAGCTCTCTCCGGAGCGCCGGGTCCGCTTTCGGCGCCTGCCACAGCCCGTACAAAAGCGCCTTCAGGTAGAAGCCCGTTCCCCCGACCACGAGCGCGCGCTTTCCCCGGGCATGGATTTCATCGATCGCCTGGCGCGCGAGCGCATGGAAGTCGCCCGCGGTGAAGGGCTCCTCCGGGTCGCGGATATCCACGAGGTGGTGGGGAACCTGTCTGAGCTCCTCCCGCGAAGGCTTGGCCGTTCCGATATCCATCCCGCGATAGACCAGCATGCTGTCGGCGTTGACGATCTCGATCTGCGGGTGGCGGGCGACGAGCTCGAGGGCGATCGCGGTTTTCCCGGCAGCGGTGGTGCCGGTGAGAATCCCGATTTTCATACGCGCCGCCGAAACCACTCCTCGAAGCGCGCGCGGGGAATCCGCGTCGCCGTCGGGCGTCCGTGCGGGCAGTTCCAGGGGTGCGCCGTCCGGAAGAGCTGCTCCACGATCGAGCTGGCCTCGTCGCGGCCCAGGCGATCCCCGGCGCGAACGGAGGAGTGGCAGGCCTCGCTGGCGAGCTTCTCGAAAAGGGTCTCATCGAGGAGGATCCGGGTGGCGTCGGCTTCCAGGGATAGGAGGCGTTCCATGAGGTTCTTCAGGCGAACGCGGAGCTCTTCCGTCCCCCAGGCCGCCGGCACGGCCCGGAAAAGAAGCGTATCCGCGCCGAAAACCTCGGCCTCGAAACCCAGGCCGATCAGCCAGCCCAGGCGCGCCTCGAGAGTCGTACGGGACTCCGGGTCGAAGCGAACCGCTTCGGGGATCAGGAGAGCCTGGCTGGACGGCGTTTTCGCGCCGAAGACGGAGTCGCGGAGCCTTTCGTAGCGGATGCGCTCGTGCGCGGCGTGCTGGTCGATCAGCACCAGCTCCTCGCCTTGATCGTAGAGCAGGTACGTGTTGAAGATCGCGCCCACGAATTGAGACGGTTCCACGTACGAAAGCGCGGCGTGGGAGGACGCGGCCGGGGTACCGGGCTCGATCGCGCTCTCGGAAGTCGTGAGCGGGAGCTGGTAGCTCGGGGCCCCGTTCCAGGCCACGGGCATGTCCGGCGCCGTCGCCGAGGATGAAAGAGAAAAGGGCTGCGCGGCCGACCAGCTCGAGTCTCCTGCGAGTTCCTTCGCGAAGTCGGGAGCCGCGGCAAAAGAGGGCGCCGACGCGTATGCGGGCGCTCCGTTCCGCGCGATCATGGATTCCACCAGCGACTGCACCTCGCGGAAGATCCTCCTGCTGTCGAGGAATCGGACCTCGGTCTTGGTCGGGTGGACGTTCACGTCGATCTCGGAGGGCTCGATGTCGATATAAAGCGCGATCGAGGGAAACTGCCCGGGCAGGAGCGCCTGGCGGAAGGGGCTGAGCAGCGCCTGCTGCAGGAGGCGATCCTTGAGCGCGCGGCCATTCACCATCTGCAGGACCCGCCGTGACTGTGGAGAGCTCATTCCCTGGAGCCAGTGCACGTGGATGCGGGGGCCTCCGTGACGCGGGTCATTGCTCTGCGTGATCGCGGGGTAATCCTCGCCATCGGAGAGGATCGCTCGCACGCGTTCGATCTCCGTCTGCGGCCGCAACGCCAGGATGTTCCGGCCGTCGCTTGAAAGCCGGAAGCCCACATTCGGATGGGCGAGCGCCAGCCGCTCGATCCATTCGCGGGTTTGCGCGACCTCGGCGCCCTGGCTTTTGAGGAATTTCAGCCGCGCGGGAACCTGCGAGAACAGGCCGCGCGCCTGGACGCGCGTCCCTTGCGGCGAACCCAGGAAATGCCCGAAGGTCGCGGTCTCCGGTCGAGGGCGCTGACCGAAGGCGGTCACGCGGACTTCGTAGGCGGTGTCTTCACCCGATTTCCGGGAAACCAGGCTCAGCTCGGTCACGGCCGCGATGCTCGGAAGAGCCTCGCCGCGGAAGCCCAGGGTCTCGATCTTCTCGAGATCCTCAAGGGTTCCGAGCTTGCTCGTCGCGTGCCGCTCAAGGCAGAGCTCCAGATCGCGCGGTGACATCCCATGTCCGTTGTCGAGGACTTCGATCAGCCCCTTTCCCCCATCCTCGAGGAAAACCGCGATTTCGGTCGCTCCGGCATCGATCGAGTTTTCGACGAGCTCTTTCACGACGCTGGAAGGTCGTTCGATGACTTCGCCCGCGGCGATTCGTTCGGCGACTGCCGGAGGCAGGACGTGTATGGCGTGAGGGATCATGAGGCGGGAGTCCACCACGACCTCTCAAGGATGGCAAGTGAATGGCGCCGGAGGTTATTAAGCCACCACGACCCGGTTTCGGCCGCTCTGCTTCGCCGCATAGAGCGCCTTGTCTGCGGCTTTCAACAGGCTTTGGGCCGACTCGATGCTGGTGGTCAGCTCGGCGACGCCCATGCTGGTGGTGACGGGGAGCCGCTTTCCTTCGTAAATGAACGCGTGGGTCTCGACGGCGGCCCGGACGCGCTCAGCGAGCTCCTGGGCCGCTTTGGAATTCATGTTGCTCAAGAGCACGACGAACTCCTCGCCCCCATACCGGGCGAACACGTCCTTCGGCCGCAGATAGCCGCCTCGGATGAGGGAGGTGATCTCCTTGAGGACGAAATCACCGGCGTCATGGCCGTAGTTGTCGTTGATCTTCTTGAAATGATCGAGATCGAAGAAGAGGACGGAAAAGTCCGTGTGAAGCGCCTTGGCACGCTTGAACTCGGCTTCCAGCGCCTCCAGCAGGTAGCCTTTGTTGTAGATCCGGGTCATCGGGTCCGTATGCGCGGCGGAACCCAGGTTTCCGTAAAAGAGGATCTCGAGCTCGCCGGCCGGGAGGAACTTCAGGATGGAGTTGCCCATCTTGAGCATGTCTTCTTTGGCGAGCTTGATCGGCTCGTTGGGCTTGAGCTTCTTGTCGTTGACGTAGGTTCCGTTCTGGGATCCGATGTCGGTGAGAAGGACCTCATCCCCGCGATTGGTGATCTTGGCGTGGTTTCGCGAGACCGCCTGGTCCGGCACGGTGATATCCGCCGAAGGGTCACGGCCGATGACCATCTGGGGTTGGGTCAGGAAATAGCGATGACCTTGAGGCTTGCCCCGGATCACGATGAGGCAAGCTTCCTGTTCTTTGGCCTTCTGAAGCTCTTTGCGAAGTGTTTCAGGATCACCCTGAATCACCGCTGTTTTGTCGCCGCTGTCGTCGGAACTGTTGTCGTTGGCATTGCTGCAGGCGTCACATGGGGGTGGAACCATAAGGTTTCTAAAGCGTAAGGTAATCGAACTCTTACGTCAATGGCGCAGGCGGAATCCCTCAGGAAAGGCGCTACCGCCGCAAAAATTCCGGACTGTTTTGTTTTAGGTTTACCTGTGAAAGTCTCATTCTTTGGATTGCAGCCTTCTCAGCCGATCTACCGGGGAATTGCCATCATTTTCGGGCGGGCGCCTTCCGTCACTGGAGAGCGCCTCCCGGATATAGACCTTGCCTTCTTCCACGCCGGGCTGATCGAAAGGATTGATTCCCCAGAGCGTCCCCGTAATGGCCGTAAGGACTGAAAACGCGAAATAAAGCGCTCCGAGCGTGCGCTCGTCCAGCCGGTCGAGCTGGATGGTGGTATTAGGGCGGCCTTGACGGGTCAGGACCAGGGAGGTCGCTCGGTTTTCCACTCGGAGCAGCTCCTGGAGGGAATGGCCTTCGAGCAGACGGAATGCCGGGAACTCCTGCAGACCGCTCTTCGCGGACGTGGTGAGCTTCGGGATCCGGACCTCGTCCTCGACCTGGTCGACGGAAAGGAAAAGCACGACCTTGTCGTTCGGACCGTCGCGCAGAAGCTGCAGAATGCTGTGCTGATCAGTCGCCCCAACCGCCGCGAGAGGCGTAAAGCCTTTGCCGTCCTTGCCGAGACTCTCTCCCCAGAGCTGGACGAACCAGGTCCCGAGCAGACGCAGGCGAGACGAATAGGGCATGCACACATGAATCGCGCGCTGAGGGGAATGGCGCAGGAACTCGTGCGCGAGCACGAAAATCGGGTTCTTTTCCAAAGGCTGCCTTTCGCAGTAATCCCGCACCTGCTTCGCTCCGAGCAGGAAATCCGAAATCGAAAGTCCGGCCAGCGCCGCCGCGAAGAGTCCGACCGGGGAAAAGATGCTAAAGCGGCCGCCGATCGACGGAGCGATCGTCAACGTCGGAATCTTTTCCTGGTTCGCATAGGCCCGCAGGTCCCCTTTTTCGGGATCCGTAATGGCGACGCAGTTCGAGCTGATTCGCGATGGACCGAGCCACTCCAGGGCGAGCAGGAGCTGCGCAAGGGTCTCGAAGGTCGTGCCGGATTTCGCCACCACGCACACGAGCGTTGAATCCGGCTTGAGGCCGCCGAGAGTGGCCTTCCATGCCACCGGATCGGGATTCTCCATGAAATGGAAGCGGATCCCCGTACGGCAGCGCTCCTGGAGCGCGTCGAGAAGACTGATCGGTCCGAGCGCGCTGCCTCCGATTCCAAGAAAGAGGCAGTCCGTGAACCGTTTGCGGGCGAGAATGGCTTCAGCTAGCGCCTGGGATTCCTTCGCCTGCGAGAGTTCCTCCCGAATCGGGGCGTCGTAAAATCCCACCTCGCCGGAGAGAAAGCGCGCCCGGAGCTTTTCCCAGGCTTCCGCGAGCGCCTGGGCGTCTACCCCGCGCGTGGCGCCGGTTGGGCTTGTCTTCGCACCACCCGCGGCGGGCATCGAGATCAGATTCGACCAGTCCAACGTGACGGGGGCGCTGCCAAGGCGCGAGGCGGTGACACTCATGCGAAAATTTCCCTATTTCTGAGTCAGGGCCCGGCCGATCACCAGGCGCTGGATCTGATTGGTTCCTTCCACGATCTGCATGACTTTGGCTTCGCGCATGTAGCGCTCCACCGGAAAGTCCTGAGTGTAGCCGGAACCGCCGAGAATTTGAACCGCATCGGTAGTGATTTTCATCGCCGAATCCGTTGCGAATACCTTCGCCATCGCGGCTTCGGTCGAGAAAGGCAGTTTTTCGTCCTTGAGGGCTGCGGCGCGCTGCACCATCAGGCGTGCGGCGTCGAGCTGCGTCGCCATGTCGGCCAGCATGAACGAAACCCCCTGGAACTCCGAGATCGGCTTGCCGAACTGCTCCCTTTCCTTGGCGTGATTCACCGCGACTTCGAGAGCCGCGCGCGAAATCCCGAGAGCCGCCGCGCCGATCGTGATCCGGCCGTTATCCAGCGCCCTCAAGGCGACTTTGAAACCGTCGCCTTCCTTGCCGATGAGATTCGCCGCGGGGATCCGGGCGTTCTCGAAGACCAGCTCATAGGTATGCGAAGTGTTCCAGCCCATCTTCTTCTCGCGTTTGCCGGTGCGGAATCCCGGGGTTCCCTTTTCCAGGATGAAAGCGGAGACTCCTTTGGGCCCTGGCCCACCGGTGCGTGCCATGAGGATGATCGTTTCGGCGAGGTCGCCTTGGGTGATCCAAAGCTTTGTACCGTTGACGACATAGTGGTCGCCATCGAGGCGCGCCGTCGTGCGGAGGCTTCCCGCATCCGAGCCGCTCGAAGCTTCCGAAAGCGCGAACGCGCCGATCCCCTGGCCGGAGGCGAGGCGAGGGATGTATTTGCGCTTCTGTTCTTCGGAGCCAAAGAGCGTGAGACACATCTGGGCGAGGCCGGTGACCGCCACGCTGATCGCATAGCCGGTGTTCACGGCCGCGAGCTCCTCGATCACCGCGATGTACTCCTGATAACCCATTCCCGCGCCGCCGTATTCCTCAGGAACGGGAACCCCGGTCAGCCCAAGCTCTCCGAGCCGGCCGATCAGCTCTGGACGAAAGCGCTCATCGCGCTCGTCCTGCTCGACAAAGGGGAGAAGCTCCTTTTGCGCGAAGCGGCGCGCGAGCTCGCGGACTTCCTGCTGCATGGGGGTATTTTGAAAGGACATTCCCCAGTTTTAGCCCGAAAAAACGGTCTCGAAAAGAGGGATATGCCCTAGAGCGAAAGCCCGCTGACAGGCATCGGGGTCAATGTTCCAGTATAGTCTCCCTTGCCCAGCTGTCCCATCAGGTTATCGCCCCAGCACATGACCTGGTTGTCCGACAGCGCGCAAGCGTAAGCGGCGCCTGCTCCGAGGCCGAAGATGGAGCCGAGTCCGGTCACGGAAGTAGGCAGGGATCGATCAGTCGTGGTGCCATCGCCGAGCTGTCCGGCGTTGTTATAGCCCCAGCATTGGACGCCAGAGCCCGTGCTCGCGCAGGTGGAATTCGCGCCGGTTGAGAGGAATTGGGACGGGGTCGCCGGCGAGACGGCAACCGGGCTCAAGCTCATCGTAGTGGTTCCGTCCCCGAGCTGTCCATACGAGTTGGCGCCCCAGCACTTCACGCTGCCATCGGTAAGCGTGGCGCAGCTATGCGAGATGCCGGCGGAGATGTCCTTGACCCCGGAACTCAGGCCGCTGACTGGCACGGGAATTACGGAGGAGGTGAATGTACCCGTTCCAAGCTGTCCCGAGGTGTTCAATCCCCAGCAGTACGCACCGCCGTTCATGACCGCGCAACTATGGTTGCCGCCGGCTGAGATCGCGGTCACGCCGCTCGTGAGTCCTTGGACCTGAACCGGAACCGAGCTGTCCACGCCGCTGTTATTGCCGAGCCGGCCAGAGCCGCCCTGTCCCCAGCAATAAGCGCTGCCGTTTTGAATCATGCAGGTGTGGAACTGGCCCGCATCGATTGCCGTGACTCCGTTCCACATGGGGATGATCTCGATGCCATACGAAGAATTCGTATTGGAGCCGTTGCCGAGCTGTCCGTAAGCGTTTTCGCCCCAGCAATAAACCCCGCCTGCGGCCATCGCGCAGCTGTGGTTCTGGCCCGCGGTGAGGCCATGGATCTCGGCGGGAATGCCCGACACGAGGCTGGGATAGCTGCTGTTCGCCGCAAAGCCATCACCGAGTTGTCCCTGACTGCCTGCACCCCAGCAGTGCACGCCCGCGAAGGTCTGCGCGCAGGCATGGTACTGACCTACGGCAAGCAGCGGGACGTATACGGACAAGTAATGCTTTTGATAGCTGCCCACCGTATCCCAGACTTCGATTTCGACCATGCCCGGGGTCAAGGACGCGGTATAGTTGCCGCTGCCATCGATGCTGCCACCGCCCGAGAAGATGCTGAAGCTGTAAGGCGGAATGCCGCCTGAAGGCGTGATCTGCGCCGTCCGGTTCACCGCGATTTTGTTAGGTGCGCTCAATGTCATGGGAATGATCACGTGAAGAACCGTGTCGAAGGTCGCGCCGACGGAGTCGGTCACGCGAACGGTGACGTCGCCCGCGGTCGCCGAGGCGTTGAAATAGACGCTGTAATCAGCGGGACTGAGCGTCCCGCTCCCGCTGACGATCGAGTACGTGTACGGGTAGACCCCGTTGTAGACTTGGATGTTAACCCCGCTGGATACCGGAAGCGTATTGTAGTCCGGGATCATATAGAGTGCCGGGGTATAGGAAGGCGACGGATACGGCGTCGGCGAATACGACGGGTAGGGATAGGGAGAATACGAAGGGTAGGGATAAGGCGAGTATGACGGATACGGCGTTGGTGAGCTCGACGGGGAGTGCGGCGACTCACACGAGTCGAAAAGCCGCTGCGGATTGGCCGGATCGTATTTCGCGCGCAGCACGAGCTCCACGTCCTCGAAAAGGTCCGTCGTGGCCTGAGCGATCAGATAAGGATCGCCCAGATCCTGGCCCCCCTCGTCGGGAGTGCTGAAATAAGTGTCGAGTGAGGGGCAGCCGATCGCATTTTTCAGCGCGAACACGCGTACGACCCGGGCGGGACCCGCCGGGACTTCGATTTCCAGTACGCCGCCGGACACCGGAACCAGGCCGCCGAGCTTGGAGATCCCGTCAGCGGAATTCGTGCAGTTGAACCGCGGATCCGCCGGAATGGACGGCCCGCTCACCTCGATTCCATAGCACGTGAACTCACTCAACGAGGAGGGCGCGGGCGTGGGGGAATAGGTCGGATAGGGATACGGAGAGGAGCTCGCGCTGGGATAAGGGTACGGTGAGTAGCTCGGGCTGGGGCTGGGAGAGACCACAGCCGCCGGCGAAAGATCGCCCAGGGCTCTAGCGGTTCGATTCGGCTGGGCATCGGGCTGGGCTCCCGGGAAGGTGATTCGCAGAACGCGTGTTTCCGGGTTCGCGAGAGAACAAGAGGAGAGAGCCTGCATTGCCGCCAGGAGCAATAAGGCCAGGAACTGTGGAATCGACTTATGAAAACGACTTACGTA
The DNA here is from genome assembly GCA_023701205.1 of Oligoflexia bacterium. Lineage (GTDB taxonomy): Bacteria > Bdellovibrionota > UBA1018 > UBA1018 > UBA1018 > JAMPXJ01. The sequence continues at coordinate 66,114 of JAMPXJ010000012.1, forward strand.
CCGCACTTTTCCCAGTCTAACGGGAAGCACGCGGGAAAAGAATGCGTCATCGAGGACACAAGGCTGCCATCAGGAAAGCCTGCGAATCCGATGGTTAAAACGGCTTTCCGGCGTCCGCCGCCTCTCCCAGCATCTGTTTGGCGATGATGATGCGAAGAACCTCGTTCGTTCCCGCGCCGATCTCCATCAGCTTGGCGTCCCGCATGTACCGCTCGACCGGGAATTCGCGGGTGTAGCCATAGCCGCCGAGGATCTGGATCGCGTCCAGGCAGACCTGCGTGGCCATTTGTGCGCTCTGGAGTTTGGCACGCGCCGCGCTCATAGAGGCCTCCCGGCCCGCAAGCAGGCCTTCGTCCCACATCTTCGCGGCGCTGTAGGTGAGGGCGCGGCAGGCCTCGTACCAGGCCGATGCTTCGGCGAGCCTTTCCTGGATCTGCTGAAAGGCCCCGATGGGCTTGCCGAATTGCTTGCGTTCCTTGGCGTAACGGGTCGCCGTCTCGATCGCGGCACGCGCGACACCGAGCGAGATGCCCGCGATGGTCACCCGCTCGAGATCGAGATTCCGCATCAGCATGGAGACACTCGCGCCTTCCGCGCCGACCCGGTTGGCAACCGGAACTTCGCATTGATCAAAGACCAGTTCGCCGGTCGGAGAGGCGCGCATCCCCATCTTGGAGAATTTCTTGCCGGTGGAGAAGCCTTTCATGCCACGGTCAACAATGAACGTGGAGACATCCTTTCGGCCCTCCCCGGTCTTGGCATAGCAGTAAAAGACATCGCCGACGGGGCCATTGGTGATCCACGTCTTGGTCCCATTCAGGACGTAGTGGTCTCCCTTGAGGACCGCGCGGGTCTTCATCCCGAGCGCGTCCGAGCCGGCTTCGGGTTCGGACATCCCCATTCCGCCCAGCCATTCGCCCGAAATCAGCCTGGGTAGATAGCGGCTTTTTTGCTCGCTGGAGCCGTTCTTCGCGATCTGGTTCACGCACAGGATCAGGTGAGCCAGGTAGGACAGGGTCGTGGATGCATCCACGGCGCCCATCTCTTCCATCGCGATCGTGGCCGCCACGGCACCCAGGCCCGAGCCTCCATCGGCTTCGGGAACAATGATCCCGAGCAGGCCGAGTTCACCCATCTTCCGGAAGGCCTCCCGGTTAAAGCCCTCTTCGTGATCCAGGGCTTCGATGCGGGGTGCTAGATCGGCCTTGGCCATTTGTCTGACGGACTGCTGAAGCATCCGGTCTTCGTCAGAAAAAAACCACATAGGGGTGACTCCTTTAGTTGCGTGTGCAATACTTCATAGCATGGTAGGGGGCGAAGTAAATCCATATCCTATTCAGCTCTTAGTGAATTATTGGGAGATGCGTCCCTCGGTGATGGGCGCACGTCTCGACGCACTGCTTCGCCGCGGAGTGGCGCACATCGCGACCTTCGTTCCGTGGCAGGCGGTGGAGTCAGACATATCCCACACGTTGACGCGCTTCCTGCTCGCGGCCGCGGAGCGGAAGATGACGCTTTCGCTGATTCTCACGCCGGAGGTGGGAATTCATTATCCCTACTCGGGTCTGCCCAAAGATATCGTGATGAAGCCCGAGAATCTGGCGCAGCACTCGCAAAAAGGGCCGGTGACGGTCAGTCTGCCGCCGAACTGCTTCGGGCTGCCGTCGCTGCTTTCACCCGAGTTCAACAAGCGCTACAGCAGCTTCCTTTCCCGCATGGACAGCCTGCTTGCCGATTTCAAGCGCACGCATGGAAAATCGCTCCAGAATATCCAGGTCGTGCTCTCGGGGAGCTTCTGGAAATATTACCGTTCGGCGCGGGAGTCGACCGGAAATCCCTTCGGCGGCCTGGCCGGTGACTACTCCGGAGGGATGGCGCTCGAGTTCCGGCAACGCGTCGACTATTTTTATTCCCAGCCGGAATTCTCTGACCCCAACCCGGCGGCGGCGAGCCGCTGGAAGACGCGCGCGATGGAGAACGTGAACTACCGCTGGTTTCACCAGCAGTCGGAATCGGTCTTCCGCCATCGCTCGTACCAGATGGTCCGGCGCAAGGCCGTATCGGCCGGCGTGCGCGAGATCGAGCTTTTCACACCGGAGGCGGACCCCGCGCTTTCGTACAATCATTTTCTCCAGACAGTGAGCGGCGGGCTCGGGGATTTCCACCGGCTTTCGGCGCTGGTAGACGAGTCGGCGGCGTTCTCGACGATGGGGGCCGGGGGCCCGGCGGCGCCGTTCCTCCGCTGGAGCTCGCTCGGGGGGTTCCGATCGCTCTGCGACGCCGAAAAGCAGTTCCTCATTCTGAAGTCTTTGCTGGTGATGGGCGGGCTGGGCGGAGGGATTTACCTGGAGGAAGAGGAGTGGTTCGCGCTCTCGGCAAGCTTCCGGGCGCGCGCGGAAGCCTTCGCCCGCGCCATCGCGCATGGGGAGCTTGCTATCCGCACCCGCGCGCTCTATCTCACGCCCCATCTCTGGTCGGGCAGCGCGCCGCTTTGGCGGGAGCTTTTCTCGCGGCTGGGACCCGAGGCGCGGCTGCTCTCCGCGCTGGACCTTCTCGAGCGCGATCGCGAGGCAGGCCTGCTGATCGTGGATCCCGCTTTCATCCTGACGCGCGAGGCGGTTCAGAAGCTTTCGGCATGGGCGCGTTCGGGTCGCACCGTGGTGCTGCCGCGCTCGACGCTTTATACGGAATTGGCGCGCGCGGAGCTAGAGCTCCTCGTGGCCTCCTCGAAGCGGATGGATATCGACCTGGGCGTCCGTTACCGCGTGCACGAGCTCGGTGACGGCAAGCTCATCGTCCATGAGCTTCCGGGAGGAATCTCGAATTCCCAGGAAGAGCTCGCCGCGTGGCAAACCTTTCTCACGGCCCTGCTCTCGCTCGCGGAAATCGAGGGTTACTGCAAGGTGAGCGACAGCCGTCTTGCGGTGATCCCCATGGAGCGCAAAGGGCGTGAGCTCGGCATCTTCGTCATGAACGGTACCCGGCGCGCCGTTTCCGGAGATGTGGTTTTCGGAGGGAAGGTGGTCGTTTCCGATCTGGCTGTGGCGATCTCGGCGACCAGCCAGGGCCTGGCCCCGGCTTCAGGCCCGGGTTCCGCTTCGCCGAGCTCCGTGCCTTCCAACCGCTTCTCGCTCGATGTCCCTCCTTGCGGCTTCCTGCCGCTTGCGGTGAACGGACTGAGCCTGGCTTCGGAGGAGAATCGGGAACGGCTGGCTGCGGCGCAGCTGGCGCAGGCCACCCGTGAAAGCGTTACGGCCGCGGCTCAGGCCGAGTTGCCCGGCTTCGGGCAGGGTACCGGCGCGATCGGGGATTTATGGAACTGACTTACGATTGGAACTGCTTTCAGTCGATGTTTTATCCCAAGAGGCGGGCACCGGCTTCGGCGGCCAACGCCAACGCGGGCAGCGAGGCTGCGGCGCCGGTCTTCCTCGTGGTCGAGGAAGAGCGGATTCTTTCGGTTTTCGGCGAAGGGGAGGACTTCTCCTCCTGGATCGGCGCCGGCTACCCGCAGATGGCCGCCGAGATCACGCATCGGGAGCTGATCCTTTTCGAGCGCAAGGACGTGGACCGTTGGATGAGCGGGGCGCTGGCTCTTCCGCACTTCCATGATCAGGTCGAGTTTCTGCGCCAAAATGCGGCACCGAAAGTCCTTTCGCGGGGACGTCTCAGGAAGGGGGGGCGGACGCTCTTGCTCCGGCAGGGGTTGGAGATGCCGGTTTATCGCCATTTTATTCTCGAAGCGATCCAAGGTTGGTGGGCCAAGGTTCTCCCGTCTTCCTATGGAATTCTGATCCGCTTGGAAGGGGCTCTTCCGGGGACCTATGTGAAAGACGTGCTGGTGGTCATCCGGCGCGGCCGCGTCGACTCTTTCTGCGAGCCCGATTTCACGATACTCGGCCGGGAACGCTCGCGTCAGCCGGAGGATGTCGTCCGTTATCTTTCCGAAAAGCATCTTGTCCCTGTTCAGGGCCTGTTTCTTCCGGCAGAGCTGTGGCAGCGCTGGATCGAGGCCGAGAACCCCTGGCGTGAGGTGGCGCTCGCCGTGCGCACGGATCGAGCGAAGCTGGTGCCGTTTCGCTGGAGCCTGGTGACCTTGGCAGCTACCCGGGGCTTCCTCGGAATCTAAGGGTCCGGCTGGCCGCGTTATAGGGGTTGAAGTTTTTGGCCGGAAGCGCTAAAGACTGACTGGAATGATCTATTTTCAGTCACTCACTCAAACTGAGCTTGCCGAGCTGCTCAAGCCGGTGAGTTTTCCAAAGGCACGCCGCTCGGCAGCACCGGAAGCCGCGGCCGGTGAATTTTCCAGCGCCGAAAATCAGCTCAAGGCGGAGAAAAAAGCGCGCTATCGCGCCAAGCAGATCTTCCACTGGGTCTACCAGCGCACCGTCACGGACTGGGACCAGATGTCGGATCTTTCCAAGGACCTGCGCGCCTGGTTGCGGGAAAACGTGGAGATCTACCGTCTTCCTCAGCGGGTGAACCAGCAGGCATTGGACGGAACTCACAAGTTTCTCTGGAATCTCGCGGACGGAAAAACCGTCGAAAGCGTCATCATCCCGGCGGCGCTTCAGGAAAAGGAAAATCCGGATCGGGACTTCGACGAGCAGCCCGCAGAGAAGTTCGCGGGGGCTCCGGTAGACAACAAAAGCCTGAGTTCGGAGCGCTGGTCCCGCCTTACGGCCTGTATCTCGAGCCAGGTCGGCTGTGCCATGAGCTGCAAGTTCTGTCTCACGGGAATTCAGGGGCTCGATCGGCATTTGCAAGTGCATGAGATCGTCGGCCAGGTCCATGAGCTGCGCCGGATCGCGCCGATCACGAACATCGTCTTCATGGGCATGGGCGAGCCGCTGCACAATCTCGAGAATGTCGCGAAAGCCTGCAAGATCCTGCTCGACGAGGACGGGTTGAACTTCTCAAAGCGCAAGGTCACCGTGAGTACCAGCGGGCTCGTGCCCGCGATCGAGGCGCTCGGGCGCGAGGTGGACGTCTCGCTCGCCATCTCGCTGAACGCCTCGACGGATGAACAGCGCTCGCGCATCATGCCGGTCAACCGCAAATGGAATCTCGAGGCCCTGCTCGGAGCCTGCCGCGACTATCCGCTGGGCAAGCACCGCCGGATCACCTTCGAATACGTGCTGCTGAAGGATTTCAACGATTCCCTGGAAGATGCCGCGCGTGTTTTCGCGCTCTTGCGCGGCATACCCTCGAAGCTGAATCTGATCCCGTTCAACGAGCACCCGGGTTCCGAATTCAAGCGCCCGAGCGATGAGACGGTTCGGAAATTCCAGAAGTATTTCATCGATCGCAATGTCACGGCTACCGTGAGGATCTCGCGCGGGCGCGATATCCTGGCCGCGTGCGGGCAGCTTCGAAGCGTTTTCGGCACCGCGCGCGGAACGGATCGGCATCGGGATTGGGCCGGCTCGCCCGGACCGAGCTGAGGAGCGGCAAAGAAAAAAGGCGGGACCCCGGGGGACCCGCCTTCTTCCGTTCACGAGGACTTCCCCGAATCAGGCGTACAGTCCGCGCAGCTCCGAGGTTTTCTTCAGGCGCTCGATCGCCACGACGAATGCCGCGATCCGCATCGGGATGCGATGCTTCTGCGAGGCGCTGAAGACGTCCTTGAACGCCTGGCGCATGATCCGGTCCAGCTCGCGGTTAACCTGCTCTTCAGGCCAGTAGAAACCCATGCGGTTCTGGACCCACTCGAAGTAGGACACGGTCACGCCGCCGGCATTGCAGAGAATGTCCGGGATCATGAAGACCCCTTTTTCGTTCAGGATCTTGTCCGCTTCCGGAGTGCACGGACCATTGGCGGCTTCGGCGATGACCTTCGCCTTGACCCGGCTCGCGTTTTTCTCGGTGATCTGGTTCTCGAGCGCGGCGGGGATGAGCACGTCTACCGGAAGCTCGAGCAGCTCCATCGGATTGTCGAGCTTGCGGACATTGCCCGACTTCTCGAAGCCGCTGAGCACGCCCTTGTGGTCCTTGACCCAGGAGAGCGCGCCTTCGATGTCGATTCCGCTTTCGCAGTAGTAGGCGCCCGAGACATCGGAAATCGCGACGAGCTTGATGCCCTTGGGGGCCAGCAGGCGCGCGGCGTGAGAGCCGGCGTTACCGAAGCCCTGGATGGCGACGGTCGCGCCCTGAAGCTTCATGTTGAGCGCTTTGGTGGCTTCTTCCAGCGTGAAAACGACCCCCTGGGCGGTAGCGGCGCCACGGCCTTCGGAGCCGCAGACCTCGAGAGGCTTGCCGGTGATGACCGCCGGCAGATGCTGCCGGTGATGCATCGAGTAGGTGTCCATCATCCAGGCCATGACCTGGGGATTGGTGTTGACGTCCGGAGCCGGCACATCGCGGTCCGGACCGATGTCTTCGATCAGGTCGGCGATATAACGGCGCGAGAGGCGCTCGAGCTCGTTCATCGAGAGCTGCTTGGGGTCGACGATCACGCCGCCCTTGCCGCCGCCGAAGGGCACGTTCACGACGGAGCACTTCATGGTCATCCAGAAGGCCAGCGCCTTCACCTCGTCGAGCGTGACATCCTGGTGGAAGCGGATGCCGCCTTTGGCAGGGCCGCGAGCGATCGAGTGCTGGACCCGATAGGCCTGGAAGACCTTGATGCTGCCGTCATCCATCCGCACGGGAAGCATCAGCTGGATGACTTTGCGCGGGTCCTTGATCATGGCTTGCTGGTCTGAGTTCAATCCGAGGATTTTCACCGCCGCATCGAACTGCTGCATGGCATTTTCATATGCATTGCTGGACGACATTCGCTCCCCTTTTCTCTCTGATGCACCTCGCGCTTGGTGTGCGTCTGGTGTGCGTCTCTTGTCGGGCGCATGGAATGGCGCCCGGGTTGTTTTTGATTACGTCGGCCAAAATACGCCGTTTTGGGCTGGAAAGCGAGGATGTTTTGGCGCTCAATCCTCAAGGTTGAGGCAGGCGGCTTCCTTGGCGGCAGCCGCGCGAGAGGAGGATTTCGCGGATGCGGTTGTGAGGCTCCCAATGCTCGCGGCTCCACGCGGGAGCGAGACACTCGTCCGGATGGCTGGCGTTGGCATGGAGCCGTTCCAGATAAATGGTGGGCGAGAGGTGCTCCAGGAATTCGAGGACGCGCTCGCTGTATTCTTCCAGCGAAGGCGTGGAAAACGGTCGCGTCCGGTAGCGCTCCGCGAGCTCCGTGTGCTCGAGAACCATCAGCTGGTGGAGCTTGGCGCCTTTGACCCGGGCCTCGTTCAGCAAAAGAGCCGCGTCCCGCGCGACCGTCGCGCTATCGGTCGGGGAGCCGAAGATCAGGTGCGCGCAGACGTGCACGTGCGGCGACCGCCGGGAGAGGCGTTCGAGCGCCCGGATCGAGCATTCGCCATCGTGGCCGCGGGTCAGCCACTCGAGCGTCGGATTCTCGAAGGACTGGACGCCGAGCTCCAGCGAGACGTGCGTCTTTTCAGCGAGCTCTTCGAGCAGCTCGAGACATTCCTCGGGAAGGCAGTCCGGCCGGGTTCCGATGCACAGCCCGCTGATCAAGGGATGCGAAAGCGCCTCCTCGTAGATCTGACGGAGGTATCCCACGTCGGCATAAGTATTGGTGTAGCTTTGAAAGTAAGCGAGAAAACGCGTGGCCTTGAACCGGCGCTGGATCTCCGGAAGCCGGCGATCCAGCTGCTCGCGGATGGCGTCGCCGCGTCCTTGCTTCCCGAAGTAGGAGCTCGACCCCCGGAGATCGCAAAAGGCGCAGCCGTCCTTCGCGATCGCTCCATCGCGCGTCGGACAGGTGAGGCGGCTGGAGACGACGACCTTGTAGGTCTTTCCCCCGAAGGTTTCGCGGAGGTACCGCCCGTAGGAATAAAAAATCTCGTCCATGGCGGTACTGCCGAGACCTCAGCGTCCGCGCTTGGTCCGGGCTTTCGGCGCGGGTGCGGTCGGAACCGGACGGGCTTGAAGCTCCTTCACGGCGGTCCCGAGCTGGGTGAGCTCGCCCTTCTGTCCCTGGATCGCGTTGGTCATCTGCTCCAGGAGCTGCTTGATCTGCGAGAGATCCTGCGCGGTGGTCTTATTCTGGGTTTCGAGCATCTGGACCTTCTTGGTGAGGTCCGCATTGCTCGCCTGCAAGGCGTCGATCTGCTGCTGCATCGCCTGCTGGCCGGGGCAGCTCGGCATGCTGATTCCCATGCCCGCGACCGCAGCCGGGATGGCGAGCCACTTCCACTTGAATTTATCAAAACTGTTCTTGCTCACGAGTCTCTCCTTCGCGCCGATAGCGCGGCCGCTTCAGTTTAGAACATGAACTTCTTGTTAGCAATATTTGTCAGGATCGCCACGCAAACCACGGACGTCATCAGGGAAGAGCCGCCATAGCTCATGAACGGCAAAGGGACGCCCACGATCGGCAGCAGGCCCATGACCATCCCCATATTGATGAAGATATGCCAGAAAAAGATCGTCATGATCCCGAGCGCGAGCAGGATGCCGAATTTGTCGTGGGACTGATAAGCCACCGACATTCCGTTGAGCATGAATGCGAGATACAGCCCGACCAGGATGATGCAGCCCACGAAGCCCCATTCCTCGCTGAAAACGGAAAAGATGAAGTCGGTGTGGTGCTCCGGAAGGAAGTTGAGCTGGCTCTGAGTCCCCTTGCGATAGCCCTTGCCGACGAGTTGGCCGCTTCCCACCGCGATCATCGACTGGATCGAGTTGTACCCCGAGCCCTTGGGATCGGCCATGGGATCCAGGAAGCTCACGATGCGTTGGCGCTGGTAAGGTTTCAGGCCGAACTGGTAAACCACGGGAAGGGCGACGACGGCGCAAACGGCGAGCGTCAGGATCACGCGGGGGCGGAGCTTCAGGAAAAGCATGAGGGTCCCGAAGGTGAGCAGGATGATCAGCGCGGTCCCGAGGTCGGGCTGGAGCATGATCAGGCCCGCGGGCAGCGCGGCGAGCAGGGCCGGAATGAGCAGGTCCTTGAAGCCGAGGCCGCCCACCGTGCGGTCGTTCTCGAAATACTTCGCCAGGCAGATCACCAGGGAGAGCTTCATGAATTCCGAGGGTTGCACGCGGAAGGATCCGAAGCCGATCCAGCGCTTGGCGCCCAGGGTGGCTTTTCCTGCGACGAGGACGGCCACGAGAAGCAGGAGATTGGCGAAGTAAATGACGTAGGCCACCCGCGAGAGCAGCGAGTAGTGGACGAGCAGGGTGAGCAGGGTGATCGCCATGCCGATCCCGAACCAGATCAGCTGCTGCTTGTAGAGGCCCAGCGACTTGTCCTGCACGCCGGTCGCGCTGTAGAGGTTCATCAGGCCCACGCCGAAAAGAACGATCTCCAGGATGATCAGGCTCCAGTTGAACTTCTTGAGCTCCTCCTCGTACATGCCGACGCGCATGGTGCTTTCGTCGATCGGAGCGGGGCTTTCCATCCAGGAATGGGTCATTGAAGCTTCCTCACGTCATTCTTCCGCGGACTCCGCGCCGAACGCCCGCGAGGGCAGCGCGGGCGGCGGTTCGGCCGCCGGCGGGAGCCTCTCGTTGTTCTCGGGCACGATATCCTCTTCCTCGTTGACGCGCTTGCGGGGTCCGGGTTCGGGCAGGCCGGCTTTCCTGTTCTTCAGGCGCGCGGCGAGGGCCTTCTCGCCGTAAAGATCCGGGAAGTACTTCTGGAGATAAGTCTTGACCACTGCTTGGGCGATGGGAGCGGCGGTGGTCGAGCCGTGGCAACCGTGCTCACCGATCACGGCGACCGCGATCACCGGGTTTTCCTGCGGCGCGAAGCCCACGAAGAGCGCGTTGTGCCGCTCCGAGAACTTCCAGGTCTCGCACTTGCCGTAGAGCTTGTCCGGGTTCAGCCGAATGGTCTGCGCGGTCCCGGTCTTTCCGACGAAATCCATGCCCGCAAGCCCGGAGCGGAAGGCGGTGCCGTGCGGGGTGTTGGTGACTCCCCAGAGGCCCTGCTTCACCAGCGCGATATCCCGGGCCGGGAAGTCGATCCTGCTCAGGATCTCCGGCTTCGTTTCCTGGATGACCTGCCCCTCATAGGTTTCGACCTGTTTGACGATGTGGGGCTTGTAAAGCGTGCCGCCGTTCGCGATGGCGGCATAGGCGTTGGCGAGCTGAAGCGCGGTGGTGAGCACGAAGCTCTGGCCGATGGCCACGCTCAGCGTCTCCCCGTCGTTCCAGGGCTGGTTGAAGCGCTTGCGCTTCCATTCTTCCGTGGGTATCAGGCCCGGAACCTCGCGTGCCAGATCAATGCCGGTCTTGCGGCCCAGACCGAGCAGCATGGACCATTTGGCGATCTGATCCACGCTTTTGAGCTTCTGGGCGATTTTGTAGAAGAAGACGTCACAAGACTGCGTGATCGCGCTCACGACGTTCATGTTTCCGTGGCCGTGCTTGCTCCAGCAGTGGTAGGTCCGGTTGCCGAACCGCATGTTGCCGGTGCAGTTGAAGGTGGTCTTCTCGTCGATGACCCCCTCTTCGAGGCCCGCGATGGCCGTGATGATCTTGAAGGTCGAGCCGGGCGAGTAATGGTCCTGAAGCGTCTTGTCGCGCAGCGGGTGATTCGGATTGGTGAGGAGCTTGTTCCAGAGGGCGGGGGAGATGCCGCGCGAGAACTCCGTCGGATCGAAGGAGGGGCGCGAGAGCATCGCCAGGATCTCGCCGTTGCGCGGATCGATGGCGACCATCGATCCGATGTGTTCCCCGAAAGCCTTGTTCGCGGCGGTCTGGAGATCCTGGTCGAGCGTGAGGACCAGATTCTTCCCCGGCACGGCCGGCTTGTTTTCCATGATTCCGCGGACCCGCCCCTTGCTCTTGTCGAGCTTGATGCGGCCGAGGGCGTCGACCTCCTTGAGCTCCTCGCCGTCGATCCCGCGCAGGACGTTTTCCAGGCGCTGCTCGAGCCCGAACTTCCCGATGCTGTCGCCCAGCTCGTACTTGATCGCGCCCTTGTTCACCAGGGGGAGCTCCGAGGAGTTGATTTCGCCGATATACCCCAGGAGGTGCGAGGCGATCTCGCCGTAGACGTTCGTGCGCTTGATCTCCTGTCGGACCTCGACGCCGGGCATGTCGATGCGCCAGGACTCGACCTTCGCCACCTCGTCGCGCGTCAGGTCGGTCTTGATCTTGACCGGCATGAAGGAGGGCTGCGACCTGGCGCGCTCGAGGATCTCGAGGATCTCGGCTTCGGGCATATGGATGAGCTTTGAGAGCCGGGCGACGACCTGCTGGGTCTGCTTGGATTCGCGCAGGTACTGCGGGATGATCTCCAGGTCGAATGCCGGGCGATTGTCGATGAGCAGGGTCTTGTTCCGGTCGAAGATCATTCCGCGCGGAGCGGCGACCTTCACCCGCTTGATGCGGTTCTTCTCGGACCACTCCCGCATGCGGTCGCCCTGCAGGATCTGCAGAAAGACCATCCGGGAGACGAGGATGCCAAGCGCGATGAAAACGATCGCGTAAAGGTACCGGAAGCGATCCTGGAACTCCCTGATCTGCTCCTCCTGCCCGAGAAACGCCATGTCTAATACCCCGGCGTCTCGAGCTGGAGCTCGTCTTCGAGCACCTGGGCGGCGCGCGGGTTCTTGAAGGTCACCCAGTCGAGGCGGTCCAGCCAGGCGTAAGCCTTATGGGCGATCAGCCCGTTCATGAAAGAGCAGGGAGCGACGAAGAAGATGATGTGTTTGAAGAGCTGAGGCAGGGGCAGGAGTCCCACCCCGAGCAGTCGCAACAGGATCAGGGAGCCGAGCTTCGCCATCACCGTCGAGGCGATGATCACGATGACGAAGGAGCGGAGGTCGGGCAGCACGAAAACGTGCGCGGCGAGCCTCACGAGCAGATAGATGAGCATGTAGACGACGAGGAACGCCCCTTGCGGGGCCGCGCTGTGGATCTCCCCGATATTGGCCAGGAGGATCGTGATCACGCCGCCCTCGAAGAAGCCCCGGCGAAGCGCGCACCAGACTACGAAGAGCAGGAGGATGTCCGGGCGGAAATAGGGAAGCACCCAGAAGCTGAACAGCGAGGTCTGAAGCGCCACGCCGACGAGGCTCAGGAGAAGCAGGGCGGGCAGGTTGCTGAAGCGAAGCAGCAGCTGGGTCATTGCCGGCTCTCGGAATCGAAGCGGGTGATGACGAGCACCTCCTCGAGCTTGCTGAAATCGACGCTTGGGCGGATCTCGACCTCCTGGCTGATGCCGAAGGGTTTGCGATTCACCTTGGAGACCGTGCCCACGGGAATCCCTTTCGGGAAGATGCCTCCCAGGCCGCTCGAAACGAGCGAGTCGCCCGGCTGGATGTCGTCGGTCCGCAGCGTGTAGCGGAGCTGGCAGGTCTCGTCGGTGAGGCCTTCGATCACCCCGCGCGCGCGGGACCGCTCGTCGATGGCATCCACGGCGGAGTTGAGGTCCAGTACCGTGACGACGTCCGCGGTGTTCCGGGTGGTGCGCAGGATCCGGCCGACGATTCCCTCATTGGTCACCACGGCCATATTGCGTTGCAGGCCCGAGCTTTCGCCGCGGTTGATGCGCAAGGCCCGGAACTCGGTCGAAACGTCCTTGGCGATCACGCGCGCCACGACGGACTCGAGCTTGAACTGCTCGTCGAATTGCAGGAGCTTCCGCAGGCGGATGTTCTCCTGCTCGGTCTCGCGAAGGCTCGCGATGGAACTCAGAAGACGGCGGTTCTCCTCGACGAGCGCGAGATTCTCCTGGCGGGTATTGAGGAGATAAACGTAGTTGTGGAAGCCGGAGGCCAGCCGGTCGAGCGTCCAGCTGATCAGTGTCTGGACCGGAGAGGTCATCCAGACGATCATGCGATCATAGATCCGGTAGTCGCGCGGCGCGCGAGTGGAGGTGTCGATTGCGATCACCGGAATGAGGATGAATGCGAAAAGAATGATGTAAAACCTGTATTCTTTCAGGTACTTAATCATGATATCGTTTCAAAGGGCCTTTTCGGGATCCCTTTCGGAGTTCCTCAGCGGTTTTTCGTGACGTTTAGAGATTAGCCATCTCCGATTTCCAATGCAACGGGAATGCGGGGGAAATCCGGTTGAAACTTCGGAAAGAAAGGTTACAGATAAACAGAGAGAAGAAACCGGAAAGGAAATTCATGTTCAGCTTCATTCGCGAGAAATTCGGCACCGTGGTGATCGGCGGCATTATCGGCTTCATCGCATTCGTATTCGTTTTTTCGGGAGTTTTCAGCCCCAAGGCGACCCGTGGCCTGCATGAGGGGGCCGTGGCGGGCAAGGTGAACGGCGATTCGATCACGCTCGGCGAGTTCAACCGGGCGCTCAATCAGCGCATCGAATACTTCAAGAACATGACGGGCGGCAAGCTCACGGATGACCAGATCCGCGCCTTCCGCCTCCGTGACATGGTTTTCCAGGACCTCGTCCGCCGCAAGCTGCTGGTGCAGGAAGCCGGAGCCCAGGGCATGTCGGCGAGCGACGAGCAGGTGCGCGAAAGCATCCGGGAGATTCCCGCGTTCCAAAAGGAAGGCAAGTTCGATCTTGCGACCTACAAGCGCGTGCTGCAGCAGAATCAGTACACGCCGGGCGGCTTCGAGCGGATGGTCCGCGAGGACATGTCGGCCCAGCAGTGGGAGAGTTATTTCGGTCGACGCGTTTTCGTCTCTGACGAGGAGGCCCGGACCGAGTTCAGCCTGTCGCAGGACAAGCGCAAGCTGAAATACGTCCTGCTGTCCACCGAAGCGGCCAAGAAGGCCGTTCCCGTGGCTGCCGCCGACGTGCAGAAGTTCCTTTCCGACGCGGCCAAGCTCGGGCTCGCGAAGTCCCAGTACGAAGCCCGGAAAGGGACGACGTATAAAGACAAGAGCTTTGATCAGGTGAAGGAAACGATCGCGCGCGAGCTGCTCGGGGGAGAGAAACTCGAGGAGGCGCGCAAGCTGAGCGACAAGACCGCGGAGCAGCTCAAGACGGTGCTCGCGGCGGGCGCCGCGTCTGACGCCAAGGTGGCCGCGATCCTCAAGGCCGCCGGATATCACGACGTGTCCGTGAAAACCACGGAATGGATCACCCGGGAGAGCGGTTTCATTCCCGGCCTGGGAGAGTCCGCGTCCCTGATGCGCGATGCGTTCGCGCCCAAGTCCCCCATTGATGCCGGCCAGGGCGGAAAGGCCGGCAAGTACGAGCTGGGCGTCGGGATCGTGGTTGCGCTTGTCACCGAGACGCAGAAGCCTGATCTCTCGAAGTTCGGCGCGGAACGGGACCAGGTCGTGCGCCGGATCGCGAGCCGCAAGCAACGCGACCTTTATCAGGGCTGGATGGACACCCTGATGAAAAAGGCGAAGATCGACCCTAATCCGTCGGTAGTCGGCGAGGAAGGTTGATGAAATCCTCCAGGGTGCGGAGGAATTCCGTTCTTTTGTCGAAGGGGAGGCCATGCCCCGTCCCTTCGATTTCCTGGAATCGCACTGAGGGCAGATCGGAAAACAGCGCGCGCTCGGCCTCGAAATCCGCTCTGGACCAGACCTGACTCAGCGCGCCCCGGAGCGCGAGGATGGGCATTCCGCGCTTTCCAAGCTCGCGGACCCAGTCGCGGACGGAGGTATCTCCCGCAACGCGCAAGGTCTTGAGCAAGGATTCCTTGTCGAAAGGGAAAATCAGCCTGCCGTCGGGCTCCATGGTCGCCACGGCCATGAGGTACTGGCCCATCGAAGGATCGGGCGCGTTCCGAGTCATGAATTCCCGGGCTTCGGTGCGCGTGGGGAAGGACTGAGGTAGGATTTCCAGAAAAGCCGCCAGGCGTTCGCCCAGTCCGCCGCCGGCCGGCCCCGAAAAGCCGAGATCGATCAGGATCAGGCCCTGCACCCAGTCCGGTCTCAGATGGGCCGCGGCACAGGCAGAACGGACTCCCATGGAGTGGCCGATCAGCCATGCTGGATGAAAGTCCTGGGCGTCGAGGGTTTCCACGAGATCGTTTCCGAAATCCAAGGGGTGAAAGGTGCTCAAGCCGGAAACGGCGCTCCGGCCGTGCCCGCGCTGGTCAGGCGCCAGGATCTGGGCCCGCTCTTCAAGGAAGGCCGCGATGGGGCGCCACAGCGCTCCCGTCCCGCCCATCCCATGCAGAAAAACGAGCTTTGCGAAAGGTGCACCGGCAGGAATTTCTTTGGGTTCCCACCTCCTGAATGCAAGTTCCATATTGACTCCTGGAGTCCCTGGATTAGCATACGACCCGCTTAAACGCACTTCTATGGCAAAGCGCAAACCTCCTTCCAGAAATCCTTCGAAAATTGTTTCGAAGAATTTTTCGAAAAAGTCCCCGGGCTCTCAAGGTTCCGCCGGCGAGTCGGTGTCCGCCCGGCCTGCATCCAAGAACGTGCTGAGCTGGCTGCAGATCGCGCAGCTGCGCTACGAGAAGTGCGAGCTCAAGGAGTCTCAGGCCGCTTTCACGATGGCGCTCCGGCAGGCCAAGTGTTGCAAAGACCTGAGCGGCACGATGGAGGCGCTGAGCGGGCTGCTTCGCGTGGCGGGAGAGGCGCTCGACGAGAAAGCCATCACGTCCCTCGAGGAAGAGCTCGACCAGCTGATGGCGGCGCACCATCGCGACGTTCCGCCTCTGGTCTGGCACTGCAAGGGAGCGATCGCGCGCCATCGTAATCAGCCGTTGCTCGCGCAGCGGTATTTCCATCGTTACCTGCGGGCCGTTCGCAGATCGATCGGCGGCGCGGTCGCGAGCGGCGACGCCTATTCTCACCTGGGTTTCCATCAGATGTCCGACGAGGAGGGGCTGGCCCGCGGCTGGCTCATGCTGGCCGTGATCCTTTCGCACCGGCAGCGGGTTGGACGCGCGACCTGGCTGGCCCACGAGCTGCTCAAACGTTACGGCGGGCGAAATCTCAAGGGCATCGAAGGGATGCTGCAGCTTCTCCTGGGTAACCTCATGGAGCGGGAGCGCCGTTACGATGAGGCGCTACGGTGGTATCAGCGCGCCCATGGGAGCTTCCTCGCCGAGCACAACTGGTACTATCATCTCTATGTTCTTTACGGCTATGCGCGATTGGCCCGGCAGCAGCAGAATTACGCGCAAGCTTACTGGTATCTCGATCTGATCGACAAGGCGGCCTCCGGACCGGAGTTCGGCATCCTGAGACGGGAAATCGCGACTGAACGAGGGCGACTTGAGCAGGACGCGGTCGATCTGCTCATCGATAGCCGTCAGTGCCTGATCCGTACCCGCGAGGGCGGGGCCGTCTCGCTCCGGAAGCAGTACGTGCTGCTTTATATTCTCGAAGCGCTTTCGCAGGCCCATGACCGCATGGAGCATCACCGGGAGCGGGGCCTCTCCAAAGCGGAGATTATCGAGTACGTCTGGAAAGAGTCGTACCGGCCCGAGGCCCATGACAACAAGCTCTATTACAATATCAATCGGCTTCGGAAGCTGATCGAGCCGGATATCAAGAATCCGCAATATCTGCTGAACTGGAAAGAAGGCTATCGCCTGGCGCCCGGGCTTCGGATCCAGTTCATCGGGGCGCGCCGGTCGGGGGACCGAAAGTTCGAAGCCATGGGTCTCGAAGAGGGATTGGGTTAGTCAAACGGGGGGATACCAGATGAGAGAGCGAAAGAGGCTTTTAGGACAGTTGATCGCATCCGCTCTTTTTGCGTCATTCTTGTGGGGAATCGGCGGATGGGGCGGGAGCCAGGCCCAGGCGAGCGGGCTGGACGCGAACGCGCCCGAATCCTGCCGGGAAGGCTCGATCTGCAGGAAAGGAGGCGGCGGAAGCGGCGAGGTCCCGACGCCTCTCGAGATTTACAATCAGAAGGTCGAGCTCGCCGACGGCGAACGGTACATCCTGATCGGCAACGTGGTGCTTGCCGAGGAAGGGCGGGATCGTTGGAAGGCTTACTTCGAGATCGACTTCGCGGAGCACCCCTGGCTTGCTACCGAAAAGCGCAAGAAGAGCCCGTTCTATCCGTTGGAAGGGCCGATCAGCTACTGGAAGCAGTTCCGGGGACTCAGAATCAAGATGCCTTGCGAGGCCCGCGGCATCATCCTGCAACGCGAGGGCAGGGAGCCTGAATACGCGATTCAGCTCCGGCCGACGCGCCAGGGAGTGATTGTCACCCTGGGCTCCGCGCGCTGAGCTGGCGGAAGCAGCGAGGCGTGTTCAGGCGCGCGGCGGGAGCTCGTAGCCCTGCTTGCGCAGCATGGCGCCCGTGACTGAAGCGGAATCGCCGATCAGACGATCGGGGGGGCCGGCGGCGACAAGATTTCCGCCCTGGGCCCCGCCGCCGGGACCCAGATCGATGATCCAGTCCGCCTGGGCGATGACATCCAGGTGATGCTCGATCATGAGGACGCTGTGTCCCGCCGCCACGAGGTCCTGGATCACGGCCAGGAGCTTGCGGATGTCCTCGAGGTGCAAGCCCGTCGTAGGCTCGTCGAAGACATAGAGCAGGTGGTCGGCCTCGCGGTCGTCGAGCACGGCGGCGATCTTCAGCCGCTGGGATTCGCCGCCCGAGAGGGTCGTGGCGGATTGCCCGAGCTGCAGGTATCCCAGGCCCACGTCCCGGAGCAGGCCCAGCTTGCGCGCGAGCGTCGGGTTGTCCCGGAAGAGCTCGAAGGCCTCGTCGATCGTGGTGTGCAGGAGCTGGCTGACGTTGCGCCCCCGATAGGTGACATCGAGGATGTTCTTTTTGAAGCGCTTGCCGCCGCACTCCTCGCAGGGGAGCTGGATTTCCGCCATGAAATGCATGTCGAGCGTGATCTCGCCTTCACCTTTGCAGACGGGGCAGCGCCCGCCATCGACGTTGAACGAGAAGTGCTGCGCGGTATAGCCGCGCCGGAGCGAGATGACCTGGTTGGCAAGAATGCGGCGCACCTCATCCCAGGCCTTCAGATAGGTCGCAGGATTCGAGCGGGAGCTCTTGCCGATCGGGGATTGATCCAGCAGGACGACGCCGCCCAGGTGCTCGGCGCCGTATATCCGGTCGAAGCGCCCCACCGGTTCCGGAGTGCGCAGGAAGAGCCGGGAAAGCGCGTTGTGGATCGTCTTGTGGACGAGCGTGCTTTTTCCCGAGCCGGAGACGCCCGTGACCACGACGAAGCGTTCGAGCGGGATCTCGACGTCGATCCCTTGGAGATTGTGCTCGGCGCAGCCCGTGATCTTGAGGATCTTGCGGGCGAGCGGCCGCGCCTGCGGACGGCCCCGCTCCCCGCCGGGCCCGCCGCCCAGCACAGAGAACGCGCCCGAAAGATATTTTCCCGTCAAGGAGCCGGCGGTTTCGATGAGCGCGGGCGCTGACCCCTGACTGATGAGCTCGCCGCCGCGACGTCCCGCGCCGGGGCCGAGCTCGACGAGCCAGTCCGCCGCGCGCATCACCTCGAGATCGTGCTCGACGACGACGACCGTGTTGCCCTGGTCGCGCAGGCGCTTGAGGACCGTGATCAGCCGGTCCGTGTCCGCGGCATGCAGGCCGATCGAGGGCTCGTCCAGGACGTAGAGCGTCCCGCAGAGCCCGTTGCCGAGCTGGGTGGCGAGGTTGATCCGCTGGAATTCCCCCCCCGAAAGCGTCTTGGCGAGCCGTGAGAGGGCGAGATAGCCCACGCCGACCTCGTCGAGGAACGCGAGCCGCCGTTCCACCTGGAAGAAAACCTCTTCCGCGATCTTGCGCTCGGGAGGAGAGAGGGCGAGGCCGCGCAGCCAGGCGAGCGCATCGCTGATCGGGGAATCCAGGACCTGGGCGATCGATCTTTCGCCGACTTTGACCGCGAGCGCGTCCGGTCGCAGGCGCGCGCCCTGGCAGTCCGGGCAGAGCGACTGCGCCTGATAGCGCCGGATGAAGACGCGGATGTGCAGCTTGTACTTCCAGCGCTTGAGCTCCTCGAAGCAGGCCAGGATCCCGGGGAAGGTCTTGTCCTCCGGCGAGCCCTCCCAGATCAGCTTGCGCTGCGCGGGCGTGAGCTCGCGGTACCGCTTGCCGATGGAGATGTTCTGGCGCTCGCAGAAGCGGAAGAGGTCTTTCTGCCAGTCCGAAAGCGAGGGCTTGGAGAAAGGGTCGACGGCGCCGTTTTTGAGGGTCTTGGATGGGTCCGGCACGACCAGCGACTCGTCGAGCTCCAGATTGTAGCCGAAGCCGCTGCAGCGGGGGCAGGCTCCGAGCGGGCTATTGAAGGAGAAGGTATTGGGCTCCGGCGTACGATGATTGCGGCCGCAGCTGACGCAGGCGAAGACGCTCTCGAAGGCTTTCCAGTCACTGGTGTCCAGATCGAAGAAGACCAGATGCCCATGGCCGATGGCGAGCGCCTGGTCGATGGAGTCGCGCAGGCGTCCCCGCGTATCCATGTCGGGGCGTTCGGCGAGACGGAGCCGGTCGACCACCACGAAAAGCTCGCAGCCCGCGAGCTCGGCGGGACGGGCTTCCTCGATGTCCAGCACCACGGCCTTGCCCTTGCCATTCCGGCAGAGCACGCGCTGGAATCCCTGCTCGCGGATGATCTGCAGCAGCGATTCCAGCGAGGCTCCGGAAGCGGTGGCGCGGCCTTTCGGATTGGCCGGTTTCTTCGCGGATTTCGCTTTCCGGCCTTTCGGCTTGTCGGCGGGGGCGGGGAGGCTGATGGGCGCGGCGATCAGCGCCTTGCGGCCGGGAAGCCAGTCGGTCGCCCAATCCAGGATCGATTGCGCGTCGAGTTTGCGAACCTCGCCACCGCAGTCGATGCACCGCGTGCGCCCGATCTTCGCGAAGAGCACGCGCAGGTAGTCGACGATCTCCGTCTGCGTGCCGACCGTGCTGCGCGAGTTGACGATATGGTTTTTCTGTTCGAGCGCGATGGCCGGCGGGATATTCGCAACGGAATCGAGGTCGGGCTTCGGCATCTTCTCGAGGAACTGCCGGGTATAGGTCGAGAGGCTTTCGACGTAGCGGCGCTGGCCTTCGGCGTACAAAGTGTCGAACGCGAGCGAGCTTTTTCCGCTGCCCGACAGCCCGGTGATGACCGTGATCTGGCGCGAAGGGAACTCGACGGTGATGTTCTTGAGGTTGTTCTGCCGCACTCCTTCGAGCCGGATCGGGCGCGATTTGTCACTTCTTCGCGGAAGTGTAGAATCCTTGGACAGAGGCGGAAAGGGGGATAAAGGCATTCGGAAACTCATCTTAGTGAAGGCCCTCGGGAAATCAAGTACTTGTGCTTGCCGCGGCTTTCCGCTCGCTTGGCACCCTCCTTGCTCATAGCCGGACGCGCCCGTTTGGGATTCGAGTCGCGGAAGCGAGAAATAGCGGTGCGGAAAACGGAGTGGAACGATGAAAACCCGAATGCCTCAAAAGTTCAAAAAAGCCTGGTACTTCAGCTGCGGCCTGCTTGTGGGCGCGACGACCTTGTCTCTCTCGTTCGGTTCGGTGCCCCGCCAGGTGACCGACGATACGGCGCTCTACCAGAAACTATCGGAAATCCGTGTCGCGAAAGCCGCTCAGCCGGATTTTGACCGGGATTTGAGCCGCCTTTCGGCAGCCGAGAGCCGCTACTCGGAAAACCTGCCGCCGCTCGGCGCGAAGACGCGGATCAGCGGCCCGGCCCAGCGGATCTCCCAGCAGAAATACCGTTTCACGGGCTCGCGCACCGGCACCGCGCGGCGGTAACGGCGGCGTCAGGCTTTTTCGAGCTCTTTTTCCGGTTCCGCGAAAATTTTCTTCAGCGTGCGGGCCATGTGGCTCGCGTGCACCCCATCGATGAGCCGATGATCGAAGGTCACGCAGATTTTCGAGACCGGCGCCACCGCGACCTTTCCGTCGCGCGCTACCGGCTGCTCCCGAACCGCCCCGACGGCAAGCAGGCAGGGCACGCGCGAGTAGGGGACCAGGGGCGCGAACGCCATATCCAGATCGAGCGAGCCGATATTGGTGACCATCAGGCTTCCGAAGGCATCGCGCGGGGTTCCCAGAAGCGGTGTCCAGATATTGAGCGTGTACTGCAGGAAGGCCGCAAGCGAGATCACCCAGCCGCTCACGAACCCTGGGAGCCCTTTCATGGTCTTTTTCATCTTCTTGAAGGCCGGGTCCCCTTGGGTGCGGATCACGTTCACGCTTTCCTGCATCTCGCGCGCGAAGTCCGCGACGGACTTCCGATCGGCGTTGCGGATCGTCGTTCCCGAAAGGTCCTTGCCCTGGCTGTCACTCGCGACTTGAAAGAAGATGTCGACGCTCTGTCGCGGATAGAGTCGCCCGAGCCGCAGCACGCAGTTGAGCTCGGGATGACGCCGGATGGTTTCGGCCGCCGCTTTGCCGACGAAGTGAGTCAGGGTGACTTTTGATCCGGATTTCTCCTGGACCTTTCGCAAATATTCCATGGCTGGCCCGACCTCCAGCTCCAGGATCGAGTACACGCTGGGGTCTCCTGCGGTGCGCCACGTCCCGAGGGCGACTTTGCGGAAGGCGGAGAGCTTCAGTGGTTTGCCAAGTTGCAGATTTCTTTGGAAGAGAGCCATGCGTAAAAGTGTAGCGCTGCTCTAAAAGTGGGGCAAGCGACGGAGTTTTGACAGCGGCGGACCGCTCGAATATAGCTTGAAGGAAGAGACGTTTTCAGTGTGTGGGGGAGCAAAGATCTCGGGTGAGATCTGGAAGGGGAAAAACGTGAAAAACACAGTAGCTAGCTTGTTCTCGGTTTTGTTTGCCGGAGTTTTCGTTCTGGTTGTTGAGGCCGGCGCGGACACTCAAACTCGGGTGGTGACGGTGACGACCGACGCGTTTCCGGGGGTCTCGACCCTGGATGTGGTTCGTGGCGAGATGGATGAGTTCAAAGGCATGATCTATCGGGGTAACGACGGCGCGGTCGTGGAGCTGAGCCTGGCGCAGCTTCGCGCGAAACCCCAGGTGATCAAGCGGATCGATGACCATGACGTGATCTATCTCGGCGTGGAGAAGGATTTCGAGGAAACCCGCGGTGGTCACGCCAATATGCGGTTTCTCGCGAGCGGGATTTCCGGGGATTATCGCAATTTCAGGATTTTGCTCGAGACGCAGGGCCAGAGCCTCGTTCTTCGCTCGGACCCCAACTTCAAGGACCCCGAGTCGGATCGTAACTCCTTTACCTCGGTCTTCAACCGCCTTTTCCTTCGAAAGGCGACCTTTTGGGGGCGGACGATCGGAATCGAAGAAGTCAGGCCGAGTCTGCAGATGTATTACTGCTTTCCTGAATTCCTGTGCATGCAGGAATGGTAATTATGGCAACACTGGCACATAAGTAATCAAAGTGCCGGTTAATACTTCAGTTTTTATCTGACAAAAAAAGTTTGTCATTAAAGGGGTTCGCTGGTATTTCCTTGCCCGCGACGCGTTATTGCGTCGCGAAATTTTGTGAGGAGGCAAGGAAATCTCATGAAGCGTCAATTGCTGACTTTTGTTGGTATCGGGATCTGTCTGGCGGGCCTGGCTTCGGCGGCACAGAACTCGAGCGAAGCGGAATCCGTTCCCTTCAATTTCGGGGATCTTTCGTCTTTCGACGAGGCGTTTTCTTCGGATAGCTTGGGGCAAGAGACGCGAATGAGCCCGTTCTCCCGCGCGCAAACCCAGGCTCAGCTGGCGAACCACACCTCCCGGCGCGTTCAGATCTTCGTGCACAAATCGATGAAGGAGAGGGGCTACCAATATCTTCAGGTTTTCGTCGATGGAGCGCTGGAGTACGATGCTCCGACCTCGACGGCCTGGGAGCGTTTCGCGAAGGCGAAGACGCGAAGCTATCAGGCTTATACTCCGGTCGGGAAGTTCGTCCCGGACGGGATGGAGCCGCGCCGCTTCTCCAATACCTGGCAGGTCTGGCTGAAGTACGTCATCCGCTTCTCGGGCGGAATCTGGATTCACGCGACCACGCCGGACCATTACCTGGAGCTGGGTTCACCGGCCTCGGGCGGGTGCGTGCGCCTGCATCCTAATGACGCGTCCGTCGTTTACGATATCGTCTCGCGCTTCGGGATGGATGAGACGGCGATCACCGTGATTCCCGCGCAGGCCGGCGAGACGCAGGTCCCTTGGAAGCTCCAGAGCCGCAAGGTGCCGGATGTGGTCACGAGCTGGCGGGCGTTGAACGGCTTCTGAGCCGTTAGTGGATCCAGTCGCCCGACTCCGTCACTGACGAGTCGGCGATCTCCTGGGACGTCGCGTCCCGGACTTCGATGGCTTCGATGTCGAAGATCAGGTCCTGACCCGCAAGCGGGTGGTTGCCGTCCAGGGTAAGCGAGTCCCGGCGCGCTTCGATCACCCGAAAGACCCGGGGCTCCTTGTCCTCGAACCGGGTCAGGACCTCGCTGCCGCACTGAACTCGGGCACCTTCGCTGATTTCGCTCCGGAGAACCTCGATCACGAGCTCCGGGTCGTAAAGCCCGTAAGCCTCTTCAGCCGAAAGATGGATCCGCCGCTTCTCGCCCCGCCTGAGATTCGTCAGCGCATGGGCGAGCCCCGGGGGTTCGGCGGGAGTTTTGGGGTAAGGTTCGTGTGAACCAGGAAGGGGGCCGCGAAAGGAATCGGTGAGTACCCCCTGGTTATAGGTCCGGCTGATCACCTGGCCAGTCCTGTTTCGGACAATGCAGTGGAACGAGACGACCCGCGCCTTCGCCATGGTCGATGAGTAACCCAAGCGCAGAGGGGATTCCATGCCTATTTGATTTGGCATCAGCTGTGCTAGAATCAACGAGTCAGCTGTTCCACTGCTACTTTGGAGAGAGTGGGCATGGTGCCCGGTTTCCTCCTTAAGCGGCTACGGAGCCCCGCAATAGTTTTGCCAAAGGGGCTATAGGAGAAAACATGGGCAAGAAACTTTACGTTGGCAATCTTCCGTTCTCGGCGACCGATCAGATCCTTCAGGACACGTTCGCGCAGTGCGGAACGGTGGAGTCCGCCAAGATCATCATGGATCGTGATACGGGCCGCAGCAAAGGCTTCGGTTTCGTCGAGATGTCCACGGAGGCCGAAGCCCAGGACGCGATCCGCAAGTTCAATGGCGCGGACTACGATGGTCGTCCCATGACGGTGAACGAGGCCAAGCCGATGGCGCCGCGCGAGAACCGTGGCGGTGGTGGCGGCTTCGGTGGCGGCGGTAAGCGCGGCGGCGATCGCGGCAACCGCTGGTAAGCGGCGCGGCCGAAATGGCTTTGACTTATTCGGAGGCGGCGCCGCTGGGAACGGAGGCGCCGCCTTTTCATCTTCCGGGGGTGGATGGCCGCAGCTACGGGCTGGAGGATTTCCGGGACGCCCGGGCGCTCGTGGTGGCGTTCATCTGCAATCATTGTCCTTATGTGCAGGCTGTGCGGGGACGCATCAATGCGCTCGCGCGGGAGTTCGCGCCCCGCGGCGTGCGGCTCGTCGCGATCAACTGCAACGACTCCAAGCGCTATCCGGATGACGGTTTCGAGGCGATGAAAAGGGTCGCGCGCGAGGAAGGCTTCGTCTTTCCTTACCTCTGGGATGAGTCCCAGGAGGTGGCGCGGGCTTATGGCGCCGCATGTACGCCTGATTTCTTTGTTTATGGCCGCGAGGGCGAAAAATTCTTTTTGAAATATCAGGGCCGTCTCGACGACAACTGGAAAGACGAGTCAGCCGTGAGCTCCCGCGATCTCGCCCGGGCGCTCGAAGCGCTCTTGGCGGGTGGGGAGCCCGCGCGCGAGCAGCAGCCCTCAATGGGCTGCAGCATCAAATGGAAATGAGGCCTGCCCGTCGCGCCCAAAGGGCTCGTCCTCGTAGGGGAGGGGCTCGGCGCGCCCGCTGTCGCGGCAGAGAGGATAGTTCTCGGGCGAAACATAGAGCCGGGTGATCTCGCGCTTCTCGCCGTAACGAAGGAAGAGATCGGTGCACTGCTCGAGCGGGATGGTGCCGGGCTTGCTGTAGTGATTGTCGTAACGAACGTAGATGGGGTCGCCCGGTTTTCGGAAATACTTTGACAACTCGCCCGTGGACGTGGCCAGCAGGTAATGGATCTGCTGGGCCGCAAGCTCCTTCTGGAGCTTGGCGAGCAGCCGCTTCTGTTCGGTGAGCGCGGTTCGCGTTGCGGGAATCCCGCTATGGAGCTCCACGAGCATCCGATAAGGGCGTTTCTCGCTGATGCGGCGCGCCCATTCATTGGAGCTCTGTGCGAGATTGGAAAATAGCTGGGAGTCGTTGCACTCGCAGTAACGCTCGACGTCGGCGGGCAGCGAATAGTCGCAGTCCGGGGACTCCAGGTACTGTCGCAGCATCTCGTCGAAAACCACGCTCTTGTAATGGAAGTAGACCATCAGGAACATGTGGTAGCGCGAGATGAGGAAGTCCTCGAAGGCGTAAAGCGCCCGATGCTGGAGAGAGAGGTAGGCCTTGGCTACGCCGTCGCCGCGCACGACGTGCGAGGTGAGGTTTCCCACGAGCCAATCGAAGTCGAACTGCCCGTAGCTGACGCCGGCATGGAGGCTGTCACGCCGAAGATAATCCATCCGATCCGCGTCGAGCTCGCTCGAGATCAGCTGCTTGAGGAGCGGGCGGAAGTCGATGCGTTCGCCATCAACCGTCTCCTCGAAGAATGGATCCTCGAGGACGATCCCCGGCTCGATGAGGGCCGCGATATGGCGAGGTCCGAAGCCCCATGGGGCCCCGCTTTTCGCCAGCTGGGGCGTGAGGCTTGAGTCGAGAATGATCTTGAGCGTGTAATCCTCGTGCGTGGCTTTGCGTGGCTTGGATTTCGGGGAGGCCGGAGGACCGAAGGGAAGGGCGAGGTCACGGACCTCAGGCATCGCGAATTCGGTCGTATGCGAGAGTGGGCCATGGCCGACGTCATGAAGAAGCGCGGCCAGGCGCAGGACCCGGCGGAAGCGCTGGAAAGCCCCCGGATTGAGCTGCGCCAGGGGAAGGTTGCGCGAGCCAGAGCCCGCAAAGATGGAGTCGAAGGCGAGTGATGCAGTGCGCATCGCGCCCAGGCTGTGGATGTAGCGATTATGAGTGGCGCTCGGAAAGGAGAACTCGGCGAAACCCAGCTGCTTGATCTGGCGGAGGCGCTGGAAGTGGCGGGAGTCGATGATCGACATTTCCTCGCCGTCGACGAGGATCGAGCCATGAATGACGTCCCGGATCTCCATTCGCCCTCAACTCGAAAAAAAGCCCCTGGCCCGATGAAAGGCCAGGGGCACGGAATCCTCTCGCTTACTCCTCGGAATCGCTCTGGCTGCTGCCGTAGCCGAACGCCGAACTGAGGGCCGAGCCCGTGAGTCCGCCGGCGAAGCCGCCGAGGGTGGAGCTCGTCGGAGCCGCGGCTGGAGCCGCTGGCTGCTGGTTCATCTGGGGAGCCGGGGCCTTCGGGGCCGCGGGCTTGCGCGGAGCCGCTTTTTTCGGTGCGGCCTTCGGTGCGGCTTTCTTAGCGGGCTTCTTCGCCTTTTTCGCAGCGGCTTTCTTCGGGGCTTTTTTCGCGGCTTTCTTGGCGACCTTCTTGGAGCCCTTTTTGGCGGTCTTCTTCGCCGTTTTCTTGGCGGCTTTTTTCGAGGTGCTCTTCTTGGCGGCTTTTTTCGCAGCTTTTTTTGCCATAGTATTTTCTCTCTTTGCTCTCTCTTCGGTTAACGTTGATCAGTCGATTCGGGGCTATTCTTATGTAAATCTTGGAGCTCGCGCCGACGCGGAGTTCAGGATGAAAATAAGCCATAGCTATCTAGGCATTGCAACACAAAATCCGGGAATTCTCCGGGCTCAGTGCCTCTGGTGCCTCATTAATGCCAAAGCAGCTGCGTGTCCGCCTCGACGGTTCCGTCGGAAGTGGGAATCGGGTTCTTGTGCTGAGCGCGTCCGTCGGAGCGGATCTGTTTGCTCTGCAGCAGCTCGAAGGAGACGAATTTGACGCTATAGCCCACGCGCCCGGCCTTCTCGACCTCGCCGCTGTTCACATCGGCCCAGGAGGTTCGGAGTTTGTGGGGATCGGTTTCCAGGATCCCGCCTGGGAGCGTCAGTGCCGGGACATCCGCGTTCTGGGGTCGGGGCCGGGTCGGGTCTGCGAGATGCGCGATATTGAAGCCTTCAGGGGGGCTTGAGCTCGGGGAGTCGAGCATCTCGCCTTCGCCTTTGCGGAGCCGCTGCAGATAATACGTGAGCGCGGTCTTCGCGGCTTCCCGGGCCTTTTGCTGGTCGGGAGAGCCTGCGTCCATGAAGCCGGCGAGAAGATTCTGGATCTCCGAGTCGGCGCCGGAGTTCTTGGATCTGGGGGCGATCGGAGCCCAGAACGCGAGGTTCCGGCCCGTGTCGAAGTTCTTCATGAATTCCTCGTCCTCGACGTCGGTCGGGATCGTGTACTTGCCGACCTCGTAAGGGTTCGGGGCCATGGCGAACTGGTAGGCGCGCGCGATGTCCTCGCCCGTGACGGTGGGTGACATCGTGCCGCTCGGGCCGGGAGGCATGAAGCCCGAAAAAAAGCTCCGCATGACGTCTTCCCGGTCCCAGCCCTGGCCGGGACCCGCGCCCTCATTGGGGCGGATCGGGAGATTCGGAACCGCATTGGCCGTGAAGACGACCGCATTCTTGCCCGAAAGATCGAACTGAGGCCGGCTCGGACGGAGAAAGTCGCTGTCCTTGAGTTCCGGGCCGATGCGGCTGCCGAAAGGCTGCGCCGCCGAGTAAGCCGTGAGCTCGAGGTCGCCAAAAGGCGAGAAGAGCAAGCGCGCCTTGGCTCGCAGGCGGATGGCGTAGTAGGTGAGGTAGTCCGGGTCCTTGGAAACCCCTACCGGCAGGGGATCCCGCACCCCGTCCTGGATCGCCAGGGGCTTGCACTCGCCATTGGCGCCGTTCTCGAAATCGATGGCATAGGCATCGAACTTGACGCGGATGTCTTTGAGCCGCATCAGGGTCTCGGGGAGAAGCTCGTCCATCTTCACGTCCGCGCCCGGAAAGGCGTGGTTTCCGAGCGTGTAGTAGGCCGAAAGGAAGGCTTGGATCTTCCGCTCGTTCATCGGGGGCTCGGGCGTGGTGATCGTCTTGAGGTTCTGGATCTTCTCGAGGTCGAGGTCCTTTTCGCCCGGCTGATTGAGATAGGTGGTCAGGGTGTTGATCCGGGCCCTGAGCATCAGCTCGCGCGGGACGAGACCCAGGCCCGCCCCCAGGCTCTGCATCAGGCTCAGGATATCGCGGATCTTGGGCTGGCTGTCGTAGAGGTTGGTGTTCAGGTGCTTGAAGTCAGGATCGGTGTTCCAGAGCCAGAGGCTGAGCAGGAGGGAATTTGCGCTCGCCATTTGCGTGCAGTTCTCCTCCTTGATTTTCTCGAGTTGCTCGAGGTGTTGGGTGAGGACCTTGGTGATCGCGTCGAAGGCCGCGAACTTCGGCTTGGCGATCCCCGGGATCTTGTCGAGCTTGCAGCCGTTGTCCTCTTTCT
This sequence comes from Oligoflexia bacterium, assembly GCA_023701205.1. Classification (GTDB taxonomy): domain Bacteria; phylum Bdellovibrionota; class UBA1018; order UBA1018; family UBA1018; genus JAMPXJ01. The sequence continues at coordinate 94,432 of JAMPXJ010000012.1, forward strand.
TGAAGGTCACGCAGACCACGGGCAGGCCGTATTTCTGGGTGCCGTCGGGTGACCACAGGACCGCGTTCCCGCCCGTATCGGGCCGGGGGAACTTCTGCTGCGACATATTCCCCATGACGTAGTAGCGGAAGAGAAACTTCTTGTACTGCCGCCGCATCTCATAGTTCAGGAAGGCGATCTGGTTGAGCTGGCGGGCCTGGACCGAGGCCCCCGCGTAGGCCGCGAGGTCGGCCGCGTTCTGGAGATTGATCTTGGCGTTGACGAGCATGCCCGTGTTCACGACGAAGGCGAAAAAGAAAACAAAGGTCAGCATCATGCCCCCGAGCAGGATGCTGATCTGTCCGCGCTCATCCCGCGCCGGCGCTGGTGTCGGGCGAGAGGGCTTTTTCCCCAAGAGTTTCATGAAGTCCCCGTCCCAATAGTTTCGCAGAGCGAAAGACGCCTGTCCACCTGTCCAAAGCTTTGACATCTACCGGAAAACAAAAAGGAATTTCGGCGGCTCCGGTTCGTTTTGGCTCCAAGAATAACAAGAGACTTGGGGAGACGAAAAAAATGGAGGGCTTCACGCATTGCGGCACGGACGTTGCTCCTAGGGCCCGCGACGCCGCTGAAAGGCACCAGCGGAAGGTCAGTGGAACTCAAGTGGGTGCCCTTGTGATCGAGAGAAGTGAGCGAGCCGATATGTTTTCCCTTCAGCGCGCGTCTCGCGCGCCCGCCCCATCCAGATCCAAAGCGTCTTGGCCGCTTCTCGCTGCCACGAGCCTCGCGACGCTCCTGACGGTTTTTCTTTCTTTCCCGGCGGAAGCCGCCAATGAAAATTGCGCCAGCTGCCTGCAAACGCAGAACGTCGCCTGGCTTACCGGCGGCGGCTCCCGATTACGTGGCGGGTTGCTCTCTGCGCTCGAGGCCGTCGGCCCTGAGCAGGAAGCGTGGAATGGAGTGGGGGAGATTCCCAACCGCTTCATGCCCAGCTGGAAGTCCACTTGGGATGATCCCACGCGCAAGCCCGACCCGTCGTTCATCGCGCCTTTTTACAACGAGCAGGAAGGCGTGCTGCCCGTGGCTTCGAATCCGGTATTCCAGTATCTCGGCCCGGAATGGGGCCAGCGATTTTTCAACTTTTCGATCGGAAGGCAGTCTCCGCCGGTTCCCTTGGGAGCGGTATTTTTCTGATCAACCCCGTTTTGCCCTGGCAACCCCTCGGCAAATGAGGCGGTGCACTTCGCCCGCCTGACTCTACTCCTCTCTCTCTCTGCCTCGTTTTCTTTCAGGACGAAAGGAAACGAGGCTTTTTTCATTTCCCTCATGCAAATTGAGACGTCAAAAGCGGCTCTCTCGCCGTGATTCGGCCACAAGCGCTCCCGCGCTCCTGGCACCGCAAATGCATTCCGTAGTTTCTGTCCGCAGGAAGCGGCTCATACTACTCCTCTCTCTCAAAGCCCTTCGGGAACCCTCCCGGAGGGCTTTTTACGTCAACCCTCCCTTCGAATTCTTGATTCCTGGTCGCCCCCTCATTATAACGATCCTTCACGATGGGTATTTTTCGCGAGCTCCCCGTTTTGGACGGGGCACTTTCATCCGGCAGCAGTCAACCCCAGGCGCGCCCGCTTTCGCCATCGAAAGCGCGCGAAATCCTGGCGTCGCGCAAGCCAGCCTGGTTGAAAATCCGGCCGCCGGCGGGTGAGTCGTACACGGGCATCAAGGCAATGCTCAAGGAGCGCTCGCTTCATACGGTCTGTGAAGAGGCTCATTGCCCGAACGTGGCCGAGTGCTGGGCCGCGGGCACGGCGACGTTCATGCTGGGCGGGGATACCTGTACCCGGGCCTGCCGCTTCTGCGCGATCAAGACCGCGCGTCAGCCGCCCGCGCTCGACCCCGACGAGCCCTTTCAGATCGCCCGGAGCATCGCGAGCCTGGGGCTTCACTACGTCGTCCTGACGTCCGTCGATCGCGACGACATCGAGGACGGCGGCGCCGGCCATTTCGCCCAGACGATCCGTGAGATCAAGCGACTAGACCCCAAGATTCTCATCGAGGCGCTCGTGCCTGATTTCCGGGGAGATACCCGAGCGATCGAGACTGTGGTCGATTCCGGGCTGGATGTTTACGCCCATAATATCGAGACGGTGCGCCGGCTGCAGTACCGGGTGCGCGACCCTCGCGCGGGTTACGAGCAGTCGCTGGCGACCCTGCGCTGGGCGCGGGGCTACGCCCAGGCGCGTGGCCGAAAGCTCCTGACGAAGAGCTCGATCATGCTAGGCCTCGGCGAAAACGAGATCGAGCTGGGTGAGGCTTTCGATGATTTGCGGGCGTATGGCGTGGACGTGCTGACCTTGGGTCAGTATCTCCGGCCCACGGCGGGACATCTTCCGGTCGAGCGTTTTTACTCCCCCGAGGAGTTCGCGGAGCTCGGACGGGCGGCGGAGAGCAGGGGCTTTGTTTACGTGGCCTCGGGACCGATGGTGCGTTCAAGCTATCGGGCCGGGGAGTTTTTCCTTCGGGGTGTGATCGAAAAGTCTTCAGCGAGCGCCGCTCGCCATGAGAGGCCAATAGAGAGGGTGGAATAGAAAAATGCAATTCAAGCTTCCGGAACTGGGTGAAGGCGTTCATGAGGGCGAGCTCGTCAAGTGGCGGGTCAAGCCCGGCGATGCGGTGAAATACGACCAGCCCCTTTGTGAGATCATGACGGACAAGGCCACGGTCGAGATTCCCTCGGCCTTCCAAGGGAAGGTTGGTGAGCTGCACGCAAAAGAAGGGGAGGTCGTGAAGGTCGGCCAGCTGCTGCTCTCGTTTGAAGGTGCGGGCGCCGCTCAGGCGACTTCGGCTCCGGCGGCTCCCAAGGAAGCTCCGAGTGCGTCGGTCGCAAAGCCCTCCGCTGCGCCGCAGGCGGCAGCTCATGCCGCTCCGGCTCCCGCGGCGATGGCGGCTCCGGCGGGATCGCCCGCCACGCGGGTGCTCGCAGCGCCTTCGACCCGCCGGCTGGCGCGCGAACAAGGCGTCGAGCTCGGGCGTGTCCAGGGAAGCGGTCCGCACGGGCGCATCCTCAAAGAAGACGTCGAGAGCTGGTTCTCGGGTGGCAGAGCCGTTGCGGCGGGCGCCGCGCGGCCGGCGCTTTCACGCGTGGCCCCCTCGGGCGGCGAGGAGCGCATCCCGCTTCGGGGCCTTCGCAAGAAGATCGCCGAGAAGATGCGGCTTTCAAAAGATCACGCGGCTCATTTCACCTATGTGGAGGAAGCGGACGCCACCGAGCTCGTGCGCCTGCGCAACATGGCCAAGGAGCTGGGCGGCAAGACCGGCGTGAAGGTGACCTATCTTCCGTTCGTGATGAAGGCCATGGTGGCCGCGCTTCGCAGCGCTCCCGAGTTCCAGGCGATCAACAGCACGATCGACGACGAGCGCGGCGAGATCGTCGTGAAGCATGATTTCAACATCGGGCTCTCGATCCAGACCGAAGACGGACTCACGGCGCCGGTGATCAAGGACGTGGCGCATAAGTCGGTGCTGGAGCTCGCGCGCGAGATCCAGCAGGTCGTCGAGCGGGCCCGCGCCAAGCGGCTTACGCGCGAGGATTTCGAAGGCGGCACGATCACGCTCACCAACGCCGGCTCGATCGGGGGGCTTTTCGCCACGCCGATCATCAACTATCCGGAGGTCGCGATCCTGGGCTTCAACAAGATCGCGCGCAAGCCGGTCGTCGTCGAGGTTGATGGAAGAGAGCAGATCGTCATCCGCGACTGGACTTACTTCTCCATTTCGTTGGATCATCGGGTCGTGGACGGGGCGATCGCCGCGGAGTTCATGAAAGTCTTCATCCGTTTCATCGAGAATCCGAGCCTGCTTCTCCTGGAGAGCTTCTGATGAGTAACCAAAAGCAGAGTGCCGATGTGGTGGTCCTGGGCGCGGGGCCTGCGGGCTATGTCTGCGCCATTCGGCTTGCGCAGCTTGGCAAGAAGGTCACCGTGATCGATCGCGCCGAGGTGGGCGGAGTTTGCCTCAACCGCGGCTGCATTCCATCCAAGGCCCTGATTTATGCAGGCACGCTTTACGAGAAGATGGCCCATTCGGCCGAGATCGGCATCGAGATCACGGGCGCCAAGGTCAATCTTCCCAAGCTCATGCAGTGGAAGGACAGTGTCGTGAGCAAGCTCACCGGCGGCGTCGCGCAGCTGCTCAAGGCGAATGGCTGCGCCTTCGTCTCGGGCGAAGCCAAGCTGACCGGCGCGCGGGAGCTCGAAGTGAAGACCGCGCAGGGCACGATCGCCATGACCTTCAATCAGCTGGTGTTGGCCACCGGCTCGCGTCCTGCCGCGATTCCGGGCGTGGAGATCGACCAGAAGCGTGTGCTCGACAGCACGGGCGCGCTCTCGCTCAAGGAGATCCCCGGCTCGATGCTTTGCATCGGCGGCGGCTACATCGGCCTGGAGCTCGGGACGTTTTACGCGAAGGTCGGGACGAAGGTCACGGTCGTCGAGGCTTTCCCGAGTCTCCTGGGCATGGTCGACCAGGATCTGACCCGGGTCGTGCAGCGGCGCCTGGAGAAGATGGGCGTGAAGCTCATGACTCAGACTTCGGTGAAAGCCGTCAAGGCTGCGAAAAAGGGCGTGGAAGTCACCGTCAATGACGGCACGAAGGAACAGACGCTGAGCTTCGATACGGTTCTGGTCACGATCGGCCGCACGCCTAATTCGCAGGGGCTGGGCTTGGAAAAAGCGGGCATCAAAGTCGACGCCAAGGGTTTCGTCCCGGTGGACGCCCAGCGGCGCACGAATGTTCCGAATATCTACGCCATCGGCGATATCGCCGGGCAGCCGCTGCTCGCGCACAAAGGCTCCAAGGAAGGGATCGTTGCGGCTGAAGCGATCGCTGGAAAAAAGACGGTGTATGACGTCGTGGCGATGCCGGCCGTGATCTTCACGGATCCCGAGATCGCGACCGTCGGCATGAGCGAGGCCGAGGCGCGCGCGGCGGGCCTGGAGGTGAAGGTGGGCGTGTTCCCCTTCGCGGCGAACGGCCGCGCGTTGTCGGTGGGAGAGCCGGACGGGCTCGTCAAGATGATCGGCGACGCGAAGACGGGACGTCTCCTGGGCGTTCACATCGTGGGGGCGGAGGCTTCCAACCTGATCGCTGAGGCCGCGCTGGCGCTGGAGCTCGGTGCCATGGTCGAGGACCTGGCGCTCACGGTGCACGCGCATCCGACCCTCCCTGAAACCCTGATGGAAGCCGCCGAGGCAACCCTGGGGCATGCGATCCATATCTATCAGCGCAAGCCCGCGGGCGCCGGGGCGGCGCAGGTCAGGGTCTGAGATGCGTTTCTGGTCCCTTGAAGGGTACACGCCTTACGAAGATGCCCGTCAGCTTCAGCTGAAACTCGTGGATCTTCGGGCGGCGGATCTGATTCCGGATACGGTGCTCTTTCTGGAGCATGAACCGGTGATCACGAAAGGGCGAGGCTTACAGTTCGGCCGTACGCCGCGCCCCCGCCATATGCCGGTGCCCGAGCGTCTACCGCCGGGGATCGCGTTCGCGGAATCCGAGCGGGGAGGGGATCTGACGTACCATGGTCCCGGGCAGCTCGTGATCTATCCGATCTGCAAGCTCGATGGCCAGGGTTTCGGGCCCAGGCGTGACGTGACGGGCTTTTTGCGAAAGCTCGAGCAGCTTCTGATCGAGGAGTTCTCGAGCTGGGGCTTCGAGGCCGAGATCCGCGAAAACGCCACCGGCGTCTGGGTGCGCAGCCGCAAGGCCGTGTCCATCGGCATCGCCGTGCGAAAGTGGGTGACCTATCATGGCGTGGCCATCAACTGCGTGAACGATATGAGCCCGTTTCACCTGATTTCGCCCTGTGGATTCAATCCGGAGGTGATGACCTGCCTGCGAGACCTCATGGCTGAGCGCGGGAACCTCAAGATGGAAGGCTGGAGCGGCGCCGGCTGGCGAATCGCGCTCGAGAGTCGGCTTGCCAGGCGGATGGCCGGAGGGCTGCACGTGGAGCCCGAGCTTCGCCGGCTCCCGATCGACGAGGCGCTGGAGCGCGTTTCGAATCTCGCGTCGAGCCCGGCTTCGCTCGTGACGGGAAAGTGGTTGCCCAGTACGCCCGCGGCTGAGCCGCGAGTTCTTCACTAAGTTTGGTGGTATTTTCCTTGCATTCGCCCCCGCTTCGACCGCCTGCTTGAGCAGGTTCGAACGAAAGGAAAATTCCATGTGGAAATGGGGCTACTCGTGCGCGGTCCTTGGGACCACCGCGGTTCTTTATTCGATGCTCTGGCCGAGTGCGATGGTGGGCACGCCCGCTTATGCGGGTCCTGGAGCTCCGGGCAGTCGGGGCTTCGGCGAAGTCGTTGGCTACAAGTTCAATGATCTGAATGAGAACGGCTTTGATGAGGGCGAGCCGCGTTTGCCAGGCTTTCTGATCACGCTCGATAGCCTGGGTCCTGTCCAGGTGCATCAGGAGGAATTCACGGACGAGGAGGGGCGTTTCGCTTTCTTCAATCTTCCGCTTCAGCACTATCGGGTCTGTGAGCTCGCGCCTTCTTCGGTCCCCCCGTGGAGAGCAACGACGCCGCCGTGCGTGACGGTCGAATTGATCGGGAAAGATGCAAGGAGGCGCGTGGTATTCGGAAACCATCGCGACACTTCGCCGTCGCCGTCGCCATCGCCGTCGCCATCGCCATCGCCTTCACCATCGCCTTCACCATCGCCTTCACCGTCGCCTTCACCGTCGCCTTCACCGTCGCCCTCGCCGACACTCGGGTGTACCCGAACTCAAGGCTTCTGGGGGAGCGCGCCGGCGGGTGAGGCACTGGTGCCGGTACTGGTCCCGGGGACCCTTCCACTGGGTTCGGTGAATTACACCGCGGCCCAGCTCGCGCTGATCCTCGACGTCTCGGTCAATACTCCCGGCCCCGGAGCCAATGCGCTCATCAGTCTGGCGCATCAGCTGATCGCTGCGAAGCTCAATATTCTCAATGGAGCATCGGCGGCGCCCATAGCGGCGACGATCGCTGCGGCGGATACCTTGATTGACGGTTTAGTGATTCCGCCGATCGGCCTCGGGAATGTCGATCCGAGCTCAGTCTTGGGTCAGCAGATGCTGGCCTTGGCCGCGACCTTGGATCAGTACAACAATGGCCAGTTAGGGGTGCCTCATTGCGATTGAGGCCGAGACAAACACAAAAAAAGGCCGCCCTGGTTTCCCGGGGCGGCCTCGTTGCGATTCAAAGAAGGGATTCTTAGAACGCGTAACCGATGGTGAAGTAGCCCGAGGGCAGCACGCCCGAGAGCGCGAAAATCGAAGCATCGAAGGAATAGTAGCCGACACCGAGGCCTAAGCCCAGGTTGAAGCCGCCGTCCCAGAACCACTGATATCCGATGTCACCGCCGAAGGCCAACGCGCTCGCTGTAGCGGTGCCCGCCGTCGCGGACGCGTACTGCGCCCAGGGGGAGAAAACCCAGCTGTCAGTGAAACGGTTGTTGCCCAGGAAGAGGTTCATGCCCAGGCCGAATCCGTAGGCCGTGGTCTTGCTCGTGCTCGTCGTCGTGCCGACGGTCACGGACGAGCTTACGCTCGCGTAGCTGAACGACGGGCCGATCGTCATCGACTCGCCGACGCCGATATCCAACGCGCCGTTCAGTGTGCCGAACGCCATCCCGAGCGGATTGACGCGCACGTTGTAGTCTTTGCCGGCAGCCTGAGCCATCGTGGCCATGCCCAAGGTCGCGAACGCCACGAAAGCGAAAATTCCAGTCAGCTTTTTCACTCGTTTTTCTCCTCTGTCGACATCAGTCGAACGGTTTGCGTGAATTGCTCTCGGGCAAGTCGCTGGTTCACAGCAGCCGGCAATCCAGAGCCGGTACCCTCGAGGTCATTACAGCGTTGAGGCGATTGTAACGGGCGTCGACGCATTCGCAAGAAAAAAAACAGGCGCGGGACGCTCCGCGCCTGTCATGACTCTCTTACGGGATGGTCGGCTTACGCGGCCTTTCTCTGCCCGAGCAGTTTTCCCTCCTTGATGGGGATGTGTCTGCCTTGGGCTTCGGGTGCCTTGGGGATCGCGATCTGGAGAACGCCATTCTCGTAGCTGGCTTCGACCTTGTTGGGATCCACGCCCGACGGCAACGTGAAGGAGCGGACGAAAGAGCCGTACATCCGCTCCTCGCTCACGCGCTTGCCTTTTTCCTCCTTGTAGGACTCTTCCTTGCGCTCGCCGGAAACCGTGAGCAGGTTGTCGCGAAGGTCGATCTTCACGTCCTCCTTCTTCACGCCGGGCAGATCGAAGCTCAGCAGATACTGGGTATCGGAATCCTGGACGTCGCAGGCGGGGATGTATTCCCGCTCGCCCATCTCCAGAAGCGAGCGGGTGGGTCCGATCAAGTTCGGGAACGGCGTGCCGGAGAAGAACTCGTCGAACATCCGGTCGATCCGGCGCTGCATCCGGTTGAGCTCGCGCAGCGGGCTCCAGCTCTCTCTTTGGATTTCGGGTAAATTTCGCATCGCCATAGGACAGATCTCCTTTGTCGGTTTTGAGGTTGGCCCCTGGAGATTCCCATCAGCTTTCATGCCAGGGAGAGGCGTGCCTCGCGTCAGAAATTCATGCGAAGCCGCGCGGAGCCGCCGTCCCAGCTCTTGCGCGTGAAGGCTTCGTCGAGATCGCCGGTGACGAGGAGCACGATGCTGGCCTTCTTCGCGAAGCGAAAATCGTAGCTCAACAGAAGCTTCTGCTCGACCGCCGGCTCCTTGTCCAGGCGATCGCGCAGCTCGACCGGGCCGAACGCGCGATGCCAGCTCATCACCCAGCCCAAACCCCAGCGGTCCTCGTTCAGGCCGCTGCCGAAACCCGGCAGGTCCAGAAGCGCGTGCGGCAGCAAGTCGCGGGTGATCACCTGCCCGCCATCCATCTTCCAGCTGCGGTTGGCGAGCTCGATTCCGGCGGTGAGGCGCCAGCGGTCCTGGGGCCCGAAGCGGGGAAGTTCCGTGCGCACGACGGCGAAGAGGCGATCCCGATGCATCGCGCCCAGAGTCGCCGCCACGTCGGGAGCGAGGCTCGAAAGCGCGGAGGTGGCGGAGCGGGCCTCATGTTTGCGGTCGAATTGCACGCGTAGGCTGAGCGCGAGCTCGTCGTGGAGCTTCTTCCTTCCATGGATGGAACCGAGCGCGTTCCAGTACTCGTAAAGATACTGTTCGGAAGGAAAGGTCCACTGCGTGCGGGTATCGTATCGGAAAGCATACTCGAAAAACTCGCCGGAGCCCCTTTCCGGATCGCTCCACCAGCGGCCCACGAGGCCGCGCGAGTAAGGCAGGTAAGGCGGAACGTGGTTGTCCAGCCGGTCGCTCCGCTTGAGGCGGGTCACGTCCACGAACGTGTTGAAGGCACGGATCTCATGCCGGGGCCCCGGCCGGAAGAGCAGCGCGATGCCCGTATCATTGTTGCGCTTGTAAAGCTCGGGCTCGCCGTAGAGCGCGAAGCCGAGCTTTCGCTCCCCCGAGCGCGAAGGCCAGAAGGCGAACTCGAGCATGGCGTGCGAGGCGTCGCGTTCGCGGTTTTTCTCCTGGAAGTAGTTGAACCGGAACTCCACGCCCTCGCTGAGCTCGGCCTGAAGCTTCACGCGCTGATCGATCACGAAGTGCGCCGCGCCCACGCTGCCGAAGGCCATATCGTAGGCGTTGCGGCTCGCAAGCCACTGGTACTGCCATTCGTCGGGCCTTCGGTAGGAGAGGACGTCGGCGGAGTATTCCGAGGCGAAGAGCCAGGGCCCTTCATCGAGCTCCTGCTCGGTTTCGGTCAGGCTCTGGAACTCGGGTGACCATTCGAGGGCCCGGGCGCGAAGAGGCGCGCCCGCGGTCACGATCGCGGCCAGGGCACCGAGGAGGGCGGATCCGAGTGAGGGTCGCATCGCCCCATGTTGCCGATTCGCGCGGCTTCCCGTCAATGGGAAGCGCTGAAAAGCCGACCGGCACAGCTGAGGCCTGGTGGCGCGTCAGCTGTGCCGGAGCCGATCAAGTGGCTGGATGCGGTCCTCTGCCGGTCTCAGCGGACCTGCAGCGCGGGAATCGCCGGACACGCGGACCGGATGTAGTTTCCAGCGGTGTCATAGACATAGCCGCACTGGAAGATCGCGGCGTCCAGCGGGGCCCGACCGCTGCCGAAGCGCTCGACCAGGCCGCTTCTCAGTACCGTGAGCTCCGCCTTGCAAAGAGAGGTGATCGCGATGCGCTGGGCTTCGTCGGGATTCAAAGCCGAAGCAGAGACGCTGGTCTGTTTGAAGTCGCTGAAGCGGAACTCGGCATCGCGGAGGGGCGAGTAGCCCATGGATTTCATTCCCCCGTCGATAACCGAATGGGTCACCCAGCTCGGCGTGACGGCCTGGAGCTGCACCAAAGTGTTGCAGTAGAGAGTGAAGACCTGGGCTTGAGCTGCCTGCGCTTGCGCGGCCAGGATCAGCAATCCGAGAGCGATTTTCGTGACGAGCTTTTTCATGACTTACCCCTTTTTGTTTCGTTGAAGCGCGGTCGGTTGCGCCTTGAAACCAGGCTAACGCCGCCGGTGAGGGATCCGGACTGACATCGGTGACGAGCTTAAGCGCTCGAATGTTCAGGCGGCCTGGCGCCGGGGGCGGGAAAGGCGGTACTTCCGGGCTGGGCCGCGGCCCAGGGTCTCGATCCAGCCGGCCTCGCGCGCCTCATTGAGCAGGCGCGTGACGGTGCTGATGGAAACGCCGAGCTCGGACGAAAGCTCGCGCGCGCTCCGCGAACCATCGCCGAGCGCGGCTTCGAGGGCGCGGAACTTCAGGTCGAGCTCGCGGAGCGCCGGCGAGGACGGCAGTGCGGTGCAGGCGAGGGAGCAGTCCCGGCCCGGAACCAGGGCGTAGAAAAAGCGCTGTTCGCGGATCGCGAGCGGAATGCGATGGCTGCGCAGGGTGCGCCGAAGCCGCCGGAGCGCCTGATGGATGCGTAACGGCGAGCTGACCGGATTGAAATGCTCGCCGGGATAGACGGCCGCGAAAAGCGAACCGATCTTTTCGGGCTTGTAGAAATCGCAGTTGAGCTGCAGCAGGAGCCGATGTTCGAGCCCGCCGACGCGGAAAACAGGCTTTCCGGCATCTCCGCTTTCGCGCCATTCCCCGACAGCGAGATCCAAGGTTCCGATGGGGCGGACGGCCGGGGAGGTGTCCAGCTCCGGGGAAAGCCGCAGCCAGGTCGAGGGTGGGTTTCCATAGCGGCAAAGGGTTTCCAGCAGGCGTTCGCGGTAGGCCGGGTAAGGCGTGCCGTGATAAAGGCGCGCGAAGAGATCGGGCCGCGCCCGGTAGCGCGCCTCATGGAAGTCGCAGTCGCGCAGGGTTTCCCAATGTCCCAGCCCGAGCGCCGTGGCTCTCACCCGGTCGAGCGCTTCGCGGCTCAGACCCTGCGATTCGGAGAGCTCGATCACGGCCTGCCATTTTTCGACGAAAAGGCGATCTCCCACGGGGGCGTCCGCAAGCAGGTTGCCGGCGGCTTGGAGTCTTTCGCGCGCGAGCGGGTGATTGCCGGCCTGGAACGCGAGCTGCGCGGAGAGCTCGAGGGCATTGGCGTGCAGCAGACGCTGACCGTCGCGAGCGGTCGTGTCGCGGAGACGTTCCGCGAGCCTTTCGGCTTCGTCCAGGCGCTTCGCGTAGATGAGCGCGGCCAGGAGATTCACCTCGGCGACCCTTCGTTCGTAAGCCGACTCGGCCATCTCCCGTCCGAAGCGCTCCAGCAAGGGGATCGCCTTGAGATATTCCCAGCGCGGGAAGAGTGCGAACGCCTGGTAAAGCAGGGCCAGGGGTTCGGAACGGGGCTCGATCCCGCGGAGCAGGGCGAGCGCCTCGTCGATGCTGCCGTTTTTCACCAGGGCCATCGCGTATTCCGCCAGCTCGCCGGGCAGGGCGTCCATCCGCATTCCGGGCGCGGGCCGGCAAACGGGATTCAGCAGCCGGAGCGCGAGGGAATAGGTACCCGCGCGGCGAGCGATGCGCGCGAGCGGCTGAAGCGAGGCGCGCGGTACTTCGCGCGCGTTGATCCGCGAGAGCTCCTGGCGCACTTGCCCGTGTCGTCCTTGACGCAGGAGCAGGTCGAGCCGGGCTATATCGGAGTTCCAGTTCTTTTCCATTCGCGATCTCGTCAGCGATGTCAGTCCTTTCCTTATCGGCTTCCGTTAAATTGATATTTAACGCTACCCGGAGGAAAATATGGAGAAGGTGATCGCGATGTCGGGAACTCGCCCGGACTGCCGTAACAACAGGAAACTTGGCCGAGCGGGAGCGGGCACTTCGCTCACGGCGCTCGCGGCGGCACTCTTGGCGCTGCTCCAGGGCTGCCTGAGCTCCGGGGGCAACGGCGACAGCTACGGAGGAATGCGGACCGAGAATTATTACAACATCGTGGATGGCGCGACTTGTTCGGTCTCCGCGCAGCCCACGCAGTTGGCCGTGCACAGCCGGATCCGGGTTTCCGGCGGCAAGGCCACGCTGGAGGGGGGCTGCTCCACCAGCGGCGCGGAGTCCGCGGCGCGGGAGATCTCCCTGAGCGAGTTCACGCCGCTGGATGGCGGCGGCAGGGTTTATCAGTACCAGGGACGCGTCTACGAGCTCTCGGACGACGCCGAAGGGAAAGACCTCAAACAGACGCTTGCGTTCTGCATCACGATTCGAACCGGGGCTCCGGAGGCTTCCTGGGACGTTTATGAGGCAAGAGTGCTGACGGGACTTTCTGGAGAGGTCTCCATCGCGCTGGATTACGTCACTCACACGCTGGCGAGCCCGGCGCCCGTACGCTCGAGGGAGGCAAGCTACCTGGTGCAGCCGGTGACGTTCACGCATTCGGTCGAAGAGAGGCGCTTCAAAGGCGAGGGCCTGGAGATCATTTCCGATATGGGCGCTTCGGTCGGGCTCGAGCACGTGAAGTCCAGCAGCTTCAGCCTGGCCGTGCGGGGCACGGCGGAATCGCGCGAGGGCCACTGCCACTACTTTGATCTTCTGCAATGAGTTCTCGGGCCCCGGATAGGCGCGGCTCGGGGTCATCCCGGAAACAGGGGGTCCGTCGGGACACAGCTGGCAAGCCGGTCGGGATCCATTATGATCAATACATAATGAAAAATGCGCTCTTCAGGCTGTTTCCGGCATCCTTTCGACAATCGTTGATCCGCAGGGCATTGCGGATCCGACCGATCGATGATCCGGAGATCCAGTTCAAGATCGCGACGACCACGGAAGAGCTCGAGACGGCTTACCGGCTGCTGCATGATTGTTATGCCGGAGTCGGCCTCATGGATCCTCACTTTTCGGGCTTGCGCTGCACGGTCTACTCGGCTTTGCCTTATACCACCACGATCATCGCCAAGAAGGGTTCGCAGGTCATCGGGACCGTCAGCTTGATCAAGGATTCGCCCTTGGGCTTCCCTTCTGACAAGGAATATCGGAAGGAGAACGACGATTACCGGCGTGAAGGGCGGCAGATCGCCGAAGTATCGGCGCTTGCCGTGCATGCGGAGTTCCGGAAGGACCACCGGATCAGCCTGTACCTCATGAAATATCTCAACTGGTACGCGCTCCACTACATGGGCTGCGACATGTTCTGCATCGTGGTGCATCCGCGCGCCCGGGACTTCTATGCGGGCCTTTTCGGCTTCGTGCAAAACGGAAAGACTGTGAAGTACGGGTTCGTCAAGGGCGCGCTCGCGGCGCATATGACCCTGGATTTGAAAGCCGCGCGGGAGAGGATCATGCCCGAGCTCTATGCGGGCGCTCCGGCCGAGCGGGATCTCAACGAGTTCATCTATCGCGGCGAATCGCCCTTCGTGTATCCGAATCGCGGCCTGGGCTGCGTGCTGGATCCGGTCATGACCCCATCGATGCTCACCTATTTTTTCGTGAGGCGCACGCAGCTCTTCAAGACCTTATCCCCCGCGGAGCTTTCGCTGATCCGCAGCTCCTACAATCTCAACTTCGACCTCAGCGGCGTCCCGTATCTCGGCCAGGCCGAGGATGATCGAAGGCAGTTCCGCTATCCCATGAAACTGAGGGTGGCGCTGATCACCGAGGGACGAGGCCTGATCGGGAGGATTCGCGACATCTCGGCGGGGGGGCTCTTTTTCGAGGGCGAGAGACCTCTGCCGGTCGGTGGGAAGTGCGAAGTCCTGTTCCGCCTGGGAGAGCAACAGTTCCGTTTGCCGGCCGTCGTTCGATGGGTCAGTTCCGGCGAGCGTGCGGGTCCACCGGGCTGCGGCATGGAGTTCCTGGTGAAGGACGTCCGGCTGACGGAGATGCTTCGCTTCATCCACCATAACGTGGAGATCATCGCGGAACCGAACTTGGCGACCGCTTGAGCGCCGGAAATCGCGACGGGTCGGCCCGGGGGGCATTTTGGGCTTGTCGGGCCTGACTTGGCGAGCTTGCTGTTTTTCCCTCAGCCGCGGCGGCTACCGCCCATCCCGCCGAGCAGCGAGAGCAGCTCCTGACGGGTCGTCGGGTCATCGCGGAAGGCGCCAAGCATGGAGCTGGTGATCGTATAGCTGTTCTGCTTTTCCACTCCGCGCATCATCATGCACAGATGGAATGCCTCGATGATGACGGCGACCCCGAGCGGATCGAGGATCCGCGTCAGCTCCTCGGAGATCTGCGTGGTGAGCCGCTCCTGGACCTGGAGCCGGCGGGCGAAGACGTCCACGATGCGCGGGATCTTCGAGAGCCCGATGATCTTGCCGTTCGGTATGTAGGCGACGTGGGCCTTGCCGTAGAACGGCAGCAGATGGTGTTCGCACAGCGAGAAGAGCTCGATGTCCCGGACGATGACGATCTCGCTCGAGCCTTCGGAGAACAGCGCCTTGCCGACGATCTGGTCGATGTCCTTGCTATATCCGGAGGTCAGGAAGTCCATCGCCTTGGCGTAACGTTTGGGGGTGCTTTTGAGGCCTTCGCGTTCGGGATTCTCGCCGAGAAGCTCGAGGGTGGAACGCATGCTTTCCGTGATCTTTTTCAGTTTTTCTTCTGTCATGGCGACCTCGTTATAGCCTAAAACCTCCGGTTGGGGGAGTATGGAATCATGTCGGATCCCGATCGCCTGATCTGCTTTTGCCATACCGTGAGCTTTCGTCAGCTTCAGCAAGCCATTCGCGCCGGCGCGCGTACCTTCGAGGACCTGCAGGAGCGGACCCGGTGCTCCACGGGCTGTGGAGGGTGCGCCTGGGAGGTCCGGGAGATCCTGGCCGAAACCCTCGAGTCTGAGGCCTTGCTGCCGGATCCTGCTTCTGATAAGGGAAAAGACTCGCAATAACCGAGCTAACCTTTTAGAAAGACGGTCGATTTCATGTCCACTTCCCGCCCGACTTCCGAAGCTGTTTTGCAGGCCCTCCGAGGCGTTCAGGATCCCGATCTGCGCAAGGATCTGGTGACCCTCGGAATGATCAAGGATCTCGAGATCGGCGCTGACGGCGCGGTCTCCCTTCGGGTCGTCTTGACGACCCCGGCCTGTCCGCTCAAGGCCAAGATCGAGGCGGATGTCAAAGCGGCCGTGCTTTCGGTTGCCGGCGTGCGGGAGGCGCGCGTGAAGATGGATGCAGAGGTCCGGCGCGCCCAAGGAGGCGCTTCGCAGTCAGCCCCGATCGCGGGTGTTTCCCATATCATCGCCGTCTCGAGCGGCAAAGGTGGGGTGGGCAAGAGCACGGTCGCGGTCAACCTGGCCACGGCGCTCGCGCTCGAGGGCGCACGAGTGGGTCTGATGGACGCGGATATCTACGGTCCGAACGTGCCCACCATGATGGGGGTGACCGAGCGGCCGACGATGCAGGAGCATCCCGAGAAAGGCGAGGTGCTCGTTCCACCGTCCTCCCATGGCGTGAAGATCATGTCGATGGGCTTTCTGGTCGAAGGCGACCAGCCGGTCGTGTGGCGCGGTCCGATGCTTCACAGCGTGGTAAACCAGTTCTGCCACAAGGTCGAATGGGGAGGGCTGGATTACCTGATCGTCGACATGCCTCCCGGAACAGGGGATGTGCAGCTTTCGCTCGCGCAGCTGGTGCCCGTGAGCGGAGTGGTGATGGTGACGACCCCGCAGGAGGTTTCGCTCCAGGACGTGCGCAAGGCGTTCCACATGTTCGCCAAGGTGCGAGTGCCAGTCATGGGGATCGTGGAGAATATGAGCTATTTCCGCTGCGACGGCTGCGACAAGCGCCATCATCCGTTCGGGAGTGATGGCGGCAAGGCGCTGGCACGCAAGTTCGACGTGGAGCTGCTCGCGCAGCTTCCGATGGTGCCGCAGGTGCGCGAGGGTGGCGATGAGGGACGGCCGGTGGTGGTGCGCGATCCGGGATCGGAAGTCGCGCAGGCCTTCCGGGCGCTGGCCAGGAGCGTGGCCCAGAAGGCCTCGATCATGGGGGTCGCCACGGACCCTTCCCAGCTGATCCAGATCGGGCGTTTCAACTGATCGTCCTTTTGACATAAAATCGTGCAAATAAGGGTCGAATCAGGTAGGTAGGTCGGTATGGCTGACAAGAGCAAGAAATGGGCGGATAACGCCCCGGGTACGTACTTCGTGGATGATCAGTGCATCGACTGCGATGCTTGCCGCACGGAGGCGCCGGATAACTTCACCCGCAACGACGAGCATGGCTATTCTTATGTCTGCAAGCAGCCGGGTACTCCCGAGGAGGAGGAGCGCTGCAAGGCGGCTTTGGAGGCCTGTCCTGTCGAGGCGATCGGCAAGGAATGAATTTCAGAGGCTCCCGAGCGCGAGCCGGCTATCCATCTGCGTAAGCACGCCATCGGCAGGAACTCTCCGCATGGCGTCCGTGAAAAGCAGACGCAGCGACTGGAGCCATTCCGAATGCGCGCGAACGACCTCGGCATCCGTCGAGCGGGGGACGCGGACCTTGATCTGGCTCGCGATGGCGGCGTAGGCAGGCATGGATCGCGTCAGCTCCTTCCACTGGGGGCTCGTGGTCCAGGATGGCTGAAGCGGCAGGAAGTTTCCCGCGGAGGTCCATCGTCGCGCGATCTCGGGCGAGTAGAGATATTCCACGAACGCGCGTACGGCCGGCGTGTCGCGCGTCGCGATCAGGCTGCTGCCACCCACCACCGGGCCCGGGTTTTTTACGGCTGAAGGCAGCAGGATTGCCTTCCATCGGAAGGTGGTTTGCTGGGCCAGATGCGGGAGCACATCGAGTGAGGTGACGAGAAGCGGGGCGCGCTGGTCGAGAAAGGCCTGGATCGAGCGTTCCCAGTTCTCCTCTGGCTTAAGGAGCCCGGGCGAGTCGATCAGGCTCTGAAGCTCCGTGATGATCGGCTTGAGCGCGCGGTTGGAGCGAAGGCCGCCGCTTTCGCGGTTCCAAAGGGGGCGGCCAGCGAGGGTTTCGAAGATCCAAAGTCCCAAGGGTCCTTGGAGCGGCAGCGCGAGGGCATTGTTCCCGGGGGCGGCGGCGCGAGCCAGCTCCTGGCTGAGCTTGCGGAGGGAGGCCCAGTCCTTGGGGAAGGGGAGCTCCTGGCGCAGGACGAGCACGGCGACGCTTTGGCGAAAAGGCGGCGCGGCCGCCGGATAATCCCGAAGCACGGGGAGCTTCAGCGACTGCGCGATCCCGAGCCTGCGGATGGCGGGGAGCTCGGAGATCTCCACGGTCGCCAGCTCTGGCGGATCTCCGGCGAGATGCGCGGCCACGAGGTCTTTGAGCGAGGAGAAGTGCTCGCCGCGGAAAAGCAGTTCGACCCGGTTTTCGGGACGAGCGCGGTTGAACTGATCGACGATCTCCTTGAGAGCGCGATCGCCATCCTGCGAATAAGGGGCGTGGGGCAGGAGAAAACGCACGGCAGGTCGGTCCATCCCCGCGGCGCGGGTCGGAGGCGCGCTGGCGAGGGCGAAAAAAATGCCTAGCAGGGGAATCAGGCGGCGAGTGGTTTCTCTCATTCCGATCACTCCCATCTTAAGATAAACTGGCATCAATCGGCAAATGGCAAACCCGGCGGACAAATTCAAAATCATCATCAGCGACTGTCATCTCTCGGCGGGTCGGTTTTACGAGGGGCACCTCAATCCGCACGAGGATTTCCACTTCGACGAGGAGATGTGCCGCTTCTTCGATTACTTCTCGAGCGGCGAGTATGGCGAGGGGCCCGCGGGCCCCGTGGAGGTCGAGCTCTTCCTGAACGGGGACTACCTGGATTTCCTCAATGTTCCGCTCGGCGGGGAGTTCGAGGAAGCCATCACCGAGGAGATCGCCCTGCAGAAGCTCGAGGCGATCATCGCCGGTCATCCCAAGGTCATGGAAGCCTTGCGCCGCTTCGCCGCCAAACCTGGAAAGTCGATCACTTATCTGGTGGGCAACCATGACGCCGAGCTTTGCTTCCCGAAGGTGCGCGAGCGGATCGTGCGCGAGTGGGATCCTTCGGCGCGCTCGGGTGAGGCGAGCGCCGTTCCCGGGGGGAGCGAAGGCGCCGCTCGGAGCGGGGGCCCGGGTCAGAGTCAGAGCATCGCCGAAAACGCAAAGGTGCGCGTGATTGCGGACCGTGACCGCGTGCGCTGGGAAGGCGGCGTCGAGGTCCATCACGGCAATCAGTTCGAGGCGATGAACGCCTTGAACTTCGAGCGACCCACGATCAACTCCTTCATGAACGAGCCAGTGCTGAACCTGCCCTGGGGCAGCTTTTACGTCCTCAAGATCATCAATCGCCTGAAGTGGGAACGCGAGTACATCGACAAGGTCCGCCCCGTGCGGCTCTACGTGATGATCGGCCTGGTCATGGATCCGTGGTTCACGATCCGCTTCGTCTTTCTCTCTTTCTTCTACTTCCTCAAGACGCGCTTCATCTACAGCTCGCGTCGCGATCAGAGCCTGCGCGACACCGCGGCGATTCTCAAGCAGGAGGCCGCCAATCATTTTCTCGATCTCGAGCGCCAGGCGCGACGCCATCTCGACGAGAACCCCGAGATCCGAACGGTGATCTTCGGCCATACCCACAAGCCCATGAATCGGGTCTTCCCCGACGGCAAGCAGTACATCAACACGGGCACCTGGACGAAGATGATCAACCTCGATTGGCGCGGCCTCGGAAGCCAGTTCTGCCTTACCTTCGCGTTCGTGCGCATCCGGCCCGGCGAGGACGCGCAGTGCGATCTGAGGCACTGGGTGGGCGAGCATAGCCCGCACAAGGTCTTCCAGAGCTGAGGCACGTTCAGCAAAGTGCGCACTGGAACCGCGAGCAGATCGCGGGACGACCGGGATCGAGCAGCCCTGACCGAAAGGGGCACCAACGAAAACCCAAACGCCCGGGTTCGTCACTTCCTCCCGAAGAAAACCAGCTTTCCCAATCTCTCACAGTCCCGCCTGAACGAGATCGCGTCTTCAAGAAACAACCGCGAATTCCCGACTCTGAAAACTTTCTGCCGGAGTTCGAAAGCCAAGTTTCTTCCTTGGGCGAGAGTTAAGTCGGTCTTGAACCATCTGGGTTTTCTCATCGGTCATCTCCTCGATTGAACTGTGCTTCCGAAGTACTGGCGAACCAGGCCATTCAGGTTCTCACACGTTGGCGACAGCGCCTCGATCGCCCTTTGCGCAACCTCCGCTGGCGATTTGCTCCGCAATCGCCGTAAGATCACGTAGTTCGTCTTGCGCTCCACGAGCGTCAGAAGCGCCTCGCTCCGGCTGTCTCCTCCAAACATCAGATCCCTTTCCCAGTCGCCCACTCGTCTGCGCTCATTGATCACCTTGGGTCGCGTCTCGATCGAGCGGCGATTCAGCAGGTCCGTGCGTACCCTGGGCACTGAGAAGCGCTTCCTCCGCTTTCCGATCCCTTTGTAGCCACTGGTAAATTGCCTCGTAACCCACCGCTGTCTTCCCCTTGAGCTTCAACCTGCCGCTGATCTGCTCGGGGCTCCAGCCTTCCTGCAATTTCAGGCGAATGAATTCCTCGAGCTCTCCCACGATCTTTCTCGGTCGCCCCTTGCGCCTGGCTAGCTCCCGACGGCACCGTTCACCTAGATCCGCCCGGAAGCCAAGATGCAAGTAGCCCGTCGAACCCCGGCCTGATGTGCAACTCAGAACATAGGTGACACTTCAGACCGAGAACATGGGTGACACGACTTTTTTCGTTCTTGCGGCCATCAGACCTTGAGTCGCTTTTCTTTCATCAAAAATTCCCAGAACCACCG
>JAMPXJ010000039.1 GCA_023701205.1 Oligoflexia bacterium
TCAGAGTGATTGCGCTGTGTGGGTGGGATGGAGTATTTGCGATCAGGAATTGATTCGATGCAAAATCGACATGCCCCTCGTAATGGGGAAGAGCCAGGAACTTTAAGAACTACCGACTCAGAGTGATTGCGCTGTGTGGGTGGGATGGAGTATTTGCGATCAGGAATTGATTCGATGCAAAATCGACATGCCCCTCGTAATGGGGAAGAGCCCAAACTCATCCCAAGGACAGTGCGGCACGAGGGTCTCTTAGACAGCTCAGTTTTGAATGGCGGACCCTAGAGGGCTCGAACCTCTGACCTGCAGATCCGTAGTCTGCCGCTCTAATCCAACTGAGCTAAGGGTCCAACCAAATTGAGAAGGCCTACGGATACCTGAAGGTGGACCAATCCGCAAGGGTAAAGACCGAAGATTTTTTGCCCCCCGAAAGTACCACGAAACTTCAAGGATACAGCCGTCTTGAAATGGATTAGGATACCGTTGATGCGCAAACGGGCGTTGGCGATTTCTCTGTTTTTTTCGGCCTTCGTGGCGGGCTGCTCGACCTCCGAGCAGGCTGCCCCGGCTCCCGGCTGCAGCGCGGGTACGGCCCAGATCCTGGTGACTGACGGGTTTCTCAGGAACCTCTGCGGCTGCACGGAGCCCGCGGGCACCCTGGTCGCTCCGCCGGCTACCCTGACCTGCACGGTCGCGGCGGGGAGCCATGTTTTCTTCATCTATGCCTCAGCGTTTCAGCCGCAGCAGATCGGTCCGGCGGCCGGCTCCCCTTCCTTCGTGGTGAGCCCGATCAGTGATCCGCAGGACGAGGTCCCTTATCGGGTGCACGCGGTGAAATTCGATGCGATCGGCAGCTACGATTTCCGTGACCTGTTCAACTCCGCGCTCTCGGGCCGCATCGTCGTTCAGTGAGCCGCTGGGGCAGGTGATCAACGCGCGACGCGCACGTGCACAAAGCCGCGATTCTTTCCGGCTGAAGAATCGCGCGTGGCCATTCCGCGCACGAAGGTCTCGAGCGACACCCAGTAAGGCTCATACCACGTGCGATCCGGATCCAGGATGAGCACGCGCCCGCGCGCGGCGTCGTAAGCGCCGACCGGCGCGATGTGCCCGACGGAGGCATCCGAGGTGAACGCCTTCTGGTCGAAATTCGCGATGATGAAATCCGCGTCGGATTTCTCGTTCTCCTCGAGCGCCTGACGCACCTTCGCGAGCGATGCCGCGCCCTCGACATTCATCGCCTCAACCGAAAGCGGCGTCACGCCGTAGGCCTTGAGCCCGTCAGCCAGCACCGAGGCGAGCTCCCCGAGCGTGACGCCCGCCCGCAGCCCGTTCAAGCCGCGCTTCCAGGCGGGATTCTTCACGCGCGAAAGCAGGCCCGACTGCGTCGCGAGTTCGTCTTCGGCGCCGAGGTTCCGATGCGCGCGCGCCGCGTTCACGACCATCGTGACGCTTGCGAGGGAACAGGAGGCGTCGTTGCTCTGGCTCGCATAGTAGGGGATCAGCGCCCAGAAGTCCGGCGCGGGCTTCTGGCGCACATGCTCCTGCGCGCGAGAGAGCAGCGTGGCTTCGGACCCGTACTTCGGTTTCGAGACGGCAGGATTTGCCTCCTCCGCGCGCGCGAAGGGCGCTGCGAGCACGAGCAGAAAAAAAATTCTGAAAGAGAACCCGTGGAATTTTCCCATATTTCCTCTCTCATACCCGAGGAGCAGGCGCGTCGGCAAAACATTCCCGTTTAGCCGCGCGCGCGGCAGCCGATAGAGCCTATGGAACCACTGATCATCGAATCCAAGGAGGGATGAAAGATGAAAGCCAAAGCCGCCAACCACAAGCCCCAGAGCAAAGATCAAACGGTCGAAGTCCTCTATCAGAAGATGGGCGACCGCTGGTTCGCTTTCTCCTGCATCGATGACGAGGTTTTCGTCGGCTCCATCTCACCCAAGGAAATCCAGGCGCTCGAGGCCGGCGAAGGCGTGCCCGTGGGCAACAAGCAGAAACTTTACAAGATCACCGGAAACTCGTGAGCGCATGAGCCGCGATTCCGCCGCGAAAAAATCCCCCCGTCCCGCTCCGCAGCCGAATGCCGGCTCGGATCGGGCGGAGGTGGACCTTCTCCGCCAGAAAATTGACGAGCTCGTCCGCAAGAACCCCGGCAAGGCGGCGGTGATCCTCTCGGAGTGGATCGGGAAGGCGGCCGGTCAGCTTCTCCGCAAAAAAGCCGGCTAGCCCGGCGGATATTTCACGTGATACCCTCATGGCCGGGAGGACCTGCCATGGGCCGTATCTCTTTTCTATTTCTGATCTTCGCTCTTGCCACGGTTCTTCCCCGTTTCGGCCTGGCCGACACCCTGCCCGTCACGGAGCCCGCCGTTTCAGATCACTTCGAGCCGGCCGAGAGGCAGGCCCTCGAAGGACTGCTCGACAGCGGTGAAGCTTTCGAGCTCATCGATCAAGCGAAGGGCGCCGACCGGAAGCCCGCCGTGCTGGGTGCCGCGACGACGCTTCCGACCGAACGCCCGGAGCTATACACGGACACGATTCCCGAAACCTCGATCGAGAGCATTCCCGCGGACGAGCTGCCGTTCTGAAGTCAGCGCGTGAAGGCCAAGGGGCTACGCGCATTCACCGCGCAAGCGGGCGCGTGAGGAATTGGCCCGTGAGGGCCAAGGGGCTACGCGCATTTAAAGATAAAACACGCTGACGTCGCCCGTATCCTTGTGCGAATGCTCCGAGTAGGCGCGCAGGAAGCGCACGAACTGGAGATACGCCTCATAAGAGGAGACGCTCGTATCGATCGAGCAGCCGAAGCGAACGTAACGGCGATTTCCCTCGATAGAGGGATTCGAATTCTGAACTTTGACGCGAATTTCTAAAAAAGTGTCCTGGCTGAAATAGATCCGCAGCGGCAGATCTTTGGCGTCGGTCGGCCAGGGGCGATCCGGATCGTAAGGCACCTGGAAGGAGCAGCCCTTCTCGCTGATATCGATGAACTCGATCGGGCACATTGAACTGTCCCCAACGACCGAGTAGACGCTCAAAAGATGCTTGAAAAAGATGCGCTCCGTCGTGCGGCGCTTCTCTTCCAGCTTCTGTTCCCGAATTTGCCTGAAATCAATGATTTGCGACTGCGCTTCTTTGTTACCCGTTCCTTGGGACATACCTGCATCCTCCAAGGCACGTATCGGTAGCAATTTGGAGACCTTGATGCCAAAAGCGCTCAGGCCAGGCGGGCGGAATCGATGATCAGATCCAGCATCTGCAGGAACGAAAGATAGGCCTTCAGGCCGGGCGCTTCCGCGTCAACGAACTCCGCGCCGACTCCGCGGGAGGTGCCATCCGGGTTGTCCAACCGGACCACCTTGACGGCAAGCGGCAGATACAAGGATTGATTCAGATAGAGGTTGAGCTCGAATTCTTCGCCGATCTGAAGCGGGAAATCCACTGCCGAGGCCGCCTCCGTGTCGAGTTCGAAGCCGATTCCCTGATCGCTCACGTCCCGGATATTGAGGCGATGAATGCCCTTGGTCGGGATCACCACGAACAGCGAAAACGTGCTCAGGATCGTCCGTCGCCGCGAGCGACGCCGCTCGGCCCCTGATTGATCGCTCGCTGCTGCGGCTTTGCCAGATGCTTTCATTCCTTCCCCCTCGGCCCTTTCGGCCTGATCAGAGTCCATCCCGGCGCGGCATGCCGTTGGGCGCGGGCGGGATCTTTTCCGCCTGTTCGATCTTCGCCTTCAGGTTCGCCAGCGCGGCGGACGCGGTGGCCGCGACCTGCCCGGCCTGGATCTCGAACGCTTTTGCGTCGACGGAGGCGGTGAAATACGAATGGTGGAGATTGTGGAGCTGCTCGACACCCTGGAAAGCCTGCTGGATCATCGAGTAGAGCGAACCGTAGAAAAACTCCGACTCCAGCACCGCCGGAGTCCACTTGCCGAAGATGTCGTTCATCTGGGTGGCGAAGCCCTGCCACTTCTGGTGGTGCTCCTCCCATTTTTTCTGGCGTATCGCCGCCGCCTTCATCCGCGAGATCAGATTGAAGTCGCTGAGACCCGCGTTCATGGTGGCCTCGAGCGTCCCGTGGAACTGCTTGATCTCCACGAGCTCGCGCGTGGCCTTCTCGCGGAGCTTGTCGTGGAACTCCTTGAGACGGGCGGTATAGGTTCCGTCTTTCGCGCCGCCAAGGAAATAGCCCTTCGTCGCGGCGAGCTTGAAGTTTTTAGGCATGGCTGCGGGCGCTTTCGGGAAGCTCGCCGGCGGCAGCGAAGCCAGGATGGATTTCACTTCCTCCGGCTGCTCCTCGCCTTCGATGGCGTACAGCTCGTACTGCCCGCGCGGGAGGGATTTGTTCTCGGCGAACTTGAGAGCCGGCGTCTTGGCCAGGCGGCCGGCGACCACCGCGCGAACCCGGGAGGAATACGCGAGCTGATTGAGCAACGTCTCGGTAACCCCCTCGACATAGAGATCGATGACGGTCCCATCGGGCAGGTTCGTCGCGACGTAGAACGCCGGAGAGAGAAGATCCGCCGTCGAGAGCGCCACCGCGATCCTGGGGCCGTCCTTATCGAGCTTGGCCCCGGCCGCCGCCTTGAGCTCCTCGAAATCCTCGGGCGCGACATCCTCGAGCGAGGGCAGGGGCGAGAACAAAGCCCTCGCCGCCGTCACTGCGGCCTGTGCGGGTCCGCGTACCGGCTCAGGCAGAAGCTCCGGGCTGAACACCCCGATCGCGCCCACTCCCGCGCCCCCCAGGATCCCTAAAAGCAGCAGCAGCTTGAAGAGGCGCCCCAGGAGCGGGCCCCGTGGCTTCGCCTCGGAGGCTTCGCTGTACTCGTCGCGCCTTGTTCCGCGAAGATCCTCTTCGGTCACGCGTGGAGCGGGATCCAGCTCGGGACGGCTCGCGGTGAGCTGCACGCTTTGGGGACGGACCGTCTCGAGGGTCACGGGCTCTTCGAGTACCGGCTCGGGGACCGCGGCGGGTTCCGTGGCCATCGCGACGGGCACCTCCGGGAAAGCCTGAAGAGCCGGGGAGTAGCCGCCCTGGAGCAGTCCTTCAAAGGCGGGGACCTGAGGCATCAGCTTCCAGTCACTCATCCCTTCCGCCCAGACGTAGGACGAAGGGGTGACCAGACCCTCGTTCATCTTCGCCTGGATCTCACCGAGCGAAAACGGGCCTTCATGATGGTCACCCAGGTATACAAACCACTTTTTTTCTTCGTAGCCGTCCATTTTTGTGCAATCTACAGGTCAGGAAAGTTAATCCGAGCCAAAGTCGAGTTTAAGGGAAATGCCTCACCGAAGCAATTGGAGCCTCATCGGAATTCCGGATCATGCCGGAGTCATCAATGTCGGCGGACGTATCGGGGCCGCGCTTGGCCCCAACGCCTTTCGCAAGGCCCTTGCCCGCCTCAAGGGCCGGGATCCGGTGCGGGAGACCCTCCTGGACTGCGGGGACCTCAAGCCGGTTTCCTCCGATGTGCGGGAAAACCTCGCTGCCGCGAGCGAATTGATCCGGCACTCACATCGGGCCAAAGGTCTCTCCGTCGTCGTGGGCGGCGGGCACGATCACGGCTATTCGCACCTCCTCGGGATCGCAAAGGCGCTGGAAATGAAACCCGCCGGCAACCGGCTGGGCTGCATCAACATCGACGCCCACCTGGATGTCCGAAGCCCGAATCCGCTCGTGACCAGCGGCTCGCCGTTTCACCTGGCGATCGAAAGCGGCCTGCTGGACCCCAAGCGCTTCGTCGAGTTCGGCATTCAGTCCCACTGCAACGGCCCGGAGCTTTGGGATTACGCCGAGAAGAAGAAGGTCAAGATCGTCCCCTTCGAGAATCTCCGGCACGGCAAAGCGATCGTCCATTTCAAGAGCGTCCTGCGCAAGCTCGCCACGAGCTGCGACGCCGTCGTGATCAGCCTCGATCTCGACGCCGCGGCTTCGGCCTTCGCGCCAGGTGTTTCGGCGCCCCAGCCCGAGGGCTTCGGAGCCACGGACCTGCTCGAGATGGCGGAAGCCGCCGGAGAGGAAGCCAAGGTCGTTTCGCTCGGGATTTTCGAGCTCAATCCCGCGCATGATGAAAACGATCGGACGGCCCGTCTCGCGGCGACCACGGCGTTTCACTTCATCGCCCGCGCCCTCCGGCGCTGAGCTCACGCCGCAGTCTCGGCCGAATCAGCGGACTTAGGCGCCTTGGGAGCCACCTGCTCGCCAAGCTCCTGCAGCTGTTTGACCTGCACGACGAGCTGTTCCTTGGCTTTTTGGATACTGCCGCCCATGCGCTGGGCCGCATCGATCACCCCTTGCTGGGAAGTCACGAGCTGATCCGCATCCAGCGCCCAGGGCTCGATCCTGATCTCGAGCTCCCGCATCGCGGCCTCGCCGCCCACGCAGGTTTGCTTGAGCTGCGCGATGAGCTCCGCAAGCCGCCGCCGCGAGCTTTCGTCAAGCGGGGCGCGCGAAAGCGCTTCGAGCTGGACCGCGAGCTGCACGGCCCGCTTGAGGGTCTGCCGCCCCGAGTGCAACTCGTTCAAGCCCCCGTGGATGCGGCTGCGCAGGGACTCGGTGGCGAGGATCGCCCTTCGCGCGCCATCCGTCAATGCCAGCGCGTCCCGAAGCACATCCCGAACGCTCGTTCCCAGGAGTGTCAGCGCCGGCCTCGCCTGCGCGAGCCAGACGGTGATTCCCGCCTTGAGCTTGCCTTCACGGGGAGCGCGTATCCTGGGTGAAACCGACGCCGAAACGGGCAAGGGCATGACCGGGGCGATCGCCTCGGCTTTCACGCGCGGCGTCTTCCCCGCGAGTCCCGGAAAAACCGAAATCACGAGCAGCCAGACCGCTCCGAGGAAGCCCGCGAGCGAAAGATCGTTGCCGAGCTTGGAGTGGGAACCCAGGAATCCCGAGTAGCCGACATCAAGCTGCACGCGGATTCCGCTTCGATTGGCGTGCTCCATGACTTTGGAATAATCGAAGACACCCGCGGCCCGATCGAGCTTGAAAAGCTCGAGGTCGCCGCTTCCATCCGAAGGGAGGGAATCGAACTGGGTGACTCGGATGATCCGCGGCTCGACACCTTGAGTCAGATAGTCCACCGCCGCTCGCAGAGGGTTTCTTTCACCTTTCGCCCGCGCATTCATCGCGACGCTTTCAGCTTGGGAGGTGATCTGGCGCGCCCAACGCAGGGCGGCAATTTTTTCGTATTTCTCTGCCCTCAGACGATCCAGATGATTCACGCCTGCGGTGATGCCCGCGGCAAGCGCCATGCAAAGAAAAATTCCGAAAAAGCGACGGAGTGCCATCCGGTAACACTCATCGGCCCTGTGTCCGTCCGGATTTACCGAAATCTTTTTGACGCTTTACCGCGCTTGCCTGCCCCCTCTTCCCCCTGTAATTACGAGGAATGGACTACATTCTCGCGATCGATCAGGGAACGACCGGCACCACCTCGGTTCTCATGGACACGGAGCTCAATCGCGTGGCCGAAGCCAGCGTCGACTTCGATCAGCACTTCCCCAAGCCCGGCTGGGTGGAACATGACCTGGACGATATCTGGACGACGGTGCTCCAGACCGCGCGCGAGGTGACCAAGCACGTGGACGTGCGAAAGATCGCCGCCATCGGTATCACCAACCAGCGCGAGACCCTCTGCTTCTGGGACAAGGAGACTTCCGAGCCCATTGCCCGCGCCATCGTCTGGCAGGACCGGCGCACGGCCGAGGCGTGCGACCAGCTCCGGAAAAAAGGCACCGAGCCGTTCTTCCAGGAAAAGACGGGCCTCCTGCTCGATCCCTATTTCTCCGGCACGAAAGCCGCCTGGGCACTCAAGAACTGGGAGCCCGTGAAAAAGGCGCATCAGGACGGAAGGCTCGTCGCGGGCACGATCGACAGCTTTCTCATCGCGCGCCTCTCCGGCGGCGCCGTCCACGTGACCGAGCCCAGCAATGCCTCGCGTACTCTTTGCTTCAACATCCACAAGCGCAAGTGGGATCCCGATCTCTGCAGCGCCCTGGGCGTCCCGATGGAGATCTGGCCCGAGGTCCGCCCCTCGGTCGGGACGTTCGCGCTCACTCGCGGGTTCGCCGACCTTCCCGACGGGATCCCGATCACGGGCGTGCTGGGCGATCAGCAGTCCGCGCTCATGGGCCAGGCCTGCGTGAAGGAAGGCCAGGCCAAATGCACCTACGGCACGGGCGCGTTCCTGCTGCTCAACACCGGGCGAAAGCCCGTGCAGAGCCGCCATCGCCTGCTGTCGACCGTGGCCTGGGCATTGAGCGACGATAACTACGTTTATGCGCTCGAGGGCAGCGCATTCATCGCCGGCGCGGCGGTGCAGTGGTTGCGCGACGGGATGAAGTTCATCCAGGACTCGGCGGAGATCGAGGCGCTCGCGGCCTCGGTGCCCTCGACTGATGGCGTGGTTTTCGTTCCGGCGCTTACGGGGCTCGGCGCACCTTACTGGGATCCGAACGCCACCGGAATGTTCACCGGCATCACGCGCGGCACGACGCGCGCGCACATGGCACGCGCCGTGCTAGAAGGCATCGCGTTCCAGAACGCGGACGTGCTCGTAGCCATGCAAAAGGACCTGGGCAAGCCGCTCGCCGCGCTCAATGTCGATGGCGGAGCCTCCGCCAATGACCTGCTCATGCAGTTCCAGGCCGATGTCCTGGGGCTGACGCTGCATCGGCCCAAATACCTCGAAACGACGAGCCTCGGCGCGGTCTTCGCCGCGGGCCTGGGAGCGGGGCTATGGACGGATCTCGCGGACATCGAGAAAACCTGGAAGAAGGACCGGGAATTCTCGCCCTCGATGAGCGCTCAGGAGCGCGAACAGGCGCTGGAGCGCTGGCACTCGGCCATCGCGCGCGTGACCCTGAAGCCTTGATAAGCCTTGAAACAGACTTGAGCCATGAAGCAAAAAACGCATTACGTCTGCCAGAACTGCGGCCAATCGGCCACCAAATGGCTCGGCCGCTGTCCGGGCTGTGAATCCTGGAACACGCTCGTCGAGGAACGGATGTTCGATAACGACCCGCAGTCCGCGCGCGACATGGCGCTCGAGCTCGCCGGAACGCGTGGCGCCCTCATCAGCGGCCAGCACGAATGGGTTGATCTCGACGGCCAGCAGGGGCAATCGGCGCCTCAAAGGCGCCTTTCCACCTCGATTCGCGAGCTGGACCGGGTATTGGGTGGCGGTCTCGTTCCCGATAGCTTCGTGCTCTTGGGCGGCGACCCGGGGATCGGCAAGAGCACGCTGCTGCTGCAGATGGCGCGAGGCCTGCGGGAGCGCCATGCGGATCTGAGGATTCTCTACGTCAGCGGCGAGGAGTCGGTGGATCAGATCCGCGGACGTGCCCACCGCCTCGGGGTGAAAAGCGAGGGCCATATCTTTCTCGCGGCCGAAACGCAGCTCGAGCGCGTCTTCGCCACGGTGAAGGAGCTCAAGCCGCAGCTTCTGATGATGGACTCGCTGCAGACCTTTTCGAGCGGCTTTCTCGAAGCCGCGCCCGGGAGCGTGAGCCAGGTACGGGAGGTCGCCACGCGCCTCATGGCCCTGGCGAAATCCGCGGGGATCTCCGTCTGGCTCGTCGGCCATGTGACCAAGGAGGGAAGCATCGCGGGTCCCAAGGTCGTCGAGCACATGGTCGATACCGTGCTCTATTTCGAGTCCGAGGGAGGCCAGGCTTACCGGCTGCTGCGCGCGGTGAAAAATCGCTTCGGGAGCTCGCGGGAGCTCGGCGTCTTCGAGATGGACGGGGAAGGCCTGCGCGAGGTTTCCAATCCTTCGTCGCTTTTCCTCAGCGAGCGGACCGAGCCGCTTCCCGGGACCGCGATCTCGGCGGCGCTCGAGGGCACGCGCCCCCTGCTCGTGGAGCTTCAGGCGCTCGTGGCTCCTACCGTGCTTGCCGTACCGCGCCGCACGTCAGTGGGAATGGATACCGCGCGAGTTTCGCTCGTGGCGGCGATTCTCGAGAAGCATATGCGCGTGTCTCTCGCCGAGCAGGACCTGTTCTTCAATGTGGCCGGGGGCCTGAAGCTCTCCGAGCCCGCGTGCGATCTGGCGGCCGCGGCTTCGATCTGGTCGAGCTTCGAGGAGCGCGCCTTGCCGCCCGATTGGGTTTTCATCGGCGAGCTCGGCCTGACCGGCGAGGTCCGGCGCGTCTCGCAGGTAGAGGTGCGCCTCGAGGAGGCCCGAAAGCTCGGCTTCGCCACCATCGTGCTGCCGCGCTCCGCGATGGAGAAGCTCGGAAGCGCCGCAAAAGGGCTCCGCCTCATCCCGATCTCCCAAATCCGCGAGCTTCCGGGACTGCTCAAGGGCTGACCGGAGGCTGCCGATAGGAGCTTCAGGTATTTCCCATGAACAACTACCGCAAAGACGGAAAGCCCCGTTACGACGATCTCGATGAAAACGAGGAGGCCCAGGGTGGCCCCTCGGAGGATTACGTCGCCAAGATGAACGAGCTGATGAACCGAGCGGAGCCCATGATCCTCTCGGTCAACAGCTCTTTCAACATGTACGCCGCCGGCGTCGAGATCCGCCCGCCCACGGAGCGTTTCAACCAGCTCGAGCAGATGATGCTCACGCTCACGATGATGGCCAAGCCCACGCCGGCTTACCGCTTTCGGTTCCAAAATCTCCAGAGCACCTATAACACCTACAAGCGCAAGTGGGAAAAGCTCCTCCAGGACATCGAGTCCGGCAAGATCAAGCGCTTCGCCGGACCGAAGCGCAACCGCTGACACTCACTTGAGCAGCTGCAGGAACTCGCCCTCGTCGATCACGCGGATCCCGAGCTCGCGCGCCTTATCGAGCTTGCTTCCGGCCTCGGCGCCGGCGAGCACGAAATCCGTTTTCTTCGAGACGCTCGAGGAGACCTTCCCGCCCTGGTCCTCGATCATGCGCGTGGCCTCGCTGCGGCCAAGCGTCGGGAGCGTGCCGGTGAGAACCAGGGTCTTGCCCGCGAAAACGCCTTTGCCCGCGGTGCCGCGCCGGGGCGGCTTCACCGTAAGCTGCTTGAGGAGGTTCTTCACGTCCTGGCGATGCTGGGCGTCCTCGAAATAATCCCGGATCGAACGCGCGACCTCGGGCCCGATCTCGTGAATCCCTTCGAGCTCCTCCTGCGCGGCCGAAAAAAGCGGCTCCAGCTCGCCGTAATGGTTGGCGAGGACCTTGGCCGTGCGCTCGCCGACGTGCCGGATCCCCAGCCCGAAGATCACCCGATAGAGCTCGGGCTCGCGCGCCCGCTCGATCGCCTCGATCAGCTTCGCGCTCGAGCGCTCGGCGAAACCTTCGAGCTCCAGCACCTGCTCCTGCGTGAGCTTGAAAACGTCGGCGTACCGGCGCACGAGCCCCGCGTCCACGAGCTGC
This sequence comes from Oligoflexia bacterium, assembly GCA_023701205.1. GTDB lineage: Bacteria > Bdellovibrionota > UBA1018 > UBA1018 > UBA1018 > JAMPXJ01. Next base: position 11,360 of record JAMPXJ010000039.1, read on the forward strand.
TCGACGATCCTTTCGCCCATTCCCTCGATATTGAGCGCATCGATCATCACCAGATGCCGGATCCGCTCCTTGAGCTGTGCCACGCAGTCCCGGCTCACGCAACGGACGACGGCTTCGCCGCTCCTGCGCTCGACCTTGGAGCCGCACACCGGACAATGTCCGGGCAGATGAAATTTCCGCTCTTTGCCCGTGCGGGCGCTCTCGATGACCTTCACGACTTCGGGAATCACGTCACCCGCGCGCTGGATCACCACCTTGTCGCCGATGCGGATGTCCTTGCGATCGATCTCGTCCTGATTATGCAGCGTCGCCCGGCGGACCGTGGCGCCGCCGAGGTAGACCGGCGCGACGATCGCGACCGGCGTGAGCGCCCCGGTGCGCCCGACCTGGACGATGATGTCCTCAACGGTCGTCGTCTCCTGCCGGGGCGGGTACTTGAAGGCCACCATCCCGCGTGGACTGCGCGAGATGTAGCCCGCCCGATCGATCTCCTGGAAACGGTTGAGCTTCACCACGACTCCGTCGATCTCGAAGGGAAGCTTCTCCCGCCTCTGCTCGATTTCGCGATAAAAGGCGATCACCTCGTCGGCGCCGCGGGAGACTTTGCGCCAATCAGACACGCGAAAACCCCAGCGCGCCAGCAGATCCTGATAGCCGCTCATCGTGGGAACATCCAGCCCTTCGACATGCCCGAGCCCGTAAGCGAAAACGGTGAGCGGGCGCGAGGCCGTGACCCCGGGATCGAGCTGACGAAGCGAACCGGCGGCCGCGTTGCGCGGATTCGCGAAGAGCTTCTGCCCCTTTCGCGCCTGCTCCTCGTTCAGCCTCTCGAAGTCACGGATGGGCAGGATCGCCTCGCCGCGGATCTCGATCGCCCGCGGCGGAGAGCCGGTGCTCAGGCGCAACGGCACGCTGCGGATCGTGCGGACGTTCTGGGTGACATCCTCGCCGGTTTCGCCGTCACCGCGGGTCGCTGCGCGCACGAACTGCCCGTCCTCGTAGGTCAGGCTCACCGAAAGCCCGTCGAACTTCAACTCGGCATGGTACTCGATGGGCTCCGCATCCGGCAGCTCCAGCACGCGATGCGCGCGCTCGTCGAACTCGCGAAACTCCTTCTCACTCAAGGCGTTCGCCAGCGAAAGCATGGGTACCCGATGCGTCGCCTTGCGGAACTGGTCGAGCGCCTTGCCCCCCACGCGCTGGGTAGGGGAGTCGCTCAGACGCAGCTCCGGATAACCGGCCTCGAGCTCCTGCAGCTCGCGGAAAAGGCGATCGTACTCGGCATCCGAGATTTCCGGATCGTCGAGTACGTAATAACGGAAGTCGTGATGGTGGATCTGCTGGACCAGGTCGGCGATGCGCCGCGCGACCTGCGAGGTCTTTTCGGTGTTCTTCGCGCCCATGGCGGCTAGAAGTAATACAGGAGCGCGGGCGAGAAGGTAATGATTTTTTGCGAAAGCGCGGCGCCGCTGGAATAGTCAGCCGAGTTGGAAGTCACGTCGATCCCGGCGCGGATCGTCATGCGTGCGTTCCAGCGATAATACCCGCCCAGGAAAAAGGTCACGTCCGAGGCCGAATTGATGCTGCCGGCGTCGCCCCCCGACTCCGTGCCGCTCGGGAAAGCGCCGAACTGGAAATCCAGGAGCGCCCCGTAATTGGAACGGATCGGAAGATCGCCGCCGATCCCGATGAACGGGGATTTGAAGGAGTTCGGCGCCAGCTTGTTGTCGCGGTCCGCGGGCAGGCTCACCGAAATCGAATGGAAGCCGAACTTCACCCAGGCCTTGGGTCCGAAGAAATTCCCGGTCACGAGATAGCTGTAGCCGGCGGCCACGCGGAAGGCCGTCGCGCTCCCCGGGCGTCCCGAGGTCACTTCCGTTCCGCTCGCGTCGTCCTGCTGGGAATAGGACCAGATGCCATGTCCGAAGCCCAGCTCGGCGAACCAGTCGCGCGTGAGCCAAAGCTGCGCGTTCGCGGCCGCGCCCAGAACGATACCGCCTCCGGAGAATTGGCTCGTGCTCGAGCTGAAGCTGCGCCCGTAAGCCCCGCCCCAAAGCGAGACCGCGGTCCAGCCCAACGATGGCAGGTACGCGCTCGAGACCTCGCTCTCCGGCGTCCTTTCCTCGCGGGATTCCGGCGGCGTTTTCCCGGAGATGACCTGGGAAATCTTCTGATAACGACCGATCTGCCGGCCGCTGTCCTCCTCCACGACCCGGCAGAAAGCCATTCCCTCCTCGACCTGCTCCACCAGGAGCTTGCCCGTCGGAGTCAGCCGCCACTCGACTATCTCCTTGAGCAACGGGTGCTTCTTCACCTCGTCGAGCGTGGCCACCTCGAGCATATCCCCGCGTTTGATCCCCGAGCGCATGCCGAGATTCACCGTGACCGAAGCGTTGTCGCGGCCCGTGACCGTACCCCTGAACGGGACCTTGCCGATCAGCCGATCCAGCGTCGCGCGCAGGGCGCCGCGGAGCTCCTCGAGGCTGAAGCCTCTTCCGTCGGCCTTTTCCCGGAGGACGATCTCCTCGCTCGCGAGCAGCTCCATCGCCGGCGAATGAAGCCATTGCAGGCTGAAGCGGTACTGCGGCCCCTCCTTGCTGATCCGCGTGCGCACCATGCTCTGGGTGCGGGTCACGCGCGCCAGCTGACCCAGGATCTCCGCATCCTCGATGACCTTGTGGTAGGGGAGCGACGAGCGCGAAAGCACCGCGTCCGCCCGGGTGAGATCCTGAAGCACGAAGTGGCTTTGCTGGTTGAAATAGTCGCGATAAGCGGCGGCGACATAATCGCTGAACAGGCCATCGATATTGTCGGAGGCTCGCAGGAAGCCGATGGACTCGAGTGCGTACTTGCGATCGAGCTCCGCGTTCGCGAGCGCGGCCTTCAGCGGAAGGCAGGCCACCAGCGCGAGCGCCGCCGCGAAGCGACGGGCGCTCCGAAAGGACTCAGACATCAAGCCTCGAACCGGAGGAGCGCTCTTCATAAAAAGCGATCAGCGTCTTGAGCTCGGCGATCTCCTCGCGCGCCTTCTGAAGCTCGAGCTTGAGCTTGTGGATGACCTGCGCGCTCGCGGCATTTCCCTCTGCCTGCGGCACGGCAGCGACTGGCACGCGAGGCGCTTCGGAACTCCGAGGAAGGAGATAACGGCCGTTCTCGACCTTGAACGGAATCTTGTGGGCCTTGATGTGGCGCCGAAGAGTCGAAAGACTGATTCCCTCCTGGATGGCGTAGTCCATCAACGGGATCCACTCGGGATTTCCATCGAAGCTGAAGGGTACGGCGGTCTCAAATTTTCCGGAGGACGGCATAGATCAATTGTATTTCCATGAGGCTTAAATTCAAGTAATCTTGTCATGATTCCAAATATGCCGACAACTCAGAAAAAGCCTGCCGCGCCGCCCATTCAGATCGGCCATAAAAAGAAGATCGCTTTCGTCTGCAGCGGCGGCGCAACCAAAGCCGGAGCGTTTCACTTGGGCGTCGCGCTTGCCCTTCAAGAGCAAGGCTTCAAGTTCTACGGCGGGCTGATTCCCGAGAACTGCAAGGCTCGGCTGCCCGAACCGATGGAGATCTCCACATATGTGGGCTCGAGCGCCGGGTCGATCATCTGCGCCTATCTCGCCGCAGGGTACTCGCTCGACAATATCTTCAACTCTTTCCTTTCACGTCCGCCCTCGGAGCCCATCGATCCGGCCGATATCACACCGAAAATCCTTCCCCGCCTGACCTACCAGAAGATGTTCCGCTTTCGCCCCGGGCTGGCTCTCGAACAGATCAACCAGATTAATGCCTTGCGTAAATCCATCGGGAACATCTTCGAAGGGAATCTCGAGGCGCTGCTCCAGCTGCGCTGGATCAAGTCCACGGGAATCTTCTCGACGGCCGGCATTGAGCAGTACATGCGGGAGGAGGTGCTTCCCTCCAACCGCTTCTCCGACTACCTGGCTGACCTCTTCATTCCCGCCACCCAGCTCAACCATTCCCGCAAAGTCGTCTTTGGGAAGTATTCGTATGAGCCGCCCCCTTCGGATCTGAGCTGCCAGTACGAAAACGCGGTACCCATCTCCGAAGCCTGTGCCGCCAGCACGGCGCTGCCGCCGATCTTCTCGCCTTATCCGATCAAGAACCCGGGCCACCCCGCGATCTACTACGTGGATGGCGAGATCCGCGACACGCTCTCCTCGCATGTGGCCGTCGACAGCGGGGCCGACCTCGTATTCGCGAGCTACACGCATCAGCCCTATCATTTCCAGCGCGAAGTGGGTTCGCTGACGGATTACGGCCTGCCCTCGATCGTGATCCAGTCGATCTATCTGCTCATCGAGCAGAAGATCAACAACCACATCCACAACAAGCAGGTGCAGCGCAACGCCATCAACGCGGTCTCGCGCTACTGCAGGGAGCAGGGGCTCTCCGAGGCTCACCGCCGCGGCATCTGCTCGGTGCTCGAAAAGGAGCTGCACCACCGCATGGATGTCGACACGATCTACATCCACCCCAACGCCACCGACGCACAGGCGTTCTTCGGGGAACATTTCAGCCTTTCGCCCCGCAAGATGGCGGAGATCGTGCGCAGCGGCTTTCGCGCGGCGATCGACGCGCTCAAGCCCTACGACTTCGCCGACCGCAAGAAGGATCAGATCATCGGCGAAGCCCGCTGAGACGCGCCTTCGCGTCCCGCCGTGCGCACTCCGGCCGGCGCCCTGTTTTTTGCATGGCCAGCGGACAGGATGCGGACGGTCTTGCTCGCTTTTCTTCTCGCCTGCGCCGGAACCTCGCACGCGGCTCCGCTTCCGCCGCGCTCGGCACTCTCGCCCGAGACGGCCCGCGCCGACCAGGCATTCAGGGAGCGCCGCAAGGATGCGCGTGCGCGCGAAGCGCTCGAACGCTATCGCGCCTTGCATTTTCGCAAGCCGGAGGACCCGGAGCTCGGCTGGCGCTTCGCCATGGCCTGTTACTTCGTCGGTAGGCGGCTCACCGGCGAGAATGACGAGAGGATCCGGCTTTTCGCCGAAGGCCGCGATGCCGGCAAGGCGGCGCTCAAAGCCGCGCCCCGTTGTGCCCCCTGCCACTTCTGGACGGCGATCAACATGGCGCTCTATGGCCAGGCGGTGGGACCGCTCAAGACGCTTTTCAGCCTCAAGGAGATCCGATCGCACCTGGAGTCGACGATACGCCTCGAGCCCACCTATGCGTTCGCCGGGGCGCAGCGCCTGCTGGGCCTGATCGAGCAGGAGTTGCCGGGAATCCTGGGCGGAAGCAACGATCGGGCGCGGACTCACTTCGAGGAGGCCCTCGCCGCCGCACCCGAGGAACCGATGAACTACCTGTTCCTGGCCAGGCTCCTGGACAGCGAATTCGACGAGAAAGCCCGCGCTCAGGCGCTCGCGCGCGCCGGAATGGAGTTGCCGATCGCCGATCCGGCGCGAGTCGAGTCGCTGGAGGCGCGGCAGACGCTCCAAGAATTCGTAAAAACGGGCAAGTGGAAGTATAACTGAGGAATGACCCTTCGATCGCTCAGGAAGCTTTCCGCCGCCGGGCTCTGGCTTGCGCTCTTTCTTTTCACCCCCGCCGCGGGCGCGACGACCCCCGCTTCGTCCCGCTCCGCCGAGCCGATCGCGCTCAAAAGCTTCTTCCAGAAGCCGCGGCTCATCGTCGTCCTGGTCGTCGATCAGTTCCGCGCCGATTATCTCACGCGCTTTCAAACGCGCTTCCTGCCCGCGCGGGGCAAAGACGGCGCGCTCGGTGGATACAACTATCTCATGAGCGAGGGCGCCTACTTCCCGTTCGCCGAGTACGGCACGCTTCAATGCATGACCGGCCCGGGCCACGCGATGATCCTGAGCGGCGCCTATCCTTATCAGATGGGCGTTCCGCTGAACGGCTGGTTCGACGAGGTTACGCGCCAGACGACCTACTGCGTGCAGGACAAGGACCATCCGATCGTGGGCTCGGACTCGAAGCTCGGGGTGTCCCCCAGGCATTTCCGCGGCAACACGCTGGGTGATGAGCTCAAGAACGCGGGCTATCCCTCGCGCGTGGTGACCCTCGCGCTCAAGGACCGCTCCGCCATTTTCATGGGCGGCCACCGCGCGGATCTTGCCCTCTGGTTCGACTCGAGCGCTTTCCGCTGGGTTTCAAGCTCCTTCTACCTTCCTGAAAAAAAGCTCCCTCGCTGGATCGAGGAGCTCAATGCCGGGCTCGCCGCGCGCAAGGGCCAGCCCCATCGCTGGGCCTCCGACGGGAAGAACAGCACCGGCCTCACGCTGGGCGCGCGCGCCTTCGAGCACCAGGCGCAGTTCGGCGACAAGGAGACGCTGAGCTGGCCGTTGGGCATCGAGCTCACGGAGGCCGCCGCGCTCAAGGCCCTCGACGCGTTCAAGCTCGGGCAGGGCCCCGCCACCGACGTTTTCGCGGTGAGCTTTTCCTCGCACGATTACCTCGGGCATCGCTTCGGGCCGAACTCGCCCGAGATGGAGGAGATGACGGTCGCCGAGGATCGCGCCATTTCCCGCTTCCTGAACCACCTGCGCGCGAAGCTCCCGGGCGGACTCAAGGACGCGCTGATCGTGCTGACGGCCGATCACGGAGTCCCGCCGAGCGACAGCTGGCTCGCCTCCGCGCGCCATCCCGCCGGAAAAATCGACGGCAAGGCCCTCAGGGCCCGGATGGAAGCGCGGCTGACCGAGAAGTTCGGCGATCCCGCGGGCGGCAGCTGGATCGCCTTTCACGCGGATCTGAACTGGTCGCTTGCGCCCGAGGCAGCGGCTTCGTCAAAAGCCGGGCGCGCGGCGCTCGAGGCTGAGATCAAAGCCGTAGCCCTTTCGGAGCCCGGAATCGCCTTCGCCTTCACGCGAAGCGAGCATGCCGAGCGGAAGCTCCCGCCCGGGCTTCTCGAGCGCCAGATCCTCAATACCTATGTCCCGGGAAGGAGCGGGGACGTGGTGGCGATCCCGCGCGCATTCTACTCGCTTTTCCACGAGAAAGACCCCTTCGACCACATGTCCGGCTATACCTATGATCGGATGGTGCCGCTCGTCATCTCCGGCTCGCGTATCCGCAAAGGGGTGTACGCCGCCCGCGCCGACGTGATCGATATCGCGCCGACCCTCTCGTTCCTGACCGGCGTGCTGGCGCCGGCTTCTTCCGAAGGCCGCGTGCTTTCGGAGATCCTGGGTGACCCGGTCGCTCCGGCGCGCTGAGCTTGCGTTTCGTTTTTTTATTTCGCTATGCTTTACGTATGAAAAAGCTCTTCAGCGTGATCGGGTTGAGTGCGGCGCTCACCGCGCTTCCCGCCCATGGCGCGACGGCTCCTGACGCCGGGACGGCCAATATCCTGCGCCGGGATTGGAACATCGGCGGATTTTTCAACTGGACTCGAAACTCGGGCCGCGCCGCGGGAGCTTCCGAGACGGCCCTCTCCACGGCGATCGAGTATTTCGTGCTCAACGGCCTGTCTGCGGGTCTGGCCCTGGGCGTCGAGGGGGGAAGCACCCAGGAGACGATCGCCGCGCTCGGACCGGGGCTGAGCTGGTACTTCTGGCGCGACGGCCGGCTGGCGGCGAACGCGGGAGGGGGCGTACGCTTCGGCCTCACTGACGCAACGGTCAACTCGATCGCGGAGGCGCAGCTTGGGGTGAGATACTTCGCCACCCCTTCGGTTGCCTTCGGACCCTCGTTTTTCTTCAGGCATTTCGACAGCCGCTTCACCGACTACGGGCGCTACGGCGTGGCCGTGAATTTCGGTGTTTTCCTCTGAGGAAGGTTATCCCCAGGCTGGGGATAACTCCTGGGGATAAGTTCCGATTCCAAAACCTGGCCGGCCGTGATTGAAATATTCGGAAAAGGGGACTCCGATGCGCCTGATCACGCTTATCGTCCTGTTGATTGCGAATTCCTCCCTCCGATCCGCGTACGCCGAAGTCGCCGCGACATCCTATGACCAGTTGAAGGTCGAATTCGCGCTCGCGGCCGCCCCGGACCCGGGGAAACTCGCGCAAGGCTGGTACTCGGGCCGCTGCTTCACCGAAGGCGAGCCCTCGGTCGTGAAGTCAGGCGTGATCACCGTCATCCCGCTTGCCGATGGCAAGGCGAAATACGTGATGCCTGCCTCGAGCATCATGGAGAACGACCCCGCCCGCTGGGATGAGATCGATGACGAGGAGCTCAGGGTGCTCGACGAGCTGGCCTACGCCCATCGCAACGACGCCGCCTATCTGGAAGGCGGAAGCCTGGTTTCGATGCTGACCTACGAAATTCTCGTCGGTAAGCTCTATCTCCGTGAGCACGAAGGCAGCTTTTACGTGAAACTGACCAATGCCTTCGTGGAGGACGAGTCCACCGCGCGCACCTATTTTTACTGCCGATTGGACCGCAAGGCGAGATAGGCCGGCGCTCGCCGCGTACAGCACCGTCTTGCGCAATTACGGGCATGCCGCTAAGGTGGCCTCCTTTTGGAGGGCTCCCGTATGAAGATCGTTTTTTTCCTTCTCACGGCCTGTGTTTCCACACCGAGCTTCGCGTTCGCGAACGTTCCGGGCGCGAATCCTGAATTTTCCGGACGCTACAAGATTCTCTCCTGTAGCCCGGAGTGCGCCAAGATCCAGCTCGATCTTGGCGCTGGTTTTCAGCGCGGTTTCTCCCGCGTGAAGGCCCTGAGCATCTCCGTGATCGATCAGCTACCCGAGTCCCCGTCCACCTGCGATGGGGAGAAGCCCTTCGAGTTCAATATCACGCTTCTGGCTCATGACCCCCGCTACGATCTGCCGGTCAAGCTCAACAATATCGAGAACGATCCGGCGAACTGGCGCAAGATCTGCGACGGCACCTTCGCCACGTCGCGAAGCGAAGCCACGCTCCGGTCCCGCCGCGCCAGGATCACGCTGCTGCGCTCGGGACTCGACCGGTACACGCTGCATTGGGAGGACGACCGTTACCGACTGGCCGCGAGCTTCGAACTGCGCAAGGTCAGCGATCGCCTCTAGGTTTGAACTTATATTTTCCGGAAGCCGCGACTACCGGAGAGTACGCCAGGCCTTAAGCGTGTCTTTCGCTCTCTCGAGGTGCCTGCCAAGCTGATGGCATGACACCCGAATCACCTGGGAAACTGGACGAACTCACTCCTCATCAACTCGTCGCCGAAATCCAACAAATCGCGACTCAATACGCGGCTGAAGTGCCAGGGACTCGAAGAAACTGGCCGGAAAGCATTCGATCGCGGATCCTGGCACTAGGCCGGCTGGGGGTTCCGAAAAAGAAAATAGCGGAACTAACGGGGATCCCATCGGCGACCGTTTTTCTATGGTGTCGCGCCCTATCGCGCGCAAATAAATCAAGTTGCGGTCAGTTTATCGAAGTGCGGAGAGCCTCTGGTCCAACGGTTGGAGTACCCGCGGTCAGTCCAACCGTTGGAGTGGTCAGTGGACGGCCACAATCCCTTTCGCTTCGCACTCCGAACGGGTTCGTGATCGAGGGGATCGGGTCGGCCGAAGAGCTCGCCGGGCTTTATCGGGAGCTCTCAGGGTGAGCCTTGCGCTTAGACCTGGGCACCGCGTTTTTGTCTTCTCAGAGTACATTGATCTGCGAGCCGGGTTTGATCGGCTCTCGATGCTGGTGCGCGAAAGAATGGGAGCCAAGCTCCTGGATGGAGATCTTTTCGTCTTTATGGGCAATCATCGCAGAAAATGCAAAGCGCTTTGCTAGGACGGCTCTGGCATCGTCCTGATCAATAAGCGCCTTGAGCACGGAAACTTTATGCGGCTCTCGCAACTGGAGTCGGGCGAGATCTCAAGCGAGGAGTTCCAGCTCCTCTTTCATGGCGGAGTGATTATTCGACAGCGATTCGGTGAATCAGCCTTGACGAGAGCGCATGGAGGATTCAAGGTCGATACTCATGAGGCCGCTTGCGGACGAGCAGAACATCGAAGTTCTTCGTGAATACGCGCTACTCGTCACCGAGACCGCCGAAAACCAAGCCATTGAAATCTCGAGACTGAAGCAGGAGCGCGACGAGCAAGCCGCGTCCGCGCAGGAGTCGCTTAGCCAGGAGCTTAGGGATCAGCTCATACGACTTCAGAAGAAATTCTTTGGCTTCGGACGCGAGACGCTGCCAAAGAACTCTGCTCGCCCGATCGGACACGAGGGCCAGGAAGTATTGAGCCTGACGTCACGCTCGCAGACGGACGAGGGTCAAGAATCGCGCAAAATCCCTGCGATTCAGGACACTGAAAAACATGACATGGGCGCCCCTGATCTGATAGCAGAGAGCCTATCGCGAGGGGTTCTGATGAGCGTTGGCGCGGATGCCTGGACCAAGATCCAGGGCCTAACGGAAGATACGGTTGAGATCACGATCGTCGAGCGGACTTATAAACGAGTCCTGCACCAGCAGGCCAAATACCGCCTGAAAGACGAATACAACACGAGCGACAAAGAAGTGATCATCACGGCGCCTGGGCCTGTGAAGGTGAAGCCCGGGATGACTTACTCGGTGGACTTCGCGCTCGCGGTCGTAACCGATAAGTACGATCTGCATTTGCCACTGGAGCGCCAGCGCCGCAAGATGGAGGCCGCCGGCCTCGATGTGGATGTCAAAACGCTTTATGACATGTGCGAAGCAGTCGCCGAGCACTGCCAGGCGGTTCTGCCTGGGGTCAAGCACGAGATCAAAAACGACTACGCGGCGGTACCGATTGACGAAACGCCGTGGCGAATCCTCTCGGACAAGACTTACGGGCAAATGTGGGTCATGAGCAACCGGATTGGAAGCTATTACCAGTTCGAACCCACTCGCTCAGGGGCGATCGCCGAGGAGATGCTTAAGGGCTACGATGGCGCGATCATCTGTGATGCCTATGGCGGTTATAACCGCCTGGCGAACAAGCCCTCGATCCGAGTGCAGCATTGCTGGGCGCATGCCAGGCGGGAATTCTTCGAGCGATTTGATGATTACCCGGCCGAATGCCGGCGGGTGATCGAGTTAATCGATCAGCTCTTTGCGATCGAGCGCGAAGCAAAATCCATAGAGGACATCCGGGCGCTTAGGATTGCGAAATCCCGACCGGTCGTCGATGAGATCAGAAACTTTCTTTATGAAACGAAGCCACGCTTCATGCCGAGCGAAGGGATCTCAAAGGCCATCAACTACTGCTTGAATCACTGGAAGGGGCTTACGCACTTCTTAACCGACTCGACCGTGAACATCTCGAACAACGAAGCTGAAAGAGCGCTTCGTCACGTCGTCGTCGGTCGGAAGAATTTCTTGGGTTCACAGACGATCAACGGCACGGATACTGCTGCGGCAATCTACACGGTGATTGAGACGGCCAAGAAAAACAGCACCCAACCAGCCGAGTACTTGAGGTACCTCATTACCGAACGTTGGCACAAGCGAGAGCCCATGACTCCGAAAGCTTACGCGGATAAGAAACTGGGTGTGAATACCGCGATCAAGTGGCCGGCGCGGTCGGAATGGAGAATCCAAACATGAGCAAGAAGGGCCGAGCTCGTAGAGAGCTGAACAGAGAGTTCGCCCATGAAACCGTGGATGGGTACAAGCGACGGGCGATGCAGTTCATCCAAGAGTCGAGCCCTTTTGAACTTTCATGCGAACTCACCCGGCGAGGCGTAAGTACGGCTCATCGGGAGGGCATTTTCCAAATTTTGGATGCTCACGTGCAGTCCGTGGGCATTGAAAAGCTCTCGAGTGGAACAGAATTCGATAGCAGCCTTGTGTTGGCATCCGCGTGGCGCCGCGAGATTGAGAGCAAAGGTCGCGAACCAGGTATCGAGGACCGAGCCTTCCTGGTAGTGGCGGCCCTTCACTTCTCGCTGAAATGGTCTGAATCACGCCTGGCTATCTCTGAGGCTCGACTCAAGGAGCTCGAAAGCGCCAAGGCTCGCAAAGAACAAGACCCGCCTAAAGCCTAGCGTACAATCGATAAAACGAAGCCCGATCCAGATGCTTTCCTGGTCGGGCTTAGGAGGGGTCACAAGGGTTAACTGATTATGCCGCTAATTGGGGAAACACATAACCATACGTTTATTGTCGTTACTATTGTTTTGGGTATAGGTGTTCCACGGCACTAAACTTCCGTTTTCACCTTCAAACTGATAGCTGTAACCGTCCGGATAATACACGTAAAGAGAAGCTGACCAAGACCAGATACCCTGGCCTCCGCTACAACCTATCGAATCAGGCTGCTTGTAACCACTGGGATTAAAATAAAAGCGATCCCGAATTCCATTAGAATGTGGAACAAATGTATCTATAAGGTCGTACCCAGTTTTCTGGTAGAAGGAAAGGTTGGAACCCTGCCGAGGAGGAGCTTCGGGGTCTGCCCCCAACGATTTTGCCGCATCAATCTCCATTATTCCCTTAGCGCCGTTTGTCTGGCTAAGCTCCGCTAACTCGCGAGCTGTTGGCAAGTGTTTTCCTGAAGGACAAGCATTAAGAGCTTCGTAGAAGCTGAGTTGCTGAAGTTTACCATTGGATTTCCAAAGGTAGTTGTTTCCGTCCAGACAACCAGCGTATGAGAGACCACTAAGAAAAACTGAAGATACGGCAAATGATAATTTGAGCATGAGAATCTCCTGCCGAACGACGGTATCACAGCCGTGTGAATCCGGTCATTAACCTAATGACCTCCCGACTATCGGGGGTCAGGAAGACGCCCTGAAGCGGCCCTCGTCAGGCCGGTAATAATCTGTCCAGGAATACAAGGAACTTGGTCCACGAGGCGGAATACCCGCGAGTGATTGCCTTCTTGGGCGGGAATACTAGGTCAGCCATTCATCGACGGTAGCCCGCATGAGCGCTCAATGTTCAAACAAATGCGGGGCCCGTGCCCGTCTTTGTGGCGCCCAATAATCCTGCGCGATAAATAATCAAGCTCGAGAGCCAATCATTCTGAATTCTAGCGCTATGATCATGGCCCCCCATTTTCATGCTGCGATGTAGCTGACCAAAGCGTTTAAAGTATTAAAATTTCGCGGGATTCTCAAACAAACCATTACTTGACGCATAGAGTTAATTAATGCAATAACATCCAGCACCCTTGATGGCGGTAGTATCTCTGGAGTCATTAAAATGAAGTACATGCTCATGACGGTTTTTGCGATTATTCCTTCTTTGGCCTTTTGCGAGACATTTGAAGCAACCTGCAAAAAAATAAATCCCGTCACTAATCAATATAAACAAACAGAGGGGCTGGAGACGTGCACTTTAAAAGGCACGCCTTACAAGTATCCTTTAGCTGATATCTTGAACCTAAACTTAGCCTGTGGAGCGCAGTCCGAAGGTAGCTATGCCGACATTACTGCTATTCGGACAGACTCCTCATCAGAAGAAAAATCTCCGCGATTGCTTGTCTACTGTTGGCAGCCTTAAACCCCTTGGTTCACAGCGTTCCCTCGGCCTCTTGAGCGCTGTCGATTGTTCAACGATCTTGAGGGCGCCCGGAAAGCGTGGGGTAAACGTCCAGTGGCGCTAACAGCTCCTTGGACGCACCCGTGCCCTCCTGCCTTCTTGGGTTGAGAGGAACGAGACCGGACACCGCCGGGCGAGAAGCATCGAGGAAGCAAAAAGGAAGCATACTCACGAAATTTTCTGAAATTTCGCGAAAGATTCAGGCCGTGACCGCCAGGCCCGTGATTGTGATTTCAACTATTTGGTTTGCTTTGATTTGCTGACGACTTGCTTGGGACTTGACTCGAAAAATGGCGGAGAGGTCGCGCACCAGGACTTCTTCAACGATCTCGCGGCATCCCTGCCGCTGCTCACGACGTTCCACGACGAGGTGGCCTTCTTGACTCCCGTCAGGCAACCTTGAGCACCATCTTTGGATTCACCTTCTGATAGTACTCCAGGAGCCGATCCAGGCTGAACTTCCAGATCTTGTAGTGCAGGATCTCCGACACCCGCGTCTCGGGCACGCCGATCATCTCGGCGACCTGACGCTGGCTCAGATGCTTCTCCATCTTGAACTTCAAGATCTTCCGGCAGACGTCATACTTGGCTCGGTCGATCGGGCCAGCATCCGGCGGCAGGACGTACGAGTAGGCGGTCTTGTCCTTGCCGAGCTTCCTGACCATCTTCTGGATCTCAGACCTACTTGGCCATCTGGGACTTGCGGGACTTGCCATACCTTCTCCTGAAGCAGTTGACGACACCGAGGTAACTCTCCTCCGGGTGCAGCAGCCAGACCAGGCGGTAGGGCTTGCCGTCCAAGAAGAGGGGCTCGGTGCGGTAGTACTCGAACCCTGTGTCGGCGATACCTTCGGGATCATAGACCTCATCGTCCAGGAGCCCCAAGAGCTTCAAGATCACCTCGTCGGTGATGCTCTCGCGGTGCTTGCTCTCGTAGTGGTCGTCGATGACCACTTCCTTGAGCGCCCGACCGTTGACGTTGATCCTCATCGGGTATCGGCGCAACACAGGACCCAGTATACCCGAACTTACAACTACGTGTAAGCTCGATCTTTCGGGTGTTGGCGTTGACATGTAACCTGCCGGAACGTCAGGAGGTCACAAGCCTGAGCTTAGGCTTCTCCATGGCCGACTCGCCCCGTCCGACGCCAGATGCAGAACCGGACGGCTCGGACTTGGGTCCACCGAAGTCCAGGCAGCGCGTTGCCCCCTGGCTCAGCTGGAAGAGAATAGACCCCTCCTACGCTCGTGCGGAACCGCACGCAGGCCCCTGAGTCACCCACCACAGAAAATGGACCCCCTCATAATACGGCGGGCAAACAGTACCTGAGGCGGGAAAACGGCTCAACACCTCGCTACTACTGGAGAAACAGGCGAATTCCCGGCAAAACGCCCCTTGCAAGGCCGAAAGCAGACCCTCTCATAATATGTATAGCAATTAGGCCGGGACGGATTCTCGGTGGCGGCGCGACCAAAATGGGGTCATTCTCCAGCGGTATCTACGTCTTTCCGAGCGCTATCTCCTGTTGGGACTTCAGCGCTGGCTCGTCCATGCCGGGCTTCAAGGACATTAGTTTCTTGACCATCAAATGTATGGCGTGGCGAACTGAGACAATGAGTCGACGAATCACATACCTTTTCATTTTTGTCTTTGTCATAGGTGTGACCATCATCATTTCACCATTGGGAGATACGATCCGATCACTCGCAAACCTCAGTTTCAAAGGTAACGAACTCGTAAGCAATTGTAAGCGCCTCTCTGTTGGGACCGTTGCTAATCCAGAAGCCATTGCACGTACCCTGGGCACAAATCAGGGGCCATTCGAAATCAACATGGATAATCGGTTTGTCGCGCTTATTCGGTTCTCGAATCAGGCGGAATGGTCAGATCATGTCGGCAAAGATCTCAATCGGGATGATATTCTTAAGCGTCTCTCTCCCCTGCCAAGTGGCATCTAATAGCTGTCGGGGGTATCCATGGAGAGTCTGGCTGCAAGGTTGACGTAGAAGACGGAAAAATTGCCCTCCTGAAAATCTGGGGTGAGTAAATAGCGATCGTCTAGCACTTGGTTTTGATTAGGTCGTCGTTACTGGAAAGATATCCAGCGACGAGCGGCCTGTGCTTTTGTGGCCGCTACTCCCGCCAAAAAAGAAAGCTTGCGTGTGTATATACTATAGCATACACTGACAAGAATGCGGTTCGAGTGGAACGAGGCGAAAAACAGGGCCAACTTTAAGAAGCATGGAATCTGGTTCGAAGAGGCTCAGACGGTTTGGACTGATTCCCATGCCGAGGAGTTTTTTGATCCGGAGCATAGTTCCAATGAGGACCGCTTTATTCGTGTAGGCCATTCGACCAAAGGTCGGGTCTTGCTTGTCGTATTCTGTGAACGGGAAGAAGGGGGTGTGATTCGCCTTATTTCCGCCAGGAAGGCGACGGCGAAAGAGGTGTGTGAGTATGAAGAAGGAATATGATTTGAAGGGCTTAAAGAAGCGTCCAGGCAAAGTGAAAATGGAAGCCGAATCCGCAAAGACCCCGATTAGCCTCCGCCTAGATGGCTCGGTGCTAGCCGATCTACGCACAGAGGCCGAGCGCTTAGGGATTCCCTATCAGACGTTGATCGGAAGCATCCTTCACCGCTATGCCCATGGCGAACTGGTGGATCCTAAGTCCATCGATCTGAACAAGATCGTGAAGAAAGCCTCGTAGTTTTACTCCCAAAGCGCCCGATTGAACTTCGAGTAGGACATGATCCCATGCTGCGTCCTCTCCGCCGCCTTGCCCACATCGTGAGCGTGCAAGCCTTGAGTTCGCCAGAGAGAGCGAACAGGAGCGCGAGACGGATCGCAAACGCATAGAACTTCAAAACGGAACCCATTGGGAAAACCTCCGACGTGGAAAGTTTCCGCTCAATGACAATCGAGGCGGGAAGTAGCAAGACGTGTAGCAGAAAGTAGCACTGGGTTGAAACGGTCTGAAACGGGTGAGTTCGGGAGATATCCGCTCGCAATAGCGCAGACGTGATTTTAACTACTTAACGCGACTGGAAAAAAACTTCGGAACCCGATCAGACCCTGAAAATGAATGGCGGAGAGGGAGGGATTCGATTGGACCCTTTCTACCCCCGCTGAACTAAAGGCAAAATCCAATCATATCAAAAACATGCCCGCGCACGACTTCCACCGAGATCCACCGACTTCCATGGAAATACACTGTCACTGGCTGCTGCAGCCAGTTTGTTTGGCGGAGAACGCATCTTTCCGCCACGAGGTTTCTCGCCCAGTTCGGGCTGCAAATTGGCTGTGGCAGCCAAGACGCTAATTCCCGGAAACCTCTGCCCCGACCCTGGCAAAAGAAAACCTCTCGCCTGACGGGATTAGTTTGACCTCGAAGTGACCAAATTGGTTCGTCGCAAACTTTGCCGGCATGGGAGTCTTATCGCCCATCAAATACACACCAGCGCCGGTTTCTGGATTGAATACAAACTTCAGCTCAGAATGCTTCCAAGCAAGTTCTTTGTCTTTTAGTCGATCGATGAAGCCGACTACCTTTTTCTCTGAGACGTAGACCTTGACGAGGTACTTATCATTCGACCATAGACCGTCATATATGCTCGTTCCATTCGCTGGATACGCGGCACTGGTCTGTTCCCAAAGCGGCGTAATATGTTTCGCATTCCTCAAATACATTCCCTGTTGATCGTAACGCGAAACGGAGATGGGCACCTGCGTTGTCTGGGTTCCATAACTAGTCGCCAATCCATAAAAATTACTGCCCCCCGCCATGCCACTGAACGTCGTTGTCGACGTTGTCGGCGTCGTGATCGGCATGAATGAAGTCCGCGTTTCTGAAAACTGAGTCGAAACAATGAATACGTCAGCGCCAATAGAATTGGCATATGCACGTGAAGACACTGGGTCTTCATAAGGCCCATTGAAGGAAGACTCTCCTAATATCAAATAATCGCTGAACAAAATTTCATACAGCTCGCGAAGGTTGACGTTCGAATACTCAAAAATCTTGGTTGAGCGAACTGAAGCGTAACTTTCTGGCGCCGTTTGCCGGTAAAACTCACGATGTCCCAGGGTGCATCCCTGGAGCATAGCCGCCATCGCTGCGAACAGCGCATACAGAGAAATTTGAGCAACGTTCCGATTCATCCGATTGCACCCCACCATCATCAAAACCCGTCCCAAGTGCGAAACTCTGGCGCGAAATCCCGCCATCCCTATTTACTCAGGCGCTTCTCGACCCACCGCCACCTTCGATAGGCGATTTCCATTGAACGCTTGTACGCAGCGTTCGTCCTCATAAAGCTGAAGTTTCCCTCGCTCGCCTTGGGCGCGTACAACTTGTCCTCTACAAGATCAGACAGAAGGAAACGACATCTAGTGGTCGCGATATTGGACAAATAATCAGTGTACTGAGCCTCAAGACCTAGCCCGCGTCCGAAGTCGTCACAATGGGCCTCAAGGTAAAGTCTCTGTGGCGCCCGTGAGACGTGTCCAAATAAATATGGGAATCCTCTCGAAAAGGAGGGGTGAACCCCATGAACTCAATCAAACAGCGTCCGGTATCTGCTGCAATCTCGCAGCTGCGCGCCGAGATCGAAGCCTTGCCGA
>JAMPXJ010000013.1 GCA_023701205.1 Oligoflexia bacterium
CCCGAAGGCGTGATCTCGGCGGCCGCGCTCCGGTGCATGGGCGGGGATTTCCAGGGGCAGCTGGTCTTCCGCAACGATGGCGAGCGGGCGCGCGCGCGTACGATGGGCGTGACGGATCTGGACCGGATCTACCGGATCGACGATCTGGCGGCGGGCCAGGTGATGTTCTGCGCGACGGGTGTGACGCAGGGGACGCTTCTCAATGGCGTGCGATTCTTCAGTGGCGGTGCGGAGACCCATTCGGTCGTCATGCGTTCGGCCTCGGGCACGGTCCGTTACATCGAAGCCGAGCACCATTTCGCTCGCAAACCCAAGTATTGAGATGCGGCGGCAAGGGATGCCGCCGAAACGTAACCACAGAGGGAGAGATAAGATGGCCAGCGCCGAGATCAAGGAAACGCTTTCGGTGGATCACGAGAAGTTCTTCCAGACGGTGAGTCGCTACGAGGATTACCCGAAGTTCGTGGATGGCTGCACCTCGGTCAAGGTCGAGCGCAAGGGGCCGGGTGAGGCGCGCGTGACCTATCACGTCTCCATGATGAAGGACGTCGTCTACACGCTCGATCATAAAGAGGACCCGGCGAAGGGCACGATCGAGTGGACGCTCGTGGAGAGCGACTTCTTCAAGACCAATAACGGCTCCTGGAAGATCCGTTCCGCGGGCCCCGGAAAAACCGAGATCCACTACGGGCTCGAGCTCGAGTTCAAGATTCCGGTGCCAGGCCTCATCCTGAATCGCCTGGTCAAAGGCAACCTGCCCTCGATGGTCAAGAGCTTCGAGAAGCGGACCAGGGAAACCTCGAGATAAGAGGGCCGCCAAATGGGCGCTGACGACCTGCAAAGCAAAGCCGCCGAGCTCATGAAAAAGGTCCTCACCGTGGGCGTGGGGGCGATCTTCCTGACCGAGGAGAGCCTCCGGGCGCTCGTGACCGAGTTCAAGCTCCCCAAGGAGCTTCTGAACGGGATCCTCGATTCGGCAGCCAAAACCAAGAACGAGTTCCTCCGCACGCTCTCCCAGGATGTTCTGAGCCGGGTCGTTGACAAGGTCGATCCCGCGGCGGTGCTGCAGGAGTTCCTGAGCCGCAACGACCTGGAGTTCACCGTGCGCCTGAGCGTGAAGCCGAAAGAGGGCGGCTCGGCCTCGAAGGCTTCGCGAAAAGAACCGCACAAAGAGACGCATAAAGAAGCGCAAAGAAACGCTCCGGAGAGCGATTCGGACTGAGCGTGGTCCTTCGCGCGCTCAGGGATCGGGTGGCGTGAGTTTGCGCAAGGCTTCGGCCGCGCGCGCCTGTACGCCCTCGTCGTTGACCTCACGCGCGCGCTCGATCCATTCGAGGGCGGCGGGGCCCAGCTCCTCGGCGCGTCCGGGGATCTTCGAGACGCAGCTCGAGATCACGACCGCCGCTTTCGTCGCGAAGCAGGCGTTCAGCCAGGCAGTCGGGTCAAGTTTGAATTCTTCGAATGCGAGATCGAAAAGCTCCATCTGACCGGAGACGTTTTGCTGCCGGATGAACGCGGCAAGAAGATGGGCGTTGCCCTTTTCGGGTCCGAGGACCCGGATCGTACCGTGGACGCCGATCTCCACGACCTGCGGGCGGGAGCTGGCAAGCGCCTTATCCAGCAGCGGCAGTCCCGCCTCTCCGAACTCGATGGCTTTGCGGGCCAGGGCGCCGATATGCGAAGGATGCGTGTAGCGCTCGGAATGCTCCGTGAGCCGCTCGAGTGTGAAGCCGTCGAGCGACTCGAGGAACTGGGCGTTTCCGACATAGCCCGCGGCGCGATAGAACTGCGCCATCGTCTTGCGGGCCTCTCCGGAAGCGGGATCCAGGAAGAAGGCGCGACGCACGAGATTCCAGCCGCGCTTGCGTTCGCAGCGGTCCAGCTGCGGCCTCTGAGTGGCTTCGAGCAGCGCGCGCCCGCGCTCGAAGTCCGCCGCGGCTTCCTCCCGGAAGTCGAAAAGCGACGGGTCCTTCGCGATCCGTGCGCGCGACTCAGGCCAGCCCGGCGCGAGCCGCTGGGCGACCTTGACGAGCGCCAGGGCGTTCACCATGCCGGCGCCGTTTTTTCGGGGAACCTGCCGGGCGTTGTCCGTGGGGATCGCGGTTTTCTCGAGCAGGATCTTGGCCTCCTGGAATTTCATGCCCGGCAGGATCGAGAGCACGTTGGCCAGCGCGCCGCAGACCAGGGGCTGCGCGCCGCTCGTGCCCGAGAACATCGTATCGGCACCGGCGTAGGAGCTGGCCTCGAACTCGTCGCTTGGCGCGAGGATCGCGATCTGCGGGCCCTCCGAGGAGAACCGGCTCGTCAGGCCCAGCGGAGAGATGCTGCCGACGCTGATCCCCTCGGCGGCCGCCACGTAGGGGCGAGACTTGGGGTAGGAGTTGCCCGCGCCTTGCACGAAGTAGGTCCCGCGCGCGATGAGCTCGGAGATGCGCTCGCGCATCGGCTTTCCGCCCGCATCGTCCAGGAAGGGCGAAGACGAGCAGAAGAGCTGGGTGGTGCGCTGAAGCATTCGATCCGTCGCCGCCAGGAAGTTCTCGGTCGAGCCGTCGTCGCCGCCGCCGGCCGCCACGGCATCGAGCCGCGCCTTGGCGGCCACCCCGACCAGCGGGTGCGCCACGAGGTTCGCTACCTCGGTACCGTGCGAAAGGTCCTTGCTCGTGGCCTTCGCGAGGCTATCGCAGTACGCGTTGCGCGCGCCGCCGCGGCAGGCGAGCAGGGGCTCGCTCAAGGCTCTTTCGCTCAGTGATTGCAGGTCGGTCGCCTCGATCTGCCCATAAGTCACGGGGAGGGCGGTGATATCCGCCAGAACCTCCGCCTTGGCCAGATCCGCCCCGATCAGCTCCTGCGCCCAGAACGGGCTCAGGGAATCCATGATCTTGGCACGCCCGTGGGTGGGTATCGGTTCGCAATCGACGGTCATCGCCGCGAGGAGCGCGATCAACGCTTCGAATTGCTCCTCCATTTTCGGATCCCGATAGCAGCGCTGCGAGCCGCGCGACGAGAGCTCCACGCGCTCGGGCGCCGCGGCGGGCAAGCAGTATTCGACGAGCGCGCTGGCGCGGTAGCGCGCGCAGAGCCCCTCGAGGGCGCTCGGGCTTCTGACCTGGGCCTTCAGGAGCGGGAGCACGTGATCGATCGGGCTTTGGGAGGAGCGATAGCGCAGGCGCGCGCCGGCGCGGGCGTGGAGCGCGTTTCTGAGCGATAGGTCTTTTTCGGCTTTCGCCTTGAAGCGGACATAAACGCCGCCCGCCAGGCGTGACCCCTCAGCCTGGCTGGCCAGGGCGGGTGAAATGGCCGAAATCCCCAGAATCACCGTAAGGGAGAAAAGCGCGAAGCGGAGCTGCGGCAAGGCAAAGAAGGCGGTCGGCATCCGTCTCTGGCTTTTCGTCAATTTCGCGGCGGAGCTTGAGTTTTTGTTGAGTATTCGCGCGCGAGCAGCTTGGTCAAAAAGGTGAGTGGTTTCGAGACGGAGTCGGGGCAAGAAAGAAGTGTTTCTTGATCGGTTTTCAAATCCTATCGAGCTGCGCCAGCAGTCGAAAAGGACTGCTTGGACGTGACCGCTTCGTTCTCCCCTCCTTGGAGAGCTTTTGATTCGTTCATGGATACCGACCTTGAATCGCTTAATGCCTTTTCACCGATGTTTGAAATTGCCCCAAATAGGACACCATTCAGCGCTATCCAAAACTCTTCACGGCGAATTGGCGCATCCCTCGATACGCGGGTTTCGATTACAAGCCGATTGTTTTCGAGAAATGCAGCCCGGAGATACCCGGTATTTTTCAAGGCCTCAGGAACGTCCATCTTTTCTGCTGCCTTTTGGCGTGAAGAGTAGACCATGAAGTTTCTGGAACTAAGATTTCCGGCTACTCCACTAAGTCCAGTGTCGATTCGAACCTCTCCGCAATCTGGGGTAACATTTAAGCGATATTGAACGTCCTCAGGTGCATTCAGGGTTGCGGCAACTGTTCCGGTGCGAATCGGACAATTCGCGGCTGATGCCTGATTTACACCGACAAAGAGCACGGCCACTAAAAGTGTATACACTTTAGACATTTCTCTCTCCTTACGCGAAGAGCGCGGTTATCCCCGCGCCAGTCGGATCTATGACAAGGAACAGCAAGGCTTATGCCGGCGGCTGAATCGCAGGATGTGACCGCAAAAGGAATGGCATCCGGCAATCACCCGCTCAGAAAAGCGGCCGCCAACGAACTAATGAACCGAGGCGACTTGGTCCGAAAGACAGAAGTAGAATAACCGATCGAAGATCTTAAAGGTGTTACCCAGGTCACCGGTATAATTTGTGAGCAAGGAAGCCGGTTGCACGGTTGCACGCGAAATTATCTTGACATCGATACGGCTCATTTTCAGAAGTGCAAGCAGATCCAGCTATAAATGGCTCTGAAATGCGTGAGAATGGTTTGCATTCAGCTGATTCTCCGCTTCCGCCGACAGTTTCGGCGGTGAGTGCGATCGGCTCGCCACGGGCATTTGCGCGCGTCTGAGAGCGCCGAAATTCCCGTGGTATCCGATGGGAATGAAAACTCTCAAATCATTGTCCGATCCCGAGCTTCTCACGCAAACCCGCCTGATGGTCTCGCGCGAGCGCGAGCTCACGACCGAGCTTCTGTGGCATCTCAGGGAAGTGGAGCGCCGCCGACTCTATGCCGAGCAGGGTTATTCCAGTATGTTCGACTATGTCACGCGCGGCCTGGGCTACTGCGAAGGAAGCGGTGTCCGGCGACTTCAGGCGATGCGACTCCTCAAGGAGCTCCCCGATCTCGAGCCTGTTCTGAAAAGCGGTTAGCTGAGCCTGTCAAACGCCAGTGCCGTGCAGCACTTTTTCAAAAGAGAGTAAAGAAACAAAAAGCCCCTCTCCGAGGCGGATAAGCGCACGTTGATCAAGGAAGTCGTGGGCAAGTCCCGCCGGCAGTGCCATGAGCTCCTGGCAAGCCTCGCGCCCGAAGCTCCCAAGCCCGAAAGCACGCGCCCGATCTCGGCTACTCATATCCCGAACGCAAGCCGAAAGGAAAACCCAATCCCGCTACTCCGCCGGCGGAGCTGCTGGCAAAGTCATCGCCAAAGCCCATCGAAAGAACCCGCTATCTCCCCGCCGCGCTCCGGCGCGCCGTTTGGACGCGTGATCAGGGCCGCTGCTCCTATGTAAACGAGAAGACGGGCATTCGTTGCGACTCCCGGCGCCTGCTCGAGATCCATCACCTTCATGAGTTTTCACGAGGCGGGCCCCACACTCTCGAAAACACTGCCTTGCGTTGCCACAGTCACAATGCGTTTGCCGCGATCCAGACTTTCGGCGCCGGGATCATGAGCCGGTATCTGAGGAGCTGAGGCAGGGTCTACTTCGCGCCGGCTCGAGCGCCAGCCAGGGTTTTCAAGCGCCCGATAACGGCTTCCGTCTTCGCGGTTTCCCCGGTATGGGCATAGACGACCAGGAGATTTTCGAGCGGCATGGGATCCACGGGGTTCAAACGCGACTCGGTGAGGAATTCCGCCTCGGCCTCCGCAAAGCGCTTCTGCCGCAGGTGCAGCACGCCCAGATTGTTGTGAAGCCGCGGCTCCGTCGGATTCAGCTCGAGCGCCCGCTGGTAGGAGCGCAGCGCGCCCTCATAGTCCAGTTCGGCCATCTGCATGTCAGCATAATGCGTGTGAGCCAGCGCGAGGTTCGGCGAGGCCGCCGCCGCCGAGCCGTAAAAGCTCAGGCCATTTTTGAAATTTCCCTGGAACCGGAGATTGAGGCCGGCGAGCGCGATAAAAATCGCCGCGCTGATCGCCAGGACGCGCCGCGAATTCCACTGAACGTTTTTCAGCCAGCCCATCTCGAGGAGAAGCAGTACCAGCCCGATCGAAGCCAGGTAGCCGCGATCCACTCGGAGCACGAACTGCTCGGAGCCGGGATTGGCGTGAATGAAGGTAGGAAAGAGAAAGCCCAGAAACCAGAGCGCCCCGAGCGCAAGTCTTCGCGGCGACTTCCTCGCGCCAAGCAGCAGGGCTCCCGCGAGAAGCGCGAGCGCGACTAGGCCGGGCCAGGCGGAGCTGTCGCGGAAGGTGGGGAGCACCGAGAGCTGAAACGGGGCGAGAAGCGTTCCGACATAGACTGGCAGGTAGTGAAGGCCTTCCCAGAAGCATCGGAGCACGGTTTGCGCGGTAAAATGGCCGGAGGAGGGGAGCACGGTGCCGCGGATCGCAAGCCACGTCACGACAGGAATGCCCCAGGCGGCCAGCAGGGGGAGGAGGCGCGCCTTGCGGGTCAAAAGCGGCAGGCAGACCAGGGGAAGCGCGATCGCGTTTTCCTTGGAGAGAAGCGCGCCGAAAAACAGCAGCGAATGAAACCCCAGCGCCGCCGGCTTCGCGCTCTGCTGGAACTCCAGAAAAAGCAAAAAGCTTCCCAGGCTGCAGGCCGCGAGCACCAGCTCGTTCTGACCCGGGATCCAGGCCACCGCCGCGGCCGTGAGCGGCGCCGCCGCAAAAAACAGGCCCCCGGCCAACGCGGGATTCCAGGAGTTCTCCGGTGATCTCCTGGGCGAGCGCTTCGGCAGGACCCGAGCCTCCGGCGCGCTCAGTCGCAGGACGATCTCATAGAGCAGCAGCCCGTTGAACGCATGCAGCAAAAGGTTGATCAGGTGATGAACCCAGGGCAGGGGCTGATCTCCGAAAAGCGAAGAGCCCCAGGCCGCCAGAATGTAAAAAAACGTAGAAACAGGCCGGTAATACGAGAACGCCCCGGGGAGCTCGGTCCAGGCCGGCGAGGAGAACGCCTCCGGAACGCTCGACAGCCGCGAGTAGGCGCTGAAGGTCCGCAGCAGCAGCGAGTCGTCGTAATGCACCCAGTCCGAGAAAAGCGTCGGCAGGTAAAGCACCAGGCTGACGGCGAAGATCAGCAGACGGGGCCTAGCCGGATGACTTCTTGTACACCTCGGAGCGGACTTTACGGATTTTTCCATCTAAGTCACCTTGAGGTCGTGTGGAACAAAAATGCGAAAACGCATATTAACCGGAGGATGATAAAAATGTCGAAACCGCTCACTGCACTCGCGTCTCTTCTTATGATCGTCGGCCTGTCTTCCTGCAAAGTATCGTCTCACAGCCCTCAAGGCATCCTGCAGCTGGCCGACCAGTCCCTGAAGGCCGGGAATGCCGAAGCGTTCACCGCGACCCTGACCGGCAACGCCTTTGACCTCTACGCCGGAGAGGCCGGGTTTGCGAAGTTCAAAGCCGAAATTGGAACGGAGTTCGCGCTTGCGAGCCTCGAGCTGGTGAAGGAAGAGCGGAACAACGTCTTCCTGGTCACGTTCGTCTACGAAGCCAAGATCACCGACGCCAAGAACTCCATGCGTCTCGTTGAAATCACCTGCCTGGAAAGGACCAGTTCCAGCCAGCGGGTTCCTTCCATCAGCACTGAGTGCCGGATCTCCGACCTGAAATAAGCCGTCTCTCAACCCGTCTCCGAGGCGCGCAGGTTCCCTTCCGCATCGAGATTGCCGCCGTAGATCATGACCAGCTCCCGGAAGAGCCGCTCGTCCACCTTGTGGCGCATCTTCTCCTTCATGAGCTGGAAGGCATCGAAAGGCGAGCGCGCCTTCGAATAGCTGCGGTTGGTGGTGAGCGCGTTGAAGATGTCGCAGATGCAGACGATCTTCGAGAAGAGGTGGATCTCCTCCTCCCGCAGCGCGAGCGGATAGCCAGTGCCCGTCTTGTCCTCGTGGTGCTCGAGGATCGCGCGCTTGGTGCGTTCGGTGATGGCCGGGTGGTTTTTCACGATCTCATAGCCCTCGAGCGAGTGCTGGCGCATCTCCTCCCACTCGTTCTCGTCGAGGGGGCCGTTCTTGTTGATGATCTCCTTGCGGACCTTCGTCTTGCCGACGTCATGAAGGAGTCCTGCTAGCCCGAGCTCCATGAGCGTCGCGTCGTCCTGCAGGCCCATCTTGCGGCCCAGAATGATGCAGTTCACCGCCGTGCCGACCGAGTGCTGCAAGGTGTAGGGGTCATGGCTCGAGAGCTTGGCCAGGAAGAGATACGCCTTGGGATCCTTCATCAGCACGTGCACGAAGGAGCTCACCACCTTCACGCTCTTGTCGATGTTCTCGGGAGAGGGATCGGTGAATAGATCCTCGACGACGAGGAGCGCGGAGCGGCGCAGGGTATCCATCCGCGTTTCCATCGGAATCGCGGCCGTGCGGTCGTTCACCGCCGGCGAGAGGATGAGGCGTGACGCGTATTCGCGAAGCGCATCGATGTGCCGGGCATCGATCCAGATCGATTTATGCAGGCTCAGCGCGAGCGGCGAGTAGGGCTGGTCGGCCTCGCGGATCTTCTCGAAGCCGCCGTCTTTCTGGATATAAAAAGCGATCGCCGGCAGCGGCGGCATGTTCACGTCGATCTTAGTGACGAAGAACTCGATGGGAATCTCATAATGATCCCCTTCGTGGCGCAGGCGGCCCGCGTGGACTTCAGCGAGGATTTTACGATAGCTCTCGTGGGTGCTCATGGCTTCCGGTCTCTTTGGGTCGATCCTTTGATCATACCGAAGGAAGTCGCCGGAGTCTCGCTGGGTTTAGAGGGCCTGAGTCGGCGCCGACACGTGTCCAAGGTTTGTACAGCCCATGCTCGATTTTAAGGGCAGCAAGCGAAACCACTTCAAAACAGTCGCGATAAAACCGGCGTAAAAACAGCGATTTGTAAATTCGCATCCGCCGGGGGTTTCTTGGCACCTCGATTGCTCTCTTAGTGTGCAAGCGCGCCTGCCAGGGAAGGAAACCCAAAGCAGGCGGGCCCCGACGGAGAGCCAGGTTCTCCGTCGCGGATGGTGAAGAAGCGCGAGGGCACCTGAAGAGACCGTGCCCTGCCTGAGCAGAAGCAGAAGAAGATCCGAAGCAAGAGGAGTCCCTGATGTCGGCAACCCATGACAAGACCCAGAAAGCCACCTTCGTTTACACCAATCTCTACCAGCTTTATCGCAAGGGGAAAGAAGCCGCGCAGAGCTCCGCGCCCGTCGAGGCGGAGACAGCTCCCTTCGTCGCGCGCCCGGCAGGAATGGGCGGCAAGGTACTGAAGGCCGATAACCTGCGCGCAGCCGCTCAGCCTCAGGTCGAGGCCTACAATCCGCCCTCGTTCATTTCCCCGGCTCAAAAGGCCGCTCCGAGTCCCGTTGGCCGCCGCGTGGAGCGTCCGGATTACCTGGCTCCGCGCCGCAACGAGGCCGTCGAGAGCCTCAAGGAGAACCTCAAGACGCTCAACGACCTGCACGCGCGGTTGCGCTTCATGCTGCAGGAGCTCGAGGAGCTCGTGAAGTAATCAGCCGAGCGTTCGGCTGCCGATCGTCTTTCTGCTGGTGCGCGGCTCCTCGTCTTCGGAGGAGCTGCGCCCTTCTTTTTTCGCAACGGGCAGATTCTCCGGGAACTGCGGGCTTTCCACGCGCGCACGCTCGATTTTCTTGGCCTGGTGCGGCTTGTAGGTCGTGCTATAGGATTTCTTGGGAACCTTCACCACGAGCTCGTCGCCATCGAAGGCGCGCGAGAGCTGGCGCGCCTCGACGGGCGACTCCAGCGGAAAACTCTCGTGATAGGACTGGTAGGTCGCCGTACCCTTGGAGCGCCCCGGGGAGAGCTCGAGCTTCTCCTCGTTGCGGCGATAGCCCGAGAGCACGATGTGATCGCCTTTGATCGAGACGCTCACGTGCTTTTGCTCATGGCCGGGGATCGTGGCCTTGAGCACGTAATGATCGCCCTGGTCCTCGAGCGTGGCCCCGAGGTCGATCATCCTGTAAAAGGGGTCCTTCTGGCGCGTGGAATAGGCCGCAAGCTTCGCGGCCGTGTCCTGCCGGATCTCCTTGATCCGGCCGCCGGCGCGCTCGCGGATATCCTCCAGGATGGAGTTTTGCTCGGCGGTCTTCTCCTGGAAACGCGTGACGAAGCTCTGCTCGGCGCGTTCGTTGGCCTCGGAGGAGAGCTGCTGGAGGCGCTCGTGGCTGGCGCGCGTGGACTCGATCAGCTCCTGGGCCTTCTGGTCGCCCAGCTCCTTGGACTGGCTGAACTGCGCGGCATTTTGCTTCCGGATCTCTTCGAGGTTGAGCTGATTGGCTTTTTTCTCGTATTCTGTCTGCTGGGCGAGCGTCCGGCGCGACTGGTCGAGCTCCTGGCGCCCCTGGTGCTCGGCCGTCGTCACGGCGGTGCGGTAATGCGTCTGAACGCGCGCCAGATCGGCCTCGCCCTCGCGCTTGGCTTTGGCCAGCTCGGCCTGCTGCGCGCGCTGGAGATTCTTGAGCGTCTCGTAGCCTTTGTTTTTTTCGGTGGCGATCGCGTGCTCGCCGCGGCTGGCCTCGTCCTCGAGCTGCTGGCTGTTGGCCTGGCGCACGTGCTCGAGCTGCACCTCCGCTTCGCGCTGCGCTTCGGCGACCCGTCTCTCGGCTTCGCGGCTGCGCTGGAGCGCCTCGGTGTCGCGCGACTCGCTCAACTGGGTGCGGCCCGAAGGGGGCAGGGGTTTCGGGCGGATGGGAGAAATTTCCATATTGTCCCCTCGGTCCCCCTTCTTGGGGGATGTGACGGCAATGCCTTGAATTCAGGATAGAAGGATCGCCTCATACTTGCAAGTTTGGCCGGGCGGGAGTGAGGCAGCCCGGGTGTGTGGATTTTGACGCAGACTGATTTGACTCCGTGCGGAAAGCCCCGGTACAATTTCACTATGAAGCGGAGCTCGAACAAGAAGGCGATCGAACGGCGCAAAAGAAGCAGGGGACGCAAGGCGGGGGGGCGTACCCAGTCCTCGCGCGCCAAGCCCGCCTCCAACGAGATCTGCGCGAACTGCTCCAAGGACCTGACGGGCAATCAGCGGGCGCTTTTCGTCGAGGAGGAGGTCGGCCGCATCTTCTGTTCGGAAGATTGCATCGCGACGTTTTTCACGCCCGAAATCGAGCGCCTGGAAAAGGAATATTACCGGCGACTTTCTCCCAGCGACCTGCCCGCCAGCGAGCGGGAAAGTCTCGCGCATCTGCGATGGATCACGATCCAGGAGCCTGACGAGGTCTGGCGCGAGAAGACGCTTACGGGCGATTACCGCTACACGTTGATTTCGGAATTCCAGCCCGGCAACAAGAAGATCTGGTCCGTGTGCATCTGTCTTTTCCTGCGCGGCGAGCCGAGCTTCCTTTACCTGGCTTTCCCGACCCGCAACGCCGCGATGGTGAATTCCTATCGTCGCGGCGAGCGTGTCCAGTGGATCCGCCCCGCGGCCGAAGGCTCGCGCCTGCCGCGCGATGGGACGCTGGGCATGCTCAATCCGCAGGGCGACGAGCAGGGGCCCAGCGATCGCCTGGCCGACTCCTGGACGGAGGACGAGACCTACCGCGCGCAGATCAGCCAGGAGCGTCGCTCTGACGACATCCCGGCCGAGGAGTTTGAGCTATATCACGGCTGCGTGGAAGAGACGCTTTCGGAGCCCGATGAGGTCTGGAGCGTGCAAACCACCGAGGATCCCGAGTCGCCCCGGATCTTCCATTTCATCCGCCATTACCCGGACGACAAGCCCGCGGTCTGGTACGTGATCGTCGCCCGCGAGCTCGTCGAAGAGGAGCAGATCGAGATTCTCGATGCGTTCCCCACGCGCGATTCAGGGCTCGTGGAGCGCTATCGTCGCGGCGAGCGCGAGGTCGGCGGCGAAACCGAGGTCCGGCCGGCATCGCGCGTCGTGCACTGAGCGCGTGTCTCAGCGGAATCTTCCGAAGGAATAAGCCGGGCAGCCGTAGTAATCGCCGTTGGACAGGCAGAGCTGCATCTGATCGCGGAAGCGTTCCTCGACGATGAAGACGGCGTTGTAGTTCACGCCCGGGAACTGCGCGAAGGCGCCCTGCTCGGTGGGTAAGGCGCATTCCGTCCAGGGCAGGCCTCCGGCGAGCTCCGGCTTCCAGTAGATATGCCGGCTGTCGATGTACTGCGCGGGAAAGATGCAGATCCGCTCACTCTCGGCGGTCTGTCCGTGAATGAGGAGCTTCGAGGAATCCTGGTTGCTCGGGCAAACCGTGAAGTAGCCGCTTCCGTCAAGCATGCGATCGTAATCCGGGTTCACGTTGCTGACGCTCGGGCAGGCGTACTCCGAGGCGCTTTCGGATTCGAAGGCCAGCGCCGGCGAGCGCGAGTAGGAGCTTTCGGAGGCGCGGGGCACATAGGCTTTACCGAAGCGGGCGCAGGAGGAACCCAGCATCGTCAGTAGCGGCACCAGAAATAAGATACGGCTCAGGGTTTTCATGCATCCTCCGGCATCGTGTGATTACCCTGAAGGGGAGCAAGGCGCGTGCCGCGCGTATCGTCAACGAAAACATGATCTTCCCGCCGGAGTCCCTGTCAGCTTTTTTTACAGGTGTCCAGCGACACAGCGGTCTCGCGACCCCGCCGCGCATGCAGCGCGAGCAAGCCGAAGCCTCCCGAAAGCAGCGCGAACGCGCCGAACCAGTCACCCCATGCTTTGAGCAGCGTGGGCACGGGCTCGAGCACCGGGATCGTGACGTTGAGGATCGCGGTCTCCCCGATCGGCGTAGGCTCGGAGGTCGTGCCATCGGGGAGGATCAGGGCCGAGATCCCGGTGTTCGTCGAACGAAGCTGAGGCAGGCGCGTCTCGATGCTGCGGAAGGCGGCGAGCGCCAGGTGCAGGTGCGGCTCGCCGAAAGGTCCGAACCAGGAGTCGTTGGTGATGTTCAGGATGAGCTGGCTTCCCTGGTTCGCCGCCTCGATGACGTAGCTCGGAAAGAGCGCCTCATAGCAGATGATCGGGCCGATGAGCAGCTGTCGCTCCGGCGACTGCCCCGGGCTTGCGCGACCCAGCGGCACGCGAAGCACCTCGGGTCCCACGCCGCGGCCGAAATTGCCGACCTGCGGGAAAGTGTCGCGGATGAGCTTGATCCATTCGGCGCCGGGAATGTATTCGCCGAAAAGCAGCAGCACGTTCTTGCGGTAGATCTGCAGGTCGCCCGTACCGGTCCGCGCGGCGAGCTCGGGATCGGAGCCCGGCGCCAGCAGGAAAAGCGCGTTGAAGTCCTTGCCCTTGAAGCGGTCATAGCCGCCGAAGAGCAGCGGGACACCGCGATCGCGGACGAAGCTCTCCATCTTCTGGTCGCGGAAAAGCTCGTCCGCCGTGTTGGGTGAGCGGAACGTCGAAGGGTAGGCCGTCTCCGGCCAGAGGAGGAACTCGGGCTTTTGCTCGAGCGCGAGCGCCCGATCGGAGAGGCTGAAGTAGGTGGAAAGCACCTTTTCCGCCGCCCCGCGGATTCCGCGCTCCGCCGCGATCTTGTCGAAGTCGCCGATATTTCCCTGGATCGCCGCCCCCTGGGCGCGAAGTGGGGCGCTGGCCATCCGCTCTCGGATCTCCCGCTGGCGCGCGTGCCCATAGAGCAGCGCCGCCGCGCAAAGCGCCAGCGTGACGAGCGCCCGCGGTGCCAGCGACTGCAGCAGGGGCCAGAGGCTGGGCTCCTTGCGCTCGCGCATCCCGAGCCAGGCGCGCGCAATCAGGTCATTGACGAGAAAAACAAGAAAGGTGATCAGGTGCGCTCCGCCCAAATCGGCAAGCTGCCGGATCCGGGGCGCCTGGTAGAACGCATGTCCGAGCGTATCGGCGAAGAGCTTGGGCAAGAGCCAGTCGAGTCCGGCGTAAGCCAGCGCGGCGAAGACGGCAGAGAGCGCTTCCTCTTTGGCTTTGCGTGCCCGGCCCAGCGGCGAGAGCCAGTGAAGCACGAGCGGCATGAGGAGGAACTGGGGCTGGCCGCCCAGGCCGAAAAGCAGCAGGCCCAGGATGCTCAAGGGCCAGGGCAGGCCACCGAACTGGTGAAGCGCCGAAGCGACCCAGTAAAAACCGCCCAGACTCATGAAGAAGCTCAGCCACACGCCTTGAGCGAAAGCCTGGGCTGGACCAGCCGCGCGATGAAGCGCCACGAGCCAGGGCACCAGGCAGAACCAGGCGAGGAAGTCGAGATTCCAAGGGGGGAATGCGGCCACGATCAGTGCGGCCGAGAGCAGCGTGAGCCAGTCAGGTCTTGTCAGAATGCGCGTCTTGGCCATCGTAAACGCACATCTTAGACTGGATCATCCGTGCTGTCACTCGGAAGTGCCGGTCGAAGCCAGCAGATTCAGGATCGACATCGGCTTGTGCGCGATGATGCCGGCTTTTCCGGTCGGAGCCTGCCCTTTGTTCCGCAGCGCGAGAAGCGCCGAATACGCATTGACTCTGCCGCCCGTGGCGACCTTGCCTTGGAGCTGCGGGATGGGGTCGACGGAGGCCTTGATGATGTCCTTGAGCTGCTGCGGTGTCAGAGAGGGATCCTTGGCCAGGAGGAGCGCCGCCATGCCGCTGACGAACGCGGTCGCCTGAGAGGTGCCGGACATATAGCCGTACTTGCCGCCGGGGAGCGTGCTGTAGATGTTCTCTCCCGGAGCCGCGACATCCACCTTGGCTTTGCCCCAGTTGGAGGACGGCAGCAGGTTGTTCGTGATGTCGGTGGCGGCCACCGAGATGATGTTGGTGAGCTTGTACGCCGAAGGGTAATAGTAGTTCTCCACGAGATCGGTGTTCTGGTGCTCGTTGCCGGCGGCGGCGACGAAGAGCACGCCGCGGGCCTCGGCCTTCTTGATCGCCAGGTACTCGTCTTCGGAGAACTCGGGTCCGCCGCCGCTGTAGTTGATGATCCGCGCGCCGTGCTCCACGGCGTAATTGATGGCCTTCACCGTGTTGCGGAGATTCACCGAGCCCGGGTTCGCGTCGGAGTAGTATTTCACCGACATGATGGAGACCTTGCGGGCGACCCCGCTGATCCCCGCCGAGGGATCGGTCACCGCGCCGACGATTCCCGCGACATGGGTGCCATGCCCGTGGTCGTCGATCGGGTTCGCGCGGTCGATGACGTAGTTCCAGCCGAAGGTTTTCTCACCCTTGCGAGCGGGGTCCTGCCAGATGTTCTGACGCAAGTCCTTGTGCTCGGGATCGATGCCCGTGTCGATGACGGCGACGACGACGTCGCGCGAGCCTTCCTCGATCTTCCAGGCATCCAGGGCGCTGATGTGGGATTTGCCGCGGGCGTTGATCAGGCCCCAGTTCTTGAGCGTGGCGCTCAGCAGGGCCGGGTTCTTGTCGGGATCGATCCCGCGGGGAGGCGCAGACCCGAGCGCCACCAGCGACGTGGCGACGGCGAATCCGGCAAGAACGGGTTTTAGGTATGAGCGACGCATATTCTTCGACCACCTTTGCGTGTCACGATTCTTCTGCTCTTCACTCCACGGCTGCACCTCGTTTTGGAGGTGCGTCAGCTCTGGTAACTGTTCAGCAAGCCCCATGCCTCGCGAGTCGGGGCGGGGCGGCGCGGGAAACCGCGCGGATTCAAGAACTTGGAAGCGGATGACGCCTCAAGCTGTGTCAACGCTTTTGACACCTGTGTCCGCCTGGATGCACCTCCAGCGGGCCGGCGCTCCTGCCGATAACAGGACATGCGGCGTGGGCCCGTTCTCATCCTTCTGGCCGGCTTCTTCTTCGACTTTCTCGGGGGCGCACTCGGCGCGGGCCTCGGGGCGCCCGCACGGGCGCAGGAGCTTGCGTCGGAACGCGCGCAGGCGCGAATCGATCGCGCGGTGGCGATCCTCGAGCGGCTGGAATCGGGCCGGGAGCTGCTCGCCAAGGCGCGCGCGGCATGGGCGCTGGGCAGCACGCGGGAGCTAGGTGCCCGCCTGCGGCCCGGAGCCGAATCCAAGACCGACGCCGTGATCACGCGCTATTTCAATCCGGGCACCGGCGAGGAGCACCGCGAGCGGGAGGTGCTGATCCATCTGCGGACCGAGCAGCGCCTGGAAGACCTCGTGCTGGATCTCGCGCATGAGCTGGTGCACGCGGCGACGCGTCCCGCCTGGGACCCCTATGATCCGAAGCTCACGCCCGGTGACTATATCCGCGCGGCGATCGAGGGCGAGGGGGGCGAGGTGGCCGCGGTCGTGGCCGAATGCCGCGTGGGCTTGGAGATGGCCGCGCTTTCGGGCGCCTCCGTCGAGCGCTGCCGCTCGTATGTTCCCGCGGGTTCCACGCGCGTGAGCGCCGATAAGGTCGCTCGGGATTTCTATCGCGTAGGCAAATGGAGCTCCGAGCTCTCCCGACGCCTCGGCTCAGCCGCGCTGCCGCGGCTCTCCGACGACGCACCCGTGCTGTTTTCCTCGACGGGGCGCACGCCGTATCCCGTGGCGCTTTTCCGCGAATTCGAGCAGATCAACGACATCGCCTGCGAGAACTCCCGCAAGCGGCTGCAGGCGGTTCCGGGCCGGACTCTTGCCTCCGACGCGCGCTCGCGCATCAGGGATTTCCTCCAGCGGCGCTGCGACTGAGTTTCTCGCGTTCGGCGTCGAGGCATATCGGTTGCAGTTGCGTGAGCGCTCGGAGGGATCTCCCATGAGCGTTTTAGGATGGATTCTTTTTGGTTTCGTGGTGGGGCTGATTGCGCGCGCGATCATGCCCGGCCGCGATCCGCTCGGCCTGATCGGCACGACGGCGCTGGGTATCGTGGGCGCGCTCGGTGCGGGCTGGCTGGGCAAGGCGCTGGGGTTGTATGAGGCCAACGAGGGCGCCGGATTCGTCGCCGCCACCTTGGGCGCGGTGATCGTGCTCGCCATTTACAACATGATCGCGAGCCGGAGAAGGCTCCGGGGGGGCGTGACCTCCTCCGAGGATCGTCGGCGCGCGGCTTGAAGCAGGCTGCTTGGCTCTTTTTTCCAGGACTCTTGGGCGCGCTGCTCGGGGCCGCCGGCTGTGGTCGCGCCCGTGAGACCGGGGCGGCGGGTGCGGCGGGCGGCTGCTCTCCGCTCGAAGGTTCGCCGTGGGTTCCGGCTGTCACGTCCGGCGTTCCGGCGGCTGCCAGCGGAGTGGAGCAACTCGTCCTGAACGCTTCGGGCGCGGTGAGCGGCTTTGGAAGCGAGCCCATCCCGCTCGAGTTCGAGATCCCCATGACCGGTGATCTGGGTAGGGGGGGCTCGCTTTCGCTGATCGCCGAGGTTTCCGGCGCCGAAGCCTATCCGGTGCTGCTGTCGGTCCACGATGGAACTCGGGAGCTCGTCGGACTGGCGAGGACGGGCTCCGGAGGCTGCGCGACGCCGGGCCTGTTCTGCTGCACGGAGGGAGCCGACTGCTTCAACGAGCGCTGGACGATCGCCGCGGAAAGCATGTTCGCGGGTCGCGCGCACTGGGAGCAGTATCAGTTCAACGCCTTCGGGCCTCTCAGCGTGAACGTCTTTCCCACCTGCGACTGGGCTGAAGGCGAGCCCCGTTGCGTGCTGGCCGATCCCATGCTCTTTCCGGGGCATCAGCTTCGTTTCGGTTCCCCATATCGGGTGCGCTACGCCCTGATCAGCCCTCTGCGGGCGCCGGGCGGGGAGGCGCGGCTCAAGCTCACGGTGCTCAAGAAAAAACGCGTATCCCTGGCCGGCTCGGGCGTTCTCGACTTCAACTTCGTGCTCGTCGGGTCGAAGAACGTCGCCGCGTCGCGCACGAGCAGGGGGCGACGCAATCTCGACGCACTCGTGGCGCGCGTGGCGGACTATTACGCTCCGGCGCGGATCGGGATCGGCTCGGTGCGTGCCGTGGAATGGGGCTGCGAAGACGGGGGGGACGCGTTCGCCCAGCTCCGGCTCGAGGAGCTCCCGACCCTTTTTCGTGTCGGC
Source organism: Oligoflexia bacterium (assembly GCA_023701205.1). Classification (GTDB taxonomy): domain Bacteria; phylum Bdellovibrionota; class UBA1018; order UBA1018; family UBA1018; genus JAMPXJ01. The sequence goes on from JAMPXJ010000013.1 coordinate 17,691, forward strand.
AGCAGCCGCGCCGCGCAGCCCGGTCGACGCGCGGTCAATCTCTTTCTCGTCTCCTCGATCCAGGATGACGAAGCGGGGAGCGGCATGACTCTGCTCGGGATCTCCGGAGGGATCCTCGGGCCGATGCTCGATGGCACGCCTGCGAGCGGGGTGGCGTTCTCAAGCTTTGACAAGCTCGACATCTATAACCCGCGCTGCGAGGCGGATGACTGTCCTCCTGCGCTCCAGCAACGGGACTTCGCTGAAATCGGCGTGACGCTCGCGCATGAGCTGGGACATTTCCTGGGATTGAACCACCCGAGCGAAGGTACCGGGCTTCGGCACGATTATCTGCCGGATACGCCAACCTGCACGCAGACCGAGAGCCTGCCCATCGGCCGGCTGATCACGACTCGCTCCTGCTGGGAGGGCGAAGCCGCATGTCGGGTCGCCTGCCCGAATTACAACGGGCGGACTGTCTTCTGCCCTGCGCGCGAGGAATGCCAGTTCAATCATCTGATGTGGTGGACCTCGAAGAACTTCGCGAGCGGTCAGGGTGACGGAAACCTCCTTTCCCGGGATTCGGTCGCCATCCTGCATTTCAATCCATTCGTTAAGGAATAGGGCACGAAGGAACGATCAAGGAACAATCAGGATGAGCGCATTCTTTGCAAAAAGCAGGAGATACCCTATGGGAGCCAGGCGAAGGGCCTTGATCCGGCCAGAAGATCTTCAGCGGGAATGTCTGCGGCGTCTTGCCCCTGGCAGCGCGCTTCGGGGTTGGATTCCGGAGCTTCTCGCGAGTCTTCAGGTCGGGTGGCTGGAGGAACGCGAGCCGGAGACGGAAGGGGAGGTTCTGAGCCGCTCCTTGACCCGCTACCTGGCGCGCGATCCCGCCTTCCGGCAGAGGATTCCCTCCGCGGCGGCGGAGGCAACGGTCCTTCCGCGGGTCCTCCTGGCGGCTCTGGCTTTCCGCGGAAGGCTTGAGCCCGACCTGCAGGCGTGGCTGCACGAGACCTTCGCGATCCTGCTGCGTTCGTTCACGGCCGGCGCGCTCCAGGACGCCCAGGAGCAGCTCGAAGAGGAGCGCCGCATTCGCAAGGCGTTGGTTTCGATGATTTCCCATGACATTCGGGGTCCGCTCGCCGCGATCCGATCGGGCATGCAGCTGATGAGCCGCTATCCGGAGCGGGTCGAAGCGCGCGAACGGCTGCTCGAGAGCGTGATGGAAAGCATCGACCGCGCGGACCGCAGGATCCAGGATTTCATCGACGCAAATCGGATCCAGGCCGGAGAGAAGCTTCCGCTGCAGGTTCGCGAATGCGATCTGGCGCAGGAGCTGCCTGGAATCAAGACGGAGCTCTCGCCGTATCATGCGCAGAGGATCGTGATCCTGGTGCCGGAGAAGCTCGATGGCTTCTGGGCGCCCGCCGCGCTTCGGCGGGCCGTTCTGAATCTCGTCCGCAACGCGCTGGCCTATGGCGAAAGCGCGGCTCCCATCGAGATCAGGGCCGAGCTCTCCGGAGACGAGGAGGTCCGCATCAGCGTCCATAACCAGGGACCGGCGATGAGCGAGGATGAGCGCGAAATGGCATTTCGCCCTTTCCGCAAGGTGCAGGCGACGGGTGCCGCCTTGCGCAAGGGCTGGGGATTCGGCCTGTTATTGACGAGGGGGTTGGTCGAAGCTCATGGAGGAAGGCTGTCGCTCTCCAGTGTCCCGGGAGAGGGCACGACCTTCACGCTGACGCTTCCGCGCGACTCGCGTCCTTACCAGGAGTTTCTGATCCACGTGGCTTGAGCTCAGCGCGAGAACTCAGTGACCTTGCAGCCGCGTCCTTTGCTCTGATAGCCCTTCGGGCCGCTGAGCCAGACCTCGTCGACCTGCGCGGCCCCGCCTTTGGCCTTGATTTCGGCGTAAATCTGGTGGTCGGCGTTTTCAACATCGTGCAGGTAGAAAAGCCGGATGCCGTTGATGACCTCGGAGGAGCCGGCAAGACGGGTTTCGTGGGAGACCAGCATTTTGTCGCTAGCCGGATCTTTCCCCGGCGCGAGAAGGACGGCGCTCAACGGATAGAACGCCTCGTCGGCGCTGGGGGTGATCTTCAAAGTGACTGTTGCGCCGAGTTCGAGGCCGCAGTCGTAGGTCGCTGTCTCGGCAAAGGCCGATTTCGAAGCGAGAACAAAGGTCAGTACCGGCAAAAGGGCGAAAGTCATAAAGGCACCCGCTAAAAGCTGTCTGAAATCAGCGACTGAGGGACGCCTGCGACATAACGCACAGAGTCATGCCTGTAAAGGGAAATCTGTTGCCTCGCGATAGGAAATCGATGCGCTCATGAGCTCAGGGGCTCATCGAGCCCGTGAGGCACCCGAGGCTCTGTTTTCCTGCTCGATGGCGTAGGCCTTCGGGCCCGCCGAGGAGAAGATCGACTCCAGCGCGCTGGGCTTTTCGTCGGTGCTGTTGAGATAGGGGTGGTTGAGCAGCTCCTCGTCGCTCGAGGTGTGGGACTCGATGAAGATTCGTCCCCCATTGAGCAGGCGGGTCATTCCCGGCGCGAAAAGCACAAGCGAGGCGGCCGTTCCGACCACGCCTACAGTGCGTCCAAGAAGATTCTGCGCGCCGGTTTTTCCCCGGGCCGCGCGCACTGCGGTGGCATCGTCCCGGATCGCGTTGAGCTGGCTCTCCAGGTGCGCGAAGGCGTCACGGCCATGATTATTCAGGAAGATCGATTTTTTCGTGTAGTTGGGGCGGTACTCGTCGGTGTTTCCGGTGACGATACCCTGGAAGCCGCCGAGCCAGCCGCGGTCCGCGCGGGCAGGGTAGATCGTCTCCGCCGGCGGGGGATTCGGGCCGGTTGTTACACGCGCGCTGCTCTCCTGTCCGATCATGCGTTCACTCTGCGCGTGATCGAGCTCCAGTTCGATCACGGGGCCGGCCAGTTCCGGGAATCGGGCGTTATCCCTGACCTTGTACCTGGCGCGAGTCTTCTCGACGATGTCCTGGATCTCTTTTTCGTTCAGGGCTTTGGGGCGCAGTTCCTTTTCCATGAGGAGCGTACCGATCTTGCGATCGAGCGCGCGTTCCACCTTGCGGGCGGTGAGGAGGCGGCTCGCGGCCGAGCCTCCGACCAGAATCGCGCCATCGGTCGCCTCGGTCCGGAGCGCGTCTCCATTGGTGAAGGGCTTTCTCTGGCGCGGGACCGGAAGCTCCTGAGCGGGAAGTCCCGGATCCAGGTAGGGATCGTCATAACCCAGTTCGAAAGGGGGATTACCACGACTCTGTGCCTGGGCTGCCGCCGCAAGAGCAAGCTGCGTCAGGAGAAGCGCGACGAGTTGGAACGCGAAAACTTGTGAGCGGGCACCCATGACAGACTCCTTTTGATTCTCTTTGTGTTGAACACTCCAAGGGGCATGCCAAGCGGCGTCAGGGGGATTCGGCTGTGATCACTGGCTTTTTTCAGTTCACTTGCGGCAACCCATGCTCAGGGTTCAGGAAGCTGTCAAAGGATTGGACAGCTTCCGAGAAAGCCGTCCGGCAGGGCCGGTCTGGCATTCGCATCGGAAGGGCGCATGGCGCTCACGCTCAAAAGCACGGCATTCCAGGCAAGCGGCGAAATTCCCCGGGACTTCAGCGGAGAAGGCGAGGAGCGGACCCCACCGCTTCAGTGGTCGCATGTTCCTGAAGGAACCCAGGAGTTCGCGCTCCTTTGCGAGGATCCCGACGCACCCGGGCGCGACCCGTGGGTGCATTGGGTGCTCTATGGCATTTCCGCCAACACGTCATTTCTTCCCGAGGGCTTGCCCGACAAGTCCTCGATCGACGTTCCAGTGCGAGCGATCCAAGGGAGGAACTCCAATGATCTGATCGGCTACCAGGGGCCGATGCCGCCGCGGGGCCATGGGTGGCATCGCTATTTCTTCCACCTGTACGCGCTCGATCGTAAGCTCAACCTCGCGCCCGGAGCGCGCAAGGAGGAGCTTTTTCGCGCGATCGAAGGTCACGTGATCGAGGAGGCGGTGCTGATGGGACGCTATCTGCGTGGCGTGAAGAAAGCGGCCTGAACGCATATTGCCGTGCGGCATACGCCCTGCAACACGCTTCCAGGATGGAAGCTCGATCCCGCTTGGCATTGCTGCTGATTTCCGTAGCCCTGGCAACAGGTTACCACTCTTTCGCCCGTACGGTCTTTCTGGAAGAGCGGAGCCTGGATTTCGCGATTCGGCCCGGAGCCCTGGCCTCTGGCGGCATACAGCTGTCCATGGTTTGGACGGAGCCCTCGCGGCTCTCCGGAATGAGATTCGCCGACGCGGACTTCGGCGGGCTGGCGGAGCTTCATGATACGCGACTGCTGCTGGTCAAAGCGGCTTTCCTCACGCGGCAGCGCATCGAGACGATCAACGCCCCCGCGTTTTTCTCCTTCGAGAATCTTCCGACGCTTTTTCCGGGAATGCGCTTCTCGCGCTCGGGCACGCCGCCCATCTGGCTTGCGGCCACTCCGCTGCCTTCGATGCCCGGAATTCCCGAGGACATGCGCTGTGAGCTGGAGCTGGGGCATCTGAGCGGCGATGACCCCGCGCAAAGACAGCGCATCGTCGAGAGCGGCTTCGGGCTTGATCCGGAGCTCGGGCATCCGCAAGGCCAGACCACGCAGTCCTGCGCGAATTACAACGTGCTTTTCCGCGAGACCGAGGCCTTGGTCCGCTACTTCAAGCTGGGCGAGAAGGAGACCCTGGTCGTGAGCTATCAGGTCCTCGCCGTCAACCGGACCGCCTTCGAGAAGGCGAGCTGGGTCCCATTCTTCGATCTCGAGAAGAAAGTCGAGAGCCAGCTGCGCGAGGAGCTGCGCAAGTTCACCCAAGGCCTCCTGCAGGTCAGGAGAGCTTCATGAATATGAAAAGGGCGATCTCTTCGGTGATTCTGGGAATCAGCTTGGCTCTTCTCGCGGTCTCGGGCGCCGCGCCGCGGTTTCCCGTGACGCTTGACGAGGCCGAACGCTTTCCTGAGGACGAGCTCATTCAGTACCGGCAGGAAAGCTACCAGCTCGTGGACCCGGTCAGCGATCTCGCGCTTTTGAGGCGCTCGGAGCGCGTGCCGCTCAATATCCTGCGCACGCTGCTCCGTGGGGCCGAGTCCTCCGCGGCGCAAACGGTTGAGCCCTCCTACGGGTTTGAGGAATACGAGGAAGGTTGCCCCGACTGCGCGCTTCCGTCGGCTCCTCCGCGAGGGATCCAGGGACGGGAGAATCCGCTCAGGCGCGAGGGTTTCGAGCGGATGCTCACCGAGGTCATCGCTGAAGAACGGCTCGGGGGGCTTGAGCCGAGCTATGGCACGCCTCACGAGTGGAGCCCGGAGTTTCGCCGGAAATACGGCTCGGCCGAGAATTCCAGCCCCTACCTTTTCGCTTCAAAGCTCCTTGTGGCGCTCGCCGTGGGCGACACCCATAAGCACATGCGCACGGATCGCGAAAAGCAGCTTTATCTCTGGGTGGTGGCGCAGCCGCTCAAGAGCGTCACTTTCCCCGAGCTGTTCCGGCAGGCCTATCGTTTCTGCGGAGGCGACGTTTACCTTGCGCTGATGACGATGGAGAATCTGCTTGCGCATCACTGGAAGTTCGAGCACGGGCGCGAGCGTCTTCCGGTGACCCAGCGTCTCAAGCCGATCACGAGCGGCCATGAGTGGGATTGGGATCGTTTCGGAACCTGGTACCATCTCGTGGGCGTCATGCTTTATGGCTATGTCGCCGGGGGCGTGCCTTCTCACCTGATCGGACGGATCGAGGCTCTGGGCGCGAACATCCTGACGAGCTCCGACAAGACTCAGAAGCAATGGTTCAACCGTGAGGGAGGCTGGATCGGCGCTGATCTGGCCAAGCTCGTGCGCGGACGCGGTTATCTTCGCCACGAACTTGATCCGTCGTTGCTCGAGGAGGACCGCTACCTGAACCGCACCGAGGATTTCCGGGATCGTTTGCCCGTGGCGCTGGATCCCGCGCTGGACGCTTACCTGGATCGTCACGGGGAGAGCGGCGACGTGGAGACAGTGCGGCTGCGCCACTCCGGGCCGACCCTCGAAGGCTGTACCGTCAAGCTGATGTTTGATCGCGGCTTTGGCTTCGACTCCTCGGATAACTCCATCAGAAAGAGCGTGCGGCTGTGCTCGGGTGAGTATGCACGGATCCCCTCGGCCGGAAGCGGGATCCAGGCCGTCCGGGGCTTCGTGAGTGCCTGCCGGAATCACCCCGGAGAGCTGGCATTCGAGGCAAGGTGAGGGCTGAAATCCCTTGCGCGAGAAGACCCATGAATATAGGGTCCGACGCATGGAAAACGCCCGTTTCATGATTTGGGTTTCGCTCTCGTTGGTCGGCGCGTTCCTTCTGCTGGGTGGGGCCGGTGCGCAGGCGGGTGAGACTGCCGGACGAGACGATTCCGCCGCGGCCTGGGCGGGTACCTACGCTCTGGTGAGTCGGCAGGAGGGCTTTTGCCCCTCGCGGATCACGGTAGTCGCGGAGGATTTCAGCGGAAACCCTCCGGGCTCGGGGCTTGGCATATACTGCGCGTCGAGCGCGGAATGCACTTCCACGGAGGTGGGTTCCGATGGCGTCACGCGCACCCGGGTAGACACTATTGTCTACCAGTTCGCCAACTTGAACCTGGGCCCCCGAAAGACGCTTTTGACCCACCCCATGCTGGGATACCCCGTGGGCTGGCGCAGCTCCTTCCAGCGCCTGAGCGGCGATCGCCTGGAGGCCACGGATCGGGTCACGCAGCTCTCCGGAAAGACCGTTTCAGCCGCATCCTTTGAGGGGCTGCTTCAGGAAGCCGTTTTTTCCTACTCCGTCCAGAAGCCGCACGCCTCGTCTCAGTGCGTGTATCGGCTTCAATAGCTCAGGAAGTAGCTGCCCGAAGGCGCGCTCTGGTTTCCCGATCCATCCACGGCGATCACCCAGATTTCCGTCAGGCCCCTCTCCAGGCGGATGCGATTGGAATAAGGGGTCTGGAAGCTCTCAAAAGGTCCTGAGATCGTGCCGGAAGGGCCTTTCAAGTAGATGAGATACTTGGCCACTCCGAAGTTGTCCGAGGATGGCGACCAGCTGACGGTGACCATCGGAATCACGGCGCTGCCTTTGAGCGAGGCACTCGCGCTGACGCCCGAAGGGGCGGTCGGCGCCTGGGTGTCCGCGCCGAGAAAAATCCGCACGAGAGCCTCGGAAGATCCGACGCTCTCCACTTTGAAGTGGAGGAGTCCTGCGGGGTCGGAGAAGACCCCGCCGACCCCGAGGAGTGCGGCTAGATTCGAGGTCGAGCACGAGTTCCACTTGCAGAGATGGATGCTGATCTTTTTGCCAAAGAACTTGGCGTAGTCCCGCGATTGGAAGCCTTGCGAGACCCGATAGGAGACGTAATAGGCCTCATCGGCCGTGGAGCCGGGAACCGGGATTCGAAGCGCCTGAGTCGCCGCGAGATCCAGGTCCGAAGTCGTGACCGGGTAAACGCCTGAAACACCGATGGTCTGCACGCGTTCCTGGGGAATCCAGCCCATGAAAATCTTATGAGGGGCGTTGTTCATCGAAGCCGGATCAGGACGCGCCATGATGCAGGAGTTGTCGCCGTACTCGTCGCCGGAAACGGTCCGCGCGTGGCCAAGCCCCATCGAATGGCCCAGCTCATGTCCGACGATCGTCTGGTGGGTTCCCCAAGGCGCGAAGATCAGGGCGACCCCTCCGCCGCCGTAGCCGGCCACGCCGTAAGGGCACTGAGTGCCCGACGGAAGCATGTACACCTTGTGCTGAAATCCCGTCGGATCGATTCCCGCCGCCCTGGCCGCGTCATCCGAGCGCATCATCCAGTTGCCCAGGTCGCAGCCCGTGGTTCCGGAAACGTCCACGGTGAGGGGACCTGCCACCTCGCCGACGACGCTGATGATGCCGAACGAGCTCTTCTGGTAAAAAGCGTTCACGGAACCGGCGCCGCCGAAGACCGCGCCATTCAGCTCGGAATTCGAGTAGGAGGTATCACTCAAGGCGCCATCGCGAAGGAAGCGGAGATTCATCACGAGTACGCGCTGCGGGCCGGCGACGGACACGGCCTGGGTACCGGTTCCCCACGAGGTGGCGATCGTCGCCGTCGGTTCCGTCGTCAGCGCCTGAAGTTCCGTCGCCACGAGCGTTCCGCCGGACAGGTCTCCCCGCGCGCGGACGCGCATGCCGGATTTCAGGGAGGCCAGGTGCGCTTCTTTTAGCTCCAGGCGGATGGCGCTGCGATCGCCCCTGAGAAAGGCGATCTTTTCCGACTTGCTCTCCTTGAAGTTGTCGGAGATCAGGATCTCCAGAGTGCCTTCGAGCGCCACGGGTTTGCCTGCGAGCGTCTCTCCGGCAAACCCGAGGATTCCCAATCCGATCAATGCAGCCAGCGTCCGATTCATTCGTCGATCCCCCGTGGAGTCTTTTGGAATTTCCCTCTGAGAAGACGAGCCCCGGGACTGAAACGTCGCGTGGTCCTGAAAATTGTCATCTTCGCCACGTGTCCGTCCCGACACGGAAATCCCGAAAAGCGCATTCCTGTCGGAATTACGGCTGCCAGGGCTTCGCAGCTGTCTGAACTCTTGACAGGTCCGAGAGGGTGCCGGCGAAAGGAAAAGCGCGCGAAACAGGCACGCGGCTTGCTCTTCATGCTGGTATGAGACTTTTCAACGGAACGAAGCTTCTGTCCCTGATCTTCGGTTGCTCTCTTGCGGTCTCGCTAGGCGCGTCCGCGGTCGAGGTGCCTCAGAACAACGATTACACCGTGTTCGTGAACGTGCCCCGGATGCATCTGAAGCTCGGGATCCTGGACCGAAAAGGCAAGGTCCATCCCGTGAGGGCCGATGCCCGGCTTGCCCGCAGCGTTCGGGTCAAAGCCACGCGCACCCTGGCCGGAAGCCGAAAGATCGAAGAGCCGCTCAAGTTCGATACGTTCGCCAGGGCTTCCAAAGGGATGCTTGAACTTCAGCTGCGGTATACCCGCGGTTCGCGTGGCGGAAGCTTCAGGAATTCCGATCTCCGGCTCGAGGTTTCGGTAGGCGAGCGCAGCTGTCAGGTCGCGTTTGACGAGCCTATCGAAGCAGCAGGGGAGCGGACACTCGGCTGCCTTCTTCTCTGAGCGGCAAGAATAGCCATTCGTGGCGGAAGTTTGACGCATTCCCCGCAAACTATTTCGTGGAGAAAGTTTGCCTGCTTCGCACTGCTGCCCTTACACTTTCCTATAAAGAAAGGGTAACTATGAAACGAATGAAGCAAGCAGTGTGTTTTTCCGTTTTATCGGCGACGCTGGCTCTGACCGGCGCGAGTCAATCCCTGGCGGCGGGCACCGGCAACACCGGCGGCGGCTGCTACAATCTGCAGCTGATCGCGGTGAAGTCCAAGACCGCGGACATGACCGGCACGAGCGGGCACTCGCTCTTCGTCCTGCTCAACGGCAAGACGAAGATCCTCCTGCAGGAAGGCGCGTTCAACGTCGTTGATCGCAACGGCACGGACGGGACGGCAAGCTTCAACCTGCCGAATCCGGATCCGACGAACTCGGGCACGACGTCCTACTCGGTCTTCGCCCGCCTCGTGGGCAAGCCCGGCAGCACGCTGGACATGGCGACCTGCGCGGTGGACTCGACCGGCACGACCTACTGCAGCCAGGACACCCTGAGCATGCAGCGGATCGCCGGCACGTCGAAGTTCCTGAACGTGAGTCAGGAGCTTCTGTACATCTACGCCGACATCAATGCTGACGGGATCATCGATCGCATTCCGCTCTTTGATTCGCGGCTTTCGGATTACTTCTGGAACGTCGATTCCACCGGCAAGATGCACGCCCAGCTGCGTTTCTGCCCGGTCTCGACGACCGTCGCGAATCCTTAATCGATTCTACGGTTCGAATCGCGAAAGGGGAGACCCCCGCAAAGGGGTTTCCCCTTTTTCATTTCAGCGGCTGAGCGGGCATCTTTCTCCGTTTGGCCTGAGGGAAGCCCTTTCCTTACGGGCCGGACCCTGCCATGGTAGGGGAATGAGCCAAACCTGTTTTTTCTGCAAGCGAGAGCCGTCCGATCGGCAATGTGAGACCTGCAAGCGTTGGATCTGCATCCAATGCTCCGACTGCCATAACTGCTATCCACGCGACTGAGCAGGAGGCGAAAATGGAAGGCTTTGAAAGACTGAAGCTGCTCCCGCTGATTTTGCAGGCCATTCGCTCGGAGGGTTACACGCGGCCGACGCCGATCCAGGAGCAGGCGATTCCCCGGATCCTTGAAGGGAAGGACCTCCTGGCCTGCGCGCAGACTGGCACCGGCAAGACGGCCGCCTTCGCGTTGCCGATCCTGCAGATTCTGTCCGAAGCGCCGGCGGGCGCGGCGCACGGGACGGAAGTGCATCCGATCGGCCACAGCCGCGCACGGCATCGGGAGATCCGCTGCCTGGTCCTGACGCCCACCCGCGAGCTGGCCTCCCAGATCGGCGAGAGTTTCACGAATTACGGGCAGGGGCTCGAGCTGCGCAATACGGTCATCTTCGGCGGGGTCGGGCAGAATCCTCAGGTCGCGGCCCTTCGCAAGGGTGTCGACATCGTCGTCGCGACGCCGGGGCGGCTTCTGGATCTCCTGGAGCAGCGCCTGATCGATTTCAAGCACCTGGAAATTTTCGTCCTCGACGAGGCCGACCGCATGCTAGACATGGGCTTCATCCATGACGTCAGGCGCGTGATCGCGCGGCTCCCGAAGAAGCGCCAGACCCTGTTCTTCTCGGCGACCATGCCTTCCGAGATCAGCGCGCTTGCGCATCAGATCCTCACTCATCCGGCCAAGGTGGAGGTCACCCCGGTTGCCTCGACTGCCGAGAAGATCGCGCAGGCCCTTTTTTACGTCGAGGAGAACCGCAAGACCCCGCTTTTGATCCACCTGCTCGGGGATCCGACCGCTACGCGCACGCTCGTTTTCACGCGCACCAAGCGGGACGCCAATCACGTCGCCGAGGCGCTCTGCGAGGCCGGAATCGGCGCGGCGGCCATCCACGGCAATAAATCCCAGGGCGCGCGCGAGCTCGCGCTCGAGAAGATCAAGGACGGCCGCGCCCGCGTGCTCGTCGCCACCGATATCGCCGCGCGGGGGATCGATATCGACGGGGTGACGCATGTCTTCAACATGGATATCCCCGAGGTGCCCGAGAACTACGTCCATCGCATCGGCCGCACGGCGCGCGCCGGAAAAGCCGGTATCGCGGTCTCCTTCTGCGCACCCGACGAGAAGGGCTGCCTGGCCGCGATCGAGAGGCTCACGCGAAAGCGGCTTTCAGTCATCGCCACGCCCACGGGACTTGAGCCCGAAACCCGCAAGAGGTCGCGTGGACGGCGCGGAGGCCAGCACAACGGCCGCCGCGGTGGCCGGGGCGGAGGACAGCGTTCAGGGCGCTCGGGGCGCTGATCGCATTTAAGTAGCGGCGCGGCGCGAGCCGTGATCAAGGGATTCCCGTTTAGCCTCGATTCGTTTTGGGCAGATTCGCCCTCGTGCGACGCAAGTCGAAACAAACCGTTCCGAATTTTTTCAAGAATACTTAAAGGACTCGGTCTAGAACGGCGGTCGCACTGCCATGGGTTCTTGAGGACGAAAGAAAGAGGTGGGCCACTTTCACAATCAACGAAAATGTAGTTTCCCCGTAGAAGTACTGGAGAGAGTCTTGAGACCAGTATCCTAAAATCTGATTCCGATCCCAAGATGCCAGAAGTCGGTTGAACTCATCCGACGATGAATGGCTGACCTAGGACTTCTGCCTAAGGGACGATCCACACGCAGGTATTCCGCGCCGTAAACCAAGTCCCTGTATTCCTAGACATATTAACACTGGCCCGCCGGGGGTAGTTTCAGGGCGTCTTCCCGCCCCCCGAAAGCCGGGAGGTCATTTATTTTGCGAGCGGAAAGATGGACAAGAAAGACCCGCCTAAAAAAACCGGAGCATCCCAGCTGCGGGCTGTCCTGGGTAAGGCCAGGGGGGCTGAAAAAAGTGGATTAAATTACTAAGGTATGATACAGGCTCCCCATGAAATTTCCTACGGGGCTTGCCTTGTTTATAGTGCCGCTTTTTTCCCTGAACGCCGCCGCCGCTGCGGCGGCGAATTTTCCGTCGGAGTTCCAGACCGCTATCGCGAGGCACCGCACCTGGCAGAGCGTTTCAATGGATTCCTTTCAGCTTGGGAATGGGGTCACAACCGTATCCATTCCCTTGGGTAAGAAATGGGTCGTCGTGAAGAAAGATGGCCGGATACTCTTGTCCGAGCGCACCTCCTTGACCATTCAAGGACCTCCCTTTCAGGCGACAGCCGCTGAAATCGATTTGAGCGCACCTGCTGAGCTGGCGCGGTTCTATTTCGTTCCCGCGGCGCGTGAGGAGAGCTCCTCGCGCGGACTTACCGTACGGTCCCTGGGGGAAGAGCGTTTCGAGCTGGTGCAAGGAAAAGACCGCGTCATACTTTTTCCGGAAATTAGGAGCGACGAGGAACGGTTGCCTGCCGTGATCACTCGGCGAGTCCATGCGTGGGCCGCACCCTTGGGCACGAACAAGGTGATCGCTGATATGCTCGGAATTCCGGTGAGCTCGACCTATTACCTTCACTACGATCTGAACCAGACCATCAAGGTACTGGTCGACCCATCGTTCCCCGATCAGCACCTGGCGGCGCTGGATGAATCGATTAGCGAGTGGAATGGATTTTTGGGTGTTCCTGTTCTGGTGCGAAGTCAGGTTAAGTTACCGATTGATCCGGCGAAATGTTTTTCTTTCCACGTGCTTTGCGTGGTTTGGAACGGTCCGGAGACCCTCCCCTGGTCCGGCTGGTCTTTGAGCGGGACGTCTTCCTTTGATCCTGAGAACGGGAAGATTATCGGCGGCCTAATTACCGCAATGATACCTGAAGGCGGCTTGAGGCAAGCACCGACGGAGGTCCAAGCCGGGTATTTTTCTGGCATCTGGTCTTTGGACGATTTCGCCAGGCTTTACTTGCAAAGAGCTGACTTCAACTCGTTCATTCATCCGGATCCAAAATCGCATTTGAAACGGGTCTTGATTCACGAGTTGGGGCATGTCAGTGGACTGGAGCACAATTTCAAGGGTTCCTCGGGCGGTGATCCGTCCAATCCCTCGAAGTCCGTGATGGATTATCCACCGTTTATCGCATTCAATCCCGCTTCTGCGGCGTTGCAAGACTTTGACTTGCAGGTGTTGCGATTGGTGTACCACGGCGTTATTCCCGACGACGGCTACTCGACTTGCAGCGAATTGGAGTTGGCGAACCCTCTATTCCCTTCGTCGAAGCCTGATCCGAATTGCCGTCAATTCGACGTCGGCAGGGCGGACCTTTGGCTCATGAAACTCGCGGAAAACTCATCCCAGGGCCTTCGCATGGTGGATACGGTGGCCGGCGATTCCAAGGACCTCCTCTTTGGGCTTGGAAGCTTTCTGGCCGACTCCGACCACGTCGCCAAGCTTCAGAAAAGGAGCGTCAGGGAATTTCTGTGCCGACGATCGGAGCGCGACTGGATCGAGAAGCGCCTGCGGGATGATCATGAATTCGAGCTTCAGTGCGATAGCTCTTTCTGACTGCAGAATCTAGCTAAACCGCTAAGCGCTTCCGGAAGATTGCTCTTTGCGGTTGGAGCGGAATATTTAACCGAACTTGATTCTGCGCGACACGCGCATGCCCCACGAATTGGGGAAGAGCCCCCGAAGGGGGCGTTTCGGCGTTACTTAAATTTTTTGGGAGTTTTGGTTCGAAGACTTTGACAAATGGTGCGGGGAGAGGGACTTGAACCCTCACGCTTGCGCATACGCCCCTCAAACGTACGTGTCTACCAATTCCACCATCCCCGCATGGAGAGTGTCGCCAAGAGAAGGCGACCCGATGACTGGCTAAAAGAAACCGAGGGTCTCCACTTTCTGCAAGATTCCGGTTCAAGAGTCAACGGGAAAAAGATCAGCCGAAAAGGAATGGGTCGCCAGATAGGGATGACGGACTCCCGATCTTCAAAAACATTATTTCGCATATCCTCAAGCGAGATCTAACCTAACACCAAAAGCCCGCTAGTAACGGGAAGGCCAAACTCACTCGCCCAGATAAGCCTTCCGGACCTCGTCCGAAGCCAGCAGCTCGGCTGCACGGCCGCTCAGCTTGATGCCGCCGGTCTCGAGCACAATGCCCTGGTGGGCAATCTGAAGCGCCTGAAGCGCGTTCTGCTCGACCAGAAGGACCGTCTTGCCGTCGCGGTTGATCTTCTGGATGATCTCGAAGATGCGCTCGATGATCTGGGGAGCCAGCCCCAGGCTGGGCTCGTCCAGGAGCAGCAGCTCCGGTCGGCTCATCAGCGCGCGGCCGATGGCGAGCATCTGCTGTTCGCCTCCCGAAAGCGTGCCCGCGCTCTGCTTGCGCCGCTCCTTGAGCCTGGGAAAAAGCTCGTAAACTTCCGCGAGGTCCTGGTCCAGGTCCTCGGGAGCAGGGGAGGACCAAGCGCCTAGATCCAGGTTCTCCTCGACCGAAAGGTTGAGAAAGATCCCGCGCCCCTCAGGGGCCTGACAGATCCGGCGCCGCACGATCCGATGGGCGGGCAGGCCGGAGATGGGCTCGCCAGCGTGCAGGATACTGCCGCCCGAAATCCGGGTCAGACCCGAGATTGCCCGCAGGGTCGTCGTCTTTCCAGCGCCATTGGCGCCGATCAATGTGACGATCTCGCCGCGATGCACGTCAAAGGAGACGTTCTTCAGGGCATGGATCGCTCCGTAATGGACGGAAACCTCTTTCAAACTGAGCAGGACTTCGGCTTGGCCGGAACCCATCACGGAGCTCATGGGCTCGCCGCCTTTCCCGCCGCCTTGCCGAGATAAGCCTCGATCACGCGCGGATCTCGCTGGATCTCGGCCGGGGCGCCTTCGGCGATCTTGACTCCGTAGTCCAGCACCGCGATCCGCTCGCAGATTCCCATCACGAGCTTCATGTCATGCTCGATCAGAAGCACCGTGACCCCGAGTGTGTCGCGCAGCCGGCGGATCGTCGCCATGAGCTCCGCCGTTTCTCCGGCATTCATTCCGGCCGCGGGCTCGTCCAGAAGCAGAAGCTTCGCTCCCGTCGCCAATGCCCGCGCGATCTCGAGCCGGCGTTGATCGCCGTAGGGGAGATTCCGCGCGAGCCAATCCTGGCGATCCTTGAGTTTGAAAAGCTCGAGCAGCCGATGGATCTCGGCTTCCTGCCGGCGCTCGCATTCGGTCACCGAGCGGGTCCGGAACACCGAAGCGATGAAGCCGTGCCGCGGATAGCCGGGATTGTGATCGATCGCGATCTGCACGTTCTCGAAAACCGTCAGATCCTTGAAGAGACGGATATTCTGAAACGTGCGCGCCACCCCACACGCGACGATCTGAAAGGGCTTCTTTCCCACGAGGCTGGTTCCGCAACGGGAAAGAATCTCGCCCCGCGTGGGTCGGTACACGCCCGTCAGCATGTTGAAGACGGTCGTCTTCCCCGCGCCATTTGGCCCGATCAGCCCGAAGATCATGCCCTCGCGGACCTCCAGATCGAGATCGCAGACGGCCTTGAGGCCGCCGAACTGCATCGTCAGGCCCTGCGTCTGAAGCGCGATTCCGCCGTCGTTCACGTCGCGACCTCCGGTTTGGAGCGCTTTTTCCCGCCCAAAAGCCGCTCTCGCAGCGCGCGGGGGAGAAAATCCACGAGCTCCCGGGTGCCGAAAAGCCCGCGCGGCCGGGTCAGCATCAGGAGAATCAGCATGAGCGAGTAGATAACCATCCTGAAATCCACGCGCGTGAGCTCCTGAAGCGGACGGAGCGCCTCGCGAACCCCGGTGAGAAAGACCGCGGCGATGATCGAGCCAGTGATGCTGCCCATCCCGCCCAGGACCACCATGATGACGATCTCGAAGCTGCGGTTGAAATCGAAGGTGGCCGGGTTCAGATAGCGCAGGTAATGGGCGAAAAGCGCGCCCGCGACCCCGGCAAAGAACGACCCCAGCACAAAGGCCCGGACCTTGGCCGAGGTGGAATTGACTCCGGTCGCCTCAGCCGCGATCTCGTCCTCACGCACCGCGAGCAGCTCGCGTCCTCCTCCCGAGGTCACGACCCGCCAGACCATGAAAACGGTCAGCAGCACTCCGCTATAGACCCAGCCGAAGGTCGTGAGCGGCGGGATATTGGGCATCCCGCGCGCGCCGCCCACCGCATCGATATTGAGAAGCACCACGCGAATGATCTCACCAAAGCCCAGCGTCACGATCGCGAGATAATCACCTTTGAGCCTCAGCGAAGGCAATCCCACGACGTAACCCACTGCACAGGCCGCCAGGCCTCCGATCCAAGTCGAAAGCAGGAAGATCCCCGTGGAAAGCACGGAATCGGTCATCCACTCCGGATGCGCATCCCGGAGACTCGTCGTCAGAAAAGCCGCGACATAGCCCCCGACCGACATGAAGCCCGCATGCCCGATCGAGAACTGTCCGGTGAAGCCGTTCACGAGATTGAGGCTCACTGCCAGGATGATGTTGATTCCCGAGTACATCAGAATCATGAAAAAATAGGGATCCAGCGCATCGACCGCAAAGAAGTGCAGCAGCCAGATGGCCGCAAATGCGAGAAGCCAGCTCCAAAGGCTTCTGATTCCCGTAGCCGAGACGGCTTTCGGCTCGAGCGTCATACCTTCTCGCTCCGGCCCTTGCCGAAAATCCCCGTTGGCCGGAACAGGAGAATCAGGATCAGGATGCTGAAGGCGAGCGCATCCCGATACGTCGGCGCCCAGTAGCCGACCAGGAACTCTTCAGCGAGGCCCAAGGTCATTGCGCCCACGACCGCGCCCGCGACGTTGCCGATTCCCCCGAAAACCGCTGCAACAAAGGCTTTGAGGCCGGGTAGAACTCCCATGAGCGGCTCGATCTTGGGGTAGGTGAGGCCCACCAGGACTCCCGCCGCGCCCGCCAGCGCAGAGCCCAGCATGAAGGTATAGGAAATCACCCGGTCCGTAGGGATTCCCATAAGGCTCGCGAGCTCATGACTGAAGCTCACCGCTCGCATCGCGCGTCCGAGCCGCGTGCGAAAGATGATGTACTGGAGAATCGCCATGAGGCTCAGCGCGATGACAAAAACAATCACCTGGATCGGGTTCACCTTGAGCTCGCCGAGAGACCACTCTCCGGAAACCCGGAAAATCTGCGGAAAAAACTTCGGATCCGAACCGAAAACAAGCTGCCCCGAGAACTCCAGAAAAAGCGATACCCCTACCGCCGTGATCAGCACATTGATCCGCGGCGCCCGGCGCAGCGGACGATAGGCCAGGCGCTCGATCAGGAAGCCCGCGATCGCGCAAACGAGCATCGCGATCCCGATCGCCGCCAGGAGCGCGCTGAGCGACGGTTCCTGGTCGAGCTTCAGCCAACGGGACGCGTACATCCCGGCAAAAGCGCCGAGCATGTACACGTCCCCGTGGGCGAAGTTGATCAGCTGCAGGATCCCGAATACCATGGTGTAACCCAAGGCGATCAGGGCATAGATGCTCCCGAGCGAGAACCCGTTGATCAGGTGCTGAGCGAACTCGATCACGCGATCACGTCAGGGATTGACGGTCGTTTGATAGCGGAATTCGCCGTTCTCGACCTTGAGCACGACCGCTGATTTGACGGCATTGCGCTTCTCGTCGATCATGATCTTGCCGGTCACGCCAGGATAATCCTTGGTTGCGGCAAGCGCCTCACGAATGTCATTGGAGGCGAGGCTTTTGGCCCGTCCCATCGCATCAAAGAGGATCTTCGCCGCGTCATAACCCGCGGCACTCAGTCCGTCCGGCACCTCATTATAGGCCGCCTTGAACTGCGTGATGAACTCCTGAACGACCGGGGACTTGTCCTCGGAGGAGTAGTGGTTCGAGAAATACGAGTTGTTCATCGCCTCGCCACCGATCTCCTTGAGCTTGGGAGAATCCCAGCCGTCGCCGCCCATGAGCGGGACCTTCACGCCAAGCTCGCGCGCCTGGCGGGCGATCAGGCCGACCTCCGTGTAATAACCGGGCACGAAGATCCCTTCCGGGGCCTTGGCGCGGATCGCCGTGAGTTGGGACTTGAAATCGATATCGCCGGCGCTGTAGCTTTGGTCGATGACGATCTCCCCGCCGCCCTTTTTGAAGGTTTCGGCGAAGAAGTTAGCCAGGCCGACGCTGTAGTCGTTCTTCACGTCGCGCAGGATGGCGACCTTCTTGATCTTGAGATTATCCAGCGCGTACTTTGCCATCACGGTGCCCTGGAATGGATCGATGAAGCAGACGCGGAAGACGTAATCACCCAGCTCCGTGACCTTGGGGTTGGTTGAGGATGGGCTGACCATGATGACCTTATGGTTCTGCGCAATCGGCGCCATCGCCATGCTGCGGGAGCTGGCCACTTCGCCGAGGATCGCCGAAACGCCGTTCTGAGTGATGAGCTTGGTCGCCGCCGTCGCGGCCTCATCGGGTTTTCCCTGATCGTCGAGCGAGATTAGCTCGATCTTCTTGCCACGGACACCGCCGGCGGCATTGACTTGCTTCACCGCGAGCTCGATGCCTTTGTGGGTCGAGGTGCCGAAGGTGGCTTCGGAACCCGTCATCGAACCCACCTCGCCGATCCGGATCACGTCACCCGAAGCCGTCTGGGCCACGCCCTGTCCGTCGCCCGCGCTCCCCGAAGGCGGCGCCGCTTTCTTGCACGCGGCGCCCGAAAGCGCGAAGGCCCCCAACAACACTGCTCCAACAGTATTACGAATAGCGTTTTTCATCATTGCCCCAAGTTAATTGACATTAGAAAATCGTCAACCTTAATATTGGAACGTGGAACGAAGAAAAGCACGATCCGGCCGCACCCGAGCCCGCGCGAATTTTCCTTACGCGCTCCGAAGCTTCATCGGTTATCTCGAAGGAACGCGGAAATCCGCCCATACCATCAAGAATTACCGCCTCGATCTGCTTTCCTTCCAGAAGTTCCTGACCAGGGGAAAGGGGAAACCCCGGCTGGAGCAGCTCGGCGCCGACGATCTGGAACATTTTCACGCCTGGCTCCGATCGCAGGGCCTCAAGACCAACACGCGCCGCAGAAAGCTTCTGACGGTCCAGCGCTTCCTCGCTTATCTTTCGCGCCGGAACAAGGCCGCCGTCGAAGTCGCCCGAAAATATCCCACCCCACATAAGATTGAGCGAATACCGATGACGGTTTCCTCGCAGGAGCTGATCCGGGCGATCCGCGAGCTCCCGTCGGAGACCCTGCTTGACGCGCGCAATCGCGCCTTGCTTTGGTCACTGGCCGAGACCGGCTGCCTCGTGAGCGAGGTCACCCGCCTCCACGCCGATGACTGGCAGCCCACGAAGGTGCAGATTCGCGGCAAATCGCCTCGCGAGGTCCCGATCTCCTCGGAGCTTCACGAGGCGATCCTTCGCCTGCGATCCCAGCAAAGCGAGCCCGATTTCCTCTTTCAGGGCTTCAATAAGTTCGGCTCGCTGGGCGCCCCCATCACCTCCCGCGGCGTGGAGCTTCTCGTGCGAAGCCATGCCGCGCGGCTTGGCTTCCCCGAGCTGACGCCGCGCACCTTCCGCCATTCGGCCGTGCTGCGCTGGTTTTCCGAAGGGCTCGCGCGCGAAGAGATCCAGCGTCGACTCGGGCTGAGGACCGCTTATGCTTTCCGCGTTTACGATGCCATGCTTTCGCAAGGAAACGCTAAATCCAGCTCCTGAACCACATCCACCGGCCGAAGGAGCCCGCTGGGATCTTCAGCGCCGCGAGGATCGGGAAGAAGTAGATGAACACTCCGAACGCCGTGCCGAGAAAAGCCCAGCGCGCCCAGCGAAGCCGTGTGATCCCCAGGAACTCGATCCGCTCGAAAACATAAGCCAGGCAAAGCCCCAGCGTCATTCCGGCCGGGTAGTAGTAGTAATAAAACGAAACCTTGCGCGGGATCACCATCCAGCTCAGATAGAATGCCAGGTAGAAGGCCAGCACGAGGAACGCCTCGCGTCGACGCTCGCGAATCCAGCCCCAGAAGGCGGCGAGCGCCGCCAGGAGCCCTCCCCACATGATCAGGGGATTGCCGAGCAGGATCACGCCCCGGACCTTTTCCTGCAGGTCGCCCTCCTTGTCGAAGGCGTACCAGATCGGGCGTTTCAGGATCGCCCAGTCCTTCCAGGTGCTCATGTAGGGATGGGAGCTCACGACCCGGCTCTGGCCATCCCACATCTTGCGCTGCATCTCCCAAAGGATGTCCCAGAGTCCGTATTTCCCGTTCGCCACGAAGAAGAACGGGATGAACGTCAGATAGTAGCTGAGCAGGGGAAGCGCCAGGAACGCCAGTATCCAGTCCCGCCCCCGCACTCCGGCCCAGAGCCCGGGATGAAACCAGTCATTCTCCTGCGGCGCCTCGAAGCGTGTTCCCCAGGATTGGAGAACCCGGACCGCGCCGACAAGAAACGCGCAAAAAGCCCATGGAATGACGCCGTACCATTTGCACGCCGTGCCCAGCCCGAGCATCACTCCCATGAAATACAGGTAGCGTCGCGCCTCGCGCGCCGTCAGACGCGCATCCCAGCTCGCCGTGAAGGCCGCCAGCGCGAAGACCAGGAACGCGAACATGAACGTGTCCAGCATCCCGATCCGGGCCTGGACATACAGCAGCTGGTTGAACAGCGTCAAAAGGGCGACCCAGAGCGCGGCGCGCTCATTGCGGAAGAGCGCCAGCGCCCAGAGGTACATTCCGACGAGCGTCAGCGCGCCGAAGACCGTACTCATGAAGCGCCACCCGATCGGGCGATCCCCCCAGATCCCGATACTCACCGCCATCAGCTCCTTGGCCAGGGGCGGGTGCTCGTAATTCTGATTCTCGCGCAGCTCCAGAAACTGCTTGGCCGACGGCACGTAATGGAACTCGTCAAAGTCATGGCCGCGCGGAAACTGGATATTGATCAGAAAGAAGATCTGACTGAGCAGATAAAGCAGACCGCAGGTTGCGAGGATGCGTCGCCGGAGCAGCACGGCTCTGAGACTAAGCCGCCCGGATTATCCGGTCAAGCCAGATGACAAATCCGCGAGGCTTGGTTAAAACGGAGCAAATGATGAATCCCGAAAACGAGACCCCCACCACCGGAAGAAATGAACCCTGCCCCTGCGGGAGCGGAAAGAAATTCAAGCGCTGCCACGGCATCAACGCGGCACCGAAAGTCACGCCTCCCGCGGCGATGAATACGGGCGGAGCCGGCGCTCCCGGCGCCGCGAACCCGTATGAGGCGCTTTCGAACATGGATCCCCAGGTCATGATGCAGTTCGCGCAGATGATGCAGCGGCTCCCGCGCGGCCAGATCCAGCGCCTCCAGGCGCTCATGCAAAAGGCGATGTCCGGCAAGGACGTGACTCGCGAGGCCCAGGAATTCGAACGCTCGCTCCCGCCGGATTTCATCGAGATGATGAAGGGGATGAACCTCGCCGCGGCGTTCGGCGGGCAGCAGCCCGAGGCTCCGGTGGCGCCTCCCGGATCCGAAGCTCCTCAAATGACCACGGACCAAGCCAAAGCCATTGTCGAGCAGGCCGTCGCCGAAGGCCGGCTCTCCCCTGAGGAGGCCCAAAAGCTTCTCGGGGCATCTGGCGAAACTCCGACCGTGACCCCGGCCACGTTTACCGCGGAAACCGCCTCGAGCGAGACACCTCATTCGCCAGGCCCTTCCGACGCTGAAGCCGGTCTTTCGAAATTCTGGAAGAAGCTCGGCGGCAAGAAGAGCTGATGGCCCGCAAACGCTTTCCGTCGCTGATCGGAGTCATTCACCTTCCTCCGCTGGCGGGAGCGCCTAAAGGGGAGGGGACCCCTCCCTCTGAGCTGCTTCAAACAGCCGGGCTCCAGGCCGTGAAAGAGGCTCAGCTGCTCTCCCGCGCGGGCTTCGAAGGACTGATTCTGGAGAATTTCGGGGATGTCCCGTTCTACAAGAACCGGGTCCCCCCGGAAACCATCGCCAGCATGGCCGTGATCGCGGCTGCGGTACGCGAGTCCACTCGGATCCCGATCGGCTTGAACGTGCTGCGCAACGACGGGCCTTCCGCCCTGGCCATCGCCTCGGTCACGGGCTGCGATTTCGTGCGCATCAACGTCCTTTCGGGGGTGGCCGCGGCGGATCAGGGCCTGCTCGAAGGCGAGGCCGCTTTTCTCCTGCGGGAGCGGCAAAGGCTGGGCTCCGGTATCATGATCCTCGCGGACGTTCATGTGAAGCACGCCCGGATGCTCTCTTCCACCGATCTGACCCAGGCCGTCGAGGACGCCGCCAGTCGAGCGCTCGCCGATGGCGTCATCGTGAGCGGAAGCGGAACCGGCAAGCCCGTGGATCTCCTGGCGCTGCAACAGGCTTCCCTAGCCGTGAAATCCCGTGGAATCCCGCTCTTCGTCGGTAGCGGCGCCACGGCAGAGACGCTTCGGGATATCCGCAAGCTCGGGGCCGGGGTGATCGTGAGCTCCGCCCTGAGACGGGGCGGCAAAGCCGGCGCCCCACTCGATCCGCGTCGCATCCGCGAATTCGTCAAGGTCTACCGGTCCGCGCGCAGATGATCGGCAAGCTCCTGCTCAAAGGCCTGAAGCGCCGCCGCAAGCCAGCCACTCCGGCAAAGCGCCGTGCCCGATCGGCGCCTCCTCCCCGGCGCTTCAGAAGCCCTCCGCGTCCCGACAATTCTCCCAAGCCGAGGGGCCGGGCCGCACCAAAGCCACAGTTCGCTCCCGTTCCCGCCAAACCGGCCCACCCGATCGCCCCGCCCCCAGCGCGGGAACAAGGCCCGGGCTTTGTCGCCTCGCGCATCCTTCGACCCGATGAGAAGCTCCGGCAAAGCATCGAAGGCTTTCTGCTGGACCAGAGATCGCCCCATACGAGGCGGGCTTACGGCAAGGATCTCAAGCGCTTCATGAAATTCCTGATCACCCGGCGCATCGATCGGGGCGACGAAACGCTCGACCGCTCCCTCCTCATTGCCTACAAAGACTCGCTTTTATCCGAAGGCCTCGAGCACACCACCGTGGACCGGCATCTGGCCACCCTGCGAAGCTTCTTCCGCTGGCTCGTGGATGACGGCCAGCTCGTCAAGAACCCGGCCGAAGGCGTACGCTTTCTCAATCCCAAGCGCGTTTCCCGCACGATCGGCTTCACGGACGAGGAAGTCAAAAAGGTCCTCTCCGTGCCGAACCTCCATACCCGCACCGGCTCGCTGCATTACGCCGTGCTGATGGTGCTTTTCTACTGCGGGCTGCGTCGTTCGGAGCTTTGCGAGCTTCGGACCTCGAATCTCGGAGTCGAGCGCGGGCAGGCGATCCTCCGCCTCCGTGGCAAGGGTAACGCCGAGCGCCTCGTCGTCGTGATCCCGCCCGTGGTCGAGGCGCTGAAGCATTATCTGAAGATCACGCGCAAGGATGCGGCCGTGGATCAGATTCTTTTCAGCCCCGTCCGCAACAACCGCAGCGGCGTGACCGACAAGCCCATGGACCCCTCGATGATCTTCTACATCGTCACCCGGTACGCCCGCCTGGCCGGTGTGGCCAACCGGGTTTCGCCGCACTCCTGCCGGGCCACCGCAATCTCCAACGCGCGCGACCACAACGTCTCGGACCGCGCGATCCAGGAGTTCGCGGGCTGGGCCACCCCCGACATGATTACCCGCTACGACAAGCGCAAGAGCGCGATCGAGAAATCCGCCGCCCACGCGATCCGTTACGGGGCCGAGGAGCGGCCCATCCCGAAATGGCCTGACGCGCTCAGTGAGCGTCGTTGATCGTGAGGTACACCATCGTCTGGTTGAGCAGCTGGTAAGCCACCTCGCCGAAGGTGATGGGCCCCGTGATATCCGCCGTCTTCTTGCCCTCGAGCTCCGAATACAGGTAATTGAGGATGCAGTTGCACGAGAAGCTGATCTTGTCCGTGCCCTCGGGCATCTGCGAGGTGAAGCGCTTCACGTAATCCGTGAAAGGCATCGCCTGCCGGTAAGACACCCCCTTGAACACCGGAGCGTAGAACTTGACCTCTCGGTCCTCGACGGCCTGGAAGCTGATGTTGATCATGGCGCCGTAATAGTCGGCCACGAGCGGGAGCTTCGTATCCCACTTCTTCTCGCGCACGTACTCGGCGAAGTTCACCTTCTTGCCGTTGACGAGCGCCTCGTGCGCGCCGAAGCCGTCCTCCGGGAAGGTGATCGTATCGCCTTCCGACTGCTCGAAGATGTTGAGGATCCCGATCTCCGAGATCTTGTCCTTCGGCAGCGTGACGCGCATCACGACCGCTTCCTTTTCGAGCATCTTGGCGCCTTTGCCGCTGAAGACCTTCGGCGTGACCTTGCCCAGGTCGTTGAGGAAGACGCCCGAGATCCAGCCGACGACCGGTTGGGAGGCGAACTTCTGGAAGCTCGGAGCTTTCAGCGCGAACTCCAGGTGAGTGGGGCTCGACGCCGGGATAATGACGACGGAGAAGCCGTGGGCCGGGGCCTCCGCGTAGATTTTGTGGATACCTCGGGAGTCATAGGTCGTGATCTCGACGTCCCGGATGTAAGAAGGCAGCTCCGTGACGAAGATCCGGTCCTGCGCGAAGACGCCCCCGTTTTCCGCCATGAAGTAGGGGATGGTCCCTCCGATCCAGTCGCCGGCGGGAAGCTGCCCGAGCAGCCTCTCGTCGCCCGCGAGCAGGAGCTTCCGACCCGCTCTGATCTTTTCCGACACCTCTGCAACCGTGTGCAACACGCGTGTAGTCATCGTTGGCTCCTTGCTATCCGAAAATTTTCTGCAGGTCTTTTTTGACCGAACCGAGCTGGGCGTTCTTCTCGAAAAGGTCGCGCAGCTCGTTCGAGAGATTCTGGACGTTCGCGGGAGACGAGTCGCGCGCGATGTCCATGCCCACGCGCGCGAGGAAGATCTTCGCCGCCAGGAACTCGAACTGGTATTTGGCCTTGCCGGTAACGATGTCTTGCCACTTGTGATCGGTGGCGGGAGGGAGATTCATAGTCAGGTGCTTCCTCTTGGGTTGTTGAACGGATGAGATTCACGGCTGAACCCCCATGATAAGGGAATCCACCTCGCAATCGCGTCTTAAAAAGTGATTCTAAAGTCCATCCGCGGCCGCCTCGAGCCGCCGGCCATGCGGCGGACAGACACCGCGTCAGGCGCCCGCTCTTATTCGCGATAAGAAAAGTTATCGCGAATGTTCCGATTCCCGCCGGCACCCCGGCCAACTTGAAATGGACAACGCGGCCCGTTCGCGCTAGCCCTGAAGCAAGCGAGGGAAATAGCCGATGGGTTCCAATTCTTCCTTTTCGATCGCCGGCTGCGCCGCCATTTCAGTCCTGTTTTCATTCGCTGGCTGCGGCCCCCTGAAGCCTGGTCGGGCTTTCGGTCCCGGCGCCGACCGTCCGCCGATCCCGGCCCGGCTGATGCCCGATGGCGGCGCCTGGCTCGTGAAGTCCAAGCGCTGCGGAGCGCAGGCTTTGGCCCCCACGTCTCCCGAGAAATTCGTTTTCACGGACGGCTCTTTCGCCTGGATTTCCGTAACCTCCGACTCAGCCGAGAAGCAGTGCCGACAGGCGTTCGCTTTCCTGCGGCGGATCAGCTCGCTCATTCTCGAGAACGGCAACCTCTCCGAAGTTTCGCTTTTGAAAAGCCACGAGCTGCGCGTCGTCTGCCGCAGCAAGGTCGGGGGCGTTCTCGCAGACCCGCCCGTGTCGGACCAGACCACCATTCCTGATCCGGCCGACCTCAAGCTCGAGCTCGTCGTTCGCGACGCGAGCTCGGCGGCTGTCTCGGGCGAGAGCTCCGCTATCGAAATGACGGCGAAGCTTACCCAGGCTCCCGAATGCCGCACGGACACACTCGAGCTGCAGCTGGTTCGGGAGTAGGCTAGAGGAATGGGCCTTTTTTCCGACCCCCTGAACGCGCTTTCCTTCACGCTCAGGGATCGTTTCTGGGGCCGCCTCCGGCTTCGGAGGAAAAGTCCCGTACCGAGAGTCGATGAAACCATCCGGCGCGAGCGCGAGTTTTACTCGCTTCTTCTCACGCGCGCCTTTCCTCTCCCGTTTACTCCGAAGCCCGGACTCTGGGTGGATGTCGGCTGCCGCAACTGGTCCTACGCCCCGGCCCTGGCGCAGTTCTTTCCGGGCGCTGCGTTGCTCGGAGTGGAGCTCGATGGCCGCCGCCGCTATTGGAATCTCCATCGCAGGATGGATCTCGCCCAGGCCTTCGCGCGCGAGTGTCGGCTCCCGGGAACGGGCGGGGGCGCCGGCGCAGAATGCTTTTTCGGGGACTTTCGCAAGCTCTCATCGCTGCCGCGGTTGCCCGAAGGGAACGCCCCCGTCCTTTTCAGTTTCTTTTATCCCTTTGTCTCTCCTGATCCATGTCATGGGTGGGGACTTCCCGCGAAGTTCGCTGACTGGGCCGCGCTGCTCAAGCATGGCAGGGCGCTAGCCCGAACGGCCTCCCGACCGGCACTCTTCCTGAGCGTTCATCAGGGGGAGTGGGAGGCCGAAATCGCACGCACCACCCTGGCACGCTTGAAGATGCCTTCAAGAGAACTCCGCGTGCACGCCAAGGAGTTTCAGGGCCTCTGGCCTTCGCCCCACGACGCGTATCTTTTTACCGCCGCTTTTCCGGCGCAATCGAAGCTCCCGCCAGGTGCGTCAGCTTGACGCAGAATTCATGCGCGGAGCGACAGAACTTTTTTTGAACTTGCCGCAACTCGCCATGCCGCTTCTTGAGCTTCGAGGCGGTTATTTTAATAACTCGTTGAAAACCCGAACCTTTTTCAGACAGAATGGGCGTGCCCCTCTGATTTATACATAAATCGTATTTAGTGAGCTGCGCGTAAAGTTCCGGAATCTGCACCGCTTTTTTTCTCTTTTGCTTCTGCTTGCAGTTTCGAACATCGCCTGTACTCTCTAGCGGTCCGCATCGCGCACAAGATGTAGCGCAAGAGGACCTCCGAATGGCATCGCACCCACAATATCTAGTGGGTCCGGGCTCCAGCTGGAGTTGAAGAAGTTGATCGAAGCGTTGTCGAAGAAGTTGAGTGGAAGACGAAGTGGGAGTTGCGGAGCAACACCGCAATCCAGGGGTCCGGGGGGGCCATGAGGCATATCAGGAAAGAAGCGCAGGCGAGAAGGCATGTTCGGTATCGATTTTTTGTCCCGATTCTCTCCGGAATGGCAGTCCTGCTTTCCGGAGCGCCGGCCTACTCGATTCCCGTGACAGTCGGCCAGGCTCCGGAAACCTCGCTAGCGCTCTCACTCTCCGCGATTCGAAGCGCCCGCGAGTCGCTGCTCGTGAACATTTACGAGTTCAGCAACCCGGAGATCGCCGATGCCGTTCAGGCAAAGATCCTCGAAGGCGTTCATGTGGAAATCCTGCAGGAAGGTCAGCCCGTCGGCGGAGTCTCCGCCGCTGCGCGCGGAATCCAGACGCAGTTGCTCTCAGCGATGCAGCGGATGCGCAATAACGATCGCTACGTCGAAATGAGCGCCGCCAAACGCGCGCTCCGCCGCTTCCGCTACGATCACGCGAAATACCTCGTCGTCGACGGCAAGTCGCTTCTGATCAGCTCCGAAAACTACTCGCCCAACGGCCACCCCGTGGCCGGCTCCAGCGGCAATCGCGGATGGGAAACCTTCATCCACGATTCCGCGCTCGCGGCGAAGTTCACCCGGATGTTCCGCTCGGACTCCGACCCTGCGCAGCCCGACATCCAGCCGCTCGCGCAGGCCGAAACGGCCGCACTCTGTGATCGCGCGAGCCTGTTCTGCCTTTCGCCGCGCTTTGTTTCCGGTCTGGGCTTCGCCGCGACCGGCGCGATCCCTCTGCCTGCCTCGAGCACAGGGGAGGAGCCCGAGCTTCCGGTTTTGGATGCCCGGCGCGCGGATCCCATCAGCTCGCCCGAGACCAGCCTGACCGGCCTGGTTCGGCTCCTCGATTCAGCCCAGCGCCGCATCGACGTGCAGCAGCTCACGTTTTCGACGGACTGGAAGAAAGCGGATTCGACCTCGCCGCTGCTCGAGGCGCTTTTCCGCGCGGCCGAAAGGGGCGTCACGGTACGCATCCTCGTCAATGACGATTCGGCGTTCCTGCCCCCCGGATATAGCCGTTTCACGAAAGTGCACCAGATGATCGCGTCTCTCAACAAGCTGGCGAGAGAGCGCAAGCTCCCGCTCTCCGGGCGAGTGGCAAACCTCGAGGTGATGGGTGTCACGATCATCCATAACAAAGGCGTGCTCGTGGATGACGACAAGACCCTCATCAGCTCCATCAACTGGAACGAGAACTCGGTCATGAACAACCGCGAAGCGGCGGTAGTTCTCACGAGCCGTGACATCAATGCCCATTACTCGTTCCTTTTCGAAAAAGACTGGGACAATAGCCGCAAACCCAGCTGGAAAAAGGATTCCCGTCCGGCGCAAGATGCCCGGCAACAGGCGGTCTCAACTCTCGAAGCCCCCCTGGAAGAGGATGGCTTCTGCCCGGCAACGCTTGGCGTCACCGCCGAAGTAGGGGAACTCGATCTCACGACCTCGGACCGGAGTTTCCAGACGCTAGCCAACAGCGTCATTCAGGGAACCTTCGTCCGTTCGAAGCACTCCGAAAAGGAATGCCTCCTGATCGAACGTAAGTTCAGCGAAGCCCTCAACAATCGCCCCGAAGAGCGCTCTTTCATGCAGATCCGCAAGACGGCAAAAGGTTCGCTTTCCCTGGAGCTTGCAGGCTATACGGTGCGGCACAAGCTTTTCTCGATCCGCTCGACCCAGAGACCCAGCGTCGCTGAAGGGCTGCGGGGCCAGTTCAACGCGTCCGTTTACGACAATTCCGGCCAATCGCCCAAGCGCATCGGCCGGGCCAAATTCATCCTGCAGGAGCCCTGATGCATCCTTGGCATGACGTCGAACTCGGCACCCAGGCTCCCAGACTACTTCCGGCCTTGATCGAGGTTCCCAAGGGCTCCAAGAACAAGTACGAGCTCGACAAGAAGAGCGGCCTGATCCGGGTGGATCGCGTGCTCTTCAGCTCGGTTCATTATCCGGCGAACTACGGCTTCATCCCGCGGACGTATTGCGAGGATCACGATCCACTGGACATCCTGGTCCTGGGCCAGGAACCCGTCGTGCCGCTCACGATCATGATCGCCAAGCCGATCGGCGTCATGCGGATGCTCGATCAGGGCGAGGCCGACGACAAGGTCATCGCGGTTCACGCCAATGATCCGGAGTACGCCGATTACAGTTCGATCGATGAGCTGCCGGCGCATCGGCTGACCGAGCTCAAGCGTTTCTTCGAGGACTACAAGATCCTCGAGAACAAAGCTGTCGTCGTGGAGAAGTTCTCGGGTCCGGACGAAGCGTTCCGGATCATCAACGAAGCCCTGGCGCTCTATCAGAAGAACGAAAAGCAGCTCAGGAAGGGCTGAGCTGCGAGCCTGGAGGAGACCCCAGATGCCCCTGTATTGCTCAATACGGAGATCTGGTTGACATAATATTTCTTATCGGACCCGAAACTACAACGACGCGGTTGCTTTCAACCTCGATGCTATCGGCTCGGAGTCCGAGGTAATCATGCGCCACCATTAGCTCAAAGTCAGTCACCACGTGCCAGTAAAATCGCCTTATGATAGCGAAATCATTTGGCGTTTTTGTTCTAACCAGCTCATCCCAGGTTTTATTGCCAGGATTTCCGCACTTGCTCCGAATCTCCCTGAGCCAGTCTGCCCGCCGCCGGGCCAACAAAGCTTCATTTCCTGGCGTGGTTAAATTTTGTTCAGAGTTCATTTCGACGTAGAGGCGACGCTCGTAGGTTCCAGCCGGCTCGTAGAAATGCTGCGCGCGGCTCAATATTGCATCGAAAATGCTTTTAACGTTATCCGGAACTTCTTTGTCCATTTTTGTTTTCCTCTTCGGACACACCGAGACTAGCTAGATCGACGCCCGACCTCTTCGATATCCGCTCAAGTGCCTCACGTGCGCTCACGTCAAGTGCTCCTAGCATAGACTGCTGCGCCGCGCCATCCCCCTCCTTACCAGCGGATTTCTGATTTTCGGTTTCTGCATAAGAATACATTCTAGGATTTAAATCTTCTACCGGTCCACTAGTTGGTCCACGACCTTGTGGATAACTCATAAAATCCATTTGTAATTGATTAGTTAGCCTAGTTTTTAATTGGTCCCTTGTGCAGACCAAGTCGGTCCAGTCCTGTTTAAGAGATGGCGTATTTTCCCAATTCTTCTGCGCCATTATCTTATTTATTGATCGGTCCAGGCGGGCAATTCTGCGTTGGATCAACTGACTGATATCGTCCGGATCGCTCACGTGGAATAAGATGCCGCCACCCTCGCCGCTGGCCTTCTTCAGAATTCGAATCACTCGCTTCTGCACTAGGGATTTCAACGTTCGGTGAAGCGTTGTCTTTGGCAGACCGACTCGAATAGCCAGCTCCCTTTCAGAGATCACGACCTGACGCGGATCGAGCGCGAAGGGAAAGCCCTTCCATTGGACCACGCGCGCCTTTGATTTCGAATGGCGCCGGCACCGAAGCGCCAGCTCAAGCTGCACAATGCGCTCGCGTGGCGTCAGTAGCTCAACAATGGCGTCGTAAATTTTGATGTAGCTCCATATCCGGCCGTCCTTTCCGAATACAGATTGATGCTCCCCCACGCCTTCCCCTAGCGCACGAAAGCACTCCCTCCCCCGTTTCCTTAGCGAGGAGTGGAGAGGGAGGGAGGCTTTCGGCAGTTGAGACAACTGCAAAACTTTTTCGGGTATCCTCGCTAAGGATGCTGCCTGTCATAACCCGTCAGTCATGCAATTTCAAATGTTTCTTGCAAAGAACACTGTTCAGATAGACTTAAGAGACTGGAGGGATCTATGAGAGCTGGTCAAACGATGGATTTTAAAGGCGTGAGCGTCGAGGTTTACAACCCGCACCTTTCGGCCGTGATTATGAGCAACACGCATCCGCTGGCTCATCTCCAGGCTTTCAACACGCTCCGCATCCGGATTGAGCCCGGCGCTTTCGCGAAACTCCCGCATCTCCACTATTCAGCCACGTTTGAGGACGGCTCCGCTTGCCCTCCCCTCACCGTCAATTTCGGAAAGGCGAAAGGGAAGGGGATCAAGTCCCCTTCCCAATATCGCCACAATGATCACGCCTGAGCTTTCGGGGCCTCTTTCGGAGCGGCGGCGAGCTCGGCCTCCGAAGGGACCTTGCGGCCGTGCTTTCCGGCGAGCGCGAGCGCGGCGGCTTTCCGCTCATCGTGCTCCTCCGAGGGCGCCACGCGGCCGTCCTTGTGAAGCTTCATGAAGCGGCACCCCTTCGGGATCGGCGAGAGATCCAGGGCGTCACTCGCGCCGTGCTCCCCCTGGGCGTCGACCCAGTCGCCATTGCCGTTTTTCGAGACGGCGACGCGAAGATTGCCGGCCGAATCATAGGCCAGGATGCTGGACTCGCTCGAAACGACGCGACCGCCAGGAAACCGATTCATTAGTGCAACGCGGATACTCTTGGACATAACTCACTCTCTCCTTTCGCAATGATTCGCCAGCGGGATTGCTGGTTACCTGATTGCGCTTTTTACTCGGGCCGAGACTGGCCCGAATCTCTGAAACATTGACCTTAAGCTCCGAGATCTCCCGGGACACCCAGGCGCACCACATGGGCACCATAACCAGGAGCAGGCGGACGCTTAGGCGCTCGATGAGTTTCATCTGCCGTGCTCCCCTAGTTTTGCGATGCCGCGCGCGATCGCGCCCGCTCTGTAGGCGAGGTCCGTTTCGTCAATCCGCCTCGAGGCGGCGTGTTTAAAGCCGCCGGCGTGAAACATCTCATGGATAATGCTCCCGACTATCTCCGGGAGCGGCTTTTTCGCCTGTTTTGGGCGGATGATGATTTTCCGGCCGTCGAATACTGCGACCTCTTTGGAGGGCCATGGCTTCCACCATGGGCGCGCCTCGAGGACGACAGGAAACCAGTCAAAATTAGTGTAGAAGGCCGATGAGTCGGAAAATTTTTCAGCGAGATTCTCGCGAAAGGTTGGCCAGTAGTAGATATCTCGCGCGAGCGCGATCGCTCGATTCAGTTTTTGCATGATTTCACCATGTCGAGCAGGAGTCTTGAGTCCTCGGGAGTCAGGCAAAAATACCCGTCCGCCTGGACGAAAGTCAGGCTTTCAGTGATATTTCCGGCGCGGTCCCGCCGAATCAGCTCGCCGCGCTCCTTCCCGTCCAAAAACCACCATTTCACGCGGACCCCGGCGCAGGAGCTAAGACACATCGTCCATGCCAGAGAAGTCACCACGACTATTTTTAGCGCGCTCCACTGCCTCATGAGTCTCCTCCAGGTCCTCCCGGCGCTTTTGAATCGGAGACGGCAAAAGCCACGCACCCAGGAGGGCGATGATCAAAGGCGCCGCCGCTTTCAAAAGAGCCAGGAGGATTTCCATTTACTTCACCGCCTCGACTGCCATGGGATCGCCGCAGACCTGAGCCTTGAAATTCTCGATTCCAAGCGCGCCGCCGGCGACCGTGAGCAACACCGAAACGACGATGATAATCAGCTTGTTTTTAGTCTCTTTCCCCATTTTTCCCCGCTTTCCCTTGGCCTAATAGCCAAGCCTTTTTAAGTTCCGCTTAAACCGCACCCAATACTCATGGGCATAGCCAGGAGACTGGCCTGCGCGCTCCTGCATCGTGCGGCGCACGCCCTGGTTGTAGGATTTCACGACCCATTCGAGATACCGGAGATCCACGACCTCGAAGCTCGCCATGATGCGCTTGACGAACTTCGCGGCGATGCGCACCGAGATCTCCGGGTTGTTCAGCTCGTCGATTCCGACCTGCTCGAAGTCCCGCGCGGTCGGGAGCGTGAGCTGCATGATCCCCCAGCTTTTGCCGTCTTCAGAGGCCAGCCCCTTTTGAACAAGCGGATGCTCGCCGAGACTCGACTCGTTCATGCAGATTGCCTTGAGCCATTCCGGGGGAACGCCGTATTTCGTGCCGTACTTCTCAAAGAGATCATCGAATCGAGACGAGACGGGAGACGTGGGTGCGATAACCCCGGTTTTATTGGTCATGAGCAACGCTCCGGCGGCAACGGCCGCAATGATCAGCCCGGCCGGATTCACGCGCTCACCTGCGCATTCTTTCCGGCCTGCCAGAAAAAGACGATGATCCCGACCGCTATAACGGCGGCATAAATCCCAAGTCCCGCTTTGGCGACCTGGACCACGTCCTGGACGGTTTCGATTGCAACGTCTTTGGCATCAGTCCAGCGAAAGGAAAGGCGCTCACCTATCAGCGCATTGAAAAAATCCTGATAGTGCGGGAG
Organism: Oligoflexia bacterium; assembly: GCA_023701205.1. GTDB lineage: Bacteria > Bdellovibrionota > UBA1018 > UBA1018 > UBA1018 > JAMPXJ01. The sequence continues at coordinate 51,042 of JAMPXJ010000013.1, forward strand.
TCTCCCCTGCCCGGCCGCCGCGAGGTCCCGCATTGCGGCCTGCACCGTCTCCCAGCGCCTCGACTCCGATTGCTTAATATCGTCAATCGCGGAGCCAAAAACACCGATAAACGTGGGATGGCGCGTGTCGTAGTACGCCACAACGTCCGCGAACATGAGCCCTTTGAATTGCAGGCCGGCTTGCTGATACCAATACGTGAGCGCCTTGAGGCCCTGAGCGCGGTTTTCGGTCACTGGTAGAATTCCTCGACATAGATAGCTCCGCTCAACCCAGCTTGACCTGTGAATCCCGATACTCCTGCGGTTCCGCCCGATCCGCTTTGTCCGACCGAATAGCTATAAGACGATGCCGGGTTTGGAATAATCACATCGAAGCCACCTCCCGCACCGCCGCCCGCGCCAGCAAAAACTCCGGCAGCATAACCGCCGGCACCGCCACCGCCTCCGCCATACGACCCGCTTGTTATTGGCCCTGCGTTCGAAGTATTGGTTGAACCAGATCCTATGCTCCCTGGACCGAATAGCGATGATCCGCCGTTTCCGCCGTGCGTGTAAGTTGACCCTAATCCTCCCGGTGCCGATCCGTATGCGCCCTGAAGCGTTCTACCAAAAGCCAATCCGCCAGAGTTAGTTGCTGTTCCGCCAGCTCCGCCCCATGACGAATTTGTAACGCCGCCAGTGCCGCCGTTTCCTGTGAGGAAACTTGAGCCAAAGGTAGTCGCGGTCCCATTTCCTCCCGATCCTGCTCCGCTCGACCCTGACCCCGCCCCGCCTCCACCGCCGCCGACCCCGTAGACTCTGAGCCACACAACGCCAGCGGGCTTCGTGTAGGTTCCCGATCCTGAGAAAAAGGATTGAACGGTCGGAGACGTGAGCCCCGAAATCTTAACGCGAGTTACAGCGGAGTCAGCAATTTTAGCCGTCGAAATCCCGCTATCCTTGACCCGCACCTGCGCGCCGTTTCGCTCAAGCGTCGTTCCATCCGGACTCAGATAGAGCGGCTTGATTTCAACGCCGTGAGCGAGCGCCGGGAGCAGGAAAAGAAAAAGTGAAAGCCAGTTTTTCATTTGATCACCTTTCATTCATGCAAGTGAGCGTGGTTCCAGCGACGGAATAGCCGTAGAGCGCCGCCGTGTTTCGCCAGACAACTTTTTCGCCAGCCACGACGAGGACCCCTTTGTTGGCTCCCGCATTCGAGACGCTCGCGCCTCCGATCCAGAGATCCGCGCCCGACTCATTGACGAAAGTCAGGCATTTTCGGTCCGTGTCCTGAGCGACGATGAGCCCGGCCGTTGCCGCCGCGAGGACCGCCGCCGAAACCGTGAAACTCGAACCGTCCGCGAGCGTGACACCTCCGGCGAGCTGGTTAATCAGGCTCCCGGGCCGGATCTCAGCAAGCCGGCTCATAACCACCGTCATGGTCTTTCCGGCCTGGGCGCTCCAGTGAAAATAGCCTCGCGCCATGGGCACAATCTGACTGAATACCGCGTTTTTTGTGAGCGGCACGGCGCCTTGCTGCTTATTTCGGCTATTCGGCCGGAAACTCACCTCTGCGCTTGAATCGGTCGCGGAGGCAATCCAGATGGACCGGAAAGAGCCGACCTCAAAAGGATCATTTTCGCTCCGTGCGGTCGCGAGATCGAAAGTCTGGACCTCAATATCCGCGCCTTGCTCGATGAGCTGGAGCAGGAGCAACGCGGCCTCTTTTTGAGACTCATCGGCGAGCGCCATTTTTGCGAGCGCGAGATTTTCCACGTTACACCTTCTTTCCGAAAATGAAGTAACCGGCGACCAGGGCGGCGACCAGGAGGGGAACCCCGGCCTTGACTGTTGTGGGCGCTGAAACCACTGTGTCCAGCGCCGCGGCGACCGGAGAAACCGCGGTGCCGGGAGCCGGAGACGAGGGCGCAATGCTCACGTTACTTGCAATCGTGCTGAACGCTGCAACTGTCGGAGCCCCAAAGATATCCGTTGCCGATGGCAGAGAAGGCGCCACGCTATTGAAAAGCCCCGATGTGTCCAGACTGATCCCACCGCCTAAATTCAGCATTTCTTTTCCTCCCTCGATTGCCGGCGACCCAGCGCCGACCACGTTTGAAACTCCAGTAGCGTTCGCGATCGCGCCCACTGCGTCCCCGGCTCCCGCGCCGAGCACGTTTTGACCTATCCCAGCAACGTCAACGGGTTTCCCCATGATCAGATTCGACGCCGTGTCCGTTGCCGCGCCAGTCACGGCCGTTGCAACCCCGCCGCTCAAGCCGAGATCCGCCACAACTCCGGCCGCAATGGGTGCGACGATTGCGACGGCCGCGATAGCAAGCGAGACCTCCATTGCAGTCATCACCAGCTTTACAACCTGAACAAAAATAGGCGTTCCAGTGTCGATTGCTTTTTTGAACCGTTTAAGCCCTTCGCCGGCATCCCCGAAAAGCCCCTGGGCGCGCACACTCGCCTGATATTTTTCGTTCTCGCTCCTGAGCCAATCCCGAAGTAGCTTCATTGCCTCCGCCGGAAAGACGCCGCTATCTCGGATGAGATCCCATTGGTTAGCATCCGTTTGTGAGGCTCCCTCGCCCGTCAAAAAGGACTGCGTTTTATAGGAGTTTTTGAGAGGCCACGCGCTGATAACCTCCGAAAGCATGAGCGCCACAAGTGTCTTGGGGTAGACCTTGGTTTTTCCGTCCGGTCCTGGCATCTTCCCTAAAAGACGCCTCACCGAATCATCGGTGACGCCGATGGGTTTAAACCGTCCCATTGTGATGTAGGGCCGGTAATCTCCGCGAGTCCATCTTTCAATTTCAAGCGGACCGGTATAGTTGAATTTGATAGGGTAATTCAATAATTCAAATTCAATAACGCCTTTTTCGACCGCCTCTCTTATCTCGTCGTCCTTGTGATTTAAGAGGTCCGCCACTAAAGACGCATCCGATTCTATCCCGCGAAGCCAGCGACGAAGCGCCCTTATGGTGTCCCAATAGGACATGGACCCGCTCCGTCTCGACATGCTGTTATAATTGTCAGGATTTGGAATGAAGTATTTTTCAAGCTCTACTTCGAAGCCCACGTTTCGGAGGACTTGAATATGGTCTTTGAGAGCGGTGCGCGCTGCTTTGATATGATTTCGGAGATAATCAACCGGCTTGTGCGTGTCCCAGCGCCTCTCATTGGATTTTCCGGTGCCACGAAACGGGTTGACGTTCAAGGGAACCCTTTGAGGGAATTCGACATACTTTGAATCGGGATCGGGATCGGGATAAATTGCGTCCACGTTGACGTCCGAAACAGTGCGGACGTTATTCCCGGGCGCCTTTTCCCCAGTGGGAACTGCCTTGAAACTCCAGCGCACCGATCTACTGGCCCGAACCAGTTTTTGCGGCGGCCGTTCATAAGTTCCACTTGAGTCCCATTTCGCCATGATGTTTTTTCCGAAGAAAAACTCCCGCGCGGCCGAGGAGCGGAGGCCGCGCGGGAGCCGTGGTTGCGATGCGGGTTACGCAGGCACCTGGACAATCTCATGCTGCTCGATGTTGAGCTGCAAGGGATAGGTGACACCCGAGCGAGTCGAGATCACAAGCCGGAGGCTAGTGAGCGCGCGCGCGTCGAAGGCCGTGTTGAGATCCCCTTCGCTCGTGAGCAGCGGGATATAGACATACCCGTCAAGACGCGAGGAGTTGGACGCCCTGGCGGCGTTGCAGCCGAACATCTGCCGCATTTTCGCCTGAGCAGCCAGGAACGTGGTCTGCGCGATGATCTCCGAACCCGTCATAATCTTGATGTCGGTGACACCGAGATCCGAGCGGACCGGAACGGCCGTTCCGTCCTTGACATACAACGCGAGGCCGGCAACGAAATTGCCGAAATTCAGCTCAAAGCTGCGCTCGTTGGCCTGGGCGCCGATGGACTCCTGACTCCATGTCTGCTTGAAGTGAGCCAGCGGGAAGTTCGCGGGAACGCCGAGGACCTCCTCGATGTACGCTTCGATCACGAAAGACTGGTTGGCATACGTGATGGTAGCGCCGGAAGTGTCCAGACCCGAATACGGACCCGTGATGAACTTGACTTCCGCCTGAGATTTTCCGCGAAGGTCCAGCCACGTGCCGGAGCCGTTTTTCTTCGCGAGAATCATCTCGAAGGGGATCACGACGGTTTCACGCGCAGTCGTATACTGCGTCGTGGTTCCCCAGGCGAAACCGCCGTCAGCGGTCGGGTTGTTGCCGGTCACGGCCGAGGCGCCGGCCGAGGACTTCCGCTCACCTTCCTGACCGAAAGCCAGGATCTCCACCATGTGGAGCATGTGCGGACGCACGTTTTTCACGACGCGGCCGTTGACCTGCACGATGATCTGGTTGATCAGCGTGTCGAAGGTCGACTCCACCGGAGCCGCCGGAGATCCGGAGCTGAAGGTGTAGGAAAGGCTCCCGTTGAAAACCAGCGTGAGCTGTTTCGCGACGAGATCCTTGGGCAGCGGGAGCTGCAAGGTCTGACTGGGAGCGAAAGCTGTATCTTGCAGCCGGCGCTCACGGGTTTGAACTCTCATTTTGATTCCCCTTTTTTTTTCTTTTTTGGCCAGTTTTCGCGGGAATTCGCGGTTACTTCACGATGGCGCCGACCGTGGGCACCTTTTTGGCGATGTACATGGCCAGGAGGCCGCCGATAACACCCAGGGCAATCTGTTTCGCGAGAGTCTTCATGATTTTTTCCTTTCGATTTTTCGATTTTTTACTTTCCGACTGTTTTTCGAGACTCAGCTCGCGTCCGGAAAGTGTCAACAGATTTTCATAATATTATAATTTCTTCATCTTTACAAAAATAGAACGCAACGCGGCTGGCCAGGGGGATAGGCGCCGATTTTTTGGCTCAGCTTGTGACTATTTGCGGGGGATTTTGATCTCTGAAATGCAAAAACTGGTATTGCCGGAGCGTGCGGAGCTGCGCCGCGTGTGAGCCCATGAATTCCTTGAGATAGTTGAAATCATTGGCCTCGTTGAAATTCGAGCAAAAAATGTGGTGACTCTGCGAGAGGATATTTTTATTCACGTTGGCAGGGCGCTGCGAGCAGGAAATCAGCCCGATATTCTCATGTCTCCCCGTGAGCAGGCATTCCTTGAGCCATTTCGGGATAAAATGCGGACTCGCGAAGTTGTGGACCTCATCGATCACAAGGCAAAGGGAACTCTGCCAGCGGCACGCACGCTGGCGCATGTAGCAGACCCGAAGCGCCTCATTGAAAACGTCGTCGTGGTTATCCGCCTCGATATCGAATTGGAAAATCAGCTTGAAAGCCGGCGCATCCATCGTCTCCCGGATCGCGCGCCCAAAGCCGTCAAACGTGCTCACGAAATGAACTCCCGGGCCGCGCTCGTTACTGTACTCCCGGAGCCGGTCGAAAATCACAAGCCGCGGGAACGCGCGATCGCGCTGAATCTTTCGCGCGAGCGTCGTCTTTCCGCTCCCGCGTTTACCCAGGATAGTGATTACGTCCGTTTTCGTGAACACGCGGGACTCACGCGGCCGGCGCGGCCGGCGGCGGCGCCTTCCCGTCCGCTCCGCGCGCCATGCGCTCTTGCTGGACCTTCGAGAAAATCATGTATTTCGAAACCGCAATACTCCCGATGCCGATAACCGCCATCAGCTCCGGACTCATCTCCGCTTCGGTGACATTGGGGAACCATTTCTGCAATACCGGGTTGAGGTAAATGCAGATTCTAGCGCGCTCCTCATCGCTGATTTCGATCTCCTTGACCCCGGTTTGATCAACCAGGAACCCCGAAGCAACGCCAGTGAGATCCGAGATCATCGGAGCATAGTCGGTCGGCGGTTGGATCGGAGCGGAGTCTGCCTCGGCCGAAAAGCTCGGTTCGCCTTGTGCCTGGGCATCGCCTGGCAACGGGTTTTTTCGAGGCCGACCCCGCTTCCGCTTGAGCGGCGCCGCCTGGGCATCCGCCAAGTTTTGTTTACTCTCCTGGATAACCGCGTCGATCGGGAGCGCGGCTGGAGTTTCCTGATTTTCTGGATTTTCTGGATTACCCATTTTCAGACCTCAAAAAATAATCGTAGGAAGCCCGTTAATTTCTGGCGCCGGAGCTGGACTGGACTGCTCCCTGGGAGGCTCCTGGGCGAAAGCCATGGCCTGAGCGGTTTCCTGGGAATTCTTTTTTTTCCGCCGGAGCAGATAAAAGGCGCCGAAAATCACCGTTGCCGCCGCCGCGAGCGGAATAAATTGACGGGCGCTGAATTTCGCGCCGGGCGCGGCCGGGGTTTTTGCGGGAATTTCCGGAATAACCGGATCGACTTTCGGAATTGCTGGCGTGGCGGCTGGAATATCCATGGCATTTAACCTCTGATATTCGATTATTTTAATTTCTTAAGATTGTAAATTACAATTAATTGTTTCGAAAATAAAAACGGCGGCACCCATTTCTGAGCGTCGCCGTTCCGCAGGAGCGCGCGAGTGTGCTAAGTCCGCGCGGTTCTTGGAGGAACTATTCCCCCTGCTAAATCACATTTTCAGCGGCGGCTTTCCTCCCGCCAGCTCCCGGAGCAATTCCAGCGCGACGATGAGCCCGGCGGCGACGCCTTGCTCGAATTCGCTGGCGCGGTGATAAGACTCCGGCCGGCGCGTCAACGCCTGGGCATCGGAGGCCATGTGCTCCAATACGCGCACCGTTGCCTGGACGTGTTCCAGGGGAATGCCGGTTTCCCGTTTTTGAGTCGAAAGCTGCATTTTCGCGACCTCCTAAAATCGGATATGAGCCGTTTTTTTTGACGGGTAGACCCTACCCCGCAAGGCAGTCTTGGATTTTTGCAAGGATTGGAGCCCCAACACGCACGCGCTCGATGGCGCGCCCAATCGCGAGTGCGGTTAACCGCTCCCCTGAATCGGCGCCGTAGATTTCATTGAGCGCGGCGACCTCGCGCGAGATCACCGCCGCGCGCTCCTGCTCGGATTGGTATTCCTGCCGGAACGCCGCGACCGCCGCGCGCTCCTGCTCGATCGCGCGCGCGCGTTCCTCCGTCTCAAGCGATGACACCGGCGCCGGCTCCTTCGCTTTCAGCGTCCTTGACAACTTCTCCACAAGTTGAACTATCGGCGCAATGTTTCCGGCCGCGAGATATCCAAGCGGATCGGCCTGGGCCGCGCCCGTCTCGTCCAGCCAGTCAAGCGCCGACTCGATTTCGCGGAAAGTGTATTTTTCCCGGAGTTTTTTGAGAATTTCGGAGCGGCGTTTTTTTTCTTCGATCGGCGCCAGCTCGTTGAAGTGATAGCGGTAGATCCTGCTCAGCGCGCGGTTTTCGGCGCGCGTCTTGGATCTCGAATCAGTTTCCATGCGAGTATTCCCCCGTTTTCGAGGGAATATCGGGCGAAACAGAACGTGCCTTGACGTCCTATTTCTTATCGGACGTTATTTTTCCGAGGACTGATCGGAATACCCCGGCCTACTGACTTGCGCTGAGTCATCATCGGACACTCAAACGAGCGCTGCGCGACCATAAACCAAGGAGTTTCTAGACGAAGACTCGGCGGGAATTGCAACGCCCAATCCAGCTGCGTTCCCGATCGGACCTCGGAAGGTTCTTTAGCAAATGGAAGGTCGGCACCGAGGTCACATTGGGGGAATGACCCTCCCGCGCATACCGGATACTCAACTTTGATGGAGAAACGGGCGGGGAGCTAAGCGTGGGGTCAGACGATTGGAACGGAGCACGCTTTGCACCAGTGGCCGCTCCGAGAGTTGCTTGCAAAGAAGTATGAAGTGTGGAATTAGCGCTTCATGGTAAGAAGAAGAGTTGGTTTCGCCCCTCTAATTTTTGCTCCGCTTGTCCTTGTCGCTCCGATTTTGGCATACGCGGGAACGGCTTTTGATGAGTTTATTGGCGTCTATTCAGTTAAGTCTGTTAAGTGCTTGTCTGACGGGCGTGAGCAGTCTTGTACGTATACGGGCATAAAAATCGCGCCGGATTCCCAATGTAAGGGTTACCTCTCCTTTTGTGAACAAGTCGCTGATTTCGGTGCTTGCTCTTGTTTGGATGAGTATGACTACATGCAGGATGGCTTCGGTGCGAGAGCTTTTTTGAAAGAGAAAGAAGGTTGGGCACTCCGGAAGTATGAGTACAAAGACAAGGAGCTAACCATAACGGAATCGCATTCCATGAAGAGGGAAAGTGATGGCAGTTATTCACTAGTGGTTGAAGGCGTCGCAAATCGTGGCAATGAGAATATTTCCTTCCAAAGACGGTACAGCGTAGAAAGAAAATAGCCACCCGGCGGAAAAGACCAAACAATAGGCGTTCGCGCATTCGATGAGATTGAAGGTCTTGACGCCAAAGGCAGAGTCGAAATGCCCTCCACGCCAATGTCTCTTGAGTAGTGGAATACGACGGATTAGAAGGTCGGCAAAAAGTCGCCTACTTGGGTAGTGCCTAACGATCAACGATTTCGAGCTTTTCTTTGAGTACTTGGATGCAATTAGCTGACCATGGTTTCAATTCTTTGTTCTTCACTCCCTGAAGGGCCTTGATCCGTTTACGAATCTCCACCGCTTGGCCCCGAAAGTCGTCAACAAAAGCTGGGCCGAGATTCCCGACCAGTGCGTCTAAACGTATCACTGATCCGGCATGCTTTTGGTATGCCTTCAAAAAAGTTTCTGGATTTTTGGTTATACTTTTTCCAATAGCAACGCCTAACTCCTCAGCCACATGTCCATCTGACTGGGCTAGCGCTCGAAAGGCTGTGTCCAGGGCCGCCAAGTCTCCCTGTGACACTCGAGCAGTTTCGACCTCAAATGCCATGAGGAAACGAGAAAAAAAACATGGCAAGAAAAAGTAGTCCGGTAATCTTCATGACCTTAGGTCGTATCAAGCTAGGCCCCTGTCAACAATCCAATAGATTCTGATCATCTCACGATCAGAATTTTAGTCGCAATTCGACCGGGACGCCCACAACGAGCGCACTCACCACAAGCCAAGCCCCTACCCCAACCCCCCCCAGCAGCAAAACCTCAAAGCTTCCGAACCCGGAACGCGTAAAGATTCCCCGCGCCCGAGAGGAAGTAAACCCGCTCAGATTCTGGTACGAACTTCCCGAGTGAAGAGAATCCACTCCATTTGGTCGTTTTCACCGACCACCTGAATCGATAAGGGTGATCGGTCCATATTCACCGCGAACTGAAACAGGGCGCTTTTTCCACTCGCATCGGTACCGGTAGCCAGCATTGTCGAGCTTCCCACGACGCTCTTCATCGATAATACTTGCTCGCCATTGTACCAGTTTGGATTCCTCTCCTTCCGATACCGGAAAAAAGCCCGTTCATCCGATGGCGTCTCCCGGACCGATGACAGAATGATTTTCACAAAAATAGATCCGGGGCCGATCTCATCCGTGAAGGTGAGCTGCGCGCAAACGGGAGCATTTTGTCCTTCAGGGCATGCCGCGCCTTGAGCCTGGACCTTGACTTTTCCTTGCGGTGCGCGGCCCACGAACTTCGTAAAAACCGCCACATCCGCCGGCGAGGGTACGGGCCCCATATCGCCCAAATAAACAGCTGTGCTGCCGTCCATGTGCATCGCCAAGGAACGGCCCCAGTCGATTTGGGAAAGCTGTCGTTTCCGAGCTTGAACGTACTGATTTCTGCGAGACTCATCAGGAATACTGCCGAGGAGATCGTTCCAGATCAGGGCAGATGCCAGATCCTCTTCCATGATCGTCTTGCGAACATGCCCATTCCCCAGGACATGGCCAAACTCATGCAACAGCGCGCCTTCTAGCGTATGGGGCTTGGTCCAATCCAGTCCATAAAAATACGGCGAAGACCGCAGGTGTTCGGCAAACGGCAGGCGCAACCATATAAAGCCCTTAGCCCTTCCCGTGAAAACATCATAGGACTCGCGAATCGCGACAGCCACCGGGTTTTCGAAACCTTTCAAGGCGTCTTGGATGCGCTGATTCCCTACTCCGCCGTAAATCGTGAGCTCGACGCTCGCATCACATTGGGCTACGCGAACAAAGTTCAAATTCAGCTGGATTCTCGGGTCCCCCTGAAGCTCCTGGTCCACTCCCCGATCGCGGATGTAGCTAGCCCATTTCCGCAGAACGTTTCGGAACTCGACATCCACGTCCTCGGCCGTGCGACCAAATTGGGGTGCTGTCTCTATGCAGTAGTGGACTGGATCGGAACCCAAGAACCATGCCGCACCATAATCCGCCGCATGCATGTCACTTCCGCCCGAATCGATCGAGCCCCCCTGGCCCGCTAGAACCACGGTGGCGGTCGCCGCCAGAAGAAAAACGCCCCCGATTCCAAGCTTTACCCAATTATTCAAAATCATGACTCAGTTCCTCCGATAGCACCTCTTCTACCGGGCTACCGTTTTTGGGAATACATCATATTTACAAACTTACTAGCTATTTATTTACAGATTTGTAATGCTTATTCCGTATGAATCGCGTGTTCCACTACCACGACTATAAGCGCTTTGTCATTGAACGCCTTGAGGCGCTGCCGAGCGGAGGCCGTGGAGAATTCCAAAAAATTTCAAAAAGATGTGGGATGCATCCCACTCTGGTCAGCCAGATTTTCAAAGGACCAAGGGATCTGAGCCTCGAGCAAGCCTATGATATCGCGGCCTACCTGGACTTGAACGAACTTGAAACTGACTATTTCATCCGGCTCGTTCAGTACTCCCGCTGCGGAACCGAAAGGGCCAGAAACTTTCTGCGCTCCCAGATCGAGAAAACGCGAGCGGAAGCCAGTCGCGTCGAAAACCGCGTTCATGCCAAACGGATACTGAGCGACGAGGAACGGGCGATATTTTATTCAACATGGGCGTACTCAGCCGTGAGAAATGCCACGAGTCTTCCCCAGTTTTCGAGCGTCGAGGCCATCGCCACACGCCTCAAGCTTTCGAGGACCCTCGTGGACCAGATCGTGCAATTCCTGTTGGAGCGTGGCCTTTGCAAGATGGAAGACGGAAAGCTCTTAGTGGGCCCCCAGAGCACGCACATTCCCAGTACTTCTCCTTTGGTGACGAGACATCACGCGAACTGGCGCCAAAAAGGACTGGAAAAGATGGATCGAATGGATCGTGAACGGGAGCTCTTTTTCACGGCGCCCATGAGCCTTTCCGAGGACGACGTAGTCTGGTTCCGAGAGCAGATTCTTGAGCTGATTGAAAAGCTCACGAAGCGAGTGAAAGAAACGAAGCCCGAGACGCTTGCCTGTCTCAATTTGGATTGGTTTACGTTTTAGCGAGCGCACTCAGCCACAAGCCAAGCCCCTACCCCAACCCCCCCCCAGCAGCAAAACCTCAAAGCTTCCGAACCCGGAACGCGTAAAGATTCCCCGCGCCCGAGAGGAAGTAAACCCGCTGCTTTTCGGCGTCGAATGCCGGGCTCCCGTAGAAGCCGCTGCCATTGCCCACGTCAAAGCGATAGACGCCTTTGCCGGTGGTCTTGTCGATGGCGTAAAGATACTGGAAGCTCGAGCCCACGATCACGTAACGATCGGTCACCACGAGCTGCGTGGGCGTTCCGCCGTCGAGCTCGAATTTCCAAAGGAGCTTGGCGCCTTCTTTCTGAAGCGCGTAGATATTGCCGTCGGAGGACGGCAGGTAGAGTCGGTCATTCTCGATGACGACCTTCTTGCTCCCGCCGGCGTCGAAGCGCCACAGGACCTCGCCCCCCTGGCGCTTGAGCGCGTAGAGAGCACCATCGTACGAAGGCGCGTAAACGACCCCGCTATCCATCAGCGGCTGCGCATCGACGTCCGTGAACTTCGTGCCCTGATGAAGCTTGCGTTCCCACTTGAGCTGACCATCGCTGAGCGAGAGCGCGACCAAAAACCCGTCGCTCAGGCCGGCGAGCACCTCGTTGCCATCGACGAGCGGCGCCGAGGCGCCCAGGATCGTCGCGGCAGCCGCCGTGCGGCGCTTATAGTGCCAAAGCCATTTGCCCGTTCCGGCATCCAGCGCATGAACCGTGTCATCGGAGCTCGTGACGAAAACCCGGCCCCCCGCAACAGTGGGTTTCGAAATCACCGGATTGCGGATCTCGTAGCGCCAGTTGATCTTCCCGGTCTCCATATTGACCGAATAGAGGAAGCCGTCTCCCCCGCCGAAATACACCGACGACTGATCGAGCCCCAGCTCACTGATCACGCCCCCCGGAATCTCCACGCTCCAGCGCTGCTGATTGATCGTGGGATAAAGCGCGATGAGACCGACCGCCTGATTCCCGAAAATCAGCGTATTCTCGTGCAAAACGGGATTGGAGTACTCCGCGCCGCGGTCGCCGGCCTGTGAGACGTCCTTGCGAGTCGGAAGCGTCCAGCTGCGGGTAAGAACCTCGGGGTCAGCCCGGAGATTCGAGTGGATGTTTCTTCCCGAGCAGCCAGCGGTTGCGAGCAGCAGGATCGCCAGGAACCCGCTAAGCGCGAGGTTCAGTCCCCTTCCCTTACTCAAGGGCGGCCTTTCTGGCTTCCGCGGTCTTGGCGTATTCGCTCGAAGGGAGCTGGGAAATGACCTGGTCATAGGTGCTCCGGGCTTTGGCCGTGTCTTTCAGAAGCTCATGCGAACGGGCGACTGAAAGCAACGCTTCGCCTTTGGCGACCGCCTCACCCGTGGCAAGCGCCTTCTCATAGCTCTCGAGCGCCTCCTTGAGCTTGCCCGAGTCTTCATAAGCATGCCCGAGCGCGAGCCATGCCGTCGCCTGGTCGAAGGTCGTCTTGCCCGACTTGGCCGCCTGATTGAGCCAGGCGACGGCTTTCGCTGGTTCGCCATGCTCGAAGTAAAGGTTTCCGAGCGCCAGGTTTGCCTCGAAGGCGCCACGCGTCCCTTCGAATTTCTCGGTCACCGCCTTGAGCTGGTTCACGCCGGCGGTGAGCTGGGCGTCGACATCCAGCTTCTCGAAGCGCAACGTTTCGGGCGAAACCGGCGGAGTCTTCGCGTCCGCCACATCTTTGTCGGTCTTGGCCTTCGCCTCCGGAGCTTTCGGAGCGCGGGCCTCAGCCATCGCGGTCAGCTCCTTTTCGATCGCCTTGTGGGCCATGAAAAGCGCCTGATTGGCTTCCTCGTTCTTTGCCGTCTTGCGGCTCATCACGAAGGCCACCATCGCGGTGATCGCGACGATCGCAATGACCGCTGAGAGAAAAGCGCGATAGTTCTGAGTCAGCTTGTCAAAAAACTGATTCAGGAGCTTCATCAGCTCATCGGGGCGCCTCAAAGATTTACGATCGATGTGACTCGGGGTCGGAGTACCGGCTTGCGATAAAGGTGAGGACATAAGTTCGTGTTTAGAGGACTCTTCAGGGGTTGTCAAAAAGAAAGGGCGCGTTTACCCTGAGAGTCATGACAGAGATGATGCTTCGCTGGCGACACGCTTGGCTAACGCACTGCCGCCCGAAAACCGGGCAGGCTTTCGCACTCCGTGGCTTCGCTTGCATCATACTGCTCGCTTCGCTCGCTCCCTCACTCACCTACGGCAAAGAGCTTCAAGGCCGCTTGGGTGTCGGCTACAACTCCGAGTTCGCCAATTCCGCGACCCAGCGCGTTCCAGGCATCAGCCTCAAGTACGGCCTTTCGCGCGACATCGCGATTGAGGGCATCGTCGGCGTCGCGACCACCTCGCCGAGCAACTCGGTCACGGCGGTGAAGCTTTTCAAAAACGTCTTTTACGAGACGAACCTCAACTTTTACTTCATGCTCGGAGGCGGCATCCTGAGCGCCAACAGCCGCACGGGGGCCGAGTTCCTGGGCGGAGTGGGCGTGGAGTTCTTCATTCCAGGGATCGAGAGCCTGGGCTTCTCGATGGAAACCGGGGGAAGCCTCGACAACCTCGGCGGCAATTTCGTTCTCAAGACCTTGGGCGTGAGCTTCCTCGATGCGGGCATTCATTTTTACTTCTGAGCGCAGGCGCACCCCTGGTTTCACGCGGGCCTTGGCCGGCGCCGGGCTTCTGGCCGCTTTTTCGCTGGCCCCCCTGCCCGCGCATGCCGCCGCTTCCGAAGCCAAGCCCGATCGCACGACGGTTCCCGAGGAAGACGACTTCGCCGACACTCCGTTCACCGAGTACGGGGAGTTCAACGAAGAAGCCGAAGAGGCCGCCGAGACCAAGTTCTTCCAGTACGGGCGCTTCTTTGGCGTGAGCGTGGGCCTGGGCTACGAAGGCGCGACCGGCAACCGCGGACTGCTCTGGACGGCGGGGATGCCCGTCATCGACCTGAAGGTCCATTACTGGTTCGATTTCAACCTGGCACTCAATCTCGGGTTCTCGACCGTGAAACACGACTTCGAGACCAGCGATGACAACGGCCGGCATGTCGACGTCAACCTCATGCGGATGGGGTTTGACCTCCGCTATTACTTCGACACCAAGAACATCTCGGCACCCATCAGCTTCGCCAACCCTTTCGTGCTCCTGGGACTGGGCTCGTATACCAAAACCCAGGTCTCCATCGTGGATTCCGCGACGGCAGACACGCAATCGGCCTTCGGCGTGGCCTTGGGCGGCGGCCTGGAGTTCGTGATGAGCCCGCGCAAATCCTACTTCCAGATCGAGGGCAAGCTTCACCTGCCGAGCTTCGAGGACGCGAGCAGCGACGCGTTCAATTCGGATCCTAACAACGTTCCTGATCTTTCGGGGATGCTCTACACCGTCACGGCAAACGTGCTCTTCACCTGGTGAGAGACGCCCCGATCACTTCCGGGCGAACGGGTTCTTTTCCCGGCTCTTGCCGCGCACGAAGAGCAGCCTGACCGGGCTGCCCATGTAGCCCCAGCGCTCCCGCAGCGCATTGATCAGGTGCCGCTTCAGGCTGAAATGCACGCGCTCGGGATCGTTGACGTGACAGATGAACGTCGGGGGGTATTTCCCCGCCTGATGGCAAAGGAAGAACTTGGCGTTCTTGGGATTGTGGATCGTCGACTCCTGCCGCACCCATTCGGTGAACTCATGCGTGGGGATCTTGAGCTGGCGCTGATGCAGGATCTCCATGATCAGCTCCCCGAGATCCTGAAAGCCCGTGCGCTCCTTGGCGCTCACGAAAAGAATGGGCGCATAGTTGAGATAGGCCATCGTCTTGCGCACGCGCTCGGCGGCCATCTCCTGGGTGAACTTGGGATTGCGCTTCTGGGTATCCCATTTGTTGAGCGCCAGGATCACGCCGCAGCCGGCCTCCTGAATCAGCCCGCCGATCTTCTCGTCCTGGTCGGTGATGCCTTTCTCGCCATCGAGCAGGAGAATCGCCACATCCGAGCGCTCCAGCGCCTTTTTGGCCTGGACGACCGAGAGCACCTCGACGCCTTTTTCGGTCTTGCTCTTGCGGCGGATCCCCGCGGTGTCGACGAGCACGAAGGGCTTGCCGTTGAGCTCCGTGAGCGAGTCCACGGCATCGACCGTGGTGCCGGCGATGGGGCTCGTGATCATCCGCTCCTCGCCCAAAAGGGCGTTCGTGAGCGTGCTCTTGCCGACGTTGGGCCGCCCCATGATCGCGACGCGCGGCACCCGCGCGGGCTCCTCCTCGCGCGAGTCTCCCGAAGCGGCCTGTTCCGTAAGCTCCGGAGCCAGCCCGCCGATCACGGCCTCCTGCAGATCGTCGATCCCGCGGCCATGCTCGGCCGAGACCGTCAGCACCTGCTCGAGCCCGAGCGCGAAGAACTCCGAAACGAGCTTCTCGTGGCTCTCGGCATCGACCTTGTTGACCACGCAGTAAACCGGCGCCTTGCGATGCACCCCTTTGCGCTTGAGCTCGCCCACGAGCTCCTCATCCGCCGCCGTCAGCCCCGCCTGCGCGTCAAAAAGCGCGATGACCGCGTCGGCGTCTCGAAGCGCCATCTCCACCTGCTTGCGGATCTCCTCGGCGAAATGCTCTCCGCCCAGGCCCCCCGTATCCGTGAGCAGAAGCCGGTATTTCCTGCCGCCCACCCACCAATCGGACTCCTGCTCGATCCGGTCGCGCGTGACCCCGGGCAGGTCGTGCACGAGCGCCTGACGACGTCCCAGCAGGCGGTTGAATAAAGTGCTCTTGCCCACGTTGGGACGACCGATGATGACGATTCTGGGAAGCCGGTGCGAGCTCATGCGTTTTTGCCTTTTTCGGGAAGATGATAGCCCATCTTCTTAAGCGCCTCGGCGTTTCGGGTCCAGTCTTTCAATACTTTCACCCGGAGTCCCAGGAAGGCCGGCCCTTCGATGAAGCGCTCGATCTCCGCGCGCGCGGCCTGACCGATCTCCTTGATCTTCTGCCCCCCCTTGCCGATGACCATCCCTTTCTGGGACTCGCGCTCGACATGGATCACGGCTTCGATGCGCGTGAGCTTCTTGTCCCCGCCGGGCTCCTCGAAGCTCTCGATCTCCACCGCGCACGAGTACGGAAGCTCCTGCCCAAGATGCAGAAAGAGCTGCTCGCGAACCTTCTCCGCCACGAAAAAGCGCACGGGCCGATCGGAGATCTGCTCCTCATCCGGATAGTAGAAGGGGCCCTCGGGCATGCGCTCCCAGCTGAGCGCCAGGAGCTGCTTGAGCCCTTCGTTCCTGCGTGCGGAAATCCGGAAGCTTTCCACCAGCGGGATCCCCTTGTCGGCGAGCGCCTGCTTGAGGTCCACCTGGAAGCGTTCCAGCGCGGCCTTCTGGGGCGCCCGCATCATGACGTCGCTCTTGGTGAAAAGCAGGATGACCGGCGCCTTGGACGGGGCGAGGAGTTCCAGGACCGCCGCCTCATGCTTGGGCGCGGACGAAGGGTCCACCAGGTACCAGACGAGGGTGGGAGACTCGAGCGCTTCGCGCGCCTCGTTCACCATGAAAGCGTTGATGCCGCCTTCTTTCGCCCTATGAATCCCCGGAGTATCGATGAAAACGATCTGCCCCTGCTTTTCCGTGAGGATCCCCAGCACCCGTTCGCGCGTCGTCTGCGCCTTGGGCGTCACGATGGAGACCTTCGCGCCGAGCACGGAGTTGAGCAGGGTGGACTTGCCCGCGTTGGGCCGCCCGACGATAGCGATAAAACCGGATTTCGACATCAGAGTTCCGTTCCGACGGCCGAGTCGATCGCCGCGCGCGCGGCATTCTGTTCGGCCTCTTTTTTGGAGGTGCCCATAGCGGCCGCGAGCCTTCGCCCGCTCATCCGTACTTCCACCTCGAAGGTCTTGGCGTGATCCGGACCTTTAGCGCTCAGCAGATGATAGGTGGGCGTGACTTTCCAGCGCGCCTGCACGATCTCCTGCAGCTGGGTCTTGTGATCATAGAAAGCCATCAGCTCCCGTTCCTCGGAGAACAGCGGGCCGAAGAGATGGCGTACGACCGGATAAACCGCATTGAAGCCGCCATCGAGGTAGATGGCCGCGATCAACGCCTCGAAGGTGCTCGAAAGGATGGAAGGCTTGTTCTGCCCGCCGGTCTGCGCCTCGCCTTTGCCCAGGCGAACGCACTCGTCCAGGGAGATGCTGCGAGCCACGTCCGCCAGCGTCTTTTCGTTCACGACCGCCGCGCGCATCTTCGAGAGTTGCCCTTCGTTGGCGTTGGGAAAAGATTCGAGCAGCAGGTCCGAAACGACCACGTCCAGGATCGCGTCACCTAGGAACTCCAGGCGCTCGTTATCGCGCATGGCGATCGGCCGATCCTGAAGGAACTCATGTCCATACGAGGTATGAGTCATCGACTGAAGTAGAATCGCCCGGTCGCCGAATCGGTATCCCAGTCTTTCCTGAAGCCGCTCAAAATTCATTTGCTGCACCATCCACGTCCGGCCACGTCTGGATACGTTGCCCCTCAACTGCTGCCGGGGATGTTCGTATAATACTCGCTAATTCCTGTCAACCATTCAGTCCGCCATCCATTCCGCCTGAAACAGGAGATCGCCGCTGTTTTTATCTATTTGAATTTCTTTGATTTTTACTGCAACCAGCTGGTTCTGCAGCCCCGCCCCTGTTTCCGAAGAACAGGGTAGCGCTACCCGCAGATAGTTTGGCGTGTAACCCGAAATCGAACTTCCGCTCGGCCGCTCCAACAGTACGGAATCGAGCAACGGATTCTGACGCAACACCGCTTCGTGAATTCGGGTCAGCCGATTCAGGCTCAATTCCGAAAGCCGTCGCGCGCGCTGGGAGCGTTCCTCAGTCGGCACGGTCCCTGGCAACCGGGTCGCGGGTGTGCCCGCCCGCTCGCTGTAAGGGAAAACATGAAGCCGGCTCCAAGGAAGCTTCTCGAGCGTGGCGCAAGTCTTCTCGAAATCCTGCGCGCTTTCGCCAGGAAATCCGGTGATCACATCCATTCCCACGAAAACGCCGCCCGAAGGCGCGGGAAGCGACGCGATCCGCTCGAGGCACCCTCGGACCTCCTCGAAGCCGTATCGACGCTTCATCAGGCGCAGGATCCGGGTGTCGGGGCTCTGCAGCGAAACATGGAAATGCGGGCAGAAGCGCTTCTCGCGCGCCATGAGCGAAAGCAGCGCTGGCGTGATCTCGGTCGGATCCAGCGAGCTCACTCTCAGGCGCTCGAGCGCCGTTTCGCCCAGGATCATGGCAAGAAGCTCGTCGAGCATGGGCTTTTCGCCCCAGTCCGTCCCGTAGTCGCCGATATTGGTACCGGTGATCACGATCTCGCGGACGCCCTGCTCAACCAGCACGCGGACCTGCGCGAGCACCTCGCGAGGACGCAGGCTTCGGCTCGGACCGCGCCCATAGGGGATCACGCAGTAGGTGCAAAATGAGTTGCAGCCTTCCTGAATCTTGAGAAAAGCCCGGGTCTTGCCGGACTGTCCTTCCTGAAGCGATGGCGCCGCGAACACGCTTTCCACGAGCGGCCACTCGCGATCCATCGGATGCCGCGAGATCATTTCCACATAGCCTTCGGTTTTCCCGAGGACCTCGGCTCTGCCCTCGCTGCGCGCGCTCTGGGGGGCTTGGGCGATACGCTCGAGGATCAGCTCCACGAGCTGGTGCTTGTCGCGATTGCCGATCACGTAATGGATGCCCTTGGAGGCCGCCAGACGCTCCGGATCCACCTCTGCGCCGCAGCCCGTGACCACGATGCTTGCCTCCGGATGATCCCTAAAAAGCCGCGAAGCCATTTTGCGCGTCTGCCGATCCGCTTCGTCAGTCACCGTGCAGCTGTTGACCACGCAGATGAGCGCGTCGTCAGGCTCGGGCTCGCCGCTCCAAGGCTTCCAGCCGCGCTTGCGGAGCTCCGCCTCGATGAGCTGACTGTCGTATACATTGGCTTTGCAGCCGAGGGTCTTGAGAATGTAGGAACCGCTCTTCATCTTAATTCCGAAATCTATTCCAATGTCGTTTCCGCCCAGGCTCCCCCGAGAATCTCCTCGCCATCGAGGAAAACCACGGGCTCGCCAGGCGCCACCCGCTTCTGCGGCTGCTCAAAAGCCACGTGCAGGGCATCGTTCTCAAAGCAGGTCACAAGGCAAGGCACCTCCTGCGCGGAGGATGCCATGCGTGCCTGGCAACGAAGCGGCCGCAGCTGATCCACGGGCTTGACCCAGCGCGCCCGAAGCGCCAGGATGACCCGCGAGATCAGACTCTCCTCAGGCCCCACGATCAGCCCGTGCGTTTTCATGTCGAAACCCAACACGAAAAGGTTCTTGCTGCCATCGGCTGGAAGCTCCAGGCCAAGGACCTTTTGGCCCACCCGATAACGGTGCAAGCCCTGATGCGAGCCCACCACCTTGCCTGCCACCGTACGGATCATGCCCTTGGTCCGCAACCCGGCCGGCGTCCTGCTCTCGACAAAACGGGTGACTGAGGCCTCTTCCTGCCCGCACGTCAACGAGCTCTTCGTTTCGCGAAGCGGGATACCGAACTCGATCGCGAGCTTGCGAACCATGCCACTGGACAACCCCCCGAGAGGCAGCAGCAGCCGCGACAGGATCGCCTGATCCAGGGGCCAGAGCAAAAGACTCTGGTCATGGACCGCATCCGCGGCTCGATGCAGGCGCGCGTAGCCCGTGAGCTGATCCTGGGTCACCTGCGCGTAATGACCCGTGGCGATCCACCGACAGCCCAGCTCATCGGCTTTGCGCCGAAGCCATGCCAATCGAAGATCGACGTTGCAGGGGATGCAAGGGGCCGCATATCGGCTCTGAATTCCTTCATGAACCAGGTAATCCCCTACCTTGGCCCGGAACTCCTCCGCGACGTCAGCCACCTGAAGCGATATTCCCATCTTCGCGCAAATCCTGCGGGCGACCTCGACATCGGAATCGGACAGGCAATGAGCGAGGCCGGTGGCCTCCTCCAGCCCCTTGCCGCACGCAAGATGAAACGCGTGCACCAGGTAACCCTCGCTCTTGAGCAAAGCGGCCGCGACCGCGCTTTCCGGGCCGCCACTGATTCCGACGAGGA
Source organism: Oligoflexia bacterium (assembly GCA_023701205.1). Taxonomy (GTDB): domain Bacteria; phylum Bdellovibrionota; class UBA1018; order UBA1018; family UBA1018; genus JAMPXJ01. The sequence goes on from JAMPXJ010000013.1 coordinate 71,385, forward strand.
CCTTGCCTCTGCTTTCGATCATTGCCGAGCCCTCATTCGCGACACGCCATCCGCGAGCGCCGTGACGAAACCCTCCAGAACAGCCCAATCTACCTCGTCCGCGAGCGATACCCGGATGGCGGAGCGGGCGTCGGCCTCGCTCCGGCCCATCGCCCGTAGCACCCGTGAAGGCTCGGTGACGCCAGCCGCGCACGCCGAACCCGCGCTCACGGAGTAGCCCGCCAGATCCAACGCCGCGACGAGTCCATCACGCTGGACCCCTTCGAAATTCAAGCTGATCGTGTTCGCCACGCGGCGGGCGCTCCGTCCATTGATCCGGGTACCGGGAATTCGCTCGCAGATAGCACCCTCGAGACGTTCCCGCAACGGCGCAACGCGCTCCTGCCAGGCTTCCGGATCGAGCGTGCTCGCGGCCGCGCCCAGGGCGACGGCACCCAGAAGATTCTCCGTTCCGCCGCGCCGGGATCGCTCCTGTTTTCCCAGCACGCTTCCGACTTCCGAAAGGATCCCAAGCCTAAGCTCGGGCCGGATCCAAAGCGCGCCGATTCCGGCGGGAGCGCCGATCTTGTGGCCGGAAAAGGAAACCAGACCGGCTCCACTGGATTCGATCGAGAGCGGGAGCTTGCCCCAGGCCTGGGCCCCATCCAGATGCAAAGTCGCGCCGCGCTCCCGGGAGAGGCAGGTCGCCTGCTCGATATCCGTGATGACGCCGGTTTCATTATTCACCCAGATCAGGCTGACGAGCGCTGTCTCCGGACGCCATAATCCCTGAAGCTGCTCCAGCCGTGGTCGTCCTTCGGAATCAAGGTCCAAAAAACTCACCGCTCCGCCACGGGCTTCAAGCCACTTGGCCATCACGATGAGCGAGTCATGCTCCCCTGCCGAAAGTATCCAATGGGGCCTGACTCCCGTCAAAAGCAGCGGCTCCAGGGCGAGTCGCGCCGCGAGCTGATTGGCTTCGGTTCCGGAAGAGGTGAAGAAGACGTGCTCGGGGAAAACACGAGGCCCAAGCGACAGGGCTACCTGCCGCCGGGCCTCATGAAGAATGCGTTTGGCGTTCCTGCCGTGCGAATGAACGCTGGAAGGATTGGAAAACGAGCCCGCATCCTTCCCGGAACCGGCGGGCCCGGACAGATGAGAGAGCAGCGCGCGCGCGACTTCGGGCTTCAGCGGCGCGGCGGCGTTCGCATCAAGATAGATCGCGGCCTTTTCCGACATTGGACTGCGCCGCAGGCACCTGGAAACCGGTCGCCTCGAGCATGCTGCCGGCGGCCTTGGGCAGTTCCTGCGTGCCGCGGGCCTTGCGGATCAGATCACCGACCGAGGTCGTCGTCAGGTATTCCTGCATGATCAGGCCGAGGTTTTCAAAGTAAGTCTTGGTGAGGACGAACTCGACGGTGTCGCTCTTGATGTCGCCGGTGCCGATCAGATCGCGCGCCGGGTTGATGTTCTCGCCGACGCTGATAAGCACGTCTTTGATCGAGATCTCATCCATCGAGCGGGAAAGGACGTATCCGCCCCCCGGTCCACGAACGCTCTTCACCACGGCGCCTTTGCGCAGCCGGCGGAAGAGTTGCTCAAGATAATGCAGCGAGATTTTCTGCCGCTCCGAGATTTCCTGCAGACGAACGGGCCGACCATTCGAGTTGAAAGTCAGATCCAGAATCGCACGGACCGCATATCGTCCTTTTGAGGTCAAACGCATTGTTTTTTCTCCCTTTCCCTCTCACAATTCCTACAGTGGGCGTATCATGCCATAGCTGTAGCGTCAACTACTATTCCCGGTTTTTTTAGTCGCTCTTTACGCACTCAGCCTCATACGACGCTCGGACTACGCATGGAGCTCAAATGGGGTTTTATTGCTGGTAGATCATGAAGTTACATGGGTCGTGCGCAATAAAGTCACGCTAACCCGACAAGGTGATCCAGCCAAAACTGGAGTTTTATCCTAGTTGGTCGAAAAGCAAATAGAAAGGCTAATTTGAGGCTGCTCACTCATGACGGGAAATAACAACTCGGGAAATGGTCGTCCCAAAAAATCTGCCGCGCCAGCACCTTCTCCCTTCACCTTGGACGAGAAGACTTCGACGAATCTTTCCGAGATGCCGAGCATCACGCGCCTCTTGAATCGGAAGAAACTTTCTCTTTCCTCCAAAAAAAATTCCCCTGAAATGAAAGAGGAGCCGCCCATTCCGGAGGAAGAATCGCCCACGCTCGGGGGACTCGTGCTGCCTGCCGCGCCAAAAGCCGCCGCCAAATCGAGGATTCAACCGGCCGCCCGCCGTGGCGCTCAAAGCTCCTTGAGCTGCTGGAACGCAAAGCAGCTACAGTCCGCCTCCGATCCGTTGGGCCATGGAATTGCCCATCTGCTCGAAAAAGGCGCTACGAGCATCCTTTTTCTCGCGATTCAAACCCTCGCGAACTCCCCTGCCCCTCATTTTCATTCCACCGCTTATGCCGGCGGCAGCGACAAGCTACGCCATTGGAACGGCCTCCACTGGGATCCCGCGATCACTCCATCGATCTGGAATCATCTCGTGCAATCCGGCTATGTCGAGCTGGCACCGCCGAGCGCTGCGGCGAGCCGCCAAAACCATTATGCGGTGATCCGCTCCGCGTTCGGCCTGGCCAGCCATGAATGGCTTCTCCTGCTGCGCGCCGGCCCGACGGACGCGTGCCGCGGCGTCGTTTGCGTGGTCTCGCCCCGAAGCCTTCTCAAGGACGTCGATACCGCTTTAAAGCTCATCGGCTCGCGGGTGACCTCGCGTCCGAAACTCAAGAAAGCGGCCTGAGCGACTTTCAGCCGGAACCTTCCGGTCCGGATCTGAAGATACGAACGTCCCGTCGGACTTCCTCGCCCGGACGGAACGCGATCTCGACTCTCCAGCAGACCCCGGACCTCCTGACGGCGCGCTCGAAACCCGGCCAGCTCGCGAGCCATTCCGTGATCGCGATCAGTTCGCGCTCCCAGAAGTAGGTTTCCAGGCCCGCTTCCTCGATCTCTCCTTCGGACTTGATTCGATACAAATCCATATGCACGACGTCGCCGCGCCTGCACCAGTACTCATGGGCGATGGCGAACGAGGGACTACCTTCCGGCGGCTGCTCGATGCCCAACGCGCCCAGAAGCGCGCGCGCGAAGGTCGTTTTTCCCGCACCCATCGGCCCCTCGAGCAGCACCCGGTGACCGGCCTGCAGCTCACCAGCCAGCTGAGCTGCGACTTCTGTGATGTCCGCCTCAGAGGAGTTTGGCGCGTCCTTCCATAGGACGGGCGCCGTCGGGGATTGCTTTGATTTCTTTGAATGCATTGAAGATGTTCTCGATGATGTCCTGGGCCGTCATGCTGCGGTGGCCGAAGTTTTTCGCGGCATGGTCGCCAGCGACGCTATGAAGATAAACCCCGAGCAGAGTGCCGGGAAACGCCTGGATTCCCTGCCCCAGGAACCCGCCGATCATCCCCGCCAACACGTCTCCGCTTCCCGCGGTGGCCATCCCGTCATTCGGATAGTGATTGAGATAAAGCACGTCATCGGGCGAAGAGATCAGGGTGGCCGCGCCCTTGAGTACGACCGTCGCATGTGTAATGGCAACGGCGTCCTTCAAGGATTTCACCGGATCGCGCACCACGGCGTCCTTGCTCACGCCGAGGAAACGGGCCATCTCGCCCGGATGAGGCGTAAGGACGGTCGGCCCTCGGCGCCGGACCAGCAAGTCATGCAGCCGGTGATCGGCGATCAGGTTCAGCGCGTCGGCGTCGATCACCATCGGTCCGGAGTAGATCTGGAGGAGCTCCTCGATCATTTGCTTGCCCTCGGGCCGCATGCCCAGGCCAGGTCCCACTACGATGCTCGAATACGTGTTGAGACTGCGCTTGTACTGCTCGTACTCCGGACCGCTCAGATGAATGGGGAGCACCATCGTCTCGTTGGGCAGCTTGATGATCAGGTGCTCGAAGCTGTCCTGCCAGGAAGCCACGGTGACGAGACCCGTTCCCATCTTGTGACAGGCCCGGGCGGTCATGGCGATAGCGCCGATCCGTCCAGGACTTCCCCCGATGAGCAGGGAGTGGCCGAACGCGTTCTTGTGCCCGTATCGGTCGCGCTCCTTCAGCATCTCCGCCAGCGGCCGCCTCATCAGCAGGAACTTGTCGCCTTCCTTGCGGAACCGCGGAGGGAGCGAAATATCGACGTTGATCAGCTCACCGCGCCGAGCGGCGCCCGGCGGGAGGAAATGCCCGAGCTTCGGAAAACCGAAGGAGATCGTGAGCGTGGCCATGATCGAGGTGCCACCCACCGAACCCGTGTCGCCACTAATTCCGGTAGGAATATCCAGCGAGACCACCTGATCGGACCCGACCTTGTTGATGAGCTCGACGATATCGTAATAGATGCCCTCGAGATCGCCCTTGAACCCGGTTCCCAGGATCCCGTCCACGATCGTGAAGGGCCCGGGCGAGCTTTCGAAGAAGGCCTGGAGCTCCATGGGATTGTCCAGATGGACGAGCTTGGCTTTCATCTTCTTGAGGATCTGGAAGTTCCGAAGGACGGCATCCCGATACCCGGACTCGGGATGGAAGTGGAAGATCCGCACCTTGCGATCCAGGCAGATCAGCCGCCGCGCGACGACGAACGCGTCACCGGCGTTGTTCCCCTTGCCCGCGAAGATGAGGATCTCGGTGTTCTGCCCGGCGAGCGGATACTTCTCGAGCAGGATCTGCGAAGCCGCCCGGCCGGCGTTTTCCATCAGGAGGGTGGCATCCAGCCCATACTCCCGATCAGCGATGCGATCGAGCTCCCGCATCTCCGCGCTGCTGCATATTCTCAGGTTCGCACTCATGTCTTTCTCCTACGGCGCCAGAATCGCCGAAATCATCTCACGAACCGCGCGTTCCATCCCCACAAGCGCCGCGCGGCAAACGATCGAATGACCGATATTGTACTCCTCGATGAGCGGTTCGCGCGCCGCATCCTCGAGCGCGGCCACTTTTCTCACGTTCTCGTAATCGAAGCCATGGCCGGCATGAACGTGCAGGCCAAGGGCCCGTCCTTGCCGGGCCGCCCGACTGATCCGTTCCAGTTCCTCCGCTGCCCTCGCCTCCGAGCGCCCCTTGAAGGCCCCTTGTGCGGCCAGACAGTACCGCCCCGTATGAAGCTCAACCGCGTCCGCACCGAGTTCCGAGGCGATATGCATCACCGGGACAGAAGGCTCCACGAAAAGACTCACCCGAATCCCGGCCTTCTTCAAGCGGGACACTGCCGCGGCAATGCGTTTTCTCCCTTTGCCGATGTCCAGCCCGCCTTCGGTCGTGATCTCCTTGCGCTTTTCCGGAACGAGGCAGCACCAATCCGGGCGGAGCCGCCCGGCGATCCGGACCATTTCGTCCGTCGCGGCCATTTCGAGGTTCAAGGGCACCTTGAGCTCGCTGCGGAGACGTTTCACGTCTTCATCCTGGATATGGCGCCTGTCTTCACGCAAGTGCACCGTGATCTGCTCCGCTCCGGCCTGCTCGCACAGCCGCGCGGCTTCGAGCAGGTCGGGATAAGGCGTCTTGCGGAGCTGCCGAAGGGTCGCGACATGATCGATATTCACTCCCAGGCGGGGACTTTTGATCAGTGACATAGCTTCCCTTTCAAGCGAGATGCTTCCGGATGCTCGCGGCGATCGCGCCGGCAAGCTTTCGGATCTGGTCGGAATCCTCGCCCTCCACGAGCACGCGCGCCAGGGGCTCCGTCCCTGAGTAGCGAACGAAGACACGACCTTTGTCCTTGAGGGCATTCTGGGCGGTCGCGATCGCGTGCGCGATCTCCTGAACCTTCTCGAAGGGCTCTTTGCGGGAAACCCGAATATCCTCGCGCGCCTGCGGGAAAAGCCTGATGGCCTTCTTGAGCTCTGAAAGCGGCTTCCCCGTCCGGCGCATCGCTTCGAGCACCTTCAAGGCCGCCACGATCCCGTCGCCGGTCGTGGCATGATCCAGGAATACGATATGCCCTGACTGCTCGCCGCCGAGGTTGTAGCCGTTTTTGCGCATGCTCTCGACGACGTAGCGATCGCCCACCTGCGCACGAACCATGGAGATGCCGTGCTCGCGCAAGGTCAGCTCCAAGCCCACATTGGACATGGGGGTGGTGACCACCGTCTGCTTGCGCAAAAGCCCCTGGCTGGCCATCTCGATCGCGCACAAGCCGATGATCTGGTCGCCATCGACGATCTCGCCGTTCTCATCTGAAAGGATGCAGCGATCGCCGTCGCCATCGAGCGAGATCCCGATATCCGCGCGATACTCGATCGCCGCACCCGCGATGTTCTCCGGATGCAAAGCGCCGCACTTGTCGTTGATATTGAGGCCGTTCGGGCTGACGCCTTTCCGGATCACCTCGGCTCCGAGCTCCTCGAACACCAATGGCGCGACTTTATAGGCCGCTCCGTTGGCGCAGTCGAGTGCAATGCGGTAGCCCAGAAGGTCCATATCCCTGGCGAAAAGGCTTTTAAGGAAAACCAGGTAGCGACCATGAACATCGTCGATGCGGAAGGCCTTGCCCACGAGGTCCCCTGTCGGACGGAATTTGTCGATTTCGCGCGTGAGCACCAGGCGTTCGATCTCGGCCTCCATCTCGTCGGGAAGCTTGTAGCCGTCGGCCGAGAAGATCTTGATCCCGTTGTCGCAGTAAGGATTATGGGACGCAGAAATCATGACGCCGGCATCCGCCCGCATGCTTTGCGTCACGAAAGCCACGCCCGGAGTCGGAAGCGGACCGATCAGGATCACGTCCGCCCCCATCGAGCAGATGCCCGAGGCAATCGCCTGCTCGATCATGTAGCCGGAGATCCGGGTATCCTTGCCCACGACGATCTTCGCGCGACGAACCGGCTTGGAGGACTCCAGCGGCTTCAAACCGACTGGATGCGAGCTGCGAACGCCACGGATCTGCTGGTTCATGAGCACATGGGCCACTGCCCGGCCCACCGCCATCGCGACCTCGCCCGTCATCGGGTACTCGTTCGCCACTCCGCGAATCCCATCGGTACCGAAAAGCCTCGTTGCCATAATTCTCCGATCAGTAAAGCGTTACATTCACCTTATCAGGCACGACTTTGACGAGCCCGACATTTTCCGGCAGGGTCACACGCACCGGTTCCAGGTACCGCCCCTTCCGGCGCCCGGTGAGATCCACCACTGCGTATACCCTGCTGCGATCCAGACCTCGGAGATTCTCCGGGTCAGCCCGGACCAGGACAGTCACGCTCTTTTCCTCCAAACGAGCCTTGTAAGAGGTGAGCACGCGGATGTCCACGTTTTTGATCCGGAAGTTCGGAGACAGTGCTTCGACATCCAGGAATAGCCGAGGCAACTCGCCTTCGACCTGGATGTTGTTGCGTGAGAGATCGAGCGAGACGTCTTTCTCCTGGCTCTGCTTCATTCCGGTCACGTCCACGGGGACCGTCTGCAGCTCGGTGATGCCGTCGACCCGGCTTTCCGGGCCCTTGATCTTGACCGTATCAGGCTTCAAGACCGCGCGCGCCACGCGATAGCCTTCGGGTGGCGCTCCCCGCAATACCGCGCGCACCGGCACGTCCCGGCGCTTCAGATATTCCAGCTTGATCAGGATCGCGGTGGGATTGATCGAAAGGACCTTCACGCCGATCGGCAGCCGGATATTGTCCGAAAAGAACCGATAGGTCACCAGACCCGGCTTGGCGCCCGCGAGATTCACTCGGATCGGGTCCTCGCGCCGATCCAGCACGGCCCGCAGGAAAGCCTTCGGGCCCGAGAGACGGAAGGTGATCTTCTCGGGGATCTCATTCGCCGGAATGATGTCCGCCGGCGTGATGAGCTCGAGAGGAATGTCCTTGGTGACCTCGACATTTCGCGAGCCGAGGACGACGAACCACAGCACCACCGCGATGGCGATGGATACGAGCTTCGTTCCGATATTGGTCAGCACCATGTGCCAGAACTTTTCCATCCTCAATCTTCTCTTCTCCGGCTCCTGGCTTGCGCGGCTTGGATCCAGCCCCTCATCCGTCTGGGCAGGTTCATCTGGGAGCGCGAAAGATCCAGCAACGCCGATAGGCTTTGCCTGAGCTCCTGTTCATTGAGATTGGTCGTGATCTTGCCGTTCTTGACCAGATGCGCCTCTCCGGCCTCCTCCGACACCAGCACGACGATGGCATCCGTGTCCTCGGTAAGCCCCAGCGCCGCGCGATGGCGCGTGCCGTAGCGCTTGTCGATATTGGGATCCTTCGAAAGCGGAAGAAAGCAGCCCGCCGCCGCCAATCGTCCCTCGCGGACGATCACCGCGCCGTCATGGATCGGCGAGGTCGGCGTGAAGATCGCGTAAAGCAGCTCGGATTTGACCCGGGATTCGACCTTCGAACCCGTATCGATGAAATTCTTGAGGCCCGTCTCCCGTTCGATCACGATCAACGCCCCGATGCGCTCGCGCGCGAGCCTCGTTGCCGCGCGCGCGATCTCGTCGACCATCTCCCGCTCCTCTTCGGCCGACGCCGCGGCGAAGAACGGGTTCTTGCCCACGTGCGTGAGCGCGCGCCTGAGATCGTCCTGGAAAAGCACGATCACGATCAGGATCAGGTAATCGAAGAAATACGAAAGCAGCCAGTGGGTCGTGAAAAGCTCGAGCGTGGAGGAGACGAAAAACGCGATCCCCAGGATACCCAGACCGGTGAGCATCTGCATCGCGCGGGTGCCCTTGATGAGCAGAAGCACGCGGTACACGATGAAACCCACGATGCCGATATCCAGCAGGTCGATCAGCCTCAGGCTGGACTGGAGGTTGTTGAGCAGATCTCCCAAGGTTCGATTTGGGCGGTCGGTCCCTATTTCTGCAAACTACGCAGGCATCGGCGCCGGCGCGGGCCCCCCTCCTGTTTCGGTGGTGCCGCTCTCGGAGGCGGCCACAGGGGTCGCGCCGCCGTTGGTGGACACGGGTACCGGGCGCTCGATCTTGAGGCCCTGAATGATGCGTTCCACTTCCTCGCCGTCAAGAGTCTCGTACTCGAGCAGGGCTTTGGCAAGCTCGTGCAGGGTCGGCAGCTTCGTCACCAGGATCTCGCGGGCGCGGCGGTAGTTCCGCTCGACGATGTCGCGCACCTCGCGATCGATCGTCTGCGCCGTCTGCTCGGAATAATCCCGGTGCTGGGCGATCTCACGACCAAGGAAAATCGCCTCTTCTTTTTTCCCGAAGGTCACCGGCCCGAGCACGTCGCTCATGCCCCATTCGCAGACCATCCGCCGCGCAAGCTCGGTCGCGCGCTCGATGTCGTTGCCCGCGCCCGTCGTCTTCTGCGCGAGGACCAGCTCCTCGGCCAGGCGACCGCCCATGAGGAACGCGATATTGTTTTCCGCGCGATCCTTGCTCAGGCTCATGCGGTCTTCGTTGGGCAGCGTCTGAGTCACCCCGAGCGCCATCCCGCGGGGGATAATCGTGACCTTATGGATCGGATCCGTGCCCGGCATGAACTTGCCCACGAGCGTATGGCCCGCCTCGTGGTAAGCCGTCGTCTTGCGCTCGGTCTCCGAAAGCACCATGCTCTTGCGCTCCACGCCCATCAGGACCTTGTCCTTGGCGTGCTCGAAATCGGCCATCTCCAGGAACTTCTTGTTCTCGCGCGCCGCCAGGAGCGCGGCCTCGTTCACCAGGTTTTCCAGGTCCGCGCCCGAGAAGCCCGGGGTGCCGCGGGCGATCACCGAAAGGTTCACGTTGGTCGACATCGGCGTCTTGCGAGTATGGACCTTCAGAATCGCTTCGCGGCCCTTCACGTCCGGAGCCGAAACCACGACCCTGCGATCGAAGCGACCGGGACGCAGCAGCGCCGGATCCAGCACGTCCGGGCGGTTGGTCGCCGCGATCAGGATCACGCCGTCGTTGGATTCGAAGCCGTCCATTTCCACGAGCAGCTGGTTCAGGGTCTGTTCGCGCTCGTCGTGCCCGCCGCCCAGGCCCGCGCCGCGATGACGGCCAACGGCGTCGATCTCATCAATGAAGATGATGCAGGGAGCGTGTTTCTTCCCCTGCTCAAAGAGGTCGCGGACACGCGAGGCCCCCACGCCCACGAACATCTCGACGAAGTCCGAGCCGGAAATCGAGAAGAACGGCACGCCCGCCTCTCCCGCGATCGCCTTGGCGAGCAGGGTCTTGCCGGTACCCGGGGGGCCCATGAGCAAGACGCCTTTGGGAATCCGTCCGCCCAGACGAGTGAACTTCTTCGGGTCTTTCAGGAATTCGATGATCTCCTCGAGCTCCTGCTTGGCTTCCTCGGCGCCGGCGACGTCCTTGAAAGTCACCCGATTATTGGATTCCGTAAGCAACCTGGCCTTGCTCTTTCCGAAGGACATGGCCTTGCCGCCGCCCACCTGCAGCTGCCGCATGAAGAGGAAGAAGAACACGAAAAGCAGCAGCATCGGGAACCACGACACCAGCACCTGCTGCCAGATCGGGGTCTTCTCGACGCGTTCGTAGTTGGGAATGATGTTGTTCTTCTCGAGAATCTCGAAAATCTTCGCGTTCTCGGTATCGCCCACCGTCTCGAATTGGCGCTTCCCGTCGGCCGGAGGCTCCTTGAAATTGCCTACGATGGAGTTGTCGGACTTGAAGGTGACGTCCGCCACCTTGCCTTCCTTCACGTACTGAACGAACTCGCTGAATTTGATGTCCTTGCGGCGCGGGGTTCCCGGATCAAAGAACTTGAATAGGCTCGCGAAGAGCAGAATCAACACGAACCAGAGCGCCACTGTCTTGTGCGAAGGCTTCATCTTTTAGAAAACCAACCCTCTCTCATATAAGTCCGATTACTTTGGGTTACTTGCCGGGCATTCCAAGCCCGTGTTCAGCGTAGCATGAAAATTAAAATGAAATCAATTTTAAGACAGGCTCCACTCAGAAGTTTTCAGAGCTATTCCAGCAACTTACTCTTCTCGAGGGTCCAGCGCTCCGGAACGCCATTGCGCCCCGCTTCCCGAATCAGCTTCCAGCCTCGGGGAAGGTCAACCTGGGCTTTTTTCGCACTCTGACGGCCCGGGCTTTCCTGGCCGTCCCGAATCCATTCCCAATGCGAACGCCTGGGACTGATTCCGGCGGAGCTGAAAAGCGCGCCGAGCCCCTCCCGCAGTCGGGCGTTCGGTTGACACAGCTGCGCGCTTTGAGCCTGGGCGCGGAACGCGAGTTTCACCAGATGCTCCACCGCACGCGGAAAGATCGCCTCGACAGCCGGCATGAGCTCCAGGCGCATACGGGCCCTGAGAAAGCGCGGATCCCGATTCGTGGCGTCCTCACGCCAGGGTTGTCCCTCTTCAAGGAGGAATTCCCGCAGAGCCTCTTTCCGGATTTTCAAAAACGGCCTGAGCTCGACGCCGTGACGGGCCGCAATGCCGCCGCCGTGGGTTTCCCCAGTGCCCGTCAGAAGGCGCCAAAGCACGGTCTCAGCGAGATCATCCGCCTGGTGCGCGGTCAGGACCCAAGCCTGGTGTTTTGCGGCCAGCTTCTCGAAAACCTGTTTGCGAGCCTTCCTTGCAACATCTTCCCAGGAGTCGCGCGTCTCGTGAGCCGGGGGCGCGAGGCGCACGACGTCGATCTTGAGCTTATGCCGCTTGGCAAAATCCCGAACGAACTGCTCGTCCGAATCCGATTCAGCTCCGCGCCAACCGTGATTGACGTGCACGAGCCGGATCTGCTGACGGGCCGCCACTCGCCGGCCGTAGCGGGCCAGCAAAAGCGCAAGGGCGAGCGAGTCGGCGCCGCCGGAAACGGCGATAAGGATATGCGAACCTTTAGCGACCGCCAGAGGAGGCGCAAGCCCCTGGGCTTTGAGCATGGCGATCACCTGACGGATGAGCTGACCTCCAGCCGGGCCAGGCTTGGGATACGGAATACTGGCTGCGTTTCGGGGAGATTTCCGGGATGCGTTTGCCATCCTGGGGACTTTTTCATATCGATAGCCCCCCACGCAAGCCTCCCGTAAGCCGTCCTGTGTGTTCAAAGAGATTTGTTGCGAAAACTTGCCAAAAAACTTGATTGATCCCTTTTGAAATCGGGGTTATGACAAGCCTCTCCTTTCGGCGGCTGGGTAGCTCAGATGGTTAGAGCGGCGGATTCATAACCCGCAGGTCGGCGGTTCGATCCCGCCCTCAGCCACCAAAACTCTCTTAATGTTCCGCACGTTAGAACAGTGTTCAAAATCTTTTGGATGCCGTTTTTCGTTTATTAGTCAACAAAGGGGCTACCGCAGCGTCTTGAGCCTGCCGGTGGCCGCACGCTCAAGCGCGTGAAGTCTTCTTAAATGACCAGGTGAAACTTGAGCTCGGGACAGTTCGGAATAACCAGGAAATGGGGGCCGCCCGGTAAACACTGCTTGATCCTTGAGAACGAGCAGTTTGACGATGGATATACCCATTTACCCATAGTGGGTAAATGGGTAATGACCGGCACAGCGATGCGTCGGCTCAACTTTCCAGTTTCAACTCGACGCCTTACTTTGACTCAGGTTACAGCTGAGCGTTTCGCAACAAGTTGAAAGAAATCGAGGTGCTATGATTGCCTTTAGAAAGGCCGTTCTTCCACAGGATGAAGCCGAACTTTTTCAGCTTAATCTTTTGCTGTCTCCCGACGAAACTATCGCTCGCTTTCGCGAAGACTTGAACAGAGCAGCAGACTCGATCTTCGTGGCCACCGAACGAGAGCGGATTCTGGCTTTTACTAGCTTTAGCTATCCTCATTGGGACAACATTGCGCTTGCCATTCACCTCGTCGTGCAACCAGAGCAACGAGGAAACACCCTTGGCACACAGCTTCTGACCCAGGCGGTCGATGCCGCTAGACAGAGCGGATGCCGTTTTTTCACGATTCGAACGGCATCTTGGAATGAAAAAGCCATACGATTTTACGAGAGGAACGGTTTTGTTCCCCGGGCTGTTTTCGCTAATTATATTGGCGACGGGAACGATATGGTCTGGCTGGAACAGGATCTTCGTACAGAAAAGTAGCCGTCTGAATCTAGTAATCTCGGTTTCATGGATGCTCGTGACCTCTGAACGGGTCGGGGTTTTCGGTGCTGCGTTTGCGCGGGGCGATCTTTAGGGTGACTCAAAACTTGGTTTCGCGCTCCTGTAGTTGAGATCGAAGGTGGATTCCTAGGTCCGCCTCAAACTCCTGCTCGCTCACTTCGCGAAGGTCGAGTACCCTTGGACCATTCCCAGAAATCCGCCGAACCCGCCCAAAGGCTGGCAGCAGCTTCAATTCTGAAGCTGTTTCGCCGTCCGATCGAGCAGGGGCGTCGGCAAGGCGTTCTGCCAGCCTGCTGTATCGTAGACCCGTGACGCTTTGCCATTGAGCTCGACCTGCCCATCGATAATCCGGCCTCGATCGCCAGGCTGAATCGTCAGCTCCAGGGAACCGCTCGGGCTCACGCACGTGTCGGCGAAGACGGAAGGGAACGCCAGGATTCCGAAGAACAGGATAAAACCGGGGATGAGGGATTCAAATCGTTTCCAGAGCCGCATTCTGATTACTCTCCTGCGATCCACTCTAAGCTGCCCGGATAAGACGAAGATGAAAACGGAATTAAAGATCTTTAACGACGAGTCCCGCTCCGCTATCTTGGAACCGTGAATCCTTGGACCGAAGCGGATCTAGCCGATCTCCGAAAAGCCAGGCTTCTGCTCGAGAATCCTGGGCTCGCGGCCAGGATCGTCGACAAGTTCGGAGTTCCGATCGAGAAGGGCCTGGCTCTCCTTCCTGCGAACTGGCAGAAAACCTTGGCGAGCGCGACTCAAACGTCGCTCCAGAGGGCGCTCGACCTGGCCGTAACGAGCCTTGATCCGCGGTTCCCCAAGAAGCCTGCCAACCGGCTGCATCAGGCGGGAATCGCCATCAGTGGCGCTATCGTGGGAGCCGGGGGCCTGGCTGCTTTGCCGTTGGAGCTTCCGCTCTCAACCACACTCATGCTCCGCTCGATCGCGGACATCGCGCGTAGCCAGGGAGAAGACATTTCCCTGCCCGAGAGCAAGATCCAATGTCTCACCGTTTTTGCCCTCGGTGGCCGCTCCGGCCGGGATGACGCGGCTGACTGCGGCTACTTCGCCGTCCGCGCTGCCCTGGCCCGCGCCGTGAGCGAGGCCGCTCAATTCCTTTCCAAGCGCGGGATTGCCGAAAAATCCGCACCCGCCCTGCTTCGGCTCATCTCCACGATCGCGCAACGCTTCGGTCTCGTGATCTCCGAGAAAGCCGCGGCCCAGGCCATTCCGATCATCGGCGCCGCCGGGGGCGCGACCCTCAACCTGCTCTTCATGGATCACTTCCAGAAGATGGCGCTCGGGCATTTCACCGTGCGCCGGCTGGAACGGATTCATGGCAAAGAGCAGGTCCTGGAGCGCTACTTCCCCTGACGAACTGTCGATCTTTTCTACAGCTGGCAGTCCCCCGGCGATCCCAAGTCCTGGGCAACGGGGAATTCGCCAACCAAAACGCGCGATTCCCATGGAATGACAGTTGCTAATTCCTCCACTCGAGGTACGGAATGAGGCGTTTCGCTCGTAGCTACAGGACTTCTCTAAGCATCCTCCTGGGCCTTACGCTGGGCACGGCCGCGATCAGCTTCGCGAAGGCCCCGAATAAGCCCGCCCCCGGGAAGCGATCCAGAACCGCCCCGATCCAGAAGACACTTGTGGAGAAGGTTTCAGCGCTCATGCTCCAGGATCCCGAGCTCGTGCAGCTTCTCAACCGCATCGCCAGCCACTTCGAGAACGGCCGCATCGAGCAGGTTTTTGGCACGATCAAGACCGTGGATCTCTCCCATTCGCTTAGTCAAGGCCAGTTCACGGTTCTGAAGCCGAGAGGCCGCGACGGCTCCCACACGCGGCTGATCTCGCCCTCCGATCTCGAGGTGAGACTCCGGTCCGATCTGGACCTGAGCTCGGCGTTTCAGTCAGCTGTCCATGAGCTCACCCACATGCTCGACTATCTCGAGACCGGCACCTTTTATGATCCCGACATTCTTGACTTCAAGGATGCCGACGAATACGCGGAACTCGTGCTGGATGGCGAGTTCAAGGCGTTCGCCGCCGAAGCGCGCGCGCTGATCCGGATCCGAAAACGCGTGCCCAAGTTTCCCCGCTCCACGAACACGGATGAGATCTTCTTTGACCGAGAAAGCGGCGAGCTCCTGGACCCCGAGGGACTGAAAGCGCGCATCCTCCTGCGCGGCTACGATGACAAAGCGCGAACCGAGTATGCCGCGAGCCTCAGGGCCGAATACACGCGCACCCTCGCCCAAATCGAATACCTTAAGACGCAGATCCCCTACTCGGGCGAACTCGACAGTTACCTCGAGAAGATGGATGCCTGGGAAAAGTCGCTGGACTCCGGGAAACGGGAACTTCCTGAAAATCAGAAGCTTCTGACGGAGCTCGAGCGCAAGCGTGCCGAGCGGGCCGCGCTCAGGAGCATTCGCGAAATCGAGCGCGAAATCCTGTCGACGATCAGGCGCGCCGCGGAGCTGCGCCGCCGACTCGAGCAGGAACGCCTGGACTGAGGCTCAGACCCCTATCTTCAAAACCCGATATTGATGAACGGGGAAACCGAGAAAAGCCCGGTCTGATTGAAGTTCAAAAGCCCGATCTGGATCCCGTGCAGCGACTGCGCCACATTGATCAACCCGAGTTGGAAGCCATACACGTGCTGCGCGCGATTGTAGACGCCGACCTGCAAGCCGTAGATGTTCGTGTAAGGGCTGAAGTTGCCGAGCGAGACCTGGAGGCCCACGAGGGTCGACTCCGCCTGATTCGAATTGAAAAACGCCGCGGCCTGGAGGCCCACGATTCGTGCCTTGTTCACGTTGATATTGCCGACACCGGCGGCCTGAAGCCCCAGGATGACCGCACTCCCCTGGTTCCAGTTGAAACCTCCCGCGACGGCCAGGCCCCCGAAGCTCGTCTGGGTCTTGTTGCCGATCACGCCCAGATCGAAACCGTAGACCTGCCGATGCTCGCCCCAGAGAGCGCTCACCCGCGCGCCGGTGATGGTAAAGGTCTCGGGAGGAAGCTGCGCCGGCGGCACGATCGAAAGCCCAAGCGGGCTGAGCGCGGCATGCGCCGGAGAAGCCGATACTGCGAAAAGGATGAGAGCCAACGGGAATAGCGATGCGTTTCTGAAAACCATCCCAGAAGTATAAGCGGTCCCCGCTCATTTGCAAAACGTTTGGGATTTGACGGAACAGTGGCCGCTCGCCCCATCTCCGCGTCAATGCTTCACTGGCACTTGAATCTCATCTCAGCCGTATAATCCTCGCCACCGGTCATGATGGAGCCCACGGTCCCGGCGGTTCCGAGAACGGTCCCGCCCGTCCGCGTCGCCCCGCTGCCAGCGACGCCACCGACGCCGCCAAGCACCATGGCTGCGGATGAGGCCTTACGGACCGTATCCCGGGTTTTTTCATCCATTGTGCCGGTGTACTGCGTCTTTTCGTCCATGAAAGCCGGAGCGAGCTTGCGCTGCTCACAGAAATGCTCCGCCTGGGAAATCGCGCTGCGCTCCGCACCTTCTTTGTCCTGGCCGCGGACGATCACGCGATGGATGCCGTCG
Source organism: Oligoflexia bacterium (assembly GCA_023701205.1). GTDB lineage: Bacteria > Bdellovibrionota > UBA1018 > UBA1018 > UBA1018 > JAMPXJ01. The sequence goes on from JAMPXJ010000013.1 coordinate 87,978, forward strand.
GCCCCGGCACGCACGTCGCGATGATGCGCGCAGGATGCGAAAAGAAACACGAAGGAAAAGGCAGCGGTCACGGGGATGATGAAGTTATTCATGACTTCCAATTTAAATCAGAAATATTCTTCGCTCAACGGGGATCGCCTTTTCTATTGCCGAAAAGGCGCTTTCCTCCGACACTGAGTCAATGAAAACGCAGAATCTTCAGAGAGCCCGTTTCCTTACCGTCCTAATGCTCCTGGCCTTGGCCCTCACCGGCTGTGGCAGCAAGTACAAGGATGCGGCCAACCTTATCGGCGGCATGGCCGGCGAGTCCGGCGGAACCGCGCAAGGCCTGAGCTTCGCGCAGCTCTCAAACCCCCTTTCCGGGAATGAGTCCTCGAGCGGGGGCCAAACCCAGGGATTCTCGGCCAAGCTCCGCGAGTCCGCGCGCGGCTTGATCTGGCTCGCGCGCTTCAAGGCGGAAGCCCAGCTCCTCACCGCCCCGATCTCCTGCACCGAAGCGACGATCCCCCTCGAAGACGGCTACAGCTGCATGCAGAGCTGCCCGGCGGACAACCAGATCAAGATGAGCTGTTCGATTCCCGAAGGCAAGAGCACGACCTGTGACGGGACACAGTACACGTTTTCCGCGGGCGCCTTCGCCTTCACCATGGATTTCACGAATCTCAACCCCTACGGGGGCGCCTCGCTCGGGAGCTTCTCGCTTTCGTTTGAGTTCGGCGCGAACGTGGATGGCGGCAGCTTCGGAGGCGAACGCCTCGACTGCCGCATCGGCATGACCTTCGATTATGCCAAGCTCATGACGGGCCAAAGCGCCGCCTCGCTCAGCTGCGGCAGCGATTACAGCTGCAGCTATGACGGCGAGCCGATCGATTGCGAGGATATCCAGGAGGAGTATTCCGAAAGCCCGAATACCTGCAACTGAGCGACGCCTCGCGCGCCTAAGCGAGCAGGCCGTCGCGCCGCAGGAGCGCGTCCGGATCCGGCTCACGCCCGCGGAAGCGCTTGTAAAGCTCCATGGGATGCTCCGTTCCTCCCCTCGAGAGGATATTCTCCTTGAAGCGTTCGGCGACCTCGTGACTAAAAAGCCCTTTTTCGCGGAAGAACTCGAATGCATCCGCCTCGAGCACCTCGGCCCACTTGTAGCTGTAATATCCGGCCGAATAGCCCCCCGCGAAGATGTGCGAAAAGCCGCAGGAAATCACTGAACCCGGGACGTGCGGGAAGAGCATGCAGGACTCGATGGCCTGTCGCTCGAACTCCTCGATATCACCGATATCCGAAGGGTCGGACGCGTGCCAGGCCATGTCGAGCTTCCCGAAGCTCAGCTGACGAAGCGAGAACCAGCCGGCCTGAAAGCGCGAGGCAGCCTGGATCCTTCTTACGAGGTCGTGCGGGATCTTTTCCCCGCTCTCATAGTGGCGAGCGAAAAGATCGAGTCCTTCCTGCTCTTTCACCCAATTCTCCATGATCTGCGAGGGAAGCTCGACGAAGTCCCAATAGACATTCGTGCCCGCGAGCGATCGGTAGCGGCATCTCGAGAGCAACGCATGAAGCGAATGCCCGAATTCATGAAAGACGGTTCTCACCTCGTCGAGCGTGAGCAGCGAAGGCCTGCTCGGCGTGGGCTTCGTGAGATTGCACACGATGCTCACGAGCGGTCGTCCGACCGCTCCTTCGAAGTAACCCTGCTCGCGAAACGTCGTCATCCATGCGCCCGAACGCTTCGACTCGCGCGGAAAAAAATCCGCGTAAAAGAGCCCGACATAGCTCCCCTTGTCATCGGTCACCTCATGGATCTCGACGTCGGGATGATAGGCCGGAAGATCGGTTCTTTTGCGGAAGCTGAGCCCGTAGAGCTTTCTTGCATGCTCGAACGCGCCGTTCACGACGTTTTCGAGCTTGAAGTACGGGCGGAGCGTCTCCTCATCGAGCCCGAAACGCGCCTTCTTGAGTTTATCCGAATAGAACGAGACGTCCCAGGGATGCAGCTCCGGGAGCCCCGCGAACGCGCGAAGCTCCTCGACTTCCGCTTCGGCGGCCTTTCGCGAAGGCGCATGCAGGCGATCCAGAAACTTCGTCACCTGAACGGGAGCCGAAGCCATGCGCTCCTCGAGCGTGAAATGAGCATGGGTAGCATAGCCCAGGAGCCGTGCCCGCTCGTGCCGCAAGCTCGCGAGCTCCTTGGCGATGCCTCTGTTGTCGGTATCTCCGGAGGTCGCCCGCGTCATGTAGGCTTTCCAGAGACGCTCACGCAGCTCCCGACGCTCGCTGTATTTCATGAAGGCCACGAAGCTGGGCTGCTGAAGCGTGAAAACCCACTGACCTTCCTTGCCGCGATCCTTTGCCTCACTGGCGGCGCCCTCGAGCACCGAGTCCGGCAGGCCGGCCAGCTCCGCTCGCTCTCTGAGGACGAGCTCGAACTGATTCGTCGCCTTCAGGACGTTGTCCCCGAACTGCTGACCCAAGAGCGCCAGCTTCTGGTCGATCTCGCGCAGCCGCTCTTTTCCTTTCTCCGCGAGTTTCGCGCCGTTGCGCGCGAAAAAGCGGTGGGTCTTTTCGAGCAGCATGGCCTGCTCGGCATCAAGCCCCAGCGTGGCGCGCTGGTCATAAACGGCGCGAACCCGTTGAAAAAGACCCGGATCAAGCGAGATATCGTTCGAAAAGGCCGCGAGCCGCGGCATGATTTCCTTGGCAAGGGCCTGCAGCTTATCGCTCGAGTGAGCGTGCAGCAGGTTGGAAAAGGTGTTGGCGACCGTATCGAGCCTCTCCGCGCAGAACTCGATTCCCTCAATTGAATTCTCGAAACTCGGCGCGCGCGCGTCCTCCCGGATCGCGCGCAGCCGGGACCGCGCTTCGGCGAGAACGGCCTCGACGGCCGGCAGGAAATGCTCTTCGCGGATCTCATGGAACGGAACCGCGCCATGGGCCAGGCCACTTCCGGATGAGGACTTGAGCAGCGGATTTTCTTGGGATTCAGTCATTTCCCCACCTTACCGCAAACAGTTTGGGACGCAATCGCCCCCGAGGTCAATCCATTGACGCAACGGCATCGCCTGAGTTAAGCCGTTGCGATGAAACTGCTCTTGGCGACTCTCCTGCTGCATCCGCTTTCCTCTTTCGCTGCCGATCCGGCGCTCGAGGGAACTTGGCTGCAGAGCTGCGGCAACGGCGTGCAAAAGACTGAAATCATTGCGGAACAATACGCCAAACTCACTGAAAAATACTTCACTGAAAAGGAATGCCTCCGGCCAGGCTTCAGCCTGCAAAGCATCGGACCCATATTCACCGGCGGACCCTCGACCGAAGTCGAAGGCGCTTCGCTGATCGACTTCACCTTCGAGCGGGTGCTTCTTACGCTTCACTCCGAAGAGCTGGCCCGCTCCGCGCGCGAGCGGTCGCTCTGCGGCTTGACCCAGTGGCAGGCCGAGGCTCCGGTCGAAATCACCGGGCTGTCCTGCGATCTTTTCGGCATCGGGGCCGCCGTCCGCATTCCCAGAGCCGGGCAGCAGGTTTATGGGATCTATCAGGTCGAGGTCGCCTCGCTGCCGGCCGTCGATCGGCTCCACTTCGGAAAGCTCACGCGCGAGCGGAACGGCCGATCGGAATCGACCCGCCCCTCGTCGCTTGACCCCCGCTTCTACCTCAGGTCACAATAGGCTCTAGATGAGCCAGGATCTCTTTCGTGCCGCGGCCGAAGCCGGCCCGGATGCGCTTTTCATCTTCAGCAATGTCCGCGACCCCGACGGCACTCTCGTGAATCTGTGCTTCGCCGAGCTGAATTCACAGGCGGAGAGCCTCGTTTCGATGGAACGCGCCTCTCTCATAGGCCGGAAGCTGACTGACGTTTTCCTTCAGAAGCAGAACCAAGGATTGCTCAGGCGACTGCTCGATGTGTCCGAGAAGAGAAGTCCGTTGGAGCTGGAAGTGCCCAATTCCAATCGGCAGGTCAAGGCACGCTGGCTGCGCCTGCATGCCGCTGCACTGACCGAAGGAGTCGCCGTCTGGGCCCGGGATATCAGCGCGGCGAAAAAGGCCGACGAAATCCTGGCAGACCACCAGACGGAGGTCCTCAATGCCTTCCGTATGTCCGCACTCTCCGAAATGGCGAGCGGCGTGGCGCACGAAATAAACAATCCGCTCGCGATCGTTCAAGCCTTGACCGAACACCTTCAATCACTTTCGACCGAAGGGCCAATTGATGTGGCCACGTTACTCTCGCTTTCGAAGAAGATCCAAACCAATGTCGAGCGAGTCGCCAAGGTCACCCGGGGCCTGCTGGCGTTTTCACGGGATGCCGAGAATGATCCGTTCCACGAGGTACCTTTCCAGCGGATTCTGGATACCGTGCTGGAGCTTTGCGGTAATCGCTTCCGCAACAACGAGGTGGATTTTCAGATCAAGCCCTTCGACCAGGAGCTCATGATTCAGTGTCGGAGCCTTGCTCTTTCACAGGCCATCTTGAATCTGCTCCTCAATGCCTTCGATGCAACGCAAAAACAGCTGCAAAGAGAGGCCCAGAGGTGGATCCGGCTCGAGGTGAAGGATTTGGGCAACCACGTCTCCATTGAAATCGCGGACAGCGGTCCCGGTGTTCCCGAAAAAATCCGGCGAAAGATCATGGAACCCTTTTTCACGACCAAAGAGATCGGAAAGGGTACGGGGCTCGGGCTAAGCGCGGCCAAAGGCATCATCGAGGGCCATGGCGGCACCCTGATATTCGAAGAAACCTCCCCGTTCACCCTCTTCAAAGCGATCCTTCCCAAGCGGCAGGATTCGGCGGGCACAATCGAAGTTTAAGCCCTTTAGGCGGACACGGTTCCCGCCGATAAGAGGGTGTGCCAAATCTCATCGATTATCTCTTAGCCCCCTGGAAGATTCTTGAACTGCTGGCCGGCGGCAGCCCCGCCCAGTCAGGTAAGCTGGCGGCCGGCGGGGCCGCGGCCAGCTCCTCAGGCTTGTGCTCGATACAGGATGTCGGAGGCCAGGTTCTGAGCATCTGCCGGGTTGCAGGTTACGAGATGCCGAGTTTCATCTTCTGGGCCTCTTGCATCATTTTCCTCATCTTCGCCGTCGCGAGCCTTCTGCTCTTCCGCCAATGCTCCAAGCTCGCGGCCTCCCTGGGACGAGTCACTCAACAGCTTGAACGGGCAAAAAACAGAGATCTCGCCGGCCTGCGCGCGGTTCTCGAGAAGGAAAAAAACCTCGCCCCTCTCTGGAGCCAGTTCGAGGACACGTTACTGGTTTTCGACCGCTCCGAAGACGTCTATGCGACCCAGCCGCCCGAGGCGATATTCTCACGGGGCTCGGTCATCGAAGCCCACGTGCACTCCTCGTTCTTCAACTCTGTTCCGGGAATTCTCACGGGGGTGGGACTTCTGATGACCTTCGTGGCGATCCTCGACGGCCTTTCGCACGTCACGGTCTCCACCAACATGGACGTGCAGGGAATCGGAGGCCTGATCAACGGCCTTTCCGGAAAATTCGTATCCTCGATCGTCGCCGTGACCTGCGCGGTGTGCTTCGTATTCGTGGAGCGGCTCGCCTACTCCGGCCCCGAGCAGGGTTACCGAAAGCTACTGATCCAGCTCTCGGCACGCTTCCGGCGCCGCACGGCGGAGCACCTGCTTCATCACATCCACACCGAGCTTCAGGTGCTCAACCGCCGGCAGAAGACTGTCGACGCGCACCAGGAGGCCTGAGGAAATGGCGGGAGGCGGCCCAGGCGGCACACAGGCATTCGCGAGCACCCTCACGGACCTCATGACCTCGCTCGCGATCATCTTCGTTCTCCTGCTCGTCGTCTTTCTCAAGCAGGCTCACGATCAGGCGAAGAAAGCCAAGGAAGAGATCCATGCGCAGCTTGGCACGCTTCTCGAGGAGAAGAGCCTTTCGCTGAGACAGGACCCGGACGACCCACTGAAGCTCATCGTGATGGTGGGCGAATCGCAGCTCCGATTCCCGCTCGGAAGCGCGGCCCTTTCGACTGAGGGCGCTGCTTTCGTGAACGGCTTCTTCCGGAACTTCGCGAATCGCGTCTGCAGCCCGGAGTTACGACCCAAAATCGACTCTGTCGTCATCGAAGGTCACACCGACACCTCGGGCGAGAAAACCCCGGGCGGTGTCCGCAAAAACATACTCCTGAGCCAGAAACGGTCCTACTCGGTTCTGGAACAGGCGCTTTCCAGCGTCCAAGGGGATGCGGCCGTGTACGAATGCCTGCTCAAGCTCACCTCGGCCAACGGCCGCGGTTCGCGCATGCCGATCCAGGTCGACGGCCAATATCAGGCAGACCTCAGCCGGCGCGTGGAAATCAAAATCCAGGTCCGATCTGCAGAACAGCAATTCAAGGCGATGGCAGATTCCCTGAAACCCGCTTCCGCGAACGCCTCGGAGCGCTGAAGCCTCACCCGAAACGAATTCCATCGAGCGGGTTGATCCGCGCCGCCCGGCGGCTCGGATATAGACAAGCCGCGATGACGATGACGAAAGCCGCCGCAGCGACTCCGGCATAATACCAGGCATTGAAAGTCACCGGCAGCGTCCGGTCATAATAGATATCCGGAAGCTGGATGAACTCGTATCGCTTGAGGATCGTGCAAAGGACGAACCCCAAAAGCGTGCCCCCGAAAATGCCGATCCCCCCGATGAAAATCCCTTCCGAAAGAAAGATCGCCCCCACCTCGCCGTGCCGCGCTCCCATTGCCTTGAGAATCGAGATCTCGCGCTTTTTCTCGAGTACCATCAGCGTGAGGGTCGTCACGATATTGAACGAGGCGACGATCACGATGAATGCGAGAATCACTCCCATGGCGATCCGCTCCAGCCTCAACGAGGCGAAAAGATGCGAATTGAGCTGGACCCAATCCTGGACTTTCAGCTTGGGGACTTCCTTCCTGATGCGGTCCGCGATTTTCGGCGCCCGATCGAAATCCTTGACCGTGAGCTCCCACTGCGAAACCACGCCCGCCTTGCGCAGGAACGAACGCACGGCGCTATCACTGGCAAAGGCCGTATGAGCCTCCTGCTCGGGCAATCCCGAATGATAGACGCCTTCGACCACATAGCGCTTGAGCCTGGGAACCCCGCCGAGCGGACCTTCCATCTCGGTAGGCGAGATCAACGTGACCTGGTCTCCAGGGATCAAACCCATCTCATAAGCGAGCTCCTGCCCCACGAAAATTCCGGGTAGCCGCACGCTTTCCGCGCCATCCCGCTGGGTGAGCAGCTGCGAATCGGCCGATTCGGTCACCTGGGCCTGGAGCGCCTTCATGCGCTCCTCATTCACGCCTTTGAGCACGATGCCGGCGACCTTCTTGCCCGAGCGCAGGATCGCCTCCGTCGAGACGATCGGCCAGAGGCTGACCAGCTCGCCTTCTTTCTTCAGGAGGTCTCCGATGGGCGCGAGGTTCACCTCCGACTCAGGCACGAATCCCTGGCTGAAGCCCGGGGTCTCAGGAGTCGGCGTGACCAGCACATGCAGGTCCGAAGACATCAGCCGCTTTTTCAGCTCGGCCTCGAACCCGTCCATCACCGATAACACGACGATCATCGAAGTCACGCCGAGGCCTACGCCCAGAATCGACATCAAGGTGATGAAACTCAGAAACCGCGAGTTCTTCTTCGACTTGAGGTAACGAAGCCCGACCCAGCCGGTCCAGGGGCTGAACCACAAATGACGAAGCGCGCCGCTTCCTTTTTTGCCTTCTCCGGACCCTGAACGCCTGGGTTTTGCCGGCCTGACCCTGACTCCTCTCGTCTCAGGATGGATAGAACCGCTGGTCATGCTCAGCCCTCGCGATCATCGCCGATGAAGGTTCAAAGCGGGCCGCGAAGCGTTTCTGATATTTCCGAAGCTTCTCGACTACGTTGCGAGCGCCCAGTGAATCCGCATATCGCAGCAAACCTCCGCGGAAAGGCGGAAAGCCCGTCCCCATGATCATGCCCAGATCAACCTCTGAAGGGCTCGCTACCACGCCTTCCTCCAGGCATCGCGCGGCCTCATTGATCATGGGCAAGACGCAGCGTTCGACCATCTCTTCGCGCGAAAGCGCGCCCGAATGCGGCGTGGCGCCCAGGATCTCATAGATCTTCGGGTCGAAGCGCTTGCGCTTCTCCTTGCCTTCGTAAATGTAAATTCCCTTTCCTGTTTTCTTGCCTAGCCTGCCGGCGGCGATGACCTTGGCCATATCCGGCGCCGGAGCCATACGCGAACCGAAGGCCTCATGCAGGATGTGGAGCACCTTTTCTCCCACATCGATTCCGACTTCATCCAGCAGCTCCATCGGCCCCATCGGCATCCCGAACTCCAGCAGCGCCTCGTCCAGTTCCGGTATCGGCGTCCCTTCCGCGAGCAGGTAGGACGCCTCGTTGAGATAGGGTACGAGAAGCCGGTTCACCAGAAAGCCGGGCGCATCCTTCACGACGATAGGCGTCTTTCCGACCTGCTTGCTGAACTGGAAAACCGTCGAGACCGCCTCATCCGAGGTCTGGGCCCCTCGAATCACCTCGATAAGAGGCATCCGGTGCACGGGATTGAAGAAATGCATTCCGACGAACCGCTCCGGCCTTTTGAGCACGCCCTGCATGGCCGAGATGGGCAGCGAAGATGTGTTGGACGCGATCACGCAAGCCTCCGAAACATGTCCCTCGAGTTCCTGGAAGACCTTCTGCTTGAGCTCAAGCTTTTCGACGACGGCTTCGACGACCACATCCAACTTCCCGAAACCCGTGTAATCCAGCGCCGGACTGATCAAGTTCGTCTTCTGCAGGAGCTGCCGTCGCGTGATGCGTTTCTTGTGGACCTGTTTCTGGAAGATCTTCGTCGCGGATTGGATCCCCAATGCCAGCGCCTGCGTGTTGATGTCTTTCATGCGAGTGATAATATTCCTATCAGCAAAAAGCTGCGCGATGCCGCCGCCCATCACTCCTGCGCCCAGAACGCCGGCCGCTCTCACGGGCCTCGCCTCAGCCACCGTTCCCGGTGGCAATCCTTTGGACTTCTTCACCCCTTCAGTGAGGAAGAAGATCCGAATCAGGTTGCGACTTTCCTCCGTTGCCGCGACGGCGCCGAATCCTTTGGCCTCGAACCCGAGCGCGCGGGCCCTTGCCTCGCCCCGGAGCTTCGGCCCGAATCCTACCTCGGCCCGCTGCAGAACCTCCAAGGCGCGCAAGGGTGCGGGATATTTCCCGCGCGTCTTGGACAGAACGCCCTGCCGCGCTTTCTTGAAGATCACGCTCCGGCCGACGGGTGTCTTCTCCATGAGCGAGCCGGCGAGCCCTCCCATTCCCCCGAGCTTCGGCTCGCGCGCGAGCCTTTTGCCTGATTTCAGCGCGAGCCGGTTCGTCTCTACCCAGTGCTGCACTGAGGTAATGAAGTCCTGCCTCGGAAGAACCGCTTCGACCAGGCCCGCGCGAAAGGCCCGCTCGCCATTCAAGGTCTTGCCAGTGAGAATCATGTCGAGCGCGGTCGCGATCCCCGCCTTTCCGGGAAGACGCACGCAACCACCCATTCCCGGGATCAGTCCGAGCATGACCTCGGGCAGGCCCACTTTCGCGGCCGGATCGTCCGACATCACGATCGCGCCGGATGCGAGCGCGAGTTCGAAGCCGCCACCCAGCGCCGCGCCATCCACTGCGGCGATAGTCGGAAAGGGCAGGTCCTCCCAGCGGTTGGCGATCTCATGCCCTGCACGCGAGAGCGCTTCGGCCTCCTCGGCGGTACGGGTTGCCTGGATCATCTCGATGTCGGCTCCCGCAACGAAATTCCCCGGTTTGCCCGAGCACAGGATCAGGGCATCGAGCTCACCTTCCTTGCCGGCGCGCTCGAGTTCAGGAAGCAACGCCTCCATGTCGGCAAGGACTTTGCGGTTGAGCTTATTGACCTTCTCCCCGGGAAGATCGAAAATCAGCTTTCCGATCCGGGTTGTACCCGTTCCCGCGGGTTTTTCGAAGTGAAATGCGGATGACCCAATGCTGCCCATTTTGCGCTCTCCGTTGCGGTCATCATAGCAACGGTCGCCCGGAAAACACAACGGGCTCCCCGTCTGCAAACGGGAAGCCCGTGAAAGCGTCAAGCCGCTTTGATTGCTGCCTCACTCAGAACGTGAACGACGCCCCAGCCATGATCGAGTAGAAATTCACCTTGGCCAGGGAGCCCGCCACGAACTGCTTTTCGGCCTCGGCGACCCCGGCATAGGACACTGAGTTATAATAACCCGGATACGCCCCGTAAAGGGCCGCGTTATTGATCGAGCTGCGTTCCCGAGACGAAAGCACGTTGTAATACTTCATGACGATCCCGACGGAGATGCTCTTGTTCACCCGAAGATCGACGCCGGTGGAAATATACCCCAGGTACGACGAAAGCTCGTAATCCGAGGTCATCCCCTGAGCGCCCGGCATCTGGTTGAGCTTGGTCAGGGCGCTCTGATCATAGTTGATGAAGCTGAGCGAATAAGCTCCGCCGCCGCCGATGAACGGCCGCAGGCGGGCCCGCGCTCCAAGGAAGTGGAGCTTCATGCCGGCCTCGAAGATGTTCTGTTTCATGGCCTGGCTTTCGAGCGTTGAGGTGTAATTGTAACCTTGCGCCCATTGAACATACGGGTTGGAGCTCGCCAGAGCCACGCCGTATTCCGTATAAGTGTAACCGAGCTCGAAGCTGACGTTATCGGAGGTGGCGACACCCAGGCCGATCCCGCCCGAGATGCGCGGCCGGACTTCGTAGCCGACGTTGCCGCTCATCTCACTGAAGCCCGCGCGAGGTTGAATGCTGATATCGGTGTTTTCCTCCTCATCGACCTCCATGCCGACCGCGCCCTGAACGTTGACCAAGGAGGTCCCGCCGATCGGGGTCCCGGTCGGAGCTGGCTGTCCCGGGCGCTCCGTCACGGGAGCGACCACGACCTGCTCCGAAAAGGGAGCGGCACTCGGAGCGCCGGTCGGCGCCTGCGCGCCCTGGAAAAGCTGATCCAGACGGCGCTGCTCATCGCGAAGACGCAGCTGCTCGAGCCGCTCCTGCAGAAGATCCTCGTTGCTGCGCTCGGCGTTCTCGCGCTGACGGCGCATGACTTCGGATTTCTTCGCCGCCGGATCGAGCGCCGGATCGTAAAGCTGCGCCGGCCCGACCTGGACTTGCGGCGCTGGCTGCTGCTGGATCACCTGGGGCTGATAAACCGGCTGCTGTGCCTGAATCACCTGAGGAGCAGCGGCCTGCTGCGGATAGACCGGTTGGGTCACGATGTACTGTTGTGGTACCGGTTGAGCCACGACCATCTGAGGGGCGGGCTGCGTGACCACGATCTGCTGAGGCGTCGTCATCGGCGTTTGTGCCCCTGCAGCGGGAGCTGCCTCGACAGCCGACTCGGACGTCTCTGCTGGAAACTCGAGTCCCGCGCTGGCATCGGGTAAGAAGGCCATCGTAACCGCGACTGCCGCCCCGGCCGCCAGGAGGCCAGCTCCGAAGGAAATTCCTGATCTGGCTCTTTGGTTGGTACTCATTATTTTAACTCCTCTTTTCCGGTGTCCTGTTTCCACGGACGGCACGAACCGAGTCCGCTTTCACGTCCTGACTAAACTTTTTTACAGTGAGACAGCTTGGCCGATAAGCAATACCTGTGCCGAAATGACGCACATTCCCTGAGTCTTTCAGTCCGCATAATTTCAAGGAGTTAGATAAAACGCAACTCAGGCGCACATTCGAGAGAGCCTAGAGAGCAGCCAATTCGACACCTTCTCGCACTGGAAGCTCTTCGGAAAATAAAAAACTGCATGTTATTGAATTTGCAGTAACAATCATATTTTCCGCGATAATTTAATAGAAGAGAGGTGCCTGAAAAATTTACCTGCCGCTGCCTAAAATTTCGACAGCGCCATGAAAAACATAGTTCTTTCAGTCTGTTTTAAACGCTTCCGCTGTGTAAAGCATGCCTATTACCTGACATATATTGTCTATTTTAGATACACCCGGACTTTACCCGAGCCTGAGAAACCGCCATGATTTCGACCAAAACAGTACGGCATAGCGCTTGCTTTAACGTTATGCATCAGACGGGCTGGTGAGTTCGTATCCCCCTACCCCCAACCCCCCTTTACTCACCAGCCCGTCTGATCCCCCTTCAAGCAACTCAGCGACGGATCGGAAAGCTGTAAAGATTTCTCGAAAACGCCTTTTGCACCCCATCGGCGACCTTCCTTGAAAGATCCTGGCCCAAGGGCAATATGAGACCACGCAGGACGATCAAGGCTGCGGAAATCCCCACCATCAGCATCAGAATGTATTCGACCGTTGCCTGGCCACTCCTATTTCTCACGCGATCACCGCTTGCCGCGTTTCAGCGCCCGGCGATATATTTGGGGAACGGCCCGGAGCTGATGCTTGAGTGAACCCAGCTCCCGGATACGGCCTGGCTTGAGTCGCTTTTTGATCTCCGGGTGCTCCGCCATGAGCTCCAGGAAATCACCTTTCCCCTCGAGACCTCCCAAAGCGCACTCCTGCACCCATATGTATGCCTGCTCGCGTGTCGCGCCCTCCCCGACCAACGCCAGCAGAAAGTGCCCCGAAAACACCGTGGATCCCGCTTTCTGGAGATTCTCGCGGACCCGGTCCGTCCGGACGTCGAGATTTTCCAGCACTCGGCTCAGCCGATTCAGCGCGTAATCGAGCAGGATCATGCTGTCAGGAAATGAGATGCGCTCAACGGACGAGTGACTGATGTCGCGCTCATGCCAGAGCGCCACGTTCTCCAACGATGGTTGGGCATACGCGCGCAGAAGGCGGGCGCAACCGGTCAGGTTCTCCGAGGAGATCGGATTGCGTTTGTGCGGCATCGCGCTCGAGCCCTTCTGGCCTTTATGGAAGCTCTCGAGCACCTCTCCCACTTCGGTGCGCTGAAGGTGCCTGAGCTCGACGGCGATGCGTTCGATGGAAGATCCGCAAAGGGCGAGCACGAGCATCACCTCCGCGTGGCGATCGCGCGGAACGACCTGGGTGCTTACCGTCTCGCTTCGCAGTCCCAGGCGCGCCAAAACGCGTTCCTCGAAGTCCGTACCCCAGTGCGGGCTCACTCCGACGGCGCCCGAGAGCTTGCCGACGCGAATGCCCTCGAGCGCGCGATCCAGACGCTCGAGATTTCGCCGCCATTCGCAATACCAGCCCAGGAACTTCAGACCGAAGCTCGTCGGCTCGGCGAAGATCCCGTGCGACCGCCCGATCGTGGGCAATTTCTTGTAACGGAGCGCGAGCCTCCTGAGCGTCGCGAGCAGGACTTCGATATCCTTTCTCAGCAACGCACCTGCCTCCAGCGTCTGGAGCGAGAGCGCCGTGTCCACCACATCAGAGGACGTCAGGCCGAAATGCACGTAACGCGACGCCGGCCCGATGCTTTCGGCCAGCGCGCTCGTGAAAGCGATCATGTCATGGCGTGTGATCGCCTCATAATGATCGATCCTCGCGGGATCGACGCCGCCTTTTTTCAGCAGCTGGGCGGCCCGCTTCCGAAGCTCCGTCCATTCCCCGCGTGGAATGAGCTTCCGCCGGGCCATCTCCTCGCAAGCCGCAAGCTCCACCTTCAGCCAGTTCCGATAGCGATTGCGATCTTCCCAGATCATCCCCATTTCGGGCCGCGTATACCGGTTGATCATTGCTGCCTCCAGTCGTCGTGGACCAGCGGAGGTGAAAGATGAAGCGTCTTCCCACCGGATACATCCCGATAGAGCCCTTCATATGCCTCCGCCATCCGCGCGTAGTGAAACTTCGAAAGCGCCCATTCCCTGCAACGCTCAGGTTCGATTCCCAGCATCTCCGAAACCAGGATCGCCTGCCACTCCTTGTCGCGCCCCTTCTCCGGCACGGGAAGCGTGACACCGACATCGGCGGGAACCAGCTCGGGCAGGCTTCCCTTGCGGCTTGCAAGTACAGGCGTGCCCGAAATCAGTGCTTCAACCACCACGAGCCCGAAAGGCTCGGGCCAGAGCACCGGAAAAAGCAGTGCCCGCGCCCTCGCCAGCAGTTCGGCCTTCGCCTCTCCCGCTACCGGGCCCATCCATCTCATTTGAGGGCGCAGGAATGCTTGAAGTCTTCGCAGAACCGGGCGGCTTCCTCCCGCGATTCTAAGGGGCACCTCCGCCTCCGCGCAAAGCCTCATCGCGCCGGCCAGATTCTTTACGCTCCAGCTGGTTTTCGAGAGAAAAAGGAACCAGTCTTCCTTCTCCTTCGGAGCGAAACGGTATTCCGAAGGATCGATGCCGTTGTAAACGAAAACGTTCCCGCCATGCCGCCGGGCATGATCCGCACTCAGGAACACCGAATTGAGCGGGTATGCCTCACCAGGTCTGCCGTTTCCATGCACCGTCAGCAACCCTGCGCAAGGCAGCTGTTCCCAAGCTCCGGGTTCAGGAGGAGCCATGAAATGCACCACGTCAGTTCCCTCGGGCAGACGCGGGGCCAGGCTCAATGCCGAACGATCATTTTCCGGAATCTCCAGAAGTCGAGCTCCCTCCGGGAGGCGGCTTCCCGGCAATGCCCCGACCCAGACCTCGTGTCCGCGCTCCACGAGCCCGCGGGCGAGCCAGAGCACGACACGTTCCACGCCGCCGTAATCGCGCGGCGGAAGCTCGGTAGGATGAAACAGTACGACCCTCATTCCGCGGGCCTCAAGCCAAGGGCCCCGGCAAACCGGAGCGATGAGCGATCCAAGCCACAGCCTCGAGCGCGGCGACGGTACCTCCCAGGCTTCCGAGCTCAGGATACGCTTCGCCCGAAACGACGAAAAGTCCCTCCACATCCGAACGCGATCCCATCCCTCGTCCTTCGTAGCATCGCAGATTCTCGGGGATCATCTGCGGTACCGAAAAGCCGTAAAGATCGCTGAGCGCCTCACCTGCGGGTATCTCCGGGCTCCCGGGCACCGCGCGGAAATCCGGGAAAATCCTCAAGATGTGGTACTCCAGGAACGGCATCAGCTCGGTGAGCTGCCTCAACATCCTCGCCGCCGCCATTACCTGATATTCCGGAGACAGGCTCTCTTGCGTGAACGGCAATAGGGTCCTGACGAATACCAGCCTGCGCTCAGCCTCGCGGAAGCCGTAGTCGGCGGGCTTGACCCATTCGATTTCAAGGGGAGGAGCGCCTTTTTCCTGCCAGAGAACCCGGTTTGCCATTCCATTTGGAATTGCCTCTTCGCCGACCGTGAGCGATAGCGTGAACTTCCAGCCGATCGGTTTCGGGGTCTTCTGCGCGGAACCGCTCCACGATCGACCACTCCGGGTCATGAGGCTTTTCGCCTGATCGAAGGCGCAGCCCAGGGCCCCTCCCGCCACGGTGATCATGTTGCCTCGTTGCGCGATCTGTACGCCCGCCAGACGTCCTCTTTCGATGAAGATCCGACGGCATTCCGCTTTCGGAGGAATGAAAGCGCCATGTCTTCTCGCCAGGCGCAGCACGAATTCCCGATAAGCGCTCATCCCTCCGCGGAAAGCCCCGCCGGTAAATGCCAGCGAAAGCATCTGCATCGCTTCCGTCAGTGCGAAGGCGTTCGGAAGAGCTTGGCATCCGGTATTCATCGAATGCCACAAGCCCGTGAAGATTTCCTCGAGCTCCGGATGGCGCTTCTCGAGCAGGAAGCTCGAGACTTCCTGCGCCCGGCTCCAGCGGCGCGCGGCCTCGGAAAGCCCGCCTCGCCCCAACCGCTTCCGCAATTCCACCAAATTCAACGACGAGATACGCGTCTTCGAAGTTCCCGCCGCGAGAGTCAGGCGAGCGGGCAGCTCAAGCCAGAAACGCTCGTATTCCGGCCGGCTCGCCTCCAGCGCCTCAAGCAACGCGATCGCCTTGAGCCCATCGGTGCCCAGTTCGCGCCGCAGCTCGTGCTTCAACCGTTCCTCATGATCCCTGAGAGCCAGCCGGTGCCGCGGCGTCACGATCTCCGGAAACGCCGCCTCTCCCTCGAGAACCGCATCCGCTTCAGAGTGCAGCACGCCCAGCCGATGCAGGCATTCGGAAACTAAACCGGGATGATCCTCGGACCGGCCAAGCCCCAGGAGGAAATTCGTCTCCGGATCCAAACAATGCCCCGACTTGGTCACGACGGCCCCAAGGCCCGGTCCCATCGGTAACACGAGCACGGACAATCCCAGCCGTGCCGCCAACGCCGCGCTCAGCAGCGCTCCCGGATGATCTCCAAGGACCACCCAATCGTACTGATCCCTAAGTTTAAGGTCGGTTCTCGCCGGCACCTTGGGTCAGGCCTTGTTTTTCTGCAGTTCAAGCGGTGTAACGCAGGTACCGCGGGCTCGGCAGACCACGATCGGCTGCTCAAGCACCTCGGCGGAGGAAACCGCTTTTCCGCCCTTCTCTACGGGAAGCGGCCGGATCACCTTCCTGGCTTCGAACTCCATGGTCCGGGAGGTCCGTCCCACCCGCGTGACCTTGCCTACCGCCTCGATGTAATCCCCGACGAAAACCGGTGCCAGGAACTCCACGTTCTCACAAGCGCGAAACAGACCTTCATCTCCATCCAGTCTGATAAGAAGTTCGGTCGCTACATCTCCGAAAAGCTGAAGCATCCGGGCGCCGTCGACCAGACCCCCGGCGTAATGCCCATCGTGGGCGCTCATCCTGAGCCGGATCACCGACTCGATCTGCGTGAAATTGGTCATCCTATCTTCTCCTGGCTGCCCACCAGAGTAACATGCCCCCTGGCCCGGCACAATTCAGCCCAATGCCTCGAGCACCCTTCGGCTTGCCCCCAGATGATGCTGGTTTTGCGCCTTCCAGGCGGCCCGGCGCTCCATCACGCTCTCCCGCGTGTTCGACGTTGCGAAGACGCGGAGCCATTCCGTCAGCTCCTCGCGAGAGTCCACGATCTTGAGCTCTCCGGTTTCTAGCAGATCCTCGATCTCGGGAAATTTTTCCCGCCCTCGAGGGCCAACCGAGATTGGCAGCCCATGGATCGCGGGCTCGATCGTGCTATGCATCGACACCTTGCCGAAACCGCCGCCCACGAAAGCCCAGTCCGCTTGGGAATAGAGTTCCAAGAGAAAGCCCATCTCATCGACCAGCAGAAATCGGACGCGCGCACCGGACGCATCCCGGCTCGCACGCGAAGTGCGCAGCACCCCGATGGAGTTCCTGAGAAGGAATCCTTCGATCTCCTCAACGCTTGATCGGTCGACCCGGTGAGGCACGATCCAAACCGTACCTTCGACCGAGGAAAGGCAGGGCTCCCAAACCGCCAAATCGGAAGGCCAGACCTGTGCGAGGATTCCCCACGGCCGGGGAAGCTCCCTGAACAGCTCAGTCAGCTCCCGTGCTCTCGCGCTGCCTCGATCGGCCCGCGCTTTCACCTGATCCCATCGGGGTTCACCCGTAAGACGGATCTGAGCCCCCGGAAACGCTCGTTCCAAGTCGACCACATCCCGGGCTGTAGCCGCAAGCAGTCGCAGCTCTGGAAGCTCCAACCCCAACGCGCGAACGAACGAAGCGCATTTCATGAGCGATCTCCTGGGCCGCGCCCCCACGATCGCAAGCGGTATTCCGACGCGAGCCAACGACGCCCAAAGATCCGGCCATGCCTCATACTTCGCCGTGACGAATATGCGGGGCCGGAGACCACGTAACTCGCACTCCCAACTGCCCTCCCAGGGAGCATAGCCCAGAAAGCGCCCGCGTCCCGGGGAAACCCCCTCGATCGCCGCTCGCAGCTTTTCCAATGAAAGCCTGGCCGACTCACTGAAGATCGTAACCACGACCTCCCGATTCGATGAAAATCGAAGCCAGTCGAGTATCACGGGCCAAAGCGACTCGAGCTCTCCAACGCTCGCCGCATGAAACCATGCACAGTCTCTGCCATCCTTTGCTCGCGCGAACGCCTCTTGGGCATGCAACCGATGTTGCCGGCCTTCCTCGTGCCTGGCCCTGGAAAAAAAGCTCCGAAGCACCAGCGGACCCACCGTCCTCATGAAAAACCGGTAAGCTGCAAGCCGCAGCGAGCCTGTCGAGGCATTCATCGCGAATCCTCTTTGTCTTCCAATATCTTCGAAAACACAGTCTCAGCCAGCTCCGGCCTCAATTCTTTCAAACACGCATGCCGACGAATGACCCGAAAACACGCGCGCCCATCCTTGCTGCAAGGTCTGCAACCCAGGGCGAGCCCCACGCTTCGGCTCTCCGGCCTCCAAGGACCGAATCCCAGGTCGGAAACTGTTGGCCCCAGGATAACGAGCGCTGGGATGCCTACGGCTTCGGCAAGGTGCGCGAGCCCCGTATCACTTCCGAGATATGCCTTGGACCTCGCGAGAATTCGCGCAGTCTGTGGCAGCTGCAGCAGGTTGATTCCGGAAAGATGCTCTCTCCCATTCTTGGAAAGCTCCTGCACGAGAAGGAGACTTTCATGATCCTTTAAGGTGCCCAGTACTACCGGAAATCCAGGGATACGAAGCAGGAGCTCGGCATAGGCGCTCGCATTCCATCGCTTACCGGGCCAATGTGAACTGGGCATCACGCAGTAATAAGGCCTTCCTGAGTCCAGCAGAGCCTGAAATTCCGCCGGCAATCTCGCATCTTCCAGATGCAGTAGATGCTTGAGATCCGGCCGCTCATGCCCGCTCCCGCCCAACTCACGAGCGAATCTCTCAACGAAAAGCACCGGACGCAAGGCCTTCGGCCAAAACCGCTTGAAGATGAAATAGCCCTGCATCTTCCAGCGATCCTTGGGAAAAGTTTTCCACCTGGGCCGCTCGGAAAAAATAGAAGCTAAACTCAGAAATATCCAAGCCAACCTGGTCCGCAGGGTGCGATGGAGGTCATGAATCTCGTCATAATTCTGGTTTCGCAGCTCCCGACAGAGCCGCAGCCAGCCCCGAAGGCCCTCTCTGCGATCGAATTCCCACAGTTTGCGTATCGCGGGATGGCCCCGCAAAACGGGTGCAAACTCCCGCGCGACCACCCAATCCACGCCGTCTCGACTCAAGGGGGCATTCAATGCCGCAGAGGCCATGATCACGTCCCCCAAGCTGCTCAGCCGTAGGATCAGCCGTTTTTTCGAGGACACTGCCCGTGACGTTTGCATGTAAGTTCACCTGCGATCTCATCACACAGAGCGAAGGAGCTCAAGTCAGATAGCTCGTTGAAAACACACCGGCCTCTCCCCTCAAAAGAAGGGAGAGGCCGGATAAGTGATATGAAATTTAAAATGGGGGCATCGAGCTATTTTAGCGCCGAGCTACCTCGGTACTAGATTCGCCGTGGGCGGGCTTAACTTCTGAGTTCGAGATGGGA
>JAMPXJ010000014.1 GCA_023701205.1 Oligoflexia bacterium
AAGAACTACCGACTCAGAGTGATTGCGCTGTGTGGGTGGGATGGAGTATTTGCGATCAGTAATTGATTCGATGCAAAATCGACATGCCCCTCGTAATGGGGAAGAGCCTTTCCGGCGGTGCCTCGATATGGAAGCCCTGTTGTCGAGGTGCTGGAGGTCGGAAAAAAAGCCCGGCTCCCTATCGAGGAGTCAGGCTCTTTTTTTTTGAATGTTGGTTCGAAGACTTTACAAAATGGTGGAGCCGATCGGGATCGAACCGACGACCTGTAGCTTGCAAAGCTACCGCTCTACCAGTTGAGCTACGGCCCCACCTATACCGACAGTGTATCGGAAGCCTTTCTTACGGTAAAGAAAGGAGAATCGCAACCTCCCTGGCTGGCCAGGGCCGGATTTTTCTGCTAGCCATGAGTTATGGAGCTGACTACCGAGAACTACACCGAAGGATTCCTGGTCGACGAGGAGCTGATGGGCGGCGTGACGGCGCATCCGGATTTTCCGGGTGAATTCGCCGCCTTCGTCCTGAACCACCAAACGGGCGAGTATCTCGCCTATCAGCGTTTCCCTACGCTCCAGGAAGCGCTCGAGATCCTGGGCAAGGTCCAGCGTCCCTGGAAGTTCGAGAAGACCAACGCCTGTGGCGGGGGCGGCTGTGGCGGATGCGGAGGCCATGAGCACGACCATGAACATGGGGACGACCCTGGCCAGGAGCATGGGCATTCGCATGGCGGGTGTGGCGGACACGGCCAGGGCGGCGGTGGCTGCAACGGCAAAGGCGGCTGTGGCGGAAAAGGCGGCTGCGGGAGCAAGCACTCCCACGACTGATCATTTCTTTTCGTTCTCCCGGCCCTGCTCCAGCTCCTGAAGGATCAGCTGGGCGCAACTCAGGTAGCGCGCGAGCGAAACGTGGGTTTGATTCGCCGATAGATAAAAGAGCACGAGGAAAAGACCGAGGCCCACGAACTGCGCCAGATTGCTCATCGAGGACTCGAACCAGCCCTGCAGCGTCTGATGATAGCCGGCTCCCTGCTCGGGAACCACCGAGTCAAGTCCCTGCATGAGCAGGAAGAAAACCGCCCCCGCGAGCGCCGTGAGATAGCGCGCGCGATGATGGATGCGGTCGAGATCGACCTGGAAGTTGGCGACGATCCAGCGCCAGCCCCTCACGTCGGCGTGCACCTGCGCCTTCATCTCGCCCACGACCCGTTCGCGCCATTCGGCATCCTGCAGCGACTGCTTGAGCATGTTGGCGATCCCGCCCCAACGGAAAGCCGAGGGCATTCCGCTCAGGACTTCCGAAGCGATGACGTAGATCGCGTAAAGGATCGGGAAGAACAGCACCAGCCACTCGATGTAGCGCCCCAGGTGCCGCGGCAGAACTCCGAGCGTGATCAGAAGCAGGAGCAGCACCGAAATGGCCGCCGGAATGATGAAGCACCAGAGGAAAACGTTGAACATCCTCCGGCTCATCAACCTCCTCTCCCCCTGCACGTCGCGCCGGATGAAGTCCAGGAGATCACGGTAATCGGAAATTCGCCCTTGGCCGGTCTGCATCCGCATGTCCTTTCAGGTTTCGCGCAGCCGCGTGATCGTCCGGGCGCGCCCCGTGCTCCCGTCGATCTCGATCAGCACCGCGGAGTAACCCCCCGAACCCTCGGCCGGCTCGAATTTCACGGGACGCTTGGTCAGGAACTTCTGGATCGAGATCTCTTTCTTCACGCCGATCACCGAGTCGAAGCAGCCGCACATGCCAACGTCCGTGATCGCCGCCGTTCCGCCCGGGAGAATTCGCTCGTCCGCGGTCTGCACGTGCGAATGCGTTCCGATCACGGCGCTGACCTTGCCGTCCATGTAAAACGCGAAGGCCTGTTTTTCGGAGGTCGCCTCTCCGTGGAAGTCGACGATGATCGATTCGACCCCGAGTCCCGAGAGGCGATCGGCCTCGCGCTCGGCGACGCGAAACGGGCAATCAAGCGCATCCATGAAAACGCGGCCCATGACCTGAATCACGCCGAGGCGCTGGCCCGGGCTGCGTCGCGACTCGACCACCGTCACGCCCCGGCCCGGGACCGTGTGAACGGGGTGGTCGGGATAGTTCGCCGGCCGGAGGACGCGCGTGGTACTCCCCATGAACGGGATGATCTGGCGCTGATCCCATGCATGGTTTCCCGTCGTGATGACGTCCACGCCGTTATCGAGGAACTCCTGGGCCATCTCGGGCAGGATGCCATGGCCATGGCTGGCGTTTTCTCCGTTGATAATGACGAAATCGACCTGATGCGCCGGAACCAGGCGGGCGATCGCCTCTTTGACCGCTTCGCGGCCCGGACGGCCGAATACATCTCCGAAAAAAAGAACTTTCATGAGGGGTGCCGAAGCGCCTTTCCAGCGAGCCACCTGTCGAGCCGCGGGGTCCGCGCCTCGCGGCGCTCGGTCAGGATCCAATCCACCGGCTGATCCCAGGGCTCCTGAGCCAGCCGCGGTACCAATTGAAAATCGAAGGCAGCCGCCACCCGCAGCGCCCGCGCGGCCCGGGGGAGAAAACGGTCATAATAACCTGCGCCCATCCCGATCCGCTCGCCCTGCATACCAAAGACGACGCCGGGAACAAAGAGCAGATCGAGCTGCGCCGGATCCTGGGCCGGAAGGGATGAGGGCGGCTCCTCGATGCCGAATGGTCCGGAGCTCCAGGGCAGATGCGGCACCCCTTCGGCGAATTCCAGATCCTTCCCTTTTACGCGGGGAAAAAAAAGCACGCTCCCTCGCGAACGCAGCCATGCCTCGAGAGTCGCCAATGCGGGCTCCTCGGGGAGCGGCCGGAAAAAGCCGATCCGGGCGCCTGAGAGCAGCCGCTCGATGCCGAGCCCTGCAAAAGCGCCCATCACTCTCGCCGAGATGTGCCCGCCCAGCGTCTCAGCCTCGCTCCTCGGCTGCGCCCGCCGGCGAGCCAGCGCCTCCCGCCTCAGGGCCGCCGCCGCCTCGGAACTCA
This sequence comes from Oligoflexia bacterium, assembly GCA_023701205.1. Classification (GTDB taxonomy): domain Bacteria; phylum Bdellovibrionota; class UBA1018; order UBA1018; family UBA1018; genus JAMPXJ01. Next base: position 2,987 of record JAMPXJ010000014.1, read on the forward strand.
TCCACCCAGCTCGGACTCGATGATGCTCAAAAGCCGGCTCGAACGTCTTTCGATCTCTTCCTTGAAGACGGAGGTCTTCTCCCTGGCTTCGAGATACTCATCGGCCAGCTCCAGCAGCGCCAGTAGCGCCACTTGATGAGGGGAGACGAGGCCTTTGGGGGCCCGCTTTTCCGCCTTCCGCAGCTTGGCGCTGACGAATTCCACCACTTCCCGGGTCCGTACAGGGTCCGTTTGAGTCGCCTTAAGCGCAATGCGCTGTCCCAAGAGCTTGATTTCGAGTGCTTCTGATTTTGGCATCTTCATAAAAGTTAACATTTTCGGCCGAAACGTCAACGGCCCGCCGTTGACGCTGCAAAATCTGCCTCTTGGTTTTGCGGCCCTGAAGCCGTCATAATCAAAAAAGGAGTGGCAAAGGAATGCCGGCCGATATCAGGAGCACCGCTTCGGAGGAACTCCGACTCCGGAACTACAGAACCCAGCTCGAACAACGCAACCAGATGGAGATCCGCGAGCTCGAGCAGAAGCACTCGGAGGATCTCCAGCGGACACTCGAGCAGCAGGCCGCGCAGCTGGACGAGCTCAAGGAAGCCTACGACGTCCAGATTTCGCGCGAGGCCGAGACGCTCGAGGATCGCCTGCACCGGGTTCGCCTGCAGAACGACGAGCGCGTCGAGGAAGAGAAGCGCAACGGCGAGGCCCAGGTATCCAAGCTCAAGTCCGCCAACCAGAACCGGATCGCCGAATACAAGAAGCAATCCGAAGCGCAGCTCGAAACGCTGCGGAAACAGCACCAGGCCACCGCGGAGTCGCTCCACGATCAGGCCCGGAAATCGGCCAGGAAAGCCGAACGCGAGCTCCGCTCGCAAGGTACCTAGGGAAAGGGAATCGCCATGCTGAACAAGAACACGTCCGCCTCTCAAGCCAACAAGGAAGCCCCCGGCGCCGCGCCGGACGCGGTGGCAATCCATGGGTTCCAGCAGGTGCTCGAGATGCTCAGGATCGCGGACCCCGCGTTCCGCGAGTCGCTCCTGCGCCGCTTGGCGGCCCGGGACGTTCAGCTCGCCAAGACGCTACGGAACGATCTGGCCGAGCTCGGCCTCTGACTTTCCTTAATAGGCCTGTCCGGTGACCGTCGAAGGATGAATTTCGCCGGGCGCGGGAATCCGTCCGCTGTCCTCCGCCCGCACGAGCTTGAGCTCGCCTTCATAAATCGCCTTGTCGTGGCCCACTCCGTCCGCCGCCAGCTTCACGCGGCCGTCGGGAATCGAGCTCTCGGCGAGCTCCAAAACCTTCTCCAGCAGGACGAGCTCGGTCACGGCGGGGCCGCGCGCAAGCTCGCGCTCGGGGCTGCCCGCGCCGGCCTGAGGCGCGTAGGCCACGCTGAGGGACAGCAGACCCAGAATGGAAAAAGCTCGCGATAAAGCTTTCATGGCTCACTCCTTCTTTCTAAAACTTTGCTTACCTTGAGTTAAAGCAAGCCGGATGCCGCGCTATTTCTGAGGCCCTAATCCGCTAAAAGCCCAAGCCAACCCAGCGCGGGACCGAAGCCCGCCGTCGAAGTTGACGGGTGTAAAAATCATTTACAATCCGCCGCGGGCGGGCCGGGGGCCCGGGTCACGCGATTGCGGCCCCCCTCCTTGGAGCGGTAGAGCGCCTCGTCGGCGGCCTTGAGGATGTCCTCCTCGCGTAGCGCCCCTCCTCCGTATTCCGCAACGCCGATGCTCACTGAAACGAAGCCCAAGGGCTGCTTGTCGGCGAACGCGAAGGGATAGGCCGCCACCTTCGCCCGGATCCGCTCCGCGAGCACCAGGGCGCCTTCGCCCGGAGTCGAGCGGCAGAGCACGACGAACTCCTCGCCCCCGTAACGCGCGGCGAGATCGAGATTGCGGCATTCGCTCTTGAGGATCGCGGCGAAGGAACGCAAGAGCTCGTCGCCGGCGGGATGACCGTTCTGATCGTTGTAGCGCTTGAAGTGATCCAGATCGCAGAAGACGATCGAGTAAGGCTGGCCGTAGCGCTCGGCGCGTTCATGCTCCTCGTGCAGCTCCTGCTTGAAAAAGCGGTAATTCGCGAGTTGGGTCATCTCGTCCTGGGTCGAGAGCGCCTCGAGCTTCGAGTTCAAGACGATCAGCTCCCGGAGGTAGCGTTCCTCATTGGCGCGCGCTTCGCGCTCCGCCGTGACATCGCGGCAGATCAGCTGCAGCGCTTTGCGACCTCCCGCCAGCTCCAGCACGCAAGCGACGATCTCGAGCGAAATCCGCCGCTCGCCGCTTCCGACCCAGCTCACGCCGAACTTGCGCAGATAGTAGCGACGCTTGCTCATCCGGAGCGCCTTGGCGAACCCCTCACGATCGCTTTCCAGCAGGAAGTCGCTCAGCTGGGCACCCAAAGCCTTTTCCATGGAAAGCCCCAGCGTGAGCTCCGCGGCGGGATTCACGTCGATGACCTCGTAGGTCTCGGCGTCCACGAGAAAACCGGGATCGGGCATCCGGTCGAAAAGATCCGAGTAATTCGCGATCAGGGAGGGCCTCGGTGCCTCGCCTTCGCTCACAGCAGGGCTCCGAACCGGAGCCCCCGCGTGCTCACCCGGCACTCGGGGAAGGAAAGCAGCTCCATGGCGCGCCAAAGAATCATCGCGCCGGCGAGCAGCACGTCGGCTCGCCCCTTCTCAACTCCGGGAAGCGCGCAGCGCTCGTCGTGGTCGCGCCACTTGAGCTCCTCGACCATGCGATGGACATCCCCGCGCGAGAGCGTGAGTCCGTCGATCCGTGCGGCGTCAAAGCGCGGCAGGCCCAGGTGCCAAGCCGCGAGCGTCGTCGCCGTGCCAGCGACCGCCACGAGCCGCGGCTCCCGCGGCTGGGCGTCTCGCCAGGCGCGGAGCGGCTCCAGGAGCGCGTCGATCGCCTCCTGACAGTCCCAGAACTCGGAATCGGTGACTGGATCGCTCTTGAGATAGCGCTCGGTGAAACGCACGCAGCCGAGATCCACGCTCTGACCTCCGCGACTCCCGATGATTTCGGTACTGCCTCCGCCGATATCGATCACCGCTGAGCTCTCGGGATCCATCCCGGGCAGCAGGCCGCCCAGGAAAGTCATCCGAGCCTCCTCGTCGCCCGAAAGGACGCGAAAGCGGAAGCCTGTCTCTTTTTCCACGCGCGCGAAAAACTCGCCACCATTGCGCGCATCGCGCGCCTGGCTCGTGGCCACGCAGACGGTTTCCTCCGGTCGCGCGCCCGCCTGGCTCACCTTCGCGGCATAATCCGCCAGGCACGCCAGCGTCCGAGCGATCGCCTCCGGATGCAGCTCGCGCCGATCATCGACGCCCTGCCCCAGTCTCACCACGGTCGAGTGATCGCTCACGATCCGAAGCGCTCTCGCGGAATCGGTCTCCGCGATCAGCAGCAGGCAGGTATTGGTACCCAGATCGATCGACGAGCGGATCATTGTTTCTTTTCATCCACGCCGAGCTTGACCTTGAGCTTGTAGTTTTCCTTCTCGAGGGCCTCGGCCTTTTCCTTCCAGTACCTGGCTTCCTGCTCGAGCTCCGCGATCTTGCGACCGCGCTCGTGCGAAAGCGAGTAGTACCCTTCGGAGAAATTCTCCGTATCCGGATTGAAGAAGCCCACGCGGGTCTCTCCATCGACGATCCCTTTTACGCGGAAGCCGCCGTCGGCGGCCTCGGCCTCGGTCACCTGGACGTCGAAGGACTTCCCGGGATATGCCTTGTCCTGCCAGTAGCGGGCGGCGGCTTCTTTCGCCTTGTTCTTGGCCTTTTCGGTGGCGCAACCGGTAGCGAATGCCCCGACCAGCGCGCACAGGACGATCATCAATGAAATTTTTCCGTTTGCCACTTTCATCAGAATCTCCTCGAGCTCGATGTCGGCCTCAGCGGCCGAAAATCTTTTTACGGATGTCTTCGATCTTCTCTTTCGGCACCTTGGGCACGATCGACTCCGCTTTCTTCCGAATCTCTTGCTGCAGCTTCTCCTGAGCCTTGCCCCGGGCGCTCCGGCTCAGATTCGCGAGCGCGACCTTGGCCAGGAACTCCGGCACTTGCGTGTAAGAATAGCAGGGTGCGCTCAAGGTGCAACCGGCGTGAACCGGGAAACGTACCGGAGCGTTTCCCTCGGCCAGAATGTGCTGAACGTCCCCAACCCCCGGGACCGCGACCGAAAGATCCCGCGCCTTGGTCAAATTATGGGTATCGATGATCTCCCAGTTCGTATCGAGCGACTTGTCCTTGAGGCCGATCGCGATGTTTCCCTTGAGATCGATTCCTTTCCCCGGCTTGGCCTTCGCTTGGAAATCTGGCGCCGAGAACCGCCCCGCCGCGAAAGTGAAGCCCGAGGAGATCGCTTCGTACTCCGAGCGCCCGCCCGGAAGCCCGGGGAGCTTCTTGCCTTTGAGCGGGGGCACTCGGCCGCTGATTCTCTCGATGCCCTGATTGATGGCCTCGGTCGCCATCCGCCCGATATCGATCGTGGCGAACGTCGCGTTCTCGACCTTGAACTTGCCTTTGGCCTTGAGCGCTTCCTTTGCCAGCGGGGGATTGAAGCTCGCGCCTTCGCCAGAAATCCCGAACTGCGCCTTGCCCAGCAAGGTGTTCTTGAAAAGCTGGAACCGCGAAGCCACCGCCTGCTGAAGCTCCAGTCCCGCGACCTCCGCCTGGAAACGATAGGTCGGGCGCTTGGGTTTCAGATCGGCCGAGCCGTTGCCCTTGGCCGTCCCACCCCAGAGCTTCAGGGTGAGAGAATCGACCGAGGCCACGAGATCCTTGAAACCGAGCAATCCCGCCAGCTCCGTCAGGGTGACGCCCTGGGCTTTCAAGGCCCGCACGTTCAGCGTCGCGTTTGCCGTCAGGTTGCGCAGCAGCTCGTTTCCGCGAACCGCCTCCAGCAACGCGTCCGGGTCGGACTCCGCGGGAGGCGCCGAGCCCTGCGGCTGTGGCGATGGAGCGGTAGCGGCTTGCGCTGCGGCGGCGCCCGGCTCGGGGAATTCCACGAGCTGGTCGAGATCGATTCCGCCTGAAGTCAGTTGTAACGTCGCGCGCGGCTTCGAAAAGGAAACGATCTTGCCCTGCAGCTGCAGCTCGGTTCCGGGGGACTTCATGCTTGCCGTGAGGCTCTCGACCTGATCCGTCGCGATGCGGGCCGTGACATTCACGACCGGAGCGACCTTGAGCCGCGGCGCCTTGAAGCTGACTCCCTCGACTTTCAGAATTCCTTCGTAACCCAGCTTCTCGGCCGGACCCTTGGCCGTTCCGCTGAAGCTCGCATGGCCGCCCAGCTCATAGGCCTTGAGCATGGGAACGGAACCCGACCAAGGCTTGAGCGCGATTTCGTTGGAGGCGATCTTGAAATCCACGAGCGGCGAGGCCCCTGGCTCCGACTTGGTCACGGTACCGCTCGCGGTGACTTCCGCGTTCAGGAAGCGCGCGACCAGCCGCTCGACCCGCGCCTCGCGATCGCCGGCCCAGGCCGAAACCTCGGCATTCGTGGGAGCTCCTCCCTCCTTGTGAAACAGCCCCGGGAGCGTGATCTCCACCTTGTCGAGATCCGCCTTGACCTGAAGCGAAAGACGCTCGAACTTTCCCCCCGAGAGCTCTGGCTTGGCCGTGCCCGCGATCCGTGCCGGTCCTCGGAGCGTGAGCGCCTCGCCCGGCTTCTTGCCGACCTGCGTATCCAGCTCCGCCCAGGCCTCGATGCCCGTCGGGCGCGAGAGGGAAACGTCCTTCAGAATGACGTTGAGATTCTTGAGCTGGGTCTCGAAACCGCTGAGAGCGTCGCGGTAAGTGACGAGGGCCTCGCGCAACTCGATCGTGAAGCGCGCCCGCGCCGCCATGGCTGGAAGCTTCAGAGGCCTTCCCTCGGCCGGGGGCTGCGCCTGCGCCGCCGGAGCCTCTGCCTCCGCGGCGGAAGGCTTCGCGAGCTCGGCCACGTTCAGCCTGCCTTCGCGGTTCTTGAGGACATTCACCTTGGGACTCCGCATCCGGAACACCAGCTCAGGCGCTCCGCTGAAGAGCGATTTGAACGGGACGTGAAAGAATGCCTCCCTGACCGCGAGTACCTGATCGCCCGCGCGATCCGTAACGCTCAGGCCACCGACTTCGATCCGGAGCTGTCCCCAGAGCGACAGCTTGAGCTGACCGAGCTCGAGCTTCCCGTTGAGGCGCTCGTTCGCCGCCTGCACGATCTCCGGCCGATACTTGTCGACGTTCACCACGAAAGGAAGAGCCGCGACCAGCATCAGCAGCAGACCTAAGAGCGTGAAAAGGACCAGGAGCGTTCTCTTGAGCGCGAGCTTCATTTGAGTCTCTTTCTGACGAGATCACCGACAAGCGCGGGATTGGCTTTTCCTCCGGTTTCCTTCATCACCTGCCCGACGAAGAAACCCAGGAGCTTTTCCTTGCCGGCCTTGAATTCCGCCACCTGTTTCGGATTGGCCGCGATCACCTTGTCGATCGCCGGCACGAGCGCGCCGGTGTCGCTCACCTGCCGGAGGCCCTGCGCGTCGACGATCGAGGCGATCGTCTCTCCCGTGCGCCAGGCCTCGGCGATCACTGTCTTGGCGCCTTGTCCGGAAATGACCTGCTCTTGCGTCAACCGTACCACGTCGGCCAGATGGCCCGGAGTCAGGCAGCTCTGGCTCACCTCGAGCCCCTGCTCGTTGGCCAGGCGCCGAAGCTCACCGACCAGCCAGTTGGCCGCGGGCTTGCCCGCCGCTCGGGGCTCCATGCCGCTCCTGGAAAGTTCCGCGATGGTCGCTTCGCAGAAGTCCGCGAGCTCGCGCGAACCGACCAGAATCGCCGCGTCAGCCGGGGCGATTCCGAAATCGCGGATGAAGCGCGCCTTCTTCTGCTCGGGGAGCTCGGGCAGGCCGCGTCGGATCTCCTCGATCCATGCCTCCTCGAGCAGCACCGGCAGGAGATCCGGATCGGGGAAGTAGCGATAGTCCTCCGCCTCCTCCTTGGAGCGCATCGAGAGCGTGAGATTGCGGTCGGAGTCGTAAGTCCGCGTTTCCTGCACGACCTTGCCGCCTCCTTTGACGAGCTGGATCTGGCGGGCGATCTCGTACTCGATCGCCTTCTCGACGAAGCGGAAGGAGTTGACGTTCTTGATCTCCGTGCGCGTGCCAAGCTCGCGCGCGCCTCGCGGGCGGACGCTCACGTTCGCGTCACAGCGGAAGTTGCCCTCCTGCATGTTCCCGTCGCAGATCCCGAGGGCCGTCACGATCGCGTGCAAGGAGCGCAGGTAGGCTCCGGCCTCGGCCGGAGTGCTCAGGTCCGGCGCGCTCACGATCTCGATCAGCGGAACCCCCGCGCGATTGAGGTTCACCAGCGAGTAGCCCGGGAAATGAACGCTCTTGCCGGCGTCCTCTTCCATGTGAATGCGCTGGAGGCGCACGCGTTTGGTTTCCGTTTCGGAGACCGCCACGTCGAGATAGCCGCCCTCGCAGATCGGCTCCTCGTACTGGCTGAGCTGATAGCCTTTGGGCAGGTCGGGATAGAAATAGTTCTTCCGCGCGAAGACGTTCGTGGTGCGAATGCGGCAATTCGTCGCGAGCCCCGCGCGGAGGGCGTATTCCACCACACGGCGGTTGAGCACCGGAAGCGCCCCTGGGTGTCCCGCGCAGACGGGGCAGGTGTTGGAATTCACCGCCGCGTCGGCCACGGACGTTCCATCCGCCAGGCGCGCGCGGCAGCCGCAGAAGATCTTGGATTGGGTCGAAAGCTGCGCATGCACTTCCAGGCCGATGACGGCTTCGAATTCGGGATGCATTCCTCAGGCCCTCCCCTTCTCGAACGCGTGAGCGGCGCCCAGGAGCCGCGCCTCGCCAAACTGCGGCGCCAGAAGCTGCAAGCCGATCGGCAATCCGTGGGCGTCCTTTCCGTTGGGCACGCTCAGGGCCGGAAGCCCCGCGAGGTTCGCCGGGATCGTGAAGATGTCATTGAGGTACATGCGAAGCGGGTCGGTGAGCTTCTCGCCGAGCTTGAAGGCGGTGCCCGGCGAGACGGGGCCCGCGATCAGATCCACCTTCTCGAAGGCGCGGTCGAAATCATCCTTGATGAGCCGGCGCACCTGGCAGGCGCGCCGATAATAGGCTTCGGCGTACCCTGAGGATAACGCGAAGGTCCCGAGGATGATCCGGCGCTTGACCTCGGCACCGAAGCCCGCGCGGGCCTTGCGGTAGAAGGCCGCGAGGTCGCGCTCTTCGCCCGAGGGACGCGTGCCGTAGCGCACGCCATCGAACCGCGCAAGATTGCTCGAAGCCTCGCTCACGGCAATGAGGTAGTAAACAGCCACCGAATGTTTCGCGTGCGGGAGCCGTACGGGGACGAGCTTCGCGCCTTCTTTCTCGAACCAGCTCAAGGCCGCGCGGGTGGCGCGCTCGACCTCCGGTGCGAGCCCTTCCACGAAGAACTCCTCGGGCACGCCGATCCGCAGGCCGCGCCAGTCCGGCTCCCCGAGCGCGTCGCGTGCAGGAGTTGCGGCGGCCACTGCCGAAGTCGAGTCGCGCGGATCATGCCCGCCCATCACTTCGAGCAGAAGCGCGGCGTCTTCGACGGAATTCGCCATCGGCCCGACCTGATCGAGCGACGAGGCAAAAGCGACCAGCCCGTAGCGACTCACGCCTCCGTAGGTCGGCTTCACGCCCACGACGCCGCAGTAGCTCGCCGGCAGCCGGATCGAGCCTCCGGTATCGGAGCCCAACGCGGCCACGCACAATCCCGCGCCAACGGCGGTGGCCGAGCCCCCGCTCGAGCCGCCCGGGACGCGATCCGGATGGGTCGGATGCAAAACCGGCCCGAACGCGGAGTTCTCGTTCGATCCGCCCATGGCAAACTCGTCGAGGCTGGTCTTGCCAAGCGTGACCGCGCCGGCGGCCTCGAGGCGCGCGACGCAGGTGGCGGTATAAGGCGGGACGTAGTTCTCCAGAATTCTGGAAGCGCAGGTCGTGCGGATGGAATCGATGACGAGATTGTCCTTGATCGCGAGAGGCACCCCGAGCAGCGGCAGACGCTCGCGTGGAACCCTTCCTTCGCGCGCAAGGAGCGCCTCGGCAACCTTCGCTTGCCCGAGCGCGCGCTCTTCGCACACGGTCAGAAACGCGTTATGCCGGCTTGCGCCGATGGCCCTGAGATATTCCCGGGTCAGCTCCATCGGAGAAAGTCTTTTCTGGTCGAAAGCGTCGTGGACCTCTCGAATGGTACGGAGAGTCTGAGTCATGGGGCTTCCTCAAAGAACCGGCGGGACTTTATAGCCGCCATCGATGATCTCGCCTGCCGCTTCCAGAACCTTGGGCTGCCCTTCGCGCCCCGCAAGAGCGGGCAGGATCTCGTCTTCGCGAAACGCGGTCTTCGCCGCGAGTGGTGAAAGAAGCGGTTCCACACCCTGCACTTCCAGCTCCTGGATGGACTCGACGTAGCCCAGGATCTTTTCGAGCTGCGCGGTGAAGGTGGAAACCTCGGAATCCGAAAGCTCCAGGCGGGCCAGCGTGGCGACTTTACGGGTAAGGGCTTCGTCTACTGCGATCTTTGACGGGGACATGCGCCCAGATTAGTAAAGATACCCGGAATTTGAAACAGGAAGCTGGCCGTGATTCAATGCGTTAGCCGCGTTATTCGCCCACGGCGAAAAGGCTATCCACGGCTCCCGCGAAGCATCGCTCCATCGATTGGGCCAGGCGCTCCGGTCGCGGGTCGTAGCTGTCGGCGTGCGGGTCCAGAGGACTGCCGTCGAGCACCAGCGCGGCGGCGGCACGGATCCCGCGCAGCTGCGCGATCACGAAAAGCGCCGAGCATTCCATCTCGACGCCTTTCACGCCCGCCTCTTTGTAAAGCGCGGAGTCGCTCGCAAGCTTGCCCGCATAAAAAAGATCGGTCGTGAGGATGATCCCGGACTCCACCTGCCCGCTCCGGCCGATGCTCTCGACCAGCGTGCCCGCGAGCTTCAGATCCGCGACGGCCGGATACTGCGGCGGAATCATGAGCGAGGACAGCCCGTCATTGCGAACCGCCGCGCTCGGCACCACGATGTCGCCGATCTTCGCGCCGGAGTAGAATCCGCCTGCCGTGCCGATCCGGACGATCGCCTTCGCGCCCGCATCGATCAGCTCCTGAAAGCAGATCCCCGCGCCCGCTGCGCCCACCCCATGCGAGATCACGAGGATCGGCTTGCCGCGGTGGCGCCCCAGGTAGGAATGGTACTCGCGATTCTTGGCGAGCGCTTCGCTCCCTTCGAGCTTCGAGGCGAACCACGCCGCGCGCTCGGGCGCGCCGCAGGCAATGACGAGGGAATGGTTGGCGGAGTTGGCGAGTTGGATGTGGGTTTTCATCAGAGCCCTAGCGTAAGGCATTTTAGACTAAAATGCGAAGGCAAGTTGCATACTGCAAAAAAGATCAACGTAGGCTCACATTTACTCAATACTGCTTTATAAAAATAGCCCTCGCCAGTAACATTTAAGCAATTCGCCATCTCATGAATCCACAGGAATAAACCCGAGAGAGAAAGAGAGAGAGAGAGAGAGAGAGCCACTCTAAGGAACTCATTAAAATTTGTAGAACCCCATTCTGAGTCGACAATACGAATGACCGAAAAACATGCAAGAGATCAATACCGAATCGCACTTGCCGGCAGAAACAAGCTGCTAACCTGGAATCCGAGGGGCGTAATCGGAACGCCTGAAAAACAAGTTTTTGCGCAAATCCACGACACTCTTGTAACGATAGGCCCAGAGCTTGCAATTCAGCCAGCGCTAGCAAATTTCACTTACGAAAAAAAGCACAACACTTTAATTTTCTCCTGGCCAACCCGATATTTTCATGACGAAACGAAAGTCACCGCTGCCCACGTTTCCGAAGTACTAAAGGCAAGCGCTTCAAAATTTTTTGCTTCGATTCCAAACTCAAGACATTGGCTAATCGAAAACCAGACCCCTCTAGATGAAAACACATTAATTATAAAAGACGTTTCAAAATCAGACCTCAATTCCGTCCTACATCTCCTGAGTTTATCCGATTTTGGCATTCACAAAACATCCGCAAATACCCCCGAAGCACCAATTGGGACTGGGCCATACAGAGTCGCTTCCGTGAATCCAGAATCAATACACCTCAAGCCATTCGCTCTCCATAATCAAGCGTCATCAACAATTGCGGAACTGATTTTCACCAACACCCCTAACAATGACTACATAACCCTAGTAGAACAAAACGAACTTGACGAATTCCTGTCTTTTGGCTCACTGAGTAACCCCAGCCATTCCAGAAACATTCTCCAGATCCCAAGCCTGCGCGCCAATTTAGGACTTATTCTTTTCAACACCCGAAGCCCACTTTTTAAACAATTAAAACTTCGCCGCACTTTCCTCTCCACTCTATATACAGCAATACGAGATGGCGCATTTGACTCTTCCTGGACCGCACCCAGAAGCATTCTTCCACCAGGATATAGAGGTCATGGCTCGATCGATTACTTGGCTCTGTTTCGAGACGAAATCGGCATTGTAGAGTCCAAAATAAACATAGGCATTACCAATTCTCGACAGTCGGATCGTCTCAATTATATTTTCAAACACCCAATATTTCGCAACTGGTGCTTTGAATTTCACATGTTCGAAGGATATGAACAATTAAAGCTCGTACATGCAAAACAACCCGAATCTTTAGACTGCAGCTTTCTCGCAATCCGAGGCGATCGCGGCGACCCCACAGAATTTTATGAATTTTTAGATCCGACCCATCCAGTTGCACTTTTTGAATCAATCAGTCAGACCGCAACAGAAGCGTTCAATGAATTCTCAAAAGGGAATAAGTCCAACATTTCAATATCAGTTAAAAACCTAGAACGACAGATAGCTGATGAGACCTTATGCGCTCCTGTTGGATATTACTATGACATTCGCAATATCTCTTCCCGAGCGACAAACATCGTAGGGCTCGGACATCACAACGGACCACCTCGTTACCTCAAAGTTTCCTCGAGCGAGGCGATTCGAGAATTTTATCGCGCACAACATATGCTTAAATCATTTTGGGATCAAACCTCTCAAAGAAGAGCCGATCAAAATCTAATTCGGACAATCGCCAGAACGGCGCATGATCTCAAATCTCCTATAGCCGTACTTAAGACCATTAGCCATGCGGCACATCTAAGCGATGATATAAAACAGTTACTGAATCAAACTATTGAGCGAATGAACCAAATAGTGAACTCGACAATAGCCGAGTCAAACTGCATATCCGAGCATCAAACTCGCGGCAAGGAAGTGATAACGCCTACACTTCTCATTCAACGAGCTATCTCAGAAATAGCGAGTTACTCGAACTGCAGCGTGCGCCTGGAAACTACAGACCTAGATACTTTTAACCGCCCCGCAGAAATTCCGGAGTGCGATCTGCTTTCAATATTAACAAATATAATTAAGAATTCATCAGAAGCGCTCGACCACGGCAATTCCGGAATCATTGTCATTGAATTAGTCAAATCAAGACCACTGATTATCGAAATTAGAGACAATGGATCCGGATTCAGCGATCAAGCTCTCGATTGTTTTTTTCTCGGCTACGTAACAAAAAGCGCAAAAAAGCACGGCTCGGGAGTTGGATTAGCCCAATCGAAAAGCATTCTTGAGGCAATCGGCGGATCGCTAAGCATAGGGAACCTACAGCCAAATGGGGCTATTGTTCGAGTCGAAGTACCATTATTGAACCAAGATTGAAGCAAGGCAAATAATGCATATTCTAATTTCTCTTCTACTCTTTGCATCATCTCCATCGACAGCGGCGGAACCTCTCCAAGGAATAGCAACAACAAACGCAGGAACGATCAGGCATTGGAAGAAGCTACCTGTCGAATTATGTAGCGCTTCAAATCTCCCGAACCACATTCAAACAGAACTTCAAAATGCTATATCCACGTGGAACTCGGCCTTTGCCCAGCCAGTGTTTAGTTTGAAATGCAAAACAAATACGACCGACTTTCAAAAAGATAAACCAGAGGAACATACGATTTTCTGGGTAACAGGTAGGTTTGGCTCAACCGGTGACCCCCTTGCGATAGCACGAACACTATCAACTTTCGACGAAGACTCAGGGGAATTATTTGACGCCGACATTCTTCTGAATTCAGAATCTTTCGACTGGAGTCAGTTAAGAATTGATCCGCAATCAGTATTGATCCATGAACTTGGACACATGCTGGGATTACAGCACCTTCCAATATCTAGCCACTCCGTCATGCATCAGTACCCGTATCAATCTGGAATCATTCGTAGGAAGCTTAGCCATTACGAACTAGAAGCCATTAATCGCAAGTACTTCGGAAGCAATAAGTCGATACCTGCTCACATTGATGCCTATTTCAGGAAAGACTTCGTACGAGCGATTCAACTTCTTAAAAACAGTACAAACCGAGACGCAGAGAGCTATTACATGCAAGGCCGAATAGAACTAATTACGAATAAGACAAGTCATGCCATAGATAGCTTTAAAAAGGGGATCAAGCTAGACGGATCCAACCCCCTAATTCAGTACGCTCTATCCGAAGCATATTCTAAAGCCAGACAACTACAACTTGCTAAGAGCACCCTGAAAGGGCTTCTCAAACAATTCCCAAACTACTATGAGGGCCATGCTGATCTCGGTGTAATTCAACTTGAGGAAGGAAATACAAGCGATGCCATCGCGTCGCTGAAGCGAGCGGTGGAAATCAACCCCGTACACTATCCAGCCTGCATTCTCCTATTCAAGCTTACACGGCAGCAAAACTATAAAGCGTGCTACGTTAGATTCGCTCCGAAGGATCGCAGTCTTTCGGAAGCCGACACTAGTGGAACCTAATGCGCACCTACATCTTTTTGACCTAACTGCTTCGTATTCCGTCCGGGAATATCTTCTATTCACGAGGACTGGAATTCTCACAGGCCGATCGAATTCAACCATACTATCCGCCTTACAGAGCGGCTCCATCGATCGAGCCGCTCCGTGCGCGCTCTGTCAATGTCACGAACATGTCATTGAGGACATTCGGAATTTCCTGACAACATTTCCTGCCAATTTTCCGCACAGCCCCATGTCAGAATCCTAACACCTCTAAGATCCGCGCCAGATGGCACTCTTCGGGGAGCAAAACGCGAGAGCTGGTAACGCTGTCTAAAGATTAGACACTCACCACGTTCTCCCCGTGACTGAGAAGTAGACACCATTTCATCGCAGAAGCGGTTTTCAATAACAATTTCTGCAAATTACAAATAGAAGAGAAGGACAACTCAAGTACGCCGCTTGGCATCGTTCCAGCAATAGGGTAAGACAACAACGATTTCAAATCGGATCAGAAGATCCAGGAGGAAACCATGAAGAAGTTCATTTTCGCTGTGATGTTGGGTGTTCTGACGATCAGCGCCACTGTGATGACTAGCCACTATGTTTCGGATCGGTCGGTGGCGATGGCTGAGCCCTCTGACGATTGATACCTTCAAGTCATCAGATTTTTAAGGCGCTCGGGGAACCGAGCGTTTTTTTTGCCCTGAAATTGATTTCAGAGAACACCAAAGATTGTCGATACATAAATGTGCAAAGAGGATTCAAATTTTTTGGAATACTCGCATTCTTTTCTACGGCGGTATTCCTTCTAGCTATTATTCTCTTCTTCGACCGGCCCATCGTAGAGGTTGCTTTACGAACTGCTGAGCAAAACTTCCTGCACAGGATCACGTTTCCGAAAACCACTGACTTCCCCTCGACCCGCTCCTACACCCGCCTAGAACAAGAGTTCCGAACTCTCTCCACCTCAAAACCTTACTGCCTGACGAACCTGACCATCGGTCACAAGTCTGCGCCAAAGCTCAAGTTTGGTCCGCCCGTTACGATCTCGAGCCAAACCGACCTGCAAGAAGTCGTTTGGCTTCTAAAATTTCGAAACCTCACTCAAGAGACCTGCGCGCTCGCTCAGGCTTCGCCCGACCCAAACCGGATCACAAGTCTTCACGAATCCGAGCAGCGCCGCCTCCTGAAATCCCAATGGGGCCACCTCCAGGCCATACTGAAGAATGACTACTTTCTCCTGGAAACGGACCTCCTGAATCCATCGAAGGATCACACCGTCTATCTGGCGTCTTTCGGGCTGATCAACGGCACGTCTCTGGTCCTACTAGACGGCAAGCCAGTGGCGTACTTCCCCGAACGGAGCGATTCCGACCGGCTGATCAATCTCGCCCTCACGCCAGGAACCATTCATCGCCTCAGCATCGTAGTATACGGCAAAGGCTTCAATGCTCCCGGGGTTGCGCACATTAAACCCACGCCGGTCTTCGCCTTGGGGACGCCGCCCCCCGCTCTCTTCGAGAGCTCCGAGCGGCGTGATTCGTCGACCCTCTTTTTGATCATCAGCTCTGTCATTCTCTCGGCGGTGCTCCTGGTCTTCGGGCTCTATAACAGTCACAACCGCATGGATTGGCCGATCTCCCTTGCTGTGCTTCTGATCGGGTTCTCGCTCGCGCGATCGCTCCACCTCGACCACGTGCAGTCCAGCCTGAACTCGACCTCGATTCAAGCGGTGCGCCAATACTACTTTGCCTTGTTCATGTTCTTCACGTTTCGCATCCTGCGCCAGCTTTGTTCGAACTTGTGGCCATTCGTAGCCTCGTTCTTCAGACGAGACCCCATGCCTCTGGACAAGGCCGCATCGGTGCCGCGCTGGACGGGGTGGATCGGCCCGGTCGGAACTGCACTGCTCCTCGGCTATGTCGCTATTGGCTGGTTCATCAACACTCACGAGACCTCGGGCCTCAAGGGCCTCCTCCAATACGAACTCCTAAAACCCCTCCTCGATGTCCTGGGCGTGTTCGGCTGGTTCCTCGTGATCGGCGGCACGTTCCTCGCCGCGGCGCGGATGAACCTCAAGGAGGACGAAGAAGCCCATTCCTTCTCCGAGGCAAGCAAGCTTGCAGTCCTTTCGGGCGCCTCGATGATTTTGTACGTCTACTCCTATAACGACTTCCTCTTCAGCTGGATCCGCTCCGCGATCAACCCGACTTCGAGCTCCCTGCTCAAATCCCAATCGTTGCCGATCATGGTGTCATTCGCGATCCTCTTCTTGATGGCGGCTAAGCTGCGCGAGCAACGCGCGCTCCTCAAGGTCATCCCCGATTCGATTCAGCAGATTGTCAAGCGCAGTCGTTTTGATGCGATGACGATCGACCACACCGCGACCGAGTACAATTGGCTCATGCTCAACGACATCTCGGGGTCGAGCGCCTTCAAGCTCACTCATCTGGCGATTCTCACGCACATCCTACAGAGCATCTTCCACAAGATTCACAAGGATTACTTCCGCGATTCAATTCACTTCATCAACTCGCTCGGCGACGCGATGCTGATCGCGATCAAGTCTCCCGCGCGCCCACGCCACGATGATCCCATCCTCGAGAAGCTAGTACGCTCCTATAGCCTGCATGTCGATGGCATCCGGGCATTCCGCGAATCCTATAGCGTCCTCTCGGCGGTGCTGTCGCTCGAGAACAAGGAGCTGTACCTCGCGCTCCAGGCGCAGGCCGAGCGCCGCAACCGGCTTGCGCTCGATATCGCCAATATCCACTTCCGCACGATTCTCACGATCAACTACTACTTCTACGGACTGAACCACGATCTATCGAACATCGATTCGAAATCCATCTACGTCATGGCAAAATCCGAGAAGCTGCTCGCGGGCGCCGAGGGCGGCGGCTTCATCGTCTTCCCGGACCTGATGCGCGTACTCGAGACCTGCTTCGAAGGACTGGGCTCGCACTTCGAGCGCTGCGCGATCGACAAGTCACGCGCCGCGCCCGGGCTGCGCGATCATCTGCCGGATCATGCCTTCGCGCTCAAGGTCGGGTGCGAGGACGCCTTCGAAGCCTACCTCGAGGGCCTGTACGGAGGGCCGCTCTACCTGCGGCGCTCGGCCACAGGTGAAAACTACGTGGAGGTCTCCGCTCCAGTCCGGAAGTTCTGCGCGATGCTCCAGGCGTTTCGCGCCGATCTTCCCGCGCTGGTGAAGCATGCCGAAGGCGCCTTGCCGAAGCTTCAAAACTTTTCCGAGAAAAACCACGTGCTCAAGACGCTCTCCGAAGCGGCCTGCGCCGCGGGAATCTGGGAAGACCGCCCCGGCACGGGCGAGCTGCACGAGCGCCTCCAGGCCCTCGTTCGCGCCATCGGCGTTCCGACGCTTCCCCTCATCCAGAACATCAAGGCGAAGGACCGCCTACTGGAGCCCGCGGCCCTGCTCCGAAGCATGGGATCCAGCGATCCCATCGAGCGAAACCGCGCCGTGCGGTTCGCGGCGCTCGCGCGCGTGAAGAACCCGTTCCGTCCCGGGGCGATGCCGCGCACCGAGTTCTATCGCGGGCTTTGCCGGGGATACCTGGAGCGCTTTGAGGTGTTCTCGGTCGAAAGCCATCTCTTCCTGCTCATTCAGCTCAAGGGCGATCCGGAGCTTACCCGCGTCTTCGCCGAGACCGCCTCCGAGCCGCGCCTGCGTGAGCGCACGCGTAAGCTCCAGGCCTACCTCTCGGCTTCGCCGGCTCGAAGCGTGCGAGGACTGCCGGTACTGATCCGTGAGATGCTGAGCCAGGATTCTGCCGAAGAACGAAAGGCCGGCTGATGTTACGCTACGCGCTGGCCTTCCTCACCGCGGGTGCCTTGCTCTTTCTCAACGACCGCTTCGCCATCGAGAGCATCCTGGTGCCCTCGTCTTCCATGCTGCCCACGATCGAGCCTAATGAGAGGCTCTTTCTCCGGCACCGCTGGCTGGGCGGCCTCAAACGCTTCGATGTCGTGGTCGTTTCGAGCCGCCATTTCAAGCACCGGATCATCAAGCGCCTCGTCGGAATGCCGGGAGATTGCATTCAGCTCAAGGATTCGTGGCAACTCGTGCTCAACGGCAGGACCCTGGATTACCAACGCCCGGCCGACGCGGCCCCGGGCACATCCATCCTCAGCGAGGAAGGGCATCATCTGATTCAGTTCGAGAAAAACGAGAGATTCTCCTTCGAGACGAAGTTCGCCCGGGAGACGCTGTGTCTCGAACAGGACGAGTACTTCGTCCTCGGGGACAACCGCCTGGCCAGCGATGACGGGCGCTCGAGCGGCCCCATCCGGCTCGAGGAGATCGATGGTAAGGCGATCGGGATCTGGTACTCCTATGACAAGAAAGGAGCGCGGCTCCGCACGGAGCGCCTGCTCAAACCCATCCTCTGAGCTTCATGCTATACTGATCCCGCATGCCGGACACTCGACGAACTCCTTCCTGGCTCCTGAAGACCCCTTTGGCCCACCGCGGATTGCATCAGGGTACCGCGATTCCCGAGAATTCCCGGGCCGCCTTCGAGCGCGCGATCGCGGCGGGTTATGGCATCGAGCTCGATCTACGGCTGACGCGCGACGGTGAGGTCGTGGTTTTTCATGACCGGGAGCTCTCGCGCTGCTGCGGCGTGGATGCCCGTGTCCTGGAGCTCTCGCTCGACCAGCTGCGCAACCTGCGTCTTTTCGGGAGCGGGGAGTGCATCCCCACCCTCGAGGAGTGCCTCGCGCTCGTTCGGGGTCGCGTCCCGCTTCTGATCGAGCTCAAGCGCGATGCGGGGATGCCATTTTATGAGGATCGGGTGCTCGGGATCCTCGCTCAGTACGATGGACCTTTCGCCGTTCAGTCTTTCAACCCGAGGACCATCCGCTGGTTTCGGACGGCGGCACCTGACATTCCGGCTGGACTTCTCGCCGGAAGGGCCGAAACGCCGGAGCTCTCCCGGGCGAAAAGGATCGCGCTCCGCTTTCTGCTCTCGATTCCTTACGCGAAGCCCGCGTTCATCTCCTACGAGCTCGAGGGGATGCCGGAGCGCTTTCTGCGTTGGGTCCGGGGCGTCACGGGACTTCCGTTTCTCTTCTGGACGATCCAAACCGAAGAGGCCCTGACGCGAGCGCGTGCCTTTGACGCGAACGTGATTTTCGAGGAGATCGCGCCGATGGACAACGCTCGGTCGCGTCGGTAAAGTAGGCTTTCGCATGAAGACCTTCGCCTTCAGACTCACGCCCGGGCAGGACCTGAAACTCGAGATCCTCGCCTTCATTCGCGCGCGAGAGCTGCATGCCGCCACCTTGCTCACCTGCGTGGGGAGCCTGACGAGGGCTTCGCTCCGGCTCGCCGACCGGGAGGACGCAAGCCTTGTCGAGGGTCCCTTCGAGATCGTTTCCCTCGTCGGCACCGCGAGCGCCGCGGGTGGCGCGCACCTGCATCTAGCGATCTCGGATGGCGATGGCCGCACCCTGGGCGGGCATCTCATGGAAGGCTCGCTCATCCACACGACGGCCGAGATCGTGATCGGAGAGCTGGCGGAGGTGGAATTCCGCCGCGCGCCGGATCCCGCCACCGGTTATGACGAGCTGAAGGTTATTCCCAGAAAACCCGCGAAATAAGGAGAATCCCATGGCCGTGAACTGGAAGAAGGAAGTCGCCCTGAACACCGATGCCGCGATCGCGCGCCTGACCCAGGCGCTGCAAGCCGAGGGTTTCGGCATCCTGACCCGGATCGACATGCACCAGAAGGTCAAAGAGAAGCTCGGCAAAGAGATGCCGGCCACCGTGATCCTGGGCGCGTGCAACCCCGGTCTCGCCTACGAGGCCGCGATGATCAACATGGACGTGACGAGCCTCATGCCCTGCAACGTCGTCGCGCGGGATCTCGGAAACGGCAGGACGTCCGTCGAGTTCGCGCGTGCGACGCCGATCCTGGCCACGCTTCACGACTCGAAGCTCGATGGCATCGCCCGACAGGCCGACGAGAAGCTCGAGCGCGCATTCAAGGCGATCTGAGGGCGAGCGCCCGCCTCACTCCACGTAAGCCGCGACATAGCGGAACAGGAACTTCCGATGCGTCTTGCCCGGGAATTCGACGGTCACCTTGCGGTCATCGCCTGAGCCCTCGGCCGCGATGATCGTGCCGCGTCCGTACTCGGGATGCTGGAGCTTCGAGCCGATCACGCGATCTCCCGCCGAGGCGCCGTAGCCCGAACCCAAGGTCGGAGCCGCAGGCTTCCATGGAGCCGGGCCACGCGGGACGTCCTGATTGAAATCGTCGCCGCGGGAGTACTCGCGCGAGGAGCGCACCTGAGAAGCGCCGGCGGCGCTGCCGTAACCGCCGCTCCCTCCGCCGCCCAGGCCCAAAGAGCGCGCATAGTCGCGCAGCTCGATCAGGTCCGAGGGCATCTCGTCAAAAAACCGCGAAGGATCGTTGTAGTTGGGCGTGCCCCAGATCCGCCGCACCACGACGTTCATCAGATAGAGCTGCTCGCGCGCGCGGGTCATGCCGACGTAGCAGAGGCGCCGTTCCTCTTCGACGTCCTCTTCGTTCTCGCCTTCCCATTGCTTGATCGAGGGGAAAAGCCCTTCCTCCATTCCCGCCATGAACACGACGGGAAACTCCAGGCCCTTGGACGAATGCAGGGTCATCATCTTGACCGAGCTGGCGTAGCTGTCGAGCTTGTCGGTGTCGGAAGCGAGCGAGGACTGCTCGATGAAAAGCGCGAGCAGGTCGGATTTCTTCAGCTGCCGCTCCTCATCGGGGATCGAATGGAAATTCGTCTCGTCGAACTCCTGCAGGAGGGTATCGAACTCCTCGAGGTTCTCGATCCGCGCCAGGGCTTCTTCGGTTCCCTCCTCCTTGAGCGAGCGGACGTAGCCGGTCTCATCCAGGATCAGATGGTAAAGCTCGGCCAGCAGGAGCTTGGGCTGCTCGTCGATGAAACGCTGCATGAGCCGGGTGAAGCCGGCGATCTTCTTCGCGGTGCCCGCGGAGGTGATCGAGGCGTCCGATCCCGCGCGCTGGAGGAGCTCCCAGTACGAAGGCGGCGGCCCCCCGACGTTACCGGCCTGGAACGCGCTCGAAAGATGCAACTCATCGATCTTCTCGAGCGTGGTCTTGCCGATCCCTCGAGCGGGCACGTTGATGATGCGCTTCATGCTGATCGAGTCCGAAGGGTTCAGGATCGCCTTGAAATACGAAAGGACGTCCTTGATCTCCTTGCGGTCATAAAATCGCAGGCCCCCCACGATCTGATAGGGGATCTTCTCGCGCCGGAGCACGTCCTCGAACTGGCGGCTCTGGGCGTTGGTGCGGTAGAAAATCGAGAAATCCCCGAAGGAACGTCCCTCGTTCGTGGCCAGGCGCTTGATCTCCGCCACCGTCAGCTCGGCCTCGGCGCGCTCGTCGGGGAGCTGCAGCCGGACGATCTTGTTGCCGTCGGCGTTCTCGGTCCAGAGCGTCTTGTCCTTGCGCGCGGAGTTGTTGGCGATCACCCGCCCCGCGGCCTTGATGATGTTGCGGGTGGAACGGTAGTTCTGCTCGAGCTTCACGACCTGCGCGCCCGGGAAGTCGCGCTCGAAGTCCAGGATGTTGCGGATGTCCGCGCCGCGCCACTTGTAGATGGACTGGTCCTCGTCGCCCACCACGCACATGTTCTGGTGTCCGCCCGTCCCGCGGCCCGCGAGCGCCGACAGCAGGAGATACTGCGCGCGATTGGTGTCCTGGTACTCGTCCACATGGATGTAGCGGAAGCGCTGCTGGTACCTCTCGCGCAGGTCGGGATGATCGCGGAAGAGCCGGTAGGCCATGCAGATGATCTCACCGAAATCGAGCGCGTTATTGGCGAAGAGATCCTTCTGATACTGCTCGTAAACGAGCTTGAGCTTCTTCTCGAAGACGTTATGGGCGGCCGGATCGAGCTCGTGCGGCTCGACCGCGTCGCATTTCACGCGATTGATCCCGGCCTGGATCGCCTTGGGATTGATCGACTTCTCGTCGATCCCGAGCTTCTGGAACACGCCCTTGACCAGCGAGAGCTGATCCGAGTCGTCGTAGATCACGAAAGGCTTGGTGAAAGGCGTGCGATCGAGCTCCCGCCGGAGGATGCGCACGCACACCGCGTGGAAGGTGCCGATCTCGGGCGTGCCGTAAACGCGCGTTCCGGCCTCGCGCAGGATCTTCTCGACGCGCTCGCGCATCTCGCCGGCGGCCTTGTTGGTGAAGGTCACGGCCATGATCTGATGGCCGGGAACCGCTTTCGCATCCATCAGGTAAGCGATCCGCGAGGTGAGCATCTTCGTTTTGCCGGAACCCGCGCCCGCGAGCACGATCAGCGGCCCGTCGGTGATCAGGGCCGCCTCGCGTTGACGCTCGTTCAAGCCATCGATATAAGGCGGAATTCCCCCTGAAGGCTTTCGTTCCTGAACCGGCTGGCCGAACTGGGGGAATTTAAAGCGGCTCGCGCCCCCGGGAGGGCCGGACGGTGCGGATTCGAAGTCGATCATCCCCTCGTCCTACACTTCGGAGGAAAGCGCTGCAAGCGGTTAAGAAACCGGCGGCTCCAGGGAGCGGCGCGCCACTTCTCGGTCATAGGCCAGACGGACGTTCTGAACCAGGAGCAGTCCGAGGATCTCGCCCTCATCCCCCACGACCGGGAGACAGGGAAACTGCTCCAGCTGTCGTGAAAGCTCCGATAGCTTCTGCTCCGGGCGCGCCGTAGGCACGGCTCCCGTCCGAAAGCCCGTCCGGTAAAGCAGGTCCTTCACCTCGAGCAGCTTGGAGAGCGAGGAGGGCGAGCCCACGATCTGATCGGTGTGCAATGCATCCTGAACCACATCCAAAGTCAGGAGCGCGCTATAGGTATTCCGCCCCTTCACGACCGGGAAAAACGGATAGGGCGACTTTCCAAGACGACCCGCCAGCTCCGCAACGGGCTGCTGCTCGTGAACGGCCTCGAAATCCACGACCATCGCCTCTTTCACCATCACCTTCGAAAGGACGGCGACGGAGCGCCCTTCGGCGATGCGAAGTCCCCGGGACTCGAGATCCCGATCCGTCAGCCGCGGCGTTCCAAGGCGTCGCGCCACCTCGCGCGCCACCACTCCCGCGACCAGGCAGGGAAAGAGTATCTGCAGATGATGCGTCAGCTCGAAAGCCAGGATCGCACCCGCGACCGGAGCGCCGAAGATCGCGCCCCAGAGCGCGGAAGCCCCGATCAGCCCTGCCGCCGCGGAAAAGCCCGGAATGCCGCCGAGCAGGACTCGATTGAGCTCGAAACCCAGAAACCCCCCGATGGCGAAAAGCGGCCAGAAGATCCCCGAGGTCCCGAAAACCGAGATCACGAGCGCCAGGCTCAGGAGCCGGCCGAAAAAGAAAAGGCCCGCTTCGGTCGGGCGCCTTCCCCAAAGCACCTCCTCGAGCAGATGACTCGAAGGAACGAGTCCCTGCCGGAAAGCCAGGGCCACGGCGAAAAGCAGAAGCGCCCCGAGCAGCAGCCGGACCCTTCCGGACCATTGCTTGGTCAGCCTCAGGGAACCTCCGCCGACGAAGACCCGCTGGAGGCCCTCCTGCGTATAATGAATGAAGCGTACGATCCCGGCACCGCCCAGGCCGCATCCGACGGCGATCACGAGCACGGCCAGCCACTCCTGCCAGCGCAGGAAGCTGAACCCGTAAAGCGAGCCGACCAGATCGAAAGTTCGAACCGAAAAAATCTCGCTGAAGTAGCGGATCCCGATGAAAGCGGCAAGCGCGCTGATCGCCGCGGAGATCGTACGGCCGCCGATCCCGAGCTCCAGCGGCAGCAGCACCGCCGCGAAAGGCGCGCCGAAGGAAGCGGAGATCGCCGCCGCCATCGCGCAAGCCGCATCGGTGCGCCGTCGGTGCTCGAACCAACGCGCGGTTCGGGAGCGGACATTGATGAAGAAGGCGTGACTCAGCTCGAGCGCCGCGCCCTCGGGCCCGGCGTAACCCCCGAACGCGGCCAGCAGCAGCGAGATCACTCCGCGCGTCAGCCAGCGAAGCGACGAATCGGGGCTCGAGGGGGCGTGAATGTGAAAAAGCAGATCTGCCAGGCCCTGGTAGATCCGCGGACCCGCGTGGCGCTCGATGACGTGACGCTGCAGGAGATAGGCAACCAACAGGATCCCGATGAGCGCATAGGGCCCGAACACGATCGAGCCAGGATGATTCATCCGAACCAGCCCGTCGAGAATGTTCGGCAGCGCCACCACTCCTGAAGCCAGCAGTCCGGCGAGCAGCGGCCTGAAGGTCATTCGACGGTCACGCTCTTGGCGAGGTTACGCGGCTTGTCGACGTCGGTGCCTTTGCGGATGGCGATCTCGTAGCTGAACAGCTGAAGCAAGGGCGTGAGCAGGAAAGGCAGCAGACACTCGTCCAGGGGGCGCACGGCGGCGGGCAGCGGCACCCAGTGATCGCAGAGCGAGGCGAGCGCGTGATCGTCGGCCGCGCCGACTCCCAGGATCCGCGCGCCGCGCGCCTTGACCTCCTCGAGATTCGATACCGTCTTGTCGCGCCAGCCATCGCGCGGCGCGAGCACCACGACTGCCATCCCCTCGTCGATCATGGCGATAGGGCCATGCTTGAGCTCGCCCGCGGCGTAACCCTCGGCATGGATATAGGCGATCTCCTTGAGCTTGAGCGCGCCTTCGAGCGCCACGGGGAACGAGTAGCCCCGGCCGATGAAAAAGAAGCCTTTTGAAGCCGCGAGCGCGGCGGCGGCCTCGCGTGCCGACGCCATGGCCTCGGAGCCCAGGAAATCCGCAAGCAGATGCGGGACGCGCACGAGCTGCTCGAAAAGCGGCGGTATCGCACCCTGCGGATCCGCGCCCCGGCGCAGTCCGAGATAGCCCGCGAGCAGGAGCAGCACCAGCAGCTGGGCCGTGAAGGTCTTGGTCGCGGCGACACCGATCTCGGGTCCGGCCGAGGTGTAGAAAACCGCGTCTGCCTCGCGCGACAGGGTGCTACCGCGAACGTTGGTGATCCCGAGCGTGCGGATCCCCAGCGCTTTCATCTGGCGCACCACGGCCAAGGTATCGGCGGTCTCTCCCGATTGAGAGATGCCGAGCACCACGGCGCCTTGACCGAGGACCGGAGCGCGATAGCGGAATTCGCTCGCGAGATCCACGCTCACGGGGATCCTGGCCCAGCGCTCGAGCCAATACTTGCCGACCTGCGCGGCATGCCAGGAGGAGCCGCACGCCACGAGATGGATCTCGCGCGCGGAGTCCAGGAGCCGCGCGCCCGGCTGCTCGGCCAGCGGGAAAGGGGCCGTACTCGCCCGCTCGAGCAGGCCGTTGAGCGTATCGACGAGCGCTCCGGGCTGCTCATGGATCTCCTTGAGCATGTAATGAGGGAAACCCTGCTTGTCGAGCTTCTCGGGCGACCAGTCGAGCCGGGCGGCCTCGCGCTCGAGCTCTTTTCCCGTCTCGAGACTCACGATGCGAAGCTCCCCGGAGCTCGCGACCGCCATATCGCCCTGCTCGAGAAAGATCACCTCGCGCGTATACTCCAGCAGCGGCTGCGCATCGCTCGCCAGGATCGTGCCGCCCTTGGGATCGCGGGCGGCGACCAGGGGTGAGCCGTTGCGAACGCCGACGACGAGGCCGGGCTCCTTTTCAGACAGCACGACGACACTGCAGGCCCCTTGCACATGGCGGAAGCTCGCGCGCACCGCCTCGACGAGGCCCAGGCCCTTTTCCATCTCCTCGTACACGAGGAAGCCGAAAAGCTCGCTGTCGGTCTCGGACTTCGGATGTCCTCCGCGCCCGATGATCTCCTTCTTGAGCTCCTGGTAGTTCTCGATGATCCCGTTGTGCACGATCACCACGTGCCCCGTCTGGTGCGGATGCGCGTTCTGGGTGGTGGGCTTGCCGTGAGTGGCCCAGCGGGTATGGCCGATGCCGCAGGTCGCGTCGGCGTGCCCCTCGATGGCCCCGTTGAGGAGCCGCTCGACGTTCTCGAGCTTGCCTTCGGCCTTCCGGATCTCGATGCGCGAGTCACGGAAAAATGCGACTCCGGCGGAGTCGTACCCGCGATATTCCAGGCGACGCAGCCCCCGAACGAGGACGTCGACCGCGGGGCGGCTTCCGATGTAACCTACGATTCCGCACATACTCTCTCCGTCCCCGGCGCCGCTCAGCGCCCGCGCAACCTGCGCGCGAGGCCCGGCTTGTTCTCCTGCCGGCTTCGCGCGATGGCCAGGGCATCGGGCTCCACGTCGCGAGTGACGGTCGAGCCTGAAGCCACGTAAGCGCCCCTGCCGATCCGGATCGGAGCGACCGTCTGGCAATCGCTGCCCATGAAGACATCGTCCTCGATCACGGTCCGGTGCTTGCGCTGGCCATCAATGATTCTACCGTCAAAATTGCAGGTGACAAAGCCGCAACCGATATTGACGTTCTTTCCGACCTCGGCGTCGCCCAGATAGGAGAGATGCGCCACGCTGGTCTGCTCACCGATGCGGGTTTTCTTGAGCTCCACGAAGTTGCCGATCTTCGCCCGTTCGCCCACGACCGATTCGGGCCGCAGATGGGCATAGGGGCCGACCTGGGCCTGGGCCCCGATCTCCGATGCCTCCGCGACCGTCCCGGTCTTGATCTGGGCACCGGGGCCCACGAGAACATCCGTCAGGAAGACGCGTGGTCCGATCACCACGCCCTTTCCGATGGTGGTCCTGCCGCGGAGGATCGCGCCCGGATAGATCACCGCGCCCTCTTCGATTCTGACAGAGCAGTCAATCCAGGTAGTCACAGGGTCGATGATCTTCACTCCGGCGAGCGAAAGAGTGCGGACGCACCGTTCATTGAGAATACGGCCGGCCGCCGCCAGCTCCCAGGGATCATTCACGCCACGGAGATCTTCTGCGGTACGCCAGCGCAGCACGTCAATCCGCTTGCGCGAACCTGCGGCCGCGGCCACGAGGTCCGTGAGATAGTATTCCCCTTGCGCATTCTTGTTGTTGAGGCGCTGAAGCGCGAAGCGCAGGAACGCAGCCTGAAAGAGATAAATCGAGGCGCCGACTTCACGGATCGCCTTTTCGCGTTCGGTGGCGTCCTTCTGTTCCACGATCCGAAGCACGGGCCCGCTGTTGCCCCTCCTCACGATCCGGCCATATCCCGTGGGATCCGCCAGCTCGCAAGTCAACAGCCGCATCGTATCGGCGCGCCCCAGCGGCGCGAGCATCTGGCTGAGCAGCTCCGTGGTGAGCAGCGGAAGATCCCCGGGGAGCACCAGCACCGGGGCCTTGGCCTCGACAACCGCTTTGCCCCAGGGCGAATCGATCGCGCAGCGGGCGGCGTGCCCGGTCCCCTTCTGCTCTTCTTGGAATACGAACGAGATCTTCATCGAAGCGAATTCAGGGGCGCCGCGCACGGCCGCCTCGACCTGCTCTCGGCCATGGCCCACCACGATAGCGATCAAAGCCTCTGGCGCCACCTCGCGTACTTTACGCAGGATATGGAAGAGAAGAGGGCTGCCCCCGATCTCGTGAAGGACTTTGGGAAGCGGGGAACGCATGCGTTTTCCCATGCCCGCGGCCAGGATCAGCACGGCAGGCGAAGGCGCGATTTTTTTCGGCATAGATGGTCTTGGATTTACGAGAAAGCCTCATCGGGATCAACGGAAATGACAAAAAAGCCTGGCGTGGCCGCTCGGCAAAACCTGCCCGCTCCCTCGCCGCATCGGTCTTCGAACTGTCAAAACTCCATACAGTTCGCGAAAAGCACCGTGACTAACCGGATGGGACGACGAAAGAAAATCAAAACCCAAATTCTTTTGATTGACCAACCTTAGAAGTCCTTATAAAACTTCGTTGTCAACACGCAGGATAGCGTTAGAATAGGTTAACTGGCGCGGCCATTATGAAAGCGCCGGTTACCGAGAGCGGGGGAGATCACATGGACGCGAAGACTTTGACCAAGTACCGGAAGCTTCTTCTTGAGGAAAGGCAACGAATCCTGAACAACTCGAAGAACGCCCTCAAGAACGAGCTGGCGATGTCGCCCGACGATCTGGCGGATGAGACGGATCTGGCGGCGAGCGAAATCAACCAGAACCTCGTTTTCAAGCTTCGCGATCGCGAGCGTCAGCTGCTCTCGAAGATCGACGAGGCGCTGGGCCGCATCGATGAAGGCTCCTTCGGGACCTGCGCCGAGTGCGAGGAGCCGATCGAGACGCGGCGTCTCGAGGCCCGGCCCGTTTCCACTCTTTGCATCGCCTGCAAGGAGAAGGAAGAGCATCGCGAAAAGATTTACGCCTGAACATTCCGTCTTGAATTGAAGAAACGGGCTGTCGCTTGACCGCGACGGCCCGTTTTCGTCTCCGATGACCCGAACGCCCCCGCGCCCCTCCCTTTCATCTCCTTCACCGTCATTTCCCTGGCGCCTCATCGAAACCCGCCGATACCTCCCAGGTACTACCTGAGCGCTTTACGCCGTCATAGGCGTGGCAAATCACAAAAGACTCAAGGCACTTAGTTTTCCCGCCGAATCGGTACCTGAGAGTCAATTCAACAGAGGCTTCCTGAGAGGCCCAAGGAGACACGGGAATGGTGACCAACTACGACGGCGAGCAAGTGGAAATCCCAGAGACTCTTCCGATGCTGCCGGTCAGAGACATCGTTGTTTTTCCTTACATGATCATCCCCTTGTTCGTAGGCCGAGATTCCTCGATCAAGAGCGTGGAAGAAGCGCTTTCCCGGTCGGACAGGCTCATTCTCCTCGCCTCGCAGAAGGACATCAGCGACGAGCATCCCGCCCCGGACGCCATCTACAAGATCGGCACCGTGGCCATGATCATGAGGATGCGCAAACTCCCTGACGGCCGGATCAAGATCCTGACTCAGGGCCTGTGCAAGGCGAATATCCGCGAGTTCACCCACACGCAGCCGTTCTTCGAGGTGAAGATCGACCGCGTCTCTGATACGAATCAGGGCCTCAATCCCGAGATCGAAGCCGTCATGCGCAACGTGCGCGAGCAGCTCGAGAAGGTCATTTCGCTGGGCAAGGTGCTCTCGCCGGATATCCTCATGGTGCTCGAGGACATCAACGACCCCGGCCGCCTCGCGGACCTGGTCGCCTCGAACCTGGGGCTCAAGGTCAGCGATGCCCAAGGCATCCTCGAGACGCTGGACGCCGCCGAGCGCCTGCGCAAGGTGCATGACATCCTCTCGAAGGAGATCGAGGTGCTCTCGATCCAGGCCAAGATCCGCTCCCAGGCCAAGGACGAGATGACCAAGACGCAGAAGGAGTACTTCCTCCGCGAGCAGATCCGCGCGATCAAGAACGAGCTCGGGGACACCGACTCCAAAGGCGAGGAAATGCAGGAGCTTCGCGACAAGGTCGCCGCCTGCAAGATGCCGCCCGAGGTCGAGCAGGAAGCCCTCAAGCAGCTGGGCCGCCTCGAACGCATGCATCCGGACGCCTCGGAGGCGTCAATGCTGCGGACCTACATCGACTGGCTCATCGAGACTCCCTGGAGCAAGATGACCGTGGACAACCTCGACCTCGCCCGCGCCAAGGCGATCCTCGACGAGGACCACCACAACCTCCAGAAGATCAAGGAGCGCGTGCTGGAGTACCTCGCCGTCCGCAAGCTGAAAGACAAGATGAAAGGCCCGATCCTCTGCTTCGCCGGCCCTCCGGGCGTCGGCAAGACGAGCCTCGGCCGCTCGATCGCGCGCGCCCTCGGCCGCGAGTTCGTCCGGGTCAGCCTGGGCGGCGTGAAGGACGAGGCGGAGATCCGCGGGCATCGCCGCACCTACGTCGGCGCGCTCCCGGGCCGCATCGTGCAGGGCCTCAAGCAGGCCGGCACGAACAACCCCGTCTTCGTGCTCGACGAGATCGACAAGCTCGGCAGCGACTTCCGGGGCGACCCCTCGGCGGCGCTCCTGGAGGTGCTCGACCCGGAGCAGAACTTCTCGTTCCGCGATCACTACCTCAACGTGCCGTTCGACCTCACGAACGTGATGTTCGTCGCCACGTGCAACATGCTCGACACCATCCCTTCGGCCCTGCGCGACCGCATGGAGGTGATCCAGCTCCCCGGTTACACGGAAGAGGAGAAGTATTTCATCTCGAAGCGCTACCTGATCCCGAAGCAGATGACGGAGAACGGGATCAAGGAGCAGCACATCGACTTCACCGACGATGCCGTGAAAACGGTGGTCAGCAGCTATACGCGTGAAGCGGGGCTCCGCAACCTCGAGCGCAACATCGCGAACGTCTGCCGCAAGACGGCTCGCCTCGTGGCCGAGGGCCGCAAGGAGAAGACCGTCATCACGCCGGAGCAGATCGCCAAGTTCCTCGGCCCCGCGCCTTTCGTCCGCGAGGACGAGCAGGAGCGGGACGAGATCGGGATCGCGACGGGCCTGGCCTGGACCTCGGTGGGTGGCGAGATCCTCTACGTCGAGACCTCGATGATGAAAGGCAAGGGCGCCATGATCCTCACGGGGCAGCTCGGCGAGGTGATGCGAGAGTCCGGGCAGGCCGCCATGGGCCTGATCCGCTCCCGAGCGAAGGACTTCGGGCTCGATGAGGACATGTTCGCCAACATCGACATCCACGTTCACTTCCCGCAAGGCGCCATCCCCAAGGACGGTCCCTCCGCCGGAATCACCATGGCGACGGCCCTGGTATCGCGCCTCACGGGGATCCCCATCCGCCGCGACGTGGCCATGACCGGCGAGATCACGCTCACCGGCCGCGTCCTGCCGATCGGCGGCCTGAAGGAGAAGGCGCTCGCGGCGATGCGGCACGGGATCAAGACGATCATCATCCCGGAGAAAAACAAGAAGGACCTGGATGACATTCCCGAGGAGTACCGCAATACGCTGACGTTCGTCCCGGTGAAAACCTTCGACGACGTCCTCGACGTGGTGCTCACGGAAAAGGTCCTGGCCACGCGCGCGAAGAAGAGCACTCCCGACAAGGAGCCCCGCTCCGCCCGGCGGAAGCACTCGCACCCGCACGGCCCGGGCTACGACAAGGCCGCCTGAGGCGGGCTTGACATCCGACCGGGGATTGGCCAGTTTGATTCGGAATAGGAAAAGGGCGCCCTTCGGGGCGCCCTCCGGTTCCAACTTTCAATGACCTCCTTCGAGCTCCTGACCTGCCTTGCGCTGATCTCTTTTTCCGGCTTTCTGTCCGCCTCGGAGACCGCGCTCTTCAGCCTCTCGCGGTTCCAGCTTCGCGAGCTCAAGGAGCACCTCCGCCCCGCGCTCCACAAGAAGATCAAGAAGCTCCTGGGTGACCCGGGCGGCCTGCTCATCACGATCCTGGTCATGAACGAGCTGGTGAACATCTCGCTCTCGGCGCTGCTGACCGGGGTCATCTCGCGCGCGAACCTGCCGGACTCCCCGATCCTGGGCGCGATCCCGGGCTGGAGAAGCGTGCCTTCCTGGATCATCAACATGGTCGCCGGAACCCTGCTGACCATGCCGATCGTGCTTTTTTTCTGCGAGGTCACGCCGAAGGCGATCGGCGCCCGCGCGAACCAGCTCATCGGCACGCTCAGCGGGACCCCTCTCACGCTGATTTACCGGGTCATGCGCCCCGCGCGCTTCCTGCTGAACAAGGTCGTCTTCCTGGCCGCTCGCCTGGCCACGCGCGGAAAGGACGCTCCCGCGACGCCCCACCCCGGTGAATCGCCTCCCGAGGTACTCAAAGAATCGGACTTCCTTTTCATGCTCGAGGAAGGTCACCGGGAAGGAGCGATCCACGACAGCGAGCTGGGCCTGATCC
Source organism: Oligoflexia bacterium (assembly GCA_023701205.1). GTDB lineage: Bacteria > Bdellovibrionota > UBA1018 > UBA1018 > UBA1018 > JAMPXJ01. The sequence continues at coordinate 34,579 of JAMPXJ010000014.1, forward strand.
GCAACGTCTTCGAGCTCGATGACACCACCGTGGCTGACATCTTCAAGCCGCTCTCGCAGGCGCACACCGTCCCTCACCAGACAACGCTCAGGAGCGCGCTGTCCGCCTTTCGCGGCCAGCGCTATTCCCGCATCCCCGTCCTGGGCACCGGGCGCAAGGTGGTGGGCATCCTGTACTCCAAAGACCTGCTCCGGGCGAAGCTCGATCCCGAGCTCCTGAACCTGCAGGTGACCGCCGTGATGCGCAAGCCCCTCTTCGTGCAGTCCTCGCTGCGCCTGAACTCCCTGTTCCGCAAGTTCAAGCAGGAACGCACCCACATGGCCATCGTCCAGGGCCCCGCCGGCGAGCCTCTCGGCGTGGTCACGATGAATGACGTGCTCGAGGCGCTCTTCGAGGACCTGCTCAAGGAAGGCTCCGAATGAACGGCCTCACCCTCCTGCACCTGCTGCTGATCGTCCCGCCGCTCCTGCTCATCGAAGGTTTCTTCTCCGGCGCGGAGATCGCGCTGCTTTCGGCCGACCGGCTCGCCCTCAAGAAGCAGGCGCGCCTGAACCTGCGCGGGGCGAAGCTGGCGCTGGAGCTCGCGAGCCATCCGGAGCGGATCTTCTCGGCCACCCTGCTGATGACGAGCTTCTGCGTGATCGGGACCTCGGCGTTCATGGAGCTGTATTTCATGGGGCTCGCCGAGACCATCCCCTCGCTCCGCGGCCGCACCGAGATCCTCGCCGTGCTCACGATCTCGCCGATCATCGTCATTCTGGGCGAGCTCATACCCAAGACGGTTTATCAGCGAAACGCCACCGCGCTCGCCCGTTGGGTCGCCTACCCGATTCACCTGACTTATCTCGCCTTTTACCCGTTGACGCGCTTTCTGTCGGCCTATACTGCGCGCATCTCGCGCGTGGTCGGACCGATCCAGGAGCTGATCACCGGCAAGCGAAAGACCACGCGGGAGGAGCTTCGCTCGCTTCTGAGCTACAACCGCAAGGAAACCGAGATCAAATCCAGCGAAAAAATGATGATCAAGCGGATCTTCGACTTCAAGAACAGCGAGGCCAAGCACGCGCTGATCCCCTTGGTGCGCGTCGAGGCCATCGAGGAGACGGCCACTTTGCGCGAGGCGCTCGAGCGGTTCGAGTCCCACCGCCATTCGCGGATGCCCGTGTACTCCGAGCGCATCGACAACATCACCGGGATCCTCGAGGCCGCCGATCTGGCCGGCGCGACCGACCTCTCGCTGCCGATCCGCAACTACGTGACCTCCGCGCATTACGTGGCCGAGACCCAGCTGCTCGAAGCCCTGCTCGGCGAGATGCGCAGCGAGGACAACGAGATGGTGGTCGTCGTGGACGAGCACGGCGGAGCGGTTGGGGTCCTCACCTTCGAGGACATCGTCGAGGAGATCGTCGGCGAGATCAGCGACGAGTACGACTCGGACAGCTCGCCTTACCGCGCGCTAGCGGATGGCAGCTGGCTCGTGCAGGCCCGCATGGAAGTGCACCAGATCAACGACATCCTGAAACTCGAGCTGCCCCACGGTGACTACGAGACCCTCAGCGGCTTCCTGCTCCAGCAGTTCGGGCGGATCCCCGAGAGCCGCGACGAGCTCTTTTTCAACACGCCGGCCGGATCCTTCAAGTTCACCATCCGGAATGCCACCCAGCGGCACATCGAGACGGTCCTCATCGAAAAGCTGGACGAATAGAGCCGTCAAATTCCCGCCACCCGGGCATTCCGCGCGGCCGCTTCCCTTTTTCCGTGAAGCCTCGGTACAATAGAACCACGGGGCCACTGATGGCCCGACGAGGTGGCGAAGATGCCCAAGACCGTACTGATCGTCGATGACGTGGCTTTTGTCCGCAAGACCCTCAACGAGGTCCTCACGGAGGCCCATTACCAGGTGATCGGCGAGGCCGCCGATGGCGCGGAAGCCGTGAACCTCTACATGAAGCTCCGCCCGGACGTCGTCACGATGGATGTCGTGATGCCGCAGATGAGCGGGATCGACGCCACCCGGAAGATCCTCAAGTACGACAAGGACGCCAAGGTCGTGATCATTTCGGCCATGGGTCAGGAAAATCTCGTGATGGAAGCGATCAACGTCGGCGCCAAGGACTACCTGCTGAAGCCTTTCAGCGGCGCCGAGGTGGTCAAGACCATCGAGCGCGCGCTGGCCGACGACAGCGGCAAGCCGTCCCGTCCCAGCCCGCGCGAGCACAAGATCGGGTGACAGGAGGTCCTATGAACATGACGAAAAACGTGCAGGAAGCGCTCCCTGAAGGCTTCGCCTTCTACTCGCTCGGAAACCTCGAGGTCGCCCCGGCGGGCGTCCGGCCCGAAGCGGGACCGGAGCTTGCGGAGCTTTCCGAAGAGGCGCTCGGTGAGCTCGCGCTCGTCGCGTTCCGCTACTCAGGGGACGCGCGCGGGGTCGTGATCACCGCCTTCGACCGCGGCCTGGACCTCTCGATTTACACGGAACTCGGTAACATCCTGGCAAGCCGCTTCGCCGATCGCCTGGCGGCGCTCGAAGACGGCGTGGGCATCAGCATCTCGCCGCCCATCGAGCTCCCGCCGGAGCGCTTCGCGAAGATGCTCAAGGGAACGAGCCAGCGCCGCGTCGAGCGGATCTATCACCACATCGCGGGCCAAAGCAGGATCCCGGTCAGGATGGTGGTCCTGCCGGACATCTCCCGCAAGGGGGCCCTGCATGTTTAAGTTCATCGGCCTTCTATTCAAAGGGGCGATCTTCGCGCTGATCGTGCTCGCCCTGGGCCACAAGCTGCACTGGGGCGAGCGGACGATCTCCGATCAGGTGAAGGTGCAGCTCTCCCACGCGGAGCGCTCCGAAATCGCGGGCAAGGTCCGCGGCTGGGCCGGCGAGGTCTCCCGGGAAGTCCAGGAGAAGTCCGCCAAGCTGAAGCCGGCCGCCGACGAGCTGATCCCGGCGACGGAGCGCCAGAAGCTCAAAGCCCTGATCCGCGAGCTCAACAGCTCGAGCCGGAATTAGTTCGCGCGGGTCGCGCCCTGCGATTTTTCGTGGCCGTGCTCGACGCTCTTGCCCGAAGCTTCGCTCGGAAGATTCTTGAGCGTATCGCGCATCCCGCAGAACGCCTGCGGGGGCAGCTCGCTCATCCGAGCCTCCCCGTTACGGGGACCCAGCCCCTCGGCGAAAACCGCGGGCGAGAACGTGACGCCGAACACCAGCAACAGAAGTAATCTCTTTTTCATAGCAACCTCTCTCAACTCAGCTCTACTCTCATTTGCCCTTCTGGATCTTCCATCAGGAGCAGATGTCTCACTGATGACATAGTGCAACCGAGGTGCCACATGGGTCCGGAGAGACATGCAATGCATGTAGTTGAACTTAAAGGACTATTTATTCTAGCGGGTCGCCTGGGGCGGAACTGGGAGGAGGAAAGGGAGTTACAGGTGTCAACGCATTAGACGGGAACGCGGAAACAAAAAAGCCCGTGGCTCAAGAAAGCCACGGGCCGTAAAAGCTGACGCCGGGGGAATTACTTCAGGGCGTCCTTGAACTCGCGGCCGGCGCGGAACTTCGGAACCGTCATGGCCGGGATCTTGATCTCTTTGCCCGTCTGCGGATTGCGGCCGCTGCGAGCCTTGCGCTTGGTCTTCGTGAAGGTGCCGAAGCCGATGAGGGTGACGTCTTCACCTTTCTTCACGGACTTCTTGATCGCGTCGAGAGCAGAGTTGAGGACCATCTCAGCGTCCACTTTGGTCACTTTCGTCGTCTTCGCCACTGCTTCGATCAACTGCGCCTTGTTCATCTCGAATCTCCTTAAGATTTGTTTAAAAAAACACTTCCTGAAACCAGACTGAAGCGATGATCTACAATCCCCGGGCCGCTGTCAACAGTTCTCGCCCGGAGAGGCGAATCATTTTTCGCGCGCGATGCGGAGCTTGCGGATCCCGACTTCCTGCCGCGGGCGATCCATCGAGCCCGTGGGGACCTCGCCGAGCTTCATCAGCACGTCCTGACCCTTCACGATCTCGCCGAAAACCGAGTGCTTGCCATCGAGCCAGGGCGTGGGCACGAGCGTGATGAAGAACTGGCTGCCGTTGGTATTCGGCCCGGCATTTGCCATGGAAAGGATCCCCGGACCCTTGTGCTTGAGCGAAGGGTGAAATTCGTCCTTGAAGCGGTAGCCAGGCCCGCCGGTCCCCTGCCCGAGACGATCGCCGCCCTGAACCATGAAGTTCTTGATGATGCGGTGGAAGATCGTGCCGTCATAGAAGGGCTCGGTCGACTTCTGGTTGGTGCGGGGATCGGTGTACTCTTTCTGCCCCGTGGCGAGGCCGACGAAGTTCTTCACGGTCTCAGGAGTCTTGTCTTCCTCGAGACGGCAGACGATCTCGCCCAGGGTCGTGTCAAAAATCGCGTAAAGGCCTTTACCCAGGCCGAGGCTCACTTCTTCGATTTCACGTGCCGGTACCATTTTCAGCTCCTTTGGAAAGTTGATCAGGATTCAGTAACCCGCGCCTTGCTCCGAAGCAAGGTTTCGAGCATGCGGACGTTCGAGTCGTAACGCAGCATTCCGAGCGCCCGCTTGGCACCCACCCAGCGAAACGCCTGATGCTCGCGGGCGTCGAGCGTGATTCCCTCGCCCTGACCCGGCGCGCGGATCGCGTAACAGAACTCCTCGACCCAGCCCACGAATCGGCTCTCGAAGGTGAAGCTCCCCAGCTTTTCGAGCTCGCCCTCGATGGCGAGCCCGGTCTCCTCGCGCGCTTCGCGAAAGGCGCCCTGCTCGGGCGTTTCCCCGGATTCCACATGACCCGTCACCGGCTGCCAGAACCCCCCGCGCTCGGGCTGGGTCTGCAGCAGCAAAACCTCAAGGACCTGCTCCTGCTCCCGCAGCCCATCCTCGTTCCAGCGATAAATCCAAACCTGCACCTTCGACCGCATCGCGCAAAGCTAACCCTGTTCGGGCCGGGCGGCAAGACGTGGGCTGCCCGACCTGGGCCCCCGGATTTCGAGTGGACGCCGCTTTAAGGAGCTGCTATTAAATTCGGACTCACAATTGGCGCCGATGTAGCTCAGTCGGTAGAGCAACGCTTTCGTAAAGCGTAGGTCTCCGGTTCGAATCCGGACATCGGCTCCATAAAATAAAAAGGGTGCCCACGAAAGTGGGTACCCTTTTTATTTTATGGATCGCCAGAGGTCCGGTTCGAACCCCGCATTCGCGAAGAAGCAAATTCTCAGCGTGAGCTCGCGAACACCGCACGGACAAAAGCCTTCCCGCGAATATTGCCGACGAACTCGCGACGAAACACCACGCAGATCCGATCGACGACCGAGGGCGAGCCCGGCAGTGCCTCGATCTCCTCTTCCCGGATTGCCATGATCACCCGCTCCGGGAGCACCGCCACCCCGGCCCCCGAAACCAGGAGCTGGCACAGTACCTCGAGGCAACCATTCCACATGCGGTGAGCTCCGAATGTGCCAAACGCATCGAACCTTGAACCCAGAATCTTCCAGGAGGAACCATGAAATTCTACGCAGCCTTCACGATGCCCATGATCGCCGGTCTGATGTCCGTAACCTTCGTGCACGCCAGCGGAACGGTGATCTCGATGAGGGAGGTCCTGCTCCCCATAGATATCTCGACGACGCGGATAAAGCTTTCCAGGGCCGACTACATGGCTCCGGTGGTCAAAGTGCTGGTACCCGAACTCGCTGACGTCACATTGCTCGATCACCGCAACACGGGCGAAGGGGCCCCCTGCCTGGCGACCTATGAGGCCACGGCACCAGAGGAGGTGATCCAGGGCCGTCCTGCCATAGAAGAGGCGAGATTCACCGTCACGCTGAAAAAGCAAGCGGAACTCGAACCGAGAACTTCCACCTGCTCGATCCATCTGATCGAGGAGATCCATGGAAAGATCCGGGGCTTCGCCTTCGAGCATTCACGCACCGCTCGCATCGGGTCCCGCCACCCCGACGACTGCAACTAAGGTCGGTTGCCCGCGCCACGGGGTCCCCGCAATTTCACTGCGAGGTCCACAACGCGCGGAACCCCTGGCGATTGAGGCTACCGTCAGTGGTCATGCGGACGTAAAGCGCGCCGGAATTTCCGGTGACCGCGGCCGGAAGCGCGCCACCCGTGAAGCCGCTTCCCGTATGCAGCGGGGTTCCCGAGGCGTCGGTCCCGTCATAGACGAGTACCCGGTCGAAGCCGTTCTCGACTCCCATTTCATCGAATCTCAACGTGACCGAAGCCGCTCCCGGGGGCTGGATTACGAAGCCGCAATTCTCGGACTCCGAGTAGTCGCCCGAGGGCCCGCCCGAGTCGGTGAGGACCCCGCGCGAGGCCGTGCTCGAGGCGCTTTGGCAGAGGGGGAATACCTCGTCGATCTGCACGGTCTTCGAGGTGGCGCCCGAGCCACCCGCATTGGAAGCGATGAGGCTCACAGTCAGTGCGCCGGAGGATGAGAAAACGTAGGCGGGGTTCTGTTGCGTCACATCGGGAGTGCCATCGTTGTCAAAATCCCATGCCCACGAAGTCGGGGTATTGCCCGAGAGGTCCCGGAACTGCAGCGCCTCCCCGACGATCCCGCTCAGATCCTCGGAGATGAAATCCGCGACCGGCGCCCCGGTACCCACGTAATTCGCCTGCCAGCTCGCGACGAATCCCTGGTAATTCGAGCTCAAGTCGCTCGAGAACCGAAGATACATCGCCGGCCCGGTCGTGGTTACGGTAGCGGGCAGACTCGCTCCGGAGAGCGCCGCCAGAAGCGGCGCGGAGGCGTTCACTCCGTCGTAGATCCGAAGGAAGTCAAAACCGGATTCCGTCGTGAATGCCGAGAAGCTCAAGCTGATGGACGCGGCGCCGGCGGATTGGATGAGAAAACCGCAGCTCTCCCCATTGCCGTATGCTCCGCCGGAAGCGCCGCTATCGAGGAGAGTGCCGCTCGGCATTCCGCTCGAGATCGCCGAAGCGCAGAACTTGTGGCGATTCACGGATATGTTGCGGAGACGCGCCCGGCTTCCATAGGCATTGGCGACCTGCTGGCGGACTCCGAAGATCCCGCCGCCCACGGACCAGGTCGGGTTGGCCCCGGTGCTGTCGATGCTCCCATTGATGAGAAAGTCCCAGGTGCGGCTCAGGATCCCTCCGACACTCAGGTCGGTGAATTGAACATGACTGTCGCTGGAGGCGAAGATCTCCGAGGCCGAAAAATCCGGCATCGGCAGCGGCCCCGTGCCAAGGGAATACGAAGTGGTCCAGTTGGCCGTGAATCCCGTTCCTATTACGCTGCCGTCGGAAGTGAAGCGGATGAACAGCGCCCCTGACTGGGACTGGACCGTCGGAGGCAGGGTGCTTCCCGATCCCTGCCACAGAAGCGGTGCCGCGGCATTGGTTCCGTCATAGATTCTCAGGATGTCATACCCGGACTCTGTCGCGAAAGACGAGAAGGAAACGGAGAGCGGGACTCCTCCGGAAGGCTGGATTAACAAGCTGCAGTCCTGGCTGTTATTATACGCGCCGCCCGGTCCGCCAGAGTCATGGAACGTCCCCACGGTAGCCGAAGTCACCGTGGTAGCGCACATATTCAGGTTCACCGGTGCGGAATCCACCCCGAACGCGACATCGCTGGTCTGGCCGATCGCATCCGTCACGCGCAACTTGGCGATCTCTTCCGAACCGGGCGCGGTATAGAGTCCGGAGGCATCGATCGAGCCCGCGCCCGCGACGACCGAATAGGAATAGGGAGTGGCACCCCCGCTCGCGCTGAAGGCGATCGTGCCGCCGACATTGACGGACGGACTCGCGGGACTGATCGCCAGCGCCGTCACGAAATCAGCGGCAACGCTCAGGCTCCCGAGCCCCGCCGGGCTTGAGAGCGTGACCGTCTTGCTCTCGGCGACACTCGACTGCAGGGTGGCCATGGCCTCGCCCGCACCCGAGGTCGCACTGAAGGCCGACAGCGTGTTACCGCTTCCGCTGACACTACCCACGGGAGTGACCCCGCTCAGCGGATTCCCGTACTCGTCTTTCAATACGGCCGTGATCGTGAGGGTTCCGCTGCTCACAGCTGCCGACGCGGGACTCACGCTCAGGGTCGACGCGAGAGCCGAGGCTGCCCCGGCGGTCGCCGAGCCCGAGAAGGTGATCGTCGCCGGTGAGCCCGGGAGCGCCGTTCCCGCGCGGCGAGCCACCACGCTTTGCGCTGCGGCGGCGGTTCCAGCCGTGAAGATCGTCGCGAAATATCCCGAAGCATCCGAGACCCCGCTTGCGGGACTGACGCTTCCGCCGCCGGAGAGCACGGAGAATTCAAGCGGAACTCCGCTCAGGGGTTGGTTCAAGGCATTCAGAACCTGAACTTTGAGCGCAGTCGCGAAGGCCGTGCCCACGGTCTCGCTCTGCCCATCTCCTTCAACGAGGACCAGGTGATCGGCGGGTTCAGGCGTTGGGGAAGGGGTCGGTGAAGGAGTAGGAGAAATGGTTGGCTCTGCTGAAGGCGACGGCGTGGGAGAAAAAGAAGCCAGGCTCTCCGGGAACTGCTCCCCTTCGAGCACCTTGACTGCGCAGCCGGTACTCGAAAGTACGGCCAGCGTGGCCACGACAAAAAGGGGCAGGAATTCCGGAGGTCTGGAAAAGACGTACCGCATGAGATCTCCGGTTCCATTATCTCAGAGTTTTGCGAAGAAACTGTTAACCGAGCCGAAGGACCGTGAATCCGCGAAAAGCTGAAGCTTAATTCGTAACAGGCGGCTCAATCGAGTTGATCAGATCAAGCGCCTCCCGCATCGTAACCCAGCGGAAACCCTGAGACTGCGACCACTCCATCAGCATCCGCGAAGCCTCCACCGACTGGGAATGGATGTCGTGAAAGAGCACGACCCCACTCCCTTGTACGGCCATCTGCTTTTTCACGCGCTCAAAGACGCTCGCTGCGTTCTTGTCCTGCCAATCCAGGCTATCGACGTTCCAGAATACGTGGATCATCTCCTGCTCGGCGATGAGTTCCCGGACGCGCGGCACGTTCAGCCCCGCTCCGTAGGGGCAGCGGAAGAACCGCGGCCGATCTCCGTAGAGCTCCGCAAGCTTCGAGGTCGAGTCCACGATCTCGTGCTTGAGCGCCTCCGCGCCGAGCTTCGGGAGATTAGGGTGAGTCCAGGAATGATTCTCCCGCGCCATGCCCTCGGCTCCGGCACCTTGAACCACGTCCCCGAGCGCGTGCCGCGAGACGTTCTCCACCAGCCAGAAGAAGGTCGCCTTCATGTTGTTGTTCTTGAGGTTCTGCAGGATCACGGGCGTATGGCGAAGCGACGGTCCGTCGTCGTAGGTCAAGGCCCACGTCCCCTGGGGCAGGCTTCCTCCCGTGATATTCCCCTCCTTGCCCGGACTCGGGAAAACCCGGTCGGACTGGGGCGTGCGCCCCTCGCCCTCTCCGGCAGCCATTTCAGTGGCAAGGCTTTCAGCCTCCTGGTTCAGCTCGATGTTTCGCGCGCGCTCTTGATCCGCGCGGCGGGCGATCTCCTTGCGGAAGTTCCTGAGCAGATTCCTGAGCTCGCGCGGCTCGGCGATGCGATGGGGGCGCAGTCCCAGCTCCATACGAATCTCGTTGAACGCGACCATCAGGTCATGAAGCGCGATCCGTTCGGAGCCGGACTTGCGGAAAAGATAATTATCCAGCTCCACGCGGACGCGGCGGGCCGTCGCCTTTTCCCTTTCGCTCCCGGAGCGCTCCGCCTGGAGCAGCCGACGATAGAGATAGTCCAGTTTCTTCCGCTCGCGCATCGTAAGAAGCCACATCGCCTGCGCCTTGCGGTAGCTTTCCATCTTCAACAGCGGAACTTTCTTTTTCTCCGCGCCCAAGGCCTCGAGCTCGCGATCGAAGTCGCGGACCACCGATTCCGCGACGAAATAGATGCTCAGCACGCGCCCCAGATAACCCTGGAATCGCGCCAAAGGGGCGGCGTCTTTCAGCAGCATCTGGAAAGTCGCTTCGAGCCGGTCGGGGTCCTCCGAGGACGCCGGCTTCGGGGCCGGATCCTGCGCGGTCTCCGTCCTGACCGCCGCCCCGTTCGCCGCCAGATCGCGCTTCGCCGGCGCGCCCGCGCAGGACAGGACCGCGACCGCCAATCCGATGCTCATGCCCGCTCTCAACGCCTGCGTCCATCCAAAGTCCATTCCTCGCCCTCCACGTGCTTTCTTGAAGTTAACCTGCTTTCGCCTCGTACTAAATCGGCAGAAAATGCCGCCCTCCGAATGTGAGCCGCCTTGTGCACCCCGACCCTCGAACCTGGTTTGAGGCCTCCTGAATCAGCCCAAAATCCCGCTATTTTGGACAGGGCCATGCTCTCGAAGCGCTCGCTGGAACGCGAGTTGCCGCGAGACAAAGCAAGCGATAGTCTGCGCCTACCTCAGCTTTTCCCTTGGCTTCGCCTTTTGAGAAAGCCTCAGCTCCTGAGCAGATGACCCACGGCCATCGCCGACAGCTCGTCGATCAGCTCCTCGGGAGAAATTTCACGCTCAGCCGAAAGCACGGCGGCGAAAATCGCGCCCAGCACCCCATTGAGGACGCAAAACAGCGACAGGCCCGGATCCGGGCGAGGAGCCAGGAGCGGCGCATGATGTTTCCGGAGAAAATCCCCGATCAGCCGGCAGGCGCGCTCCCGAGCTTCCAGCACCGCCGGCGCGAGCTCCAGCGAAACACCGCGCTGATAAAGCGTTCGCATGAAGGTCCGCTGCGCCAGGCTGTCCCGCGCGATCAAGCCGATGATCTGGCGGATCAGCTGCTCGCAGGGAACCGCAGCCGAAGCCCCGAGCAGCGCCTCGAGCTCCTCGAGCTGCTGCCGGACCCGCTTCTCGATGATCACCCCGACCAGCGCGTCCTTGTTCGGAAAGTACTGGTAGAGCGAGCCGATGCTCACGCCGGCGACTTCCGCGATCCGGTTGGTGGAAGCCTTGACGAAATCGGTGTTTTTGAAAACCCGCGTGGCGGCCGTGACAATGGTGTCGGCGAGCTGCCTGGCCCTGGCCTGTTTCGGAGTCTTCATGAATCGCTTGCCCATGATTGAGATGATAGTCGCTTTTTTGGGACTTGCCCTGCCCATTTTTTCCTCCGCCGGCGGAGCTGCCGACGGAACGGAAGAGCGCTGCCGAACCCGGCTGACGCCAAAGGCCGCATCTCCTTCGATCGCCTTCGTCAGCGACACGCAGGAGCCCATCTGGATTGAGACGCTTTGGCTTGCTTCCAATGACAACCGCAAAACCACCCGCGCGCTCTTCGACGCGCTCGCGCAGGACGAGCTCGATGGCGTGTTCCACGGCGGAGACCTCGTCTCGCAAGGCAGCTCGCAGTCCGCCTGGAGGCGCTTTCGGCAGACCGCCTCGCCCCTGACCCGGAAAGGCATCCCGTTTTTCGCGGTTCCCGGGAATCACGAGTACCTGTTTCAAGCCCGGCGCGGCCGGCGTCTTTTCGAGAAGGAGTTCCCCTCGTTCTCGCATTGCCCATGGCAGACGATTGAGCTCGGGAGCTTGGCTGTCGTGCTGCTCAACAGCAATTTCAAACAGCTCGAGGCCGAGTCCATCGTCGAGCAGGACCGCTGGCTTGCCGCGGAGCTCGCCCGGCTGGACCAGGACGCGCGGATCAGCGCCGTCATCGTTCTGGCTCATCACTCCCCTTACACCAACGGCAAGGTGGTCGGGCCTTCCGCCGAGGTTCAGGAGCACTTCGTCCCGCGCTTCCTCGCCTCGGCAAAAACCCGGCTGCTGCTGACGGGCCATTCCCATGTCTACGAGCACTTTCGCCAAGGCGACAAGGATTTCATGGTGATCGGAGGAGGTGGCGGGCTCCTGCATCCGCTCGAGACGGGCGCAGATCGAAGCTATGAAGACCTTTACCCGCAACCGCGCGAGAAGGGCTTCTTTCATTATCTCAAGGTCACGGCGGAGGGACGCGCGCTCCCCGCGACCGTAATGAGATACGATTCCGGCCGGCGGCTCTTCCTGCCCGATTACAGAGTGCGCATACCGAAATGAGCCGCCTCAGAGAATCACCTGCACGTCCTCGATGAGCGCGATTCGCCTCATGATCGCGACGATCTCATCCGCGTTCCGGGCCAGCATGCGGTAAGTCAGCGCGAGGTGCTTCCCGGCGCTGCTCTCCCGTCGGGACTCGAGACGAAGCCCGGGATGCTCGCTTTCAAAAACGGCCACCGCCGCGGTGAATCGCGCGGAATTCCTTCCGATGAACTTCAGGGTGAAATCGAGCGGAAACGTTTCCTGTTCCTCGAGCAGCGTTTTCAGCTTGCCGTGATCACGTGCCATCATTTCGCCCGTATTCCCGCCGTACCCGTGATCCCGTTGCAAAGGCCCGGTGCATTGCAAAGCTTGCAGGGGACCCCGGGAATGGGCGCCGGCGTGCCGCTCTTCTTCATGATCGAGTCGCTGGTGCCGGTGTCGATCTTGTAAGTCGGCGTGCCGCTATAGACGTTCTTGAAGCGGTCCTTCAGGTAGACCCAACCCGTGTAACTGTAAGCGCCCTGTTCGTAGCCTTTGATCTTGGCATTCGTGAAATGCCAGCACGATCCTTTCGGGAATTGATCCTCGAGGTCATCCCAGTTCGAATTGAGGTAAAGATCCGTGATGTTCGAATAGGTGAAATCGTCCTCGCAGGTGAAGATCATCGATCGCGTGAGCGGCTTGCCCGCGGGTTCCGCGGGATCGGGCAGGGCCTCATGCACGCACTCCACCACCGCGCGGGGATGCTTGTAGTTCGAGCTCGCGGAATCGAGATACGAGGTCCCTGTCAGGGCGGTCGGCGCGCCTGTGCTCGCCGCCGAATAGGGACCCGTCACCTCGCCCGCGATATTGACCTCGACCTGGAAGCAGGGCGTTCCCCGGGCCTCGCGGATCCGACCTGTCAGGGTCCCATCGGTGTACGCCTTTCGGGGAAAGTCCGACGAGACATAAATCCAACCCGTGTAGTCGTTGGCGTTGATGCAGGTCAATCCGTTCCCGTCCGGTGCCGTACTCGTCGCGCCGCAGCTCGTGTTGCCATTGTTGTTGTTCGCGTTATAAGAGCTCACGAGGGCTCCCACGTCGGTGCCGGCGAGCTTGATACCCTTGACGTAAATGCAGTGCCCGGCCTTGCCCTGTTTCGAACCCGTCACGTCCTTGGAGTTCTGGCAGTCTCTCCACGAATCCTTGGTCGGATGATAATTGCACCGGGACACCGTCGCCAGATAATCGCTCTTCTTCGCGAAGCTGTCCCCCGCGCCCAGGGAAAAGGCCGAGATCGAATCCAGGTTCTCGTAATATTCGAGCAGCGTGCTACCCTCGGACAAGGTCGAGACCTGAACGCCTTTGTGGCAGATCTTCCGGACCGTCGATGTGGGACCCGTGGCGCTGTAATAGATCACCTCCCATCGGTGGGTCGAGGGATTCCATGCGCAGCGGTCGCCCGCCTGCTTTCCGGTATAGGTCCGGCAGCGGTAAGTCGAAATGAGCTGAGAAGCCTTGGCCTGGTAGTAGCATTCCGACACGCGATATCCGTCGATGTACGCGGTTTCGCCTGAGCCGGAGGCCAGCGTGCCGTCAGTCGGAATATTGTCGGGATTCTCGTTGGCAGCAAGCATGATGTCCTGAGTCATGTTGCAACGAGGAGACGGCATCTGCCTGCCCGACTGGGTGGCCTCGAGCCAGATACCTCCGAGATCCGTGCAAACGCCTTTGGGATCACCCGTGCCGGACTTCTCCCAGCAGTCGACCATTTCCTTCTTGGTCGCGTCCGAGGCATCCGGGCCGACACGAAAGTAGAGAGGAATATTTTCAGTCAGGATCGGCGAGCCGATCCCGGCGCCAGTGCGCTTGAAGGTGATCCGCAAGGTCGCCAGATACTCATCCGTCTGCACGGGCGGTTTCACGAGCAGCTTCAACGAATCGACTTTCAGGCCGGGCACCACCGTCGAACCCGGCGAGAGCGTGCTCCCCAACGTATCGGTCACGACAGAAGTCAGGGGAAACTCCACCGGCGCGGTCGCCGTGCTCGTCGGCAGATCGCCACTCGGGAAATCCGGAGCCGACGCGGAGCCGACCGAGAACACCTTCTTGCAGCCGGTCGAAGCGCTCATCATCAGGCGGACCTGAGAGGCCGCGCTCTGCGCTTCGCTCTTGAGCGAGATTCCTTTCTGAGCATTCATGTTGTGGGTCATGAGCGAGGAAGTGCCCAGAGCCACGATGCTCATCAGGCCGATAACGACCAGAAGCTCGACCAGACTAAAGCCATTTCTCATTACCTCATTGTCTCACAATCGGCCTGAAACTTCCTGGTCACTGGCGTGGGGCGCCCCTGACGCAGGTCACGGTCTCATCTCATAGGCCACACGCTCTTGACCGGACCCGAATTGCGGCGCTATCGTGTCTCCGATGACACGGTCAAGGAACGGGACCTGGGGCGTTTTGGCAGGATTGGCTCTACTGTGGACGGCATTGCCTTGCGATGCCGCCATCCTGGCGGAGAAGCTCGCGCGGCAATGGGAGAGGTACGAGGCCGCCCAGGAGCTGCTGGTCCGCCGGGCCGTAGCGGAGCGACCTTTCCTGGAGAACCCCGTTTCGCGCCAGGAATGGGAGAGCCTGCTCGCGCTCGATGGCGAGCTCGCGTTCACGGAATCGGATCTTCGGGAGCTCCGGTCCCGGCAGCGGGCCAGAATCGAGGCGGCGCGCGCGAAGGCGCTGCGCGAATCCGTGATCGATCTCGCGGCGATCCGCACGCGTGGCGAGGTCAGCCGGTTTTGCGAACGGCTGCCCAAAGGAGCGATGCTTCACGTCCATCCTTCGGGCACTTTGAACCGCGTCACGGCCGAGAGCCTCGTCCGCCGGAACGACCCGCTCCTGGAGATTCCCGAGCTCATTGCCGACACCGAAGGCGGGCTTTATCCCGATGAGGAAGCCTGGCTGGGCGCGCTTGGCGGCCAGGCACGCTTCTCAGCGCTTTCCGCGGGCGACCAGGAACGCTTTCTGAGCTTCTTCTTCCTCCCTCCGGGCACCCACCCGTTCACCCGATTCGACGCGGTCTTCAGCTTCATCGGCTTCGCGGCCGATGACGCCGAAGATCGTTTTCAGATCTTTCGGGACTTCGCCGAACGAGCTGTAAGAGAAGGCGTGAGCTATGTCGAGTTCACGACGGGAGTTCGCAAAGAGAGCCTTCCGCAATTCGAGCTCATCGCGCAAAGACTCGAGGCCGAGCTGGGCCTCGTCGTGCGCTTCAACTCCTCCTTCTCCCGTCGAAGCCCGCCCGACAAGCACGCGAAGCAGGTGGAAAGCCTCCTGGAGCTGCAGTCCCCCTTCCTCGTGGGCATCGACCTGCTCGGCAACGAGACGGAGGCTCCCGCCCTCGAGACCGCGCAGCTCGCGTATGGCACCGTCCTGAGCGCCGTGCGAAGCGGCCGAAGCCGTCTTCATCGCACTCAGCACGCGGGCGAGCTCGGGGATCCCCGCAACCCGCGCGACGCGCTTCTGCTCGGCGCGGAACGCCTGGGCCATGGCGTGAAGCTCGAGGACGATCCCGTGACCCTCGAGTACGCGGCCTTGCGCGCCACCCCAATCGAGATCAACCTCATCAGCAATCTCCGGCTGCGCGCGGTCGAGGACATGAGGAATCATCCCTTCCTGCGTTATCTGAGACTGGGGCTGCCGGTCAGCCTCAGCACCGACGACGAGGGCATCTTCGAATCCGACATCAACCGAGAGTGCGAAACCGCGATCACCTCAAGCGACGTGACCTACGCCGAGCTGAAGCGGATGGCCCTGAACAGCATCGACACCTCTTTCGCCGAGTCCACCGACAAGGCGCGGCTGCGCGAGAAAGTGCTTGAGCAGTTCAGGCGCTTTGAGAGCGAGTATGCCGCATCAGCGCGGAACTGACCGACTACACTAGGCTATACTAGATGTGAAGGCAGCGCCGGATCAGCTCCTCGAGCACGCGATTGGCGCCCCGCTCATAACAGGCGCTCTCTGCACCCCAGCGGATCACGCGCTCGCAATGCGCCGTCGAGACCGCGGGCTGAAACGGCGGATTCAACCCTTTCAAGCCGACCACCTTCACCTCGTGCGTGGGCACGGCCTCGGTCCCGCAGGTCAGCACCGCGCCTGTTTGAGTGAGGAAAAGGCGGAGCGCCGAGCCGTGGGAAACGCCTCGCGGGGCCGAGATGCTGACTTCGACCGCCTTTCGGGCCGGCTTCCCCTCCGCGCCCGCGAGAGAGGAAACCGCCAGCAGAATGATCGCGGCTGATCTCATAACGCGCACTCCTTGGCTTCGAAGTCCTTCGCGCAGCCCAGCGCCTCGCGCACGGGAGCGGTCAACCCTTCGAGGCGTCGCTGCTTGCCCGCGGAATGGGGTTCCAGCGAAAACTCCTTCTCCGCCTGCGCCTCCTCCGGGTAGGTGTTTTCCATCGAGGGCCGGGAGCAAGTCCAGGCGATGGAGGAATAGTAGAGGTTCCGGCGTCCCTCGAGCTCAGGCACCTGCTTGAGAATGCGGGCGAAGACCCGGCTCCCCAGCGCGTCCGAGAAGCGCTCTTCGGAATCCTCCGAAAATCCCCCCGAAACCATCGTCTCCGAAGGCGCGAGGTCTCCTCCTCGCGGGATCAGCTTCGCGGCCAGCTCGGGGAAGCGCTCCTTCACGCCCGCCCATTCCTTGGGGCAGGCGCCCACGGTGGCCTGATCACAGACCGCGCTCGCCAGGCTCCGCAGCCGCGTCGCGAGCTCCGTATTCTTCTCCTGGAGGTAAAGCGAGCGATGGATCCCGAGCGCGTGCGAAAACTCGTGCGCGATCGTGAAGAGCTCGTTGCCCGAGTTGAAGTCTCCCGCGCAGATCGTGATGCGATCCTTCAGCCAGTTATAGTAGGCGTTGCGGGTCGTAGTGGCACAGCCATGATCGAGGTTGTCAGGATCGGAGCCCGGAAGCTCCAGCGTCACCGACTTGATCCGGGCGATCCAATCGGATTTGAGCGCGGGGTCAAGCTCCTTCGACTCCTCCAGGAACCGGAGGTACTCCGAGCGGACGGTCGCGAAGTCCTTTTCGACCTGCTTCCAGCGCGCGCTGCCGCTCCAGATCGAACGATAGATCTCGGCGTGAAGCTCCCGCTCCAGGCCGTCATACTCGCGGGAAATTTCCGGGGAAAAGCTCTCCAGCTTCAGATACCCCGGATGGCGCTGGACCATCTTTTCCTGAAGCACCTCGTTCACCGAGTCATTCCAGATGGAGCTGAGCTCCCCGCCCAGGCGGGAGTTCGCCTGGACTTCCCGGAGCGAGGCGCTCCTCGGCGGCTTCGCCCTCAGATAGCGTGCCATCTTACCGAAGTAATCCCGTTTCTCGAGCTTCCTTGCGAATTCCTTGGGAAGCCTGTTTCGGGAAGCGAGCTTCGCTCTTTCCAGCTCGGCGAAGACCTGGGAGAAGCCCTGTGGATTTCTCCCCAGGAGCACCTTCTCGGTGCGTCCGCCCCACGGCAGCTCGATATTCCCCCGATGCCTGGGAGAATGGAGCTTCTCGCAAAACTCCTCGATCTTTTCCGAGCATCCCGGCAGGAGCCCCGGAACGGAAGGATCGCAGTCGCCCCGGCCGGAGCGATCCAGGAGCCCCTTCACCTTGCCCAGGTCCGCGCTGACCGACTCGATCGCACGGACGACGCCCGGGTCGCCCGCCCAAGCGCCGGCGATCCCCGTAGCGCTGCAAATACCCAAGCCGACCGCCGTCAACTAGCTCCGATTCCCCATCCGGTCCCCCGATAAAGTATATCCTGGGACTTCAAGACCACCAAGCGGCACGCTATCATTCCCCTATGCTCGAATCCCGCTCCCTCAGGTTCATCCTGCTGATCTCCTGCTCTTTCCTGGCGCTTTACGCCCGGAACCTAAGCACGATGAACGCCCCCCAAAACCTCACCCCGGGGGTCATCGCGTTCCTGGTCCTGGGCGCGGGGCTCTTTTTCCACGGCTTCCGGGCATTGCAGCGGAAGCGCCTGATCGAGAACCTCCCGACTTCAAAGATCCGCTCCATGCCGCTCGGGCCGGTCGAGCTTGCGGGCACCGCGGTACGGTCCAGCGCGCTTTTCTCCCCTTTCACCGCGACCCCTTGCGCGTTTTTCACTTATCGGATCGAGGAATACCGCTCCGACGGAAAACGAAGCCGATGGGTGACGATCCGCCAGGGCGATAGCCGCGGGGAGGAATTCGCCATCGAGGATGAAACCGGCCGGGTGCGCGTCGCGCCCGAAGGCGCGGAGGTGTTCCTGCTGCCTAGGCACGTCTTCGAGAATAACAGCGATCTTCCCGGCGCGGCGGCCTCCTTCCTGACCGGCGAAGGGATCACTCCCTCCGGGCTCTTCGGGCTCGGGCCGCGGCTCCGCCTCACCGAGTCCTATCTCGAGCCCGGCGATCGCATCTATCTGCTGGGCAACGCGCTCCCGCTTTCGCAGGTCCGGCCCCGCGAAGCGAAGCAGGGGCTGCTGCAGAAGCTTCGGGCGATTCGCCAGGACCCTGAAGCGATGGCGCGAATCGATACGGATCGCGACGGGCAGGTGAGTGCGGAGGAATGGGAGGCCGCGCGCAAGGCGACCGCGGGCGAACTCGTCGAGGAGCTCTCCCCCGAAAAACGCTCGATCATCGCGCGCGGCCACTTCCCGTTAGTCATCTCCGACAAGAGCGAGATGGATCTCCTCGCCCGCCTGAAATGGCGGATCGCGGGCGGGATTTTCGGCGGCGGCCTCCTGATGGCGGTTGCGGGCGCGGCCTACCTGGCTCAGAATCAATGAGAAGAATCCCAAGAGAGGAAACCTGCCATGATGACCGTACTCGGTTTGCTGCTGCTCGTGCCCGCCGTGGGAGCGCTTCTCTACGGCATCACTCTCTACAACGGCCTCGTGCAGCTCAAGCACGAGATCGACCGAGCCTGGGCGAACATCGATGTCCTGCTCAAGCAGCGTTTCGATGAGATCCCCAAGCTCCTCTCCGTCGTCGAAGGCGCCATGCAGTACGAGCGCGACACCCTGACCCGCGTGATCGACGCTCGCATCCGTTATCTCGGCGCGCAGTCGCTCCCCGAGAAGCTCGAGACGAGCAATGCGCTCAGCGGCGCGCTCCACGGGCTTTTCGCCGTCGCCGAGAACTATCCGGACCTCAAGGCCAACCAGAGCTTCGCGCACCTGCAGCAGCGGATCAGCGGGCTCGAGGAAAGCCTCGCGGATCGCCGCGAGTATTACAACGCGGCCGTGAACGGCTTCAACGTCCGCATCGAGCAGATCCCCGATGTCTTCGTCGCGCGGTTTCTGGGCTACGCGCGGCGGGAGCTCTTCCACGTCCCCGCGACCGAGCGCAAAGACGTGCCGATCGCCCTCAAGATGCCGAAGTAGGAGTTCTCAGAACCCCAGCTGGACGCCGCAAGCCGCGCCGTCCCGTCGCGCGATCAGGACCGGACTCCAGTCCCTGCGCGAGGATTTCTCGCCCGAGGCACTCCCGAAGCTGCCATTGAAAGCATCGACGCCCGCCCCCAGCTCCCGGCTCGCGAGTGCGCCAAAAACGATTCCGACCGCGGCCACCCCGCCGCCGATGTAAGCGGTATTCCAGTTGGGCGTGCCGTCCGAGGCGGCCAGGCCCAGCTGCCAGCCGATCATCGCGCCACCTATGCTGCCCAGAATCAGGCCCAGCGTGTTGTAGGTCCGGAAGCCCGGCATCTTCTCTTTTGATGCGGGATGCGCTGAGAGCTGATCGCCCAGGTCGATCTGGTCGACGACCTTTCCGTCCTGACGATAGGTATCGCCCAGGAACGATTCATGCCGCTCGACGCGTCGGCTCGGATCGAACTTCGGGATGGCGCAACCCCAAAGACCCAGGACGAACGCGGTGAGCAGGACGCGGGATACGGCTCCGAGGGATCTCTTCATGACATTCTCCTTCATGACACTCTCCATGAAGAGAGGATACCAGACGCCTCGTGCGGCGCAAGATCCGGAATCGCGGCGATCCCCGCCGGGACTCCGCGTTGATCATAGTCTACCTCTATCGTTATGACAGCATTAATCGATTTTAAATTTCACTCCGGACAGCATAACCTGTTCCTCAGAGAGCGCAGTAAAACCAGAAACCTTTTCCAAGGAGAATCGATAATGACCACGCTCATCAACAGCAAGCTTCCCGAGTTCAAAGTACAGGCCTATCACCGCGACGAGTTCAAGACCGTCACCCAGAACGACCTCAAGGGGAAATGGTCCGTCCTGTTCTTCTATCCGGCCGACTTCACCTTCGTCTGCCCGACGGAGCTCGGCGACATGGCCGACAGATACGATCAGTTCCAGAAGCTCGGCGTGGAAATCTACTCGGTCAGCACTGACACGCATTTCGTCCACAAGGCCTGGCATGACGCCTCGGAGACCATCAAGAAGATCAAGTTCCCGATGCTCGCCGATCCCACCGGCGTCCTGACCCACGCCTTCGGCGTGCATATCGAGGAGGCGGGCCTCTCCTATCGCGGGACCTTCCTGATCGACCCCGAAGGCAAGATCAAACTGGCCGAGGTCAACGACAACAGCATCGGCCGCAACGCCTCGGAGCTGCTGCGCAAGGTACAGGCCGCGCAGTTCGTAGCGAGCCATCCCAACGAGGTCTGCCCTGCCAAATGGCAGCCGGGCGAACAGACCCTCAAGCCGGGCCTGAATCTCGTCGGCAAGATCTGAACACCCCCCACGCCCGGAAGGCGACCACGCCTTCCGGGCGACTTCAAACGGCATTGCCCCAGGAGGCCCCATGCTCGACACTCAGCTTCAGGAACAGCTTCAGGGAATCTTCGCTTCGCTCGAGACTCGCATCACCCTCCTGCACGACGAGAGCGATCACGCGAATCAGGGCGAGCTTCTGGCGATGCTTCACGGGCTCGCCGCGGTTTCGAGCCGCATCGGGGTCGCCTCGTCCGGAAAACGCAGCGGCTTTCCCCGCTTCGAGCTCCTGCGCGGCGACAGCGCCGCGCGCGTCCATTTCAAAGGAGTTCCCGGCGGCCACGAGTTCAGCTCGCTGGTCCTGGCGATCCTCAACGCGGATGGCAAGGGCAAGCTACCCGACGCGAGTCTCACCGATCGCATTCGGCGGCTGCAGGGCCCGATCCGGCTTCGCACCTTCGTCTCGCTCTCCTGCGAGAACTGCCCGGACGTGGTGCAATCACTGAATCTCATGGCGCTGCTCCATGAGGACTTCGTGCACGAGATGGTCGATGGGGCTTATGCGCAGGACGAGCTCAGCTTGCTCGGCATCCAGGGCGTCCCGGCCGTCGTCGCCGGATCGAAGCTCCTGCACTCGGGTCGCGGCACGCTTCTCGAGCTGCTCGAGAGACTGGAGAAGAGCTTCGGTTCGGACGGCGCCCGGCAGTCGCCCCCCCAGGCGCTCGACGACTGCGATGTCGCGATCATCGGCGGAGGACCCGCCGGGGCATCGGCCGCGATCTACAGCGCGCGCAAAGGGCTCAAGACCGTGCTCCTCGCCGAGAGAATGGGCGGGCAGGTCCAGGACACCAAAGGCATCGAGAACCTGATCTCCGTGACCTATACCGAGGGCCCCCGCGTGAGCGCGCAGCTTCGTGAGCATCTCGCGGCTTATCCGGTCAGTACCTACGAGCAGCGCCGTGTCTCCCGGATCGAGCCCGACGGTGGCCGCAATCGAATCCTGCTCGAGGGAGGGGAATTCCTGAGCGCCCGGCAGGTGATCATCGCCACGGGCGCGAAATGGCGGGAGCTCGACGTTCCGGGCGAAAAGGAATACCTGGGCCGCGGCGTGGCCTTTTGCCCACATTGCGACGGTCCCTTCTATAAAGGAAAACGCGTCGCGGTCATCGGCGGAGGCAACTCCGGCGTCGAGGCCGCCATCGACCTCGCTGGGATCGTCCGCGAAGTCGTGCTTTTCGAGTTCCAGGAAGAGCTCAAGGCCGACCAGATCCTCGTGGATAAGCTCAAGTCCCTTCCGAATGCCTCGATCGTGACGGGCGCCCGGACAACCCAGGTCCTCGGCGACGGCCAGAGGGTCATCGCGCTGGAGTACGAGCAGCGCGCCTCGGCGGAGCTCAAGCGCATCGACCTGGACGGGGTCTTCGTGCAGATCGGACTGCTTCCCAACAGCGGCTTCCTCAAAGGCACCGTGGAGCTCACCAGAACCGGCGAGATCATCGTGGATGCCAAGGGACGAACCTCAGCGCCGGGTATTTACGCGGCCGGGGACGTGACGACGACCCCCTACAAGCAGATCGTCATCGCCATGGGCGAGGGGGCGAAGGCGGCGCTCGCGGCTTTCGAGGACCGCATGCGCGCGAACGGCGCGTAAGACATCCCGTGCCCCGTCTCATGACAAGGACGGGCGGCTGTGATAGCCGTGGCATGCGCTTTCGGCCCAAAGCAGTCCTCGTTCCGGCCCTGACTTTACCCGCGATCGCATTGGCGGATGCCTTCGGCGGCGATGCCGGCCTGCGGCGCGCACGGCTTCGATCCTTTCGAGATCACGGACGAGAATGGCACCCAGCGCGACCCGGTCTGCGAGGGCCTCTGGGGAGGCTCGCGGAACTTCCTGCTCGAGCAATGGGGGTTTTCACGGTTCGAGCTTCCCTATCTGCGCGTGCTTCGCACCGAAGGTCCGGACGATTACCTCGGACACGGCGAGCTCTGGAACTATTTCATCGACGCTTCGGACCGGATCATCGAAATCCAGAAGCTCCACTTCACCAAAGCATCGGAGCTGGTCTCGTTCAGCATCGCCTCGACGGACGCGGCGGGCGGCCTTTCGTTCCTGTTTTCTGATTCGTTACCCGCAGGAAACCATCTGAGGACCGCGTATGTACCGGCCGACGGTTCGGCTGCGGGAGGGTTTTTCCGCGAGAAGCTGGGCGAATATCAGATGCTGCGACTCGAGCGAGCGGATCACTGCGACACTCCACCGCATTCCCATCGCGCTCGGCCGGATCTATTTCGAGTACGACGGGAGCTTCTTCAGCTCCGACGGCAAGCCTGCATCGAAGAGCGTGCTGACGTTGAAGTTTCAAGGCTCCGCCGAAGTCTGCGCGCTGGGAGAAGTTCAAGTTGACGGAAACTCCACGCGCTTTCCCGAGGACGCCTTGTCCTACCAGGCTTGCGCTCAGAAGTGACAATTTGACTCACCGAATAATACCGGGGGTCTGCCGATGCGGCGTTTGCCTTTGCATTATCTGAATGCTAGGTTGCGCCCACAAGCGAGAAGTTCACATGATTTCCCGGTATTTCGGGCTTGGGATCGCCATCCTGAGTCTCCTTTGTTCTGCACCCGAAGGGCATGCCCTTCTTACGACCCGCACGACGCTCTCGACCGGTTTTTATCGCGATGTCGAGCAACGCGGGCGCGTGCCGGCGCTCTTCTACTGGACACTCAATCACACCAGTCCGGATCGCATCGAGACCAACGTCGATCTCGGCGTGAACAATGACGTACACCCGCAAGGGGCCTGGCGCGTTTACCTTTATGAGGCGCGCGTGGATGTGCCCTTCGGGAAGTCGCGCCTCTCGCTCGGACGACAGCTCCTCACCGAAGGCTTCGAGCTTTCCACCTTCGACGGGGTGATGATTCCGCTGAGAATCGCCTCCTGGCTGGAGCTGCTTCCCCTCGCTGGCATCAGCTCCACGGTCGACAACCTGGAGCCCGAGGAACGTTCCCGCAGCGCCGGCCTCACGGCCTTCGGGTCAGCCGGGTCTCTGAGCTGGAAAGCGGGGTACCTCCGCAAATCCAAACCCGGGATCTCGGGCGAGGATCTGGCCCACGTCTCGGCACTCCATGATTTTTCGGATATGCCCCTGACGCCGGCGCTGCTGGGCAAAGCCCAGTGGGACCTGACCCGCGCCTCTTTTGACCAGGGTCTCGCCGAGCTGCAGCTCACACCGCATCGCGATCTCCAGCTCGCGCTCACCTACTCGGATCGCAAGCCGAGCGTCGCGGACACGGCCAGCCGCGACTGGATTTACCGTCTTTTCTCGATATCGAGTCGCAAGGAGTACGGCGCCTCCGCGGCGTGGCGCCTCACCTCCGCTCTCACCGCGCTGGTCACCGTCCAGGATTACCGCTTCGACTCGGTGGTCAAGCGCGAGAGCGCCAACGAGCAGCAGATCTCACTTCTTTACCGCCGCGGCAACTCGAGCCTCGAACCGTTCTTCGCGCGCATCTCGTCGCATGGCGGAGAGGTTTTCCAGACAGGTCTGCGGGCTTATGCGCCGATCTCGGATCGCTTCGACGCGAGGGGACTGGTCGATCTCACGAAGATCGAGAAGCTCAACGGGATCTCGGGCTGGGCCCATCACCTTCGGGCCGGGATGGGCTATCAACTGAGCTCCCGCTTCCTGGCCCAGGCCGTGGCCGAGCTGGAGCGCAACCATCGTTTTGAACTTGAAGCAAGGGCGATCGCGTATGTCTCGCATTTTTACTATTAAGACGCTCGTCCTTCTCATTCTCGCGACAGCGCGCCCGGCGCCGGCGCAGGGCCAGCCTTCGCTCGAGCAGCCCACGGCCGTTCTTCCCCCGATCACTCATCCGATGAAAGAGCTTTTCTCCCATCCGGCCCACGCGAAGAGCTTCCGGGAGATGGGAGTGGCCTGTACGGACTGCCACGACTTCTCGATCAAGCCCGCGGCACCAGGGCCTTTGGCCTCCTCGCTCCCGACGGGCCTGCTCAAGCCCCAGAAGGGCGTCTGCCATCAGTGCCATCTCGGGAAGATCGCCCTGCCGACGCCCAACCAGTGCACGCTGTGCCACCTGAGCACCGCCGCCATCCAGCCGCGCGACCATGCGGTGGACTGGAAAGCGCGTCATGGCCGTTTCGCGCAGTTCAACCGCGAGTCCTGCGCTTCCTGCCATTCGCAGCAGTCCTGCAACCAGTGTCACTCGCGCCTGGACCGGATGAACCCGATGGTTCATCCCGGAAGCTTCCGGCTGTTCCATTCGGTGCGCGCGCGCGCCAATCCGCAGTCCTGCGTGCAGTGCCACAAGACGCGCGCCTTCTGCACGGACTGCCATTCGGGGAGGAGGTCGCAATGAGAGCGTCTTTCGCCATCCTGCTTGGACTTTGCCTTCTCTCGGCCTGCACCGAGCGCCAATACGAGGATTATGGCCTGAGCTCGGACGCGGAGCTTCAGCTCACGCCGGTGAGCCATCCGCGCGGCTACGGCTTCGCCGACTGCTTCGCCTGCCATGTGCATTCGAACATCCATCAGGTCGACGGCTTCAATCCGGTCGCGACCGAAGGCGCGCGCCGCGCTACCGCGAATGGCGGCATCGAGAGCTGTCGCGGCTGCCATGGCAGCAACGGGGTGAGCGAATGAGAGCCCTTCAGCAGCTACTTGGGATCTTCGGAATCGTCGGCACGTTCCTGGGCCTCGCTCCCGCCAGCGCCGAGCTGACCCGCCTGGACCCGCATGGGACGCGCTCGGCCGCGCTGGCCGCCATCGCGCCCGGTTCCCTCAACGAATGCAAGGTCTGCCACGTCGGAACCTCCGGCTGGAAGACGCTCAAGCCCGAGGTTTCCGGCTCCTGCAGCTCCTGCCATGGCCGGACGCCCCACAGCGGCGTGGCCGAGCATGTCGGGCGCGATTACCGGGGAGCGAAGCTGGATTGCCTGAGCTGCCATTCGCCCCATCGTGCCGACGGACACGAGGCGCCCGCTTCGGGCGGCTCCCTCGTATCACCGGAACGGAAGGACCTCGATCCTGCCCAGATGGTTCAGAAGCCGGCTTCCTTCGCCATGCTTCGCCGGAATTGCCAGGAGTGCCATTCATGGAAGTGAACATGGAAGTGAAGCGTTCTCTCGCGTCTGTCGCGCTCGGGGTCGCGGCCCTTCTTTCGATGCCGGCCCTCGCTGCCCAGCATGTGCCCGCGGCCCTGAAATTCGAAAGGCCCATTCCCGGGCCCTCGAGGCTGGTCGCCTGCGCCGACTCGCTTTGGGTCCACAGCGCGGGCGCGGACTCGCTCGTACGCCTGAGCGCCCAGGACGGCCGCGAGCTTGGCCGGTTCTCGCCTTACTCCCGCGGACCGGGAGAGCGCGTCGCGCTCACCGCCTTGGGCTGCAAAGGTGCGGAACTATTTTACGCCTTGGAGAGAAAAGCCGGCGGGAAGAAGGCAACTCAGCTGTTTTCGCGAACCGACGGATCCCAGGCCCCCACCGAACTGCCCTCGCCGGGCACGGGTACGATCAGCGGGATTTCGTGCGGCCGCAAAAGCTGTTACCTGCTCCAGGGCAAGGACCTGTTCGTGTCCGAGGCCGCCGGACGCTGGCGCAGGGTCGCGCTTCCCGCGCTCGACCAGGTCCCCTACGCCCGCCCCGGCGAGAGCGAGAATCCGTTCCGCAACTGGCAGGAACGCTTCACTATCGCGCAAAACGCCTTCATCCGCGCGGTGCCCGCGCCCGCGACCGAGGAACCGGTCCTGCTCGACTCCGGCCGTTCCCAGGTCATCTCCCTCGCTAAGAGCGGGGCTTACCGCTGGGGCGCCTGGGGCGTCTGGGAGGGCCGCTTCATGCGCGCGCGCGGCCTGGCTCCGATCGCGGGGTCGAGTTGGGCGATCTCGGACGTGGGCCTGAAGAAGGTCTTCTTCTTTTCCGAACGCGGCGACTACGCGGGGATGTTGACGCTTCCCAAGGAGAAGGACGCTTACGAGTTCCAATACCCGCTCGATCTGGCCGCCTCCGGAAATCTCCTGTACGTCGCCGATTTCCGCGCCCACAAGGTCCTCGCCTTCGAGATTCCGGCCAAAGACGGCAAGCTCGAGGCAACCGAGACCGAGACCGATCTCGCCCGCACGAACCTCCTGCGCAACCCGGTCGCGTTCGACCGTTACGATGAGGATCGCTGCCTGAGCTGTCATGACGGGACGCAGGTCCAAAGCCTCTTCAACTTCGCGGGCAGCGGGACGCACCATCCGGTGCAGCCGCGGCGCAAGGAAGGCGACATCCCGGTCCGCTGCAGCAGCTGCCATACGCCCCATCACGATTCCATCGAGAAGATGAAGCCGGTCGGCAACTCCCTCTGCAGGGAGTGCCATCGGGAAAAAACCGCCACCTCGAGCAATCACATCGGGCTCAAGCAGGGCGGCAACCCCAAGGTGAAGACCCTGCGCGCGTCGCTTTCGGGTCGCTCGGGAAAGGCCTTCGAGATCACCAACTGCCTGCAGTGCCACGCGATGCACCAGGGGGAGCAGGAGCTCCTGCGGGCGGACTCGGCGAAAATCTGCTTCCAATGCCATGGCGATGCCCAGAAGCCCGTGAACCACCCCTACGGTGAGGTCGCCTCCGCGAAGGACCCGCTCTCCTGCCTCTCCTGCCATCAGCTCCACGGCGGGCACAAGGACCAGTCCTTCGCCAAAGCCGTTCGCGGCGAGGCGACCTGCCTGAGCTGCCACCGTGAGCTCCGGCCGCAGTCCCCGGACTCGTCCGCGGCCGTGCACCTCGTGAAGGTGAAAGCGAAGATGAAGAAGCTGCCGCCCTGGCGCGCGGAGGAGCAGGTCTGCATCGAATGCCACAACCCGCATGAGAAGCTCGCGCAGCGCAACGACCTCTGTGCCTCGTGCCACACGGATCGAAAACAGCTCCATACGCAGCTGATCTACGTCGCCGGCACGTCCCGCGCCGAGGGGATCCGCCTGAAGAATGAGCAGATCACCTGCCTTACCTGCCACAGCGCCCACGGCAGGACCCCCGAGCCGGGTGCCCTGCTGACCTTCTGCGCGAGCTGCCACGACAAGGATGCGGACCTTCTGCGCAAGGAGTTCCACAAGAGATTCTCAAGGAGCAAGAAATGAAGCGGCTCATCGCGATGCTCGAGAGCGCCCTGGCGAGCGAAAAAGGCAGGAAACGGCTGAAGGCCGTGGGCTTCCTCATCGGTTTTTTCGTGGGCCTGATGACGGTCTTCCAGGTCCTGTTCCTCTATCGGGTCCTTCCCCATGGAGGTTTCTGAGAGATGAGCACCCTCAAGCGCCTTTTCTTCGTGCTCGCCCCCTCCATCGCGCTCGGTTCGCTGCTGGGAGCCTATCCGGGCTACGAAGTTTACCGTTACATCTGGAACGACGCGCGTTTCTGCAATACCTGCCACGTCCACGACTATGCCTACGAAAGCTGGAGAGAGAGCATCCATGGCAAGCTCACCACCTGCCATGATTGCCACCATCAGCCGCTGCGCCAGTACATCCTCGAGCCGATCACGCTCATCATGCACCAGCCCAAGTTCCCCAAGGACCTGAAGCACATGCCCAACGTCGCGCGGGATCTTTGCGAAAGCTGCCATGTCAGCGATCCGAAGTTCACGGACAACATCACCGGGCCCCTCCCGAAGGAGAAGATCGAACAGGTCCCCAAGGTGGATCGCCTCTGGCTGCATGAGCTGCACCTGAACAAGAAAGTGAGACTCGCGGCGCCCAATGCCTACCACATCTCGGATACCGAGGAGTTCGGAAAGGGCAAGCGCCCCCTCGGACCGGAGCGGGCGATTGTCTGCATGGATTGCCATGGAGCGCCGCCCAACCGGGCACACAACTTCACCGCGACGGACCGCTCCTGCACGTATTGCCACGAGAAGACTCATGTCACGGACGCCATCAGGATTTCCGGGTGCCGTAATTGCCATTTCCAGGACTTCATGGTTCCTTCCGGGTTCGGAAAGAGCTTCGTGAACGAGGCCCGGGAAAAATCGGCCGGAACAAGCCAAAACGAACACTGAGAAGCAGGTGAACTCATGCGCGAATCGATTTCTGATAAGTGGGTGATGACGGGCCTGGCCCTGGCGCTTTCGGCGGCGGGTGCCTCGTGCACGCGCCTGATGGATCCTCCGGCCGACAAGGTCCGCTTCCCGCTGAACGAGCCGAACCTGAGCTATCCCCACTCCGACGAGTTCAAGCGCACGGCGCAGCACGGCCAGGAGTTCCTGCGCGATTCGGAGGGCTGCCTTTCCTGCCACTCGGAAAAGCCCACCAACACGGTGGCGAAATCGCGCACCTGCAAATCCTGCCACGAGAGCTATCCCCATACCGAGCGCTTCAAGCTGACGGCCCTGCACGGCAAGCAGTACTCGGCCGATCCGAACGCCTGCACCAGCTGTCACGGAAAGACCTTGGATGGAGGAGACTCGAAACTTCCTTCCTGCGCCCAGTGCCACTCGACCGCCTATCCGCACAGCGAGGAGTTCAAGAACTCCGCCATGCACGGACAGCTCTATCAGGCGGATCGCGAGACCTGCCTGACCTGCCACGGCTCCCGGAAATCCGGGCGCCGCGACTGCAACAGCTGCCATGAAGCTTACCCGCACACGGCGGGCTTCAAGAACCACGGCAAGGAATACAAGAAAGCGCCGCAGCGCTGCACGACCTGCCATATCGACTCGCCGGTCACGCCGGGCGCGACGCTTCCGGCGTATGCGTGCACGCAATGCCATTCGGAATACCCGCACAGCAAGCAGTTCAAGAACACCGGCCTGCACGGAAACGTTTTCCTCCAGAACCCCGAGAGCTGCGTCGGCTGCCACAACAGGAAATCCGAGCGGAAGAGCTGCAATACCTGCCACGACCCCTACCCGCACAGCACGGCCTTCAAGTCCTCGGGCCTGCATGGCAAGGAATACCAGAAGGATCCCGAAAGCTGCGTCTCCTGCCACCAGGAAGGCCGCTCCGAGCCCTCGGCTCCGGTCTCCTGCTCGCAGTGCCATTCCTCCTATCCGCATAACGAGGACTTCAAGAAGACCGCGCTGCACGGGAGCTTCTTCCTGCAGCAGAGGGACGCCTGCCTGAGGTGCCACGTGCCCGAAGGCAAAGGCACCGCCGACCGCAAGGACTGCCAGGCCTGTCATCCGTTCCCCCACGATCGCTCCTGGGCGCTCGCGGGCAATCACGGCCTGGGTTTCCTGGGCGGCTCGGAAACCGCCTCGCCCGCCCAGAAGAAGAAGGCCGAGGAGGCCTGCCTCAAGTGCCACGGCGAGACCTCGAAATTCCGGGACAAGCATCCCAAGGACTTCGTCTCCTGCGGTTCCTGCCACGTGCTCATGCCGCACGCGAAGAAATTCAAGTCCGGCGCCCACAGCGAAGTGGCGCAGACCTATGAAGGCAAGTGCACGGCCTGTCATACGGAATACAAGCGCCTGATGCCCAACTCCGAAGAGGTGGGCTGCTTCAACTGCCATGACGAAGGTCAGGTCACGAAGGTCGGCTGGACCGCTCCAGCTCCCGCGCCAGCGCCCGCCGCCTCGGCGACGCCAGCGCGCTAGCGTATCGCCGAGGGAACGAATCCGCGGCTGTTACTTCAGGACGAGCTTCTGGCCCTCGCCCGCCAGGAACTCGTAAAGTTTGAGCATCGCGTCCGAAGGAATCCCTTTGGTCACCACCGTGATCGGGCGCCCGACATCCGGCGTTTCCGGCACGTGAAGATAGGGTTCGCGCAACCCGAGCGGCACGATCGCGACCGCGCCCGCCGTCGCCGCGACCACCTTCCGGACATCCTCGCCCGGAGCCAGGTCCTTGCGGGATGAGCTCCAGTCGGCGCCTTCCATCACGCGCTGCTGCCACAGACGATGCATCCCGGGCTCCTGGCCATTGTAAACCACGCGGATCGGCTGTTCAGGGCCGCCGACTTCCTTCCAGTTGTGGATCTTGCCCGTGAAGATCCCGGTCAGCTGTTCCGCCGAAAGCTTCGCAACCGGCGAGACGGACCTGTTGCAGACCACCTGGATTCGGTCGCGGCCGACCACTCGATGCTTGTAGGCGCCGGGATTGACGATGGCGCTGTTCTCCTTTCGCATGAGGTCGAGCCAGGCCATGATCTCGAGCGCTTCACTTGCCGCTTCGATTTTTTCCTCATCGAGATCCTGCAACGCCTGGATGGGGCTCACTGTGTTGAGAACCAGCTTGATCTGAGTGGCTTTCTCGAAGGGAGCCTTGATTCGCCTGAAAACGTTCTCGATCGCTGCCGCGCTGCCGCTGATGCGAATCTCATTTTCTTCCGCGAGAGCCCTGGTGGAAAGATGGACCCAGACCAAGACACCCAAGCAGGAAGAGGCCGCCAACCGGCGGGTACGAGAAGAGAGCATCAATCTTATTTAAACTGATCCCTCGTTTGGTTGGCAACCCTTAACCCGTCAACCCGAAAAATCCTGTGAAAACAATATCAGCCCCTCTGCGACCGTCCGCCGAAAACGGGCGTTCAACCAGCGTGAATTGACTCATCCGATCCGCGAGGACCACCGTGGAACAGCGCGTGCCGTAGTCGGGCGTCCTGACAAACAGCGGTGACAAGGCCCGCTCCAGCTCCAACGGCACGCCTGTGGATGGCAACTCGTGATCGGCCGCGCGCTCGGGCCAGGAGAGAAACTCAAACATCGATTCAACGATTCGCGGCTCCGCGCGCTCCGCGGCTGCCGCGAGGACCTCCTGAAAAGCCTGCTTGGCCCGGGAAAGCTTCGGCCAGGGCGTATCCAGGACATGGTTGCTCAATCCGTAAGTCCCGGGCGGAAGCTGCCGAGCCGCTCCCGCGCGCGTTCCGACGTACCAAAGCTCGCTGCGCGCGGGATCTGCGGCCAGCCGGCCGACGAGCAGGTTGAAGTCGTTGTAACGTTCCTTGCGGCTCTCGATTTCGCGTGCGTAAGCTTCGGCAGTGCCGGAGCCCCGCAGGTAGTCGCTCACCAGCTGCCCTCGAGAGGGCGCGTCCGGACGGATGCTCGGCAGATCACGGTAGTTCGTCAGCACCGCGAAGCGACCGTCGCGGGTGATTCCCTGCCAGGTGCCCCCATGCTCGAGATCGCGCCCTCCGAGAATCCGGGGTTCTTCCGGCCAGTAGGCGGCCGAAGCCGTGGCGCGCGCGAAAAACTCGTCTCGATTCGAGGCCATCGCGAGCCGAAATCGCGGATCCACTTCGAAGGACAGGACCACGAGGCACATGGCGCGTCAGCCGCCACCTTTGAGCGAGACGAGACCGTCACTCTCGTCCAGCTTGGCGAGCTCGGTGTAACCGCCGATGAGCCGGTCGCCCGCGTAAATCTGGGGAACCGTCTTCATGCCCGAGCGCCGGTAGAGGGCATCCCATTGCCCGTCATCGTCCCAGGAGACGCGGACCTCCCGAAAAGGCACCCCGCGCTTCTGCAGCAAGTCCTTGGCGCGGGAGCAATAGGGACAGGAGTCAGTGGTAAAGACCGTCACCTCCGCCGGGCTCGTGCCGGTCGACTGGCCCGCGAGACCGAAACGAAGCCTGACGCCGGATTTTTTCTCGAGAAAACTTTCCAGGAAACCCAGTAACTCGACTCCGAGGCCTTTGTCGTCGATCCACTGCTTGCGCGCGGGATCGTAACTGAAGTGGTAGGCGGTTCCTTCAGAAGCCAGGGCCAGCCAAAGCTGCCGCACTGAGGGCTGCGCGCTCAGGATGCACTTAGTCCGATCCGCAAAAGCGAGCGTCAGCGCCCCCTGGATCTTCTCGGCCTCGATCAGGTCGGGATCGATCTCCATCAGAGGTTTCTCGATCCGCTCGAAAATCTCCTGCACCCATTTCCGGTATTCGGTTTCGGTCATTGGCGAAGCATAGCATTTTTCAGCTCCTGCCGCCTGATTTCTTGGTATAGGATCGGGTCATGAGCACAACCGTTTCGCCGTCCCCTGTCACTCATGCTCCCGCGCCGGGCACCTGCCCCTGCTGCTCGGGACTGTCTCCCGAAAGCTGCTGTCTGCCGTATATCCAGGGCAAGAAAAAGCCTCAAACGGCCGAAGCGCTCCTGCGGGCGCGTTACACCGCCTTTACCCGCGCGGACGTGGATTATATCCTCTCCACCCACCATTCCCGCACGCGTGCGGAGGTGAAGCGGGAGGAGATCGAGGAATGGGCCAAAGGCTCCCGCTGGCTGGGCCTCGAAATCGTGCAGCAGGAAGCCGGCCAGGCCGCTGACGAAAAGGGCACGATCGTCTTCTGCGCGCGCTACGAAGCCCAGGGCGAAGGCCCGGGAAAGGTCGAAGAGCACTGGGAACAAAGCCTTTTCGAGAAGGAAGCCGGGGAATGGCGCTTCCTGGACGCGCGCGGGCTTCAACAGGGCCCTTATCGCAGGGCGGAACCCAAGGTCGGCCGCAACGATCCCTGCCCGTGCGGCAGCGGCAAGAAGTACAAGAAATGCTGCGGGTGAACGCCCGCTAATCGTACGGCACGGGCCGCGCCGAAGCGGCACCGAAGCTGCAGCTTTGGGACGAATGCACGATCCGCGCGCTTTCTCGGTGCTGCTCCTTGCCGCCCTGCCGATGTCCTCGATCGCGGCTCCGTCCTCCAATGCTGCTGCAATCGAGGTCCTGAACCGGACCTCCGCAGCATTCAATGACATCGCTCAAAAAGCGACACCGGCGGTCGTGAGCATCAGTGTCGTGAAGAGCCCCGAGGCCCGTGATCTCTTCCAGGGAGTTTTTCCGGGACCGGACTCCGACTCGCGTTCCTTCGGGATCGGGTCGGGCGTCTTCATCCGGGCCAACGGCTATATCCTCACGAATAATCACGTCGTCGAGCACGCGGAGAAGGTGACCGTCACTCTTGACGAGAAGCACAAGCTGCCCGCCGAAGTCATCGGGACCGATCCCAAAACGGATCTCGCGGTTATCCGCCTCCTGGGCGGCCGCGAGGATTTTCCGACCCTGAGCTTCGGCGACTCATCGAAGATCAAAGTGGGCGACTGGGCGGTCGCGATCGGCAGCCCGTTCGGCCTGAACCGATCCGTGAGCTCGGGTATCATCAGCGCGAAAGGACGAGCGCGAATGGGCATCCTCGATACCGAGGACTTCATCCAGACAGACGCCGCGATCAATCCCGGAAGCTCCGGCGGTCCGCTCCTGAATCTGCAGGGGGAAGTCATCGGGATCAATACCGCCATCTTTTCGCAAGGGTCCGGTTTCGTAGGGATCGGCTTCGCCATTCCCGCGCGCATCGCAAAAGAGGTCGCCGACCAGCTGATCCTGCACGGGAGGGTCATCCGCGGCTGGGTGGGCATTTCCGCGCAGGATCTCGATGCCGACCTCGCGGGCTACTTTCATGTTTCCGATCCCGAAGGCGCGCTGGTGAGCGACGTGGCGCCGGGCGGGCCCGGAGCCCGCGCTTCGCTCCGGCCCGGGGACGTCATCACGAAATTCGATGGCCGCAAGGTCGTCAGCGCGGCGGAGCTGAAAGCGCAGGTGAGCGAAAGCAAGTCCGGCTCCACCATCCCGATCGACGTGGTCCGGGAAGGGCAGCCGCTGCAGGTCCGCCTGCGCATCGCGCAGCAACCGGTCGACAATCCGAAGAGGCACCAGCAGGCCGGCCGCGCAGGGGGAGCGCACCCGAAGCGCTCGGATCGCGGCTGGGGAATCATCGTGGAAGACGTGCCCAAGGAGCTCGCCGGCCTTCTCGGCTTTGACAGCCCGCGAAGCGCCTCAGGCGCGCTGATCGTGGGTGTTGAGCCCGGAAGCCCCGCCTTTGATGCCGGCCTTTCCCCGGGAGACGTGATCCTTCGAATGAACCATTCCCAGATTCCCGATGCCCGCTCGTTCGCCGCGCTCGCGAGGCAGCAGTCGAACAAGGACGCGTTGCTGTACGTGCAGCGCGGGTCGGAGGAGAAGATCTTCGTTCCTCTCAAGCCGGGGGCGTGATCAGGCGGCGCGTGGAACGCCGTAGCGGATCCCGCGCAGGAAAAATGGGTCTGTCATGACCGAGGAACGCGCGCGCAGCCGGCCCACCCAGGCCCGGAACTGCGGCGACACGAGATCCGCGAGCAGCTCGGAGTTCTCGATCCAGATCACCCAGGGCGCCAGGCAGAGATCCGCCATCCCGAACTCCCCGAGGAGATAGGGACCGCGCGGCTCCAGGCGCGCCGCGCCGCCATCGGAGATCAGGACCTTGCGAAGCCGTTCCCGCGCCCGGACGACCCGTTCCGGGTGAGTCGAGTGCTTGAGGATCTCGACCGGCTTGGCGAGCTCGAGGTCGCAGAGCCCGATATAGGAGCGCACCAGCGCCCGTCCACGCGCTTCAACGGGCATCAGCGTCGGACCGGGATAGACCTCATCGACGTACTCGCAGATCGCCGTCGCGCACGGCAGAATGAAGCCGTCCTCCTCGAGCAGATAAGGCGAACGGTCGTGCTCGCTGACCACCTCGCTGCGGTAAACCACCGATTTTTCGGCGAGCACCAGGCGAACCCGCGCGCTGAAGGGGCTCTCCCAGGCGTGATAAAGAACCAACATGGATTCTCCCTCTTTTCCTTTGCCCGTGATAAAGCAGAAAACGCGCCGTGCCCACCATCCCTTCTACCGTAGCAGCGCCCGCTTTCGTAGCGGATGTCCATCTGGGAAAGCTGGCCCGCCATTTACGGATGGTCGGCTTCGATTCGCTTTGGAAGGACGATTTCCAGGATGACGACCTGCTGGAAACGGCTCGGGCCGAACGCCGACTGCTGCTCACGCGCGACCGCGAGCTCTTTGAGAGAGCGCGGGACCTGCCACGGCATTATGTCTCCGCGACTTCGCCGGCCGGACAGCTCGCCGAGACGCTCCAAGCCACCGGGCTCACCGGCGAAGCCCTGGCTCGAGTGCGCGAAAACCGGCTTTTCCTGAGCCGCTGCCTGGAATGCAATATCCTCCTCCTCCCGGCGAAGCCGCATCAGGTGCATCATCTGCTTCCGGGCAGCCTGCTGCAGGAGCACGAGGAGTTCTTCCTTTGCCTCCGATGCGAGCGCGTGTACTGGAGAGGCTCGCATTACGATCGGATGCGGGAATGGATCGAGAAGACACTGAGTCCCGGCGCCTCGTGAGAAGAGCCGGGACCCGTTGAGTTTCACTTCCGTCAGGTCGATCAGCCGAGCGTGATGCCCAGCCCGACCGTGCCCGTGAAGAAATCGTCTCCGGGCGTGATCGTGAGGTCAGGCCGCAGGAGCAGCAGGGCGTTCCGCGAGAACGCGATCTCGACGTCACCGCCGACGTTCGGGTACATTCTCCACACGTCCGCGTCGCCGGAGGAGGTCGTCGCTCCCAGCCGCATCGAGTTCGCCACCGAACGATAGGTCATGTTACCTCCGCCGTGCGCGGAGATCCGGTACCTGTCGCTGATATTGTAACCGACCTTGAGATTCGCCGGGATGATGATCAGGTTGGCGCCAGCATTGCCCACGGCTCGGTCCGGATCCGTCCCCACGAAGTTCGAGGTCGCCGAACCCAGGTGAGAGAAGATCAGGCCGGTGGAAGGCCCGAGATAGACCTTCTGGTCCATCCCGAAGGCCCGCGTGGCGTTCCACTCGAGCGAGAAGCCTTCAGCCATTCTGCCCGTGCTGTCCCCGGTGGAATCCTTGAAGGCGAGCACACCCACCTGCGGCTTGATGCCGAAGGCCTCGTTTCGCAGATATCCCCGGGTCACTTCCTCCGCCTCGGCCGTGGTCGCCGCGCCTTCATCCTGGGCGAACGCCGCCGGCCCCCAAGTCGCCATTCCGATGAGGAAAGCCGACAAAACAGAACCAGTTGTGATGCGCATAGTGATTTCTCCTGTATTCAGGAGAACCAGGGTGCATCTGCCGTTCCACGGACGCGGAGGAGCTAGGCGATCAATGCCCGCCTTTCACCGAAGGACGCGCATTCCACAGGAATGCCATGAGCACCGCGCCGAGCAGCGAGAAGCCGATCATGCTCGGGCCCCAGGCGCCCCAGCCGAAGCTCTCGAGCATCCAGCCCATGCCGACGCCCACGACGGAGCCGCCGATGTACTGCATTCCATCGAAGAAGCCGGCCGCCGTAGCCGCCGCCTTCTTGCCACCGAAATCCATCGAGGCGGTGCCCGAAAGCATGGAATGCACGATGCTGATAGCGAACGAGTTCAGTACGAACGCGAGAATGACCCAGTTCATGCTGGGCGCTTTCCAGACGATCGCGAGGCAGATTACCTGGGTGGCGTAGCCCAGGAACGCCATCGGCGCCCTCCGGCCCTTGAAGACCCAGTCCGAAAGCGTGCCGGCGGTCAAGGCACCGAGAATTCCGGCGATCACGACTGCACCGGCGCCTTTCTGGAAGATCGGCGATTCCAGCGCCAGGCCCTGGGCCTCCTGCATGTACCGCGGGAACCACTGCTCGAAGCCGTGGCGAACGAAACCCGTGCAGAATTCGGCGAAGGCGATCGTCAACGCGACCGGGTTGGTCAGGACCTTCCTGAGCACGTACTTGACCGAGACCTTCTCGGTGTCGCCGCTGGAGGCGTCCTGAACGTCGAGAGGCGGGAGGCCGCAGTCTTCGGGGGCGTCCATCACGTAGAGATAAGTCAGGATCGTCATCACGCCCACGATCATCGCCGGAACGAAGAAGACCCACTGCCAGGGCAGCATGACGACGAGAATGCCGCCCACGAAGAAGATCAGCGCCCTTCCGCTCTGGATCATCGACCCGAAGATCCCGGAGAAAACCCCGCGCTCGCGGATATGGAACCAGCTGGCGTTCACCTTGATGAGGGCCAGCGCGCTATACGACTGGAAGTAAGCGCACAGCGACCAGACCGTCGTGAAATAACCGAGAAGCAGCGTCCCGGTCCCGAGAAAGCCGAGATAAGCGCCAAGTCCGAATGCCAGGTTGAAAACCACCGTGCCGGCGGCACCGATGAGCATCGCCTTGCGGCCGCCGATCTTGTCGGCGATCGGGCCGTTGAACATGGCCGAAATGCCATAGATGAGCAGCGCCGAGGAGATGATCGCGCCGACCTGGGTCTTGTCCCAGCCGTAGGTGTTGGACAGGGACTTGTTGGCCATCGATAAATTGTAGCGCCCCATGTACATGGCGGCGTAGGTGAATCCCAGCACGAGCCAGTTCAAGGCCCTGCGCTTGCGGAACTCCATGGTGTGGTTGAGCGCTCCTGACGCGGCTCCTGCGGTCGCTGTCGTACTCATACTTCCTCTTCTCCCCTTCTTTCCGGCCCCGGAATCCCCTGAGCCATGAGTTCAGTTTTCCGTTACTGCCCGATACTCGCAATCTGAATCCGCGTGCCCTGCACGGAAAGGGCGCGTTTCCCGTGAAGGAACGCCACGATCTCCCCGCCGATCAGGCCGGCCGCCTCGTCGCTGAGCAGCTCCTGGGTCACCAGGTCCCGCGCGGTCTCGAACTTTCCTCGCAGCAGCGGCAACAGCTGCGCCGTGCCGAGCAGGTGCTTCGCCGCGATCCGATGCTCGTCGGCCAGGATACCGATAAAGCAGCGCAGGAGCTCGAGCGCCTGCGACTCCTCGGCGGTCGGGATATCGGCGCGACCGGCTTTGGCGGGCAGCCGGTCGCCGTCTTCGGGTTCTTTTCGTATCGCCGCGAGGATCGCCTCGCCGCTGTTCTTGAGCTCGCCCTTGTTCAAGCCCCGGAACGCGGCCAGGTGCTCAAGATCCTTCGGGCGAACGTGCGCGAGATCCAGCAGGACCGTATCGTCGGCAACCCAGCGGCGGGGCAGATTCAGCTGCCGTACGCGCTGCTCCCGCCAGCGCACGAGCGCGCGAAGGGCAGCGTAGCCGTTCTTGTCCAGCCGTCCGCCCCGCGCCATCTTGTGAGCCATCTCGTCGCAGTCGCCCTGATAGAGCGCCTTGTCTTCCCACTTGGCCGAAAGCCGAAGCGCCCAATCCTTTCTTCCGAGCTTCTCCAGATCCTCCAGGAGCTGGCGGCCGAGCGTGACGAGATGCTCGACATCGGCGTGGGCATATTCCATCAGCTGCTTGGGCAGGGGCCGAACCGACCAATTGGTCCGGGCATGTCCCTTGGCGATGGTGACCCCGAGCTTCGCCTTGAGAAGCTTGCCAAGGCCGATGCCTTCGCCATAGCCGCAAAGCGAAGCGGCCACCGCGGTATCGATGATCGGCGATGCCACGACTCCGAAGCTGGTGAAGAGGCATTCCTCGTCGCCCTGGGCCGCATGAAGGACCTTGAGGATCGAGCGATCCTCGAAAATATCCAGCAGCGGCCGAATCGCGGGATCGAAGCCGCCCTCGGGCCCGGGCCGGTAGGATTTCTTGAAGGCCTGGGCGTCGACGAGCCAGGACTCCTGGTCGGTTGCGACCTGAATGATCTCCACGATCGGGAAAAAGGTGGTTTCCCGGATGAACTCCGTATCAAATGCGATGATCTCCTGGCCTTTGAGCTTCTCGGCCAGGGCGGCGACCTCATCGCCAGTCGTTATCAGTTTCCCATGAGTGATCATAATCGCCTTTGCCTGGATACCTATCAGCGCCGGCGAAATCGAACAAGGCTCGTTCCCGCCTGGAATCGCGGATCCTGCCGCGCCGCGGCCCGGACTGCCCGATCATCTGCCCGAAAAGGACCTGGTCTATGATTACAAAGCCCGGATCGTGACCGCGGCCGCGCGGATTCGCATGAAGCCAGTGGATGATCGCGCCCGACGGGGAGGCGGGATAGCCGTTCGGCGCGGTGGGCGTCGGCTGGGTCGGCGCCGTCGCGGTGATGTAATCGCCGCAGGCTTCCACGGCCATTCCGGGAACCAACCGTTCCGGAAGGGCCCCGAACTCCTGATTGTAAACGACCTCGATCGTATCGCCCGGCTGGCTCCCGATCTGGATCTCGAAATGCTCATGGCCATTGCGATCCGGAAAGAGCCGGAGAAGCACGCCGCTGACATGGGCGCGCTCGCGAAATTGGTTGGGCGTGGTGCGCTTCCAGTGCAGGACCTGGGAGTTATCGACGGGAAGGTCGCGTCCATAGGCCGGGCATTCCGGAACGCCCGCGAAGCTCGGAGACGCAAAAAGCGCGACCGCGATCGCGCCCAAACCAAGGCAACTGCTTCCGCTCAAGCTCATGCGTACCTGACCCCCACGCGTTTTCGTTGCAACGCATGTAGCCTGGCCTGACGGCTTAAGCAAGAAAAAGGACGAAATTCACGCGGCTTTGTCGAGTCCGCGCGCCTGCCCTACGACGAATACCCGGATTCTCACCTTGGCCGTGGGGCCGGCCAGGAAAAAATCCGTCTTATCCTGCTCTTGGGAAAAAACCTGGAATGCGTAATCGGCAATGACCTTCGCAGCCTGGACCTCACTCTTCTGGTATTGCTCGATCCGGATCTTGGATTTCAGCCACTGAACCCCATGCTCCTGGATTTCTGGCCGCAAGAAAGGCTTGGACAGGAGGTCCTCGACATAGTCGGCGAACTCGCTTTCCTCTTTCTCCTGTCGGGAACGGCTCTCGTAAATGACCTGGAGCGGATCGGATTCCCCGGAGTTCCAGGCGGTCTCAAAGAGAGCGATCTCGCGATCGTCCGACAAGGTTTCCAATAAGCTGGGGGAATCGTCTTTCAGCGAAACTATCAAGGCAAGCGTGGCGGCTCTCATGCGATCGGTACCTTTAGGCGCGGATGAGCGCAGCCCATCTTCGCCCGTCTGAGGAGGTTACGTGACTGACATCCTTCTCATCGGACGCTTCTAATACCTGACTGAGATGCTTAACATTTTTTGTCGCCCGAGACACACCTTCCGATGGAATTTCAGCCTCATTTCAGGCAGATTGCCGGGTCTCCCTATGAGCGTTTTAAAGGCTGCCCTTCAAAAAGAAACCGCCCGTCGCCGGACGTTCGCGATCATCTCGCATCCAGATGCGGGCAAAACCACCCTGACCGAGAAGCTGCTTCTTTACGGCGGCGCCATCCACCTTGCCGGGGCGGTCCGGGCCAAGGCCAACCAGCGGCATACGACCTCGGACTGGATGGAGATCGAGAAACAGCGCGGGATCTCCATCAGCTCGAGCGTCCTGCAGTTCGAATACAACGGCACGCAGATCAACCTGCTCGATACTCCGGGTCACAAGGACTTCTCGGAAGACACCTATCGTACGCTCACGGCCGCGGACGCCGCCGTCATGCTCATCGACGCCGCCAAAGGCGTCGAGCCGCAGACGCGCAAGCTCTTCGAGGTCTGCCGCATGCGGGGCATCCCGATCTTCACCTTCATGAACAAGCTGGACCGCCCCAGCCGCGAGCCGCTCGACCTGCTCGACGAGCTCGAGAAGGTGCTCGGGATCCGCTCCTGCCCCATGACCTGGCCCATCGGCTCGGGCGACCGCTTCCGCGGCGTCTACGATCGCCAGGCTTCAGAGGTGCTCTTCTACCAGACCGAGGGCGAGGCGAACGTCAAGGGCCGCCTGGCTCCGAGAAAAGTCGCCGGCATCAACGACCCGGAGTTCGTGAACCTGGTCGCCGGTCCGCGCAACGACCAGGAAGAAGGCCGGGAGCTCCACGAGAAGTTCCAGGCCGAGGTGGAGCTCCTGGAGATCGCGGGCGACGCGTTCGACCACGAGCGCGTGCTGCACGGGCAGCTCACGCCGGTTTTCTTCGGCAGCGCGATGAACAACTTCGGGGTGCAACGCTTTCTCGAGCGCTTCATCGATCTGGCGCCCGCGCCGGGCGCGCGCAAGGGAGTGGCTCCCGGCACGGACGAGGCAGTGGGCCTGATCGAACCCACGGACGAGCGCTTCTCCGGCTTCATCTTCAAGATCCAGGCGAACATGGATCCCGCGCACCGCGATCGCGTGGCCTTCATGCGCGTGTGCTCCGGCAAGTTCACGCGCAACATGGAGGTCCGGCACGCGCGGCTCGCCAAGAGCGTGAAGCTCTCGAAGCCCCTGCACTTCTTCGCGCAGGAGCGGGTGGTGATCGAGGAAGCGTGGCCGGGCGATATCGTCGGGCTGCTCGACACCTCGGGCGAGCTGCGCATCGGCGACACGCTTTGCGACGGCGGCAAGTTCGAGTACGAGGGCGTTCCGCGATTCTCGCCCGAGCATTTCGCCGGCATCACCATCCTGGACCCGATGAAACGCAAGCAGCTCAAGAAGGGCCTGGACCAGCTTTCCGAAGAAGGCGTCGTGCAGGTCTACAAGCAGCGCGGTTTCGGCGACAAGGATCCGATCCTGGGCGCGGTGGGCGCGCTGCAGTTCGAGGTGCTCCAGGCCAGGCTGAAATCCGAGTACGGCGTCGACGTCCGCATCGAGAAGCTTCCGTATCTCCACGCGCGCTGGGTGACCGGCGAAGGGCTGGACCCCGATTACTTCGAGCGGCGCGAGGATTCGCGCTGCCTGGAGGATCGCGACGGTTTTCCCGTGGTGCTTTTCAAATCGGACTGGGGGCTACGCTGGGCGATGGACAACAACAAGACGCTCCGGTTCCTAACCGTGGCGCCGCGCTGAGACGGCCGGGCTTTCAGATCGAGATCAGAAAGTCGACGAGGTTGCGGTATCCCAGCCCTTTGGCGATCGAGGTCAGCGTGAGCAGCCGGGGGTTGCTGCGGCCCGCGATGATCTCGCGAATGCTCGAACGCGCCACTCCCACGTTGAAGGCCAGCCATTCGACCGGTCGTCCCTGGTCGTGGAGGTCTTTGTGGATCTTGAGTCCGATCCGGCGGAGCAGGACTTTCTCTCCCTGGCTCAGCTCATGCTTACGCTCACCGCCTGACAAGCGCGCGGCCTTTTCTGAGCGGGCAAACGTGCTAGGACGTCTTCGGAGCTGAGCCATGAACTACCATTAACGAATTCGCTTTCGGGCCGGCGGCGGTTTACCGGACTTTTTGACAAGAAGCT
Organism: Oligoflexia bacterium; assembly: GCA_023701205.1. Taxonomy (GTDB): domain Bacteria; phylum Bdellovibrionota; class UBA1018; order UBA1018; family UBA1018; genus JAMPXJ01. Next base: position 77,142 of record JAMPXJ010000014.1, read on the forward strand.
CCGCGATACCTGAATAGCCGAGATCCCTGGCGATCGCATCCACAGTCAGGAGACGGGGATCGCTCTCGCCTCGGAGGATCGCACGCAGCGTCGATCGCGCGATGCCGACCTGATGAGCCACGAGATCGGGCGACTTCCCCTGGGCACCCATCTCCTCCCGCAGGAGCGTTCCCAGGCCTCTCAGAAACGATTCGCTCTTGCGGGTGCGTCCCGGGCGCCGATGCATGCCTGATCCAGCGGCTACAAGAGTCGCGCCAGGACGGAGCGAAAAGTCCGGTATACCGCCGCTCGCTTCGCGCGACACGGTCTATCCTGATCGATACCTATGGGGCTGAAGCTCGGGGCATCCGACACTATCCTCCTGATCGACGATGACCCCGGCGTCCGAGAAGTGCACCGACTCTGGCTTACCGGGCACGGATACCAGGTCACGCTCGCCGAGAACGGCGCGGTGGCGCTGCGCCTGCTTCAGGAACCGCCCCTTCCCTCGCTGATCCTGCTCGACCTGGAGATGCCCGTGATGGATGGGCACGCGTTTCTCGAAAAACTTGGGAACCTGGCCCCGATTCCCGTCATCGTGCTTTCTTCCTCGGCGGACGACGTGGAGATTCCCGCCGCCGCGGCGATCCTGCTCAAACCCTGCTCGCCGGAAGCCCTGCTTCGGGCGATCCGCCGCCAGCTCGACGCCCACTCCATCGAAGGCCAAACGCCGTAGCCGTAGTCGTAGCCTGCTATTCCACCGCGATGCGCTCGAAATGTCTCGCGCACGAATCGAACAACTCCGTGGGGAGCTTCTTGCGGTACTTCGAGAGGACCTTCTCGACGGTCAATCCTTCCTTCGTCGCCTTGCCGGGGACTAACGCCCAATTCTCACCATTCCATACGAGATCGCTCAGTTCCAATTTTCTTGCGATCACCCCGTCCTGGGCGGACTTGCGAATGAACTCCGCGAGTCCCTTGAGCTCCGGCGCATCCTCGGGACGTCCCGCCGCATGCCATTTCTTGAACCAGGCTTTGCCGCCGATCTCGCGGCTGCCGGTCGCGACATTCTTCACCGAAGCTGCCGCCTGGCGTGCCTGGGCCGCGAGGCACTTCACATAAGGCCCCGCCCCCGAAGTCATGGGGCAGGCGCTTCGCAGGCGGGCGATCCTCTTCACCCAGTCCGGGTCCTTTTCGAGCGCGCGGATCGCGTCCATTGCCGAGCCCGGGCTGCGCTCGAGCGCCTCGAGCAGGCTGGCCAGGAGAGTCGAGGCTCCGGGCTGCGCCTTCCAAGGGCCGCTCCTCAGCAGGTCGAGCCCTGGCGTTTTCCGAAAACTGCCCGACGGCGTACCGATCAGATCGCGCTTGGCCAACTCCACGGCCAGCCGGATTCCCTCGGGACTTCCCGGCCAAGGAGCCTTCATGAGAAATTCGCGGGAAAGGAATTCAGCCAACTCCGCCGGCTTGTGAGCCGATGCGAGCGCCTCCAAAAAAAGATCCGCCGAGCCCAACCATTCCGGACGTACCAGGAGTGTCCGTCCCAATTCCTTGTAAGAGGGCACGCTCGCCCTCAGGAGATGCGCGACGAGGTCCCTGCGGCCCTCGAACGCCTCCGGCCGATCCCGCAGGATGCGACCGAGGTGCTTGCGGACGCGCTCGGCGCTCTCCTCAGGTCCCGAAAGATTGAGAGAGCCCGCGGCGCCGATCCCCTTCGCCAGGAGTCGCTCGAGCTCATCGAGAAAGGCCCGCTCCCGACCGGGCTCCGCGGCGTCCCTCGCGACGAGCCGACCGATCCGAAGCCACTCCGAGTCCTCGGGAAGCTCGAGGTGGAATCTGGTCCTCGCCGTCTCGCGAATCCGCGAAAGAAACTGCGAAGTCGGAAGCGCCTCGGGATTCAAAAGCGCCTGATGAAATCGCAGGAAGTCGCCCGCATCGCGTCCCAGAGCCCGCGCGAAACGCTCGAAAAACCGCCGCTCCGAAGTCGATAGATCCTGAAACGGGATTTTCACCAGCGTTTTCACGATCTCCTCATCGGTGATCGGTGCGTGCCCGGCGGCGTCCGCGACTTCGGCGACCTCGAGACTGATTCCGCCCGGGAGCGGCGGCAAAGCCGCCTTCTGCAGCGGAACGGCGGTCGAGTTCGATTTCATGTGATCGTAGTCGAGCGAATGATACTCGGATTTGAATTTCTCGATTTTCGTTCGCAGCTTGGCGCTCGGGTACTCGAGCGGCACCGCCCTCGCTCTTCTGGCCAGTTCGCTGAACACGCCCTTCAGAACCTCGTAATTGCCCAAGCCATCGATCGCCTTCTGCCTCGGAGTCAGGATTTCCGCTACGCCGAGCCTGGACTTCAGCTTCTCGTCGGAGAACGCGTGGAGAATCGACACGGCTTCGTCCGCGGAGATGTAGGGTCCGTTGATCGTGTTGAGGTAAAACGCCGGCTTGCCGCCGGATCGGACCAAGGTCCCTTCCACGTAACCCTTCACCGCACCGCTGCCATCGCGAACGAGAAAAACCTTCTCGAGCGGATCGTTCGGGAACGGGAAAGACTTCGACGTGGAGCAGTCTCCGCCGGCGCAGCCCCGGAAGATCGCGAGATCCGGGCCGACCTCTTCCAGCCGCAGCTCCCGCCCCGCCTTCTGCACCACTTCCTTGGTCCGCGAAGCCACCGCCTTCAGGTCCTGGATCACCGCATCCCTGAACTCGTTCTCGCGGAAGAACTGCCCCTCCGCCTTGAGGCGCGTCTTGAGCTTCTCGATCGCCGGGTCGATCAGGGTCCGGTCATTGAAACGCTCGAAGTCTTCCACGCTCAGCCGGGAGATGCGCTCCCGCGCCTCTGCGACACTCAGCTCGGCGCCGCCGGGAGTCGTTTCCAAAAACACGAAAAGCTCGGTGCTCTTCGCGAGCTTCCGCTCGGCGCGATGAAGATCCGCCAGCTTCTCCAGAACCTGCTGCCGCGACGCTCCGGGCGGGAACCCGTTTTTTTCCAGGAATGCGGCCGGCAGGCCGTCGGGCATTTCCGCCGCGATCCGTTCCAACTTCTCCTCCGGGGCCGCGAGACGGAAGAACTCGCCTTTCTTTTCCGGCGGCAGCAGCTGGACCAGTCCCGTGTAGAGATTCGTGAAGGTCACGCCCTTGAGTCCCTCGATAGCCGATTTCACCCGAACGGCGCTCTCCGTGAGTGCCGAACCGGAAGCGGCGTCCGGCAGCTCTGCCAGGAGTCCCGCGCGCCAGCTTTCGAGCGCTTCGGGCCGAAGCTGAAAAACCGTCCGCTCCGATTCCGAAAACGGGCGGATCTCGATGCGCAGGAATCGCTCCCGCGCCGGAAGGACGAAGCCCATTCGGGCCAACTCCGCTTCAAGCCGCTCCTGATCCTCCAACAGGGAGAAGTGGTTCACCGCGAAATTCATTTTATCGAAGATGGGTAGCCTGCGGCTCAGCCGGATCAGCTCCAGGGCCCGGCGCCGATCATCTGCCGCCTCGGGCGGCACCTCCGCAAAGGCGGCAGGCAAAGACCACATCGGCAGGAAAACCGCCAGGAGAGCCTGACGGCACACGCGGACGACGCCGCCTGGCAGGTGAGCAGCCATGACTGCCTATCGTCAAGACCGGCGACGCTCTTTAACTCCGGGACCGGGACCGGGCAGGCGCTCAATATTTTTCAGGTTTCTGGCGATAAGAAGCTGAAGACTGGATACCTCGAACGTCGCCTACTGGATCGTTCCCGAGGATTCGCTCAAGCGGACCGGCATCCCTATCCGCCGCTACCGGCTCGAGAACGACCAGTACCCTTCAGGCTCCGAAACGCGCCGTCCGGTCATCCTGCCCGAATAAGCTCAGCAGCTCTCGCCCGGGCCGCAGACTTGAAAAAGTCTCGCCGGCGGAGCTTCCGCGCTTAATTCCAGGAGCTTCAGCCGTGGCAGGCGGAAGGCGGCTCCAGCCTTGAGGCGCTCGATCTCGAGCTGACCTCCCAGGACTGAAACCCGGAACTGCTCCGGCGGAAGAAGCTCGCCGATCCACGACGCCAGCGAGAGAACCCGCTCTCCCTCGGCTCCGCCCACGCGCACGGTCGAGGACAGACCGGTTTCGGCGTAGATCCTTCCGCCTGGCGCGAGCGCTTCCAGATAACGTTCCAGCACCGCTTCGGGGCGCGACGAATAGGCCAACGGGCCGAAGAAATCCGTGATCAGCCGGGAGGGGCCAAGCTCCTCGGCCGGAATACTTTCGAGTTCCCGGCCTTCCAGGTACCGGAACCGCCCCCCGCTCCGCTTCGTGAGCCGGGCCAGCTTCGCCCGCGCGAGCAAGGGCGCGCGCAACGCCACGCCGACCAAGCTCGCCGACGCATCCCCGGCAGCCTCCCGGGCTTCCTGGTACTCGCGCAGCGCGCGCGCTTCTCCCGTGCCGGCATCGAGCCAGCGATCTTCGGCGCGCAGGGACTCCAGGAAGGGCCGGAAGCGGGGGCCGAAGCGCGAGGAATACTCGCCGAGCGAGCGATCCGTCGCGAAGAGATTCCAACGGAGCTTTCTTTGGAGAGAGGCGAATTCCCGGACGCAGTCGCCATCGGCCGAATGGGCGGCCGGCACCTGGAGCGCGCAAAACATCAGCGCCCAAGGCAGGAATCTCATCCCGCACCCCGCGCCGGGCCGGGCTCGCCCGCCATGTCCGCGAGCGGCAGGAGCTCCGAGCGCAGCACCTCCTGATGGTGATACCAGATCGTGCCCTGGAAGGGCCGCTCCGCCACGACATAAGGGAGAAATTCGCGATCACCGGCCCAGAGATTCAGCTCCAGGAGCTTCGCCCGGGGGACCCACTCGAGCTTTCCCTCCGCGCACTCGGACACCAGCCCCGAGGAATGCTCCCTGGGCACGCGCGCGATAAAGACCCAGACGATCCAATCCTCGTTCCGATGCGCCTTGAAGTTCGGGAAATGCAATATTCCGAGCGGCCGGAAGCACTCCCGGGGCAGCTCCAGGCCCGACTCCTCGCGCAGCTCGCGACGGGCGGCCTCCATCGCCGACTCGTCCGGCTCGCACTTGCCCCCGAGCCCGTTCCACTTACCCGCATGGTAGTCGCCCGGACGTCCTTTGTGGATCATCAGTACCTGGTCGCCGAGCTGGGCGTAGACCAGGACCGCCGGCACCGCCTTGCGGGCGCCGGACTCGAACGCGTTCATCGATACATCGATTCAATCAGCGCGCTGAAACGCTTCTCGATCACGTTGCGCTTCATTTTGAGCGTGGGGGTCATCTCGCCCTCCTCGATCGAGAACTCGCGCGAGAGCACGGCGATCCGCTTGATCTGCTCGAAGCTCGCGAGCTCCTTGTTGAGCGCGTCCACCTCGGCCTTGATCTTGCCGAGGATCTCCGGATCCTTGATCTGCTCGCCGTCGCTCGCTTGGGGCCGCTGCCTGACCGCGGCGAGCGTCTCCTCCGAGAGAGTGATGATCGCGGTGAGGTACTTGCGCCCGTCGCCCACGATGCAGACCTGGCCGATGAGCGGCGAAGCCTTCAGCTTCTCCTCGATCGGAAGCGGCGCGACCATCTTGCCGCCCGAAGTCTTGAGGACCTCCTTTTTCCGTCCCTTGATCCGGAGCAGGCCCCGCGAGTCGTACTCGCCGATATCGCCCGTGTGGAGCCAACCGCCTTCCAGAACCTGCGCGGTCGCCGCATCATCCTTGAAGTAGCCCTTGAACACGTTGCGCCCGCGGCAAAGGATCTCGCCGTCCTCGGCGAGCTTGACTTCGATCGGAGGGACGGGCTTGCCCACGGCGCCCGCGCTCTCGACGCCGGGCTCGGTCATGCAGATCACGCCCGTCGATTCGGTCTGGCCGAAGTCTTCCATGATCTCCAGGCCGAGCGAGCGGAACCAGCGCGAGATGTGCGGCGCGAGGGCGGCGGCGCCCGAGGCGAGCTTCTCCGCGCGCCCCAGCCCGAGCGCCTGGCGGACCTTCGAAAGAACCAGCTTATCCGCGACGCGGTACTGGAGCAGATCCAAGGGGTTCGCGAAGCGGCCCGCATAGCGGGCTTCCGCGACCCGTGCGCCGACCTCCAGCGCCCAGGGGGCGAGAAGTTTCTTCGCGCCCGTGGCGTTCTTCACCTTGGTTTGCACGCCTTCCATCATCTTTTCCCACAACCGCGGGACCGAGAGCAGCAGCGTGGGCTGCACCTCGCCGAGGTCCGCGGTGAGATTCTCGAACTTCGTGCAGAAGTTCACGCAATAGCGCTGAGAGATGCCCACGCCCACGTTCTGGAGCTTCTCGGCGATATGGCACAGCGGAAGGAAGGAAAAGAGCGAGCCGCCGCCGGCCGGCAGCTTCCAGAAGCGCGAGACGGCGTCGGCCGTGAAGACGAGATTGTCATGCGACAGGATCGCGCCTTTGGGATTGCCCGTCGTGCCCGAAGTGTAGATGAGGAAAGCGCCGGCATTGGGGTCGATCTCGGCCAGGTATTCGGAAAGCTTCTTGCCCTTGGCGGCCAGCTTCGCGCCTTCGGCGAGGGCGTGGCTGTAGGCCACGGCGTTCGGGTGAATCGACGTGTCGTCGTCGAACACGAGGACCATGCTGACCGAGGGCGGCAGCTCCGCGCCCGTGCGCGAGAAGTACTCCTTGTTCTGCACGGCGAAGACCGAAGCTCCCGTGTGACTGAGGATGTACTGAATGTCCTTGAGGGTGGAGTTCGGATAAATCCCCGCCGATTTCCCCCGGAGCAGCATGGCCGCGAGATCGGCGTGGACCCATTCGGGGCTGTTGTAGGCGAAGATGCAGCAGATATCGTCCGGGGAGAATCCCCGGGACTCGAGGAAGAGGGCCAGATGAAATACCCGTTCGAGAAACTCGCGGGAACTCAGGGCGATCCACTGCCCGCTTTCCTTCGCTTCCCTGCGGCCCGAGCTCGCCGGCAGCTTCTTGAATCTTTGCGCCGGCGCATTCGGAGCGGTCTCGGCCCAATTCGAAAGGCGATGGAGTACGGTCGGCATATGAGTTTCCCCTCAGCAAACTTTAACCGCCCTAAAGCGGCTTGTCTATTATCCGCGTTGGCGGGCGAGCTCGCCTCGACCGCGCGCGAGCTTCTGAAAATCCTAGCGCGCCGCTCAGGCTCATGCTAGACGCATCGAAAGCAAGGAGCCAATTTCATGTCAAAAACACTGAGCAGCAAGCATCGCAAGAGCCGCCGCGACAAAGCCACGGCCTTTAAGTCCGATCTCGCCCCGAAGGCGCACAAGGTCGCCGTCGAGCGCAGCAAAAAGGCGAAAAAGAAGAACGCCTACCGCGCCTGATCGCTATCTCGGGAGACAAGGAGCGCCGCGGGCTACCGCCCGGCGGCTCTCCTCCCGCTTACTTCGACTTCAGGAGCTCCTGAAGCTCGCCTCGTTCGAACATCTCCGAAACAATATCGCAGCCACCCACGAACTGGCCGTTGATGAAGACCTGGGGAACGGTCGGCCACTGAGTCATGGCTTCCAGCGCGTCCCAGAGGGGGTCGTCCGACAGCACGTCCACGGCCTCGAGCTGGCGCGCGCCGGCCGCGCGGAGGACCTGAACCGCGCGCGCGGAAAAACCGCACTGCGGGAAATCAGGCGTTCCCTTCATGAAGATCACGACGGGGGCGGATTTCACCTTTTCCTGGACCTTGGGAATCAATGGATGGCTCTGGGGATGGCTTTGGGGATGGCTTTGGGGATGGCTTTGGGTCTGCGACATTGGGATGGTTCTCGTTTCTGTCAGCCGCCGATGCGGGCCTTGTACTGTTCTGGGGTGAAGGTCTTGAGCGTGAGAGCATGGATCTCGCCCGAGCTCATCTCGGACTGGACCAGGCCGAAGACCATCTTATGCTGCTCGATCATCAGCTTGCCCTGAAACGCCGGTGAAACGACGACCGCCTGGTAGTGATCCAACGTTCCCGTGAGGTCCATGACCTGCGCCTCGGTACCTTCGCTCAGCATCTCGATTCGTGCCTTCAACTGTTCAGGTGTCATGCGACAAGCCTCTCTCCACCCTCCCCTTTAACACGTGCGGCACGATTGTAAAAGGAATTGAAGGCGCACGATATTTGCTCCTTTTCGGCTTCGTATGGAACAGATTCCTTCCACGCTGCCGGTTCTTCCGATCCGCAATGCCGTTCTTTTCCCCTCGATCTCCATGCCGCTCGTCGTGGGCCGCTCCCGGAGCATCAAGGCGGTCGAAGCGGCCGAGGCCGGCGGAGGAATGATCGTCGTGGTCGCCCAGCGCGTGCTCACGCCGAGCGATCCGCAGATCGACGATCTTTTCCTGGTGGGCACCCTATGCAAGATCGAGAACGTGACCCAGACCGAGGCGGGGAGCCGGCAGGTGGTGGTGACCGGCCTGAGCCGCTATCGCATCGCGGAGTTCCGGCTCGAGAACGACCTGGTCACCGCGCGCGGCGAGACGGTCGCCGACATCCATTCGGGCGATTCCATTCGAAACGAGGCACTCTTTTACAATCTCAAAGAGCTCTCCCGGGAAATCCTCGAAATGCTGCCCGGCTCGACCGAGCACCTCGTGAAGCTGATCGAGCGGGTCGAGGACGCCTCGTACCTGAGCAATGTCTGCGCGGCTTATCTCAATCTGTCGCTTTTCCAGAAGCAGGAGCTGCTCGAGACGGTGCAGGTCGAGCAGCGGATCGAAGCGCTCCTCAACCACATGCGCAAGGAGCGCGAAGTCCTGAACGTCCAGCGGGAGATCCGTGACAAGATGTCCGAGCGGATCAACAAGGCCCAGCGGGAAGCCCTGCTGCGCGAGCAGCTGCGGACCATCCGCTCGGAGCTGGGCGAGGAGGTCGGCGAGGAGGCCGTCGACGAGATCGACGAGAAGATCCGGCAGGCGCAGCTTCCCGAGGAAGTGGCCAAGATCGCCCACGAGGAGCTGCTCCGGCTGCGCGGCCTGCCGCCGAACTCGGCGGAGTACCACGTGGTGCGGACCTATCTGGAGTGGCTTTCGGCCCTGCCTTGGAACCGCCGGACCGAAGGCCGCATCGACGTCGAACGCGCCCGCCAGACGCTCGACGAGGACCATTTCGGGCTGGAGGCCGTCAAGAAGCGCATCCTGCAGTTCCTCGCGGTCGCCCGCCTGAAGAACAACCTGCACGGCCCGATCCTCTGCCTGGTGGGGCCTCCGGGCGTCGGCAAGACCTCGCTCGGACAGTCGATCGCGCGCGCCATCGGCCGCGGCTTCATCCGCACCTCGCTCGGCGGCGTGCGCGACGAGGCGGAGATCCGGGGGCATCGGCGGACCTACGTGGGCGCCATGCCGGGCCGGATTATCCAGAGCATCAAGCGCGCCGGCTCCAAGAATCCGGTAATGATGCTCGACGAGATCGACAAGCTGCGGGCGGACTTCCACGGCGACCCCTCCGCGGCGATGCTCGAGGTGCTGGATCCCGAGCAGAACCGGACTTTCACCGATCATTATCTCGACGTGCCGTTCGATCTTTCCGAGGTCTTCTTCATCTGCACGGCCAATATCGTCGACACCATCCCGCCGGCCCTGCGCGACCGGATGGAGATCATCGAGGTCACCGGGTACACGAGCTTCGAGAAGAACCATATCGCCCGCCGCTACCTGCTGCCCAATCTCCTTCGCGAGCATGGACTGAAGCCGGAGTGGATCGAGCTGCCCGACGCGACTCTCGAACGCATCATCCAGCATCACACCCGCGAGGCGGGCGTGCGCGAGCTGCAGCGCAAGATCGCCGCTCTTCTGCGCGCGGCGGCCGAGGAGGTCGTGAAGTTCCAGGAGCGCAATCCCGACGCGCCGATGCCGGTCGTCCGGCTCACGTCTGAAAGGATGCCCGAGCTCCTGGGCCCGGATCGCTTCTTTCCCGAAGCCGCCGAGGAGAGCCTGAGGCCCGGCGTCGCCATCGGGCTCGCCTGGACGCCTCATGGCGGCGACATCCTGTTCATCGAGGCGACCTCGATGCCGCTCGGAAAAGGCTCGCTCCTGCTCACCGGCCAGCTCGGCGACGTGATGAAGGAGTCCGCCCAGATCGCGCTCAGCATCGCGCGAGCCGCGGCCGCACTCAAAGGTCGCGGCATCCTCGAGGACCAGGGCTTCGACTTCGGGAGGAACGATATCCATATCCATGTGCCCTCGGGTGCGATTCCCAAGGACGGACCTTCCGCCGGCGTGACGATCCTGGCGGCGCTGACCTCACTGCTTCTCGGCCGGGCGGTGAAGCCGGGGCTCGCCATGACCGGCGAGATCACCTTGCGAGGAAACGTCTTGCCGGTAGGGGGCATCAAGGAGAAGGTCCTGGCCGCGCATCGCGCCGGACTGAAAACGGTCATCCTGCCTCGCCGCAACGAGCAGGACCTCAACGACGTCCCGCGCGAAGTGCGCGAGCAGCTGAAGTTCCATTTCGTGGACACGGTCGAGGAAGTGCTTCGCGAATGCCTCGGTCTTCCCGCCTCCGCGGCCGGCGAGTCGGCCGAACCCCGGGTGGCGTGATCGCCGCGCCCAGCTCACGCGAACGCGGAATCGACCGGGTCGTCTTCCTCGCCGATCACTCCGGGCTGTCCCGGCATCCCGCTCTCGCCCGGCTCGAAAAAGCGCGCTCGCGCCCGCGCGGCTCGGACGGGACCGTAGAACAGCCCCATGCACGCACCGAATACGAGATGCCCGAACAGAAGGAGGATCGGGGTCGGAGCGTCGATCCCCGAGCCGAAGAAGCCGAAATGGGCGAAGCGCGTGATCCGCATCTGCTGCTGGATCATCCCGAGGAACGGGAAGAGCCCGATCGCCGCGACGACCGCATGGGCGAAACCCAGCCGGGTCCCGACGGCGACTTCGCTGCGGCGGAACACGTATTCGAAGCAGTAGGCGTAAAAGAGCCCGAAGACACCGCCCAGCAAGGCGTTGGCGACGGCGCCGAACAGCCAGTTCCGGGTCGGATATTCGCTCAGCCGGAACAGCGCGCCGAGGTACGCCTCATACGAGAACCCGGTGGCACCCATCATGTTGAAGATGTCGACAAAGAAGGCCATCAGCACTGCCGCGACCACGCCGGACGCGAACGCCCGGAACCAGTTGATGGGCTGAACCGACCGGCCGAGCTCCAAGACCTTGCCCATGCGGGGATGAATTGCAAAGCCGGTACCGCGGAGCCGTCGGCTCAGGCGGGGCCGGCAGGCGGTCCGGCGCGGCGGCGCCGGCCGCGCACGATCACCTCGACTCCGGTGACCTCGAGATCCGGCTCCAGTCCAAGACGGACACCGACCGCGTCCGGCGGCAGGTCGAAGAGCAGGCAGGCGACCTCGTCAAAAAAATGGGGATGCGGCGTCACGTTGGCGTCGTAAATGACCTTTCCGCATTCCGCCAGCTTCAGCTCGCGGAGCAGCCCGCATCTCACCAGCATCTTGAGGGTGTTATAAACGGTCGCCAGGCTGATTCCCGGGAAATTGCGATCAACCCAGCTCTTGATCTCTTCGGCCGTGGGGTGATCGGCCTCCTCGAGCACGTACCGGCAAATGGCGATTCGCTGAGGCGTCGCCTGGATTCCCGCCGAAAGCAGCTTCCGCTCGGCCTCCTCCGGCAACGATCTCATCGGCGGTTCGATTTCGGTGTATACTTCCATAAAGGCATTCTTAAAAAATCATTTTCTTAAACAAACGCACTTAAGGATCTCCTGATGAATGTCACGGAACACGCGGCGTCTGTCAATGCGCCACGACCGGAAAAGCGCCCCGCCCGCCTCGCGAACCTCGACGTCGGGCGGATGGCCGCATGCTCGGCGGTGATCCTGCACCACGCGAATCGCGACGTCTTCCGCGATCGGATCGGATTCCTGCTCCATGGCGAGCTCGGGGTCCAGTTCTTCATGATCCTGAGCGGGTACCTGCTCACCCGCGCCCACCGGGACCGCGCGCTCGGCCTGGCCGATTACCTCCGCAAGCGGGCGATCCGGATCCTCCCCGCGTACTATGCCGCAGTGCTAGGCGTCAGCGCGCTCATTCTACTCGGCCTCGGCAGCCGGAACTTCCCATTGGCGCCGGAGGAGCTGCCGTGGCACGTCGTGAGCCACCTTCTGCTCATCCACGCCTGGTTCGGGGAAACGGCCTACTCACTCGTCTCCGTCTGGTGGTCGATGAGCCTGGAATGGCAATATTACATGATCTTCCCGCTGCTGCTGCCCATGCTCGCGCGCGCCCGCCCCTTCCCCTTTCTGGCCATCGTCACAGCGCTCTCGCTGGGTTATCGCGCGTTCATTCTCGCGCGCTTTCCCGGACAGGATCACCTCCTCTGGGGGATCTTCGCCGGGCGCATGACCGAGTTCGCCGCGGGCATGGCGCTCGCCACTCTTATTCCGCACGCGCACGAGCCCCGAGCACGCCTCCTCGGGGCCCGCCTCTTCGCCGGCGCCTGCGGGCTGGCGCTCGCCTGCCTGGGCAGCGGCGCCTTCCTCTTCCGGGAGCTCGGGCGGCAAAGCGCGGTATTTGCGGTATTCCTGGGCTTTCTGCTCCTGCTGCCGGCGATCCCGCGCACGCGCCTCGGTTCCGGCTTCGCGTTCCTGGGCGAAGCCAGCTACAGCACGTATCTGATCCACACCTTGGCGGGCAAAGCGCTTCTCGCGGCGGCCGCGGCGGCGGGCCTTCTCGCCCCGGGTACCGATCCGGGATTCGCGCTGGGAGCGTTTTTCCTCCTCGCCTATTTCGTCGTCGGCCACGGCGCCGGCACGCTCTGCTACCTGTTCGTGGAAAGGCCCGCCTCACGGGCCCTCTCGGCTATCGGGCGCCGATCTTAGGGCAAAGCCGCGCGACCGGACACTCCTCGCAGCGGGCGATCCGAGCGGTGCAGATCTCGCGCCCGTGCGCGATGAAGAGATGGGCCAGCTCGGTCCACTCCTCCTTCGGGACGACCTCCATCAGCTCGCGCTCGATTTTTCCGGCATCCGCGGTTCGCGTGAAGCCCATCCGGCGGGCGAGGCGCTTGACGTGGGTGTCGACGACCAGCCCGGGGAGGCCGTAGGCCACCCCCAGCACGACGTTCGCTGTCTTGCGGCCCACTCCCCGGAGCGCGGTCAGGATCTCGAGCTCGCGCGGCAGCTCGCCGCCGTGCTCATCGACGATCGCCCGCGCGCTCTCCTTGAGCGCGCGCGCCTTGCTGCGGAAAAAACCCGTCGACTGGATCAGCGCCTCGATCTCCGCGAGCTCCGCGCGCGCCAGCTTCTCCGGAGTCCCGAAACGCCGGAAAAGCGCGGGGGTTACCTGGTTCACCCGCGCGTCGGTGCACTGGGCCGAGAGAATCGTCGCGACCAGGAGCTGAAACGGGCTGCCGAAGTCCAAGCTGCATTTCGCCTCCGGATAAGTCCGCCGGAGCACCCGGAGGATCTCCTTCATACGGCGCCGTTCGGCCGGATCGCTCCCGGATTTCAGCTTCGCTTGAGCCATCGGGACACCTCCGCGGCGGGGCGCGCATTGACGATCGACTCGGTCGAGAGCAGCGCCTTGCGCGCCATCGCGACTCCGTAGCGCACGTCGGCGAGGCCCGCGGGCTCGTGGGCGTCAGGATTGATCGAGACACGAAGGCCGTTCCTGCGCAGCTCTCCGCCCCAGCGCCAGTCGATATCCAGGCGCGCCGGATGGGAATTGAGCTCGATGGCGACGCCCCGCTCTGCGGCCTCGAGGAGCACCCGTTCCATGTCGAGCTCGTAACCGGGGCGATCCAGCAGCAACCGCCCGGTGAGATGCCCCACAAAGCGCGTGTGCGGATCGCGGATCGCCGCGAGGACCCGCTCGGTCATCGCCTGCCGGTCCATCCCGAAGCGCGAGTGGATGGACGCGATGACGAAGTCGAAGCGCGAGAGAACCGAAGGCTCGTAGTCCAGCGAGCCATCGGCCAGGATATCGCTCTCGATGCCCCAGAAGAGGGTGAAATCGGGGTATTTCTCCCTCAGCCTGCGCACCTCTTTTTCCTGCTCGGCAAGGGATTCGGGAGTGAGGCCATTGGCGTAGAAGGCGGAACGGCTGTGGTCCGAAACGCCGAGATAGCGATAGCCGAGCCGGCGAGCCTCGAGCACGAGCGCCTCCAGGCTCGTGGCACCGTCGGAGCGTTCGGTGTGGCAATGAAACAGGCCCTGCAGCCCGTTCCAGCCGAGCACGGCCGCGAGCCCGCCGGAACGCGCCAGCGCGACCTCCTCGCCGGTTTCGCGCATCTCCGGGGGAATCCACGGCAGGCCGAGCTTCGCGTAGAATTCTTCCTCGCCCGCCGTCTCGAAGGGCGCCGGTGCGCCCAGAGCGCTCCAATGCCCTTCGGAAGCCGTCGTCCGGGCCAGCGAGAAACCGAAATCGCGCGCTTCGGCGAAATGGATTTTAACCGGAAGCGCGCACGGTTCCTCCGCCAGGAATCGGTCCACCCCTGCGCGCGCGCGGGCGGCGGCCGCGCCCCCCTCCGGAAGCTCCACGAGAAACTCCAGCGCGGAGAGCACCTCCATCCTCCGCCGAAGCGCGCCGGTCTCGCTGACCCGCGCGCCACCGACCTGCGCTCGAAGGCGCTCGAAGGCGCGCTCCGCCTGATCGAAGACGTCCCCGAGCCGCTGAAATCCGCGGGCCGAGTTCCGGAACGCGATCCCTTCCAGGATCTTCTGCTGCAGCTTCGGCCCGAAACCCTTGAGCTTGAGCAGGCGGTTTTCGCGACAGGCGTACTCCAGCTCGCCCACGGAACTGATTCCCAGCTCTTCGATCAGCTCGCGTGCTTTCTTCGGTCCGACTCCGGGAAGCTCCGTCAGCTCCGCCAATCCCGCGGGCAAGGCGCTCAGGAGCGCATCGCGGGCGCGCGCGCTGCCTTGCAGCAGGAACTCACGCAGCACCTCCGCGATGCCCTTACCGATACCGGGAATCTCCTCCAGCGTCCCGGCGCGGGCCCGAACCTCGAGGTCCTCAAGTCCCTCCAAAGCTTCCGCGGCCCGCGCGAAAGCGCGCACCTTGAAAGGATTCTCTCCACTGAGCTCGAGCAGCCTGCGCATGTCCTCGAGCAACGCGATCGCTTCTGAATTCCGGTCCATCCGCGCCTCTATATAACGGGACCGCGGAAAGCGGAATGCTTAAGGGGTCGGAAGCGCCCCGGAAATTGCCGGAAATCCCGCGGACAAAGCATCAGTGCCGCTCCGCGGGATTTCCGTGCACCTCGTCCCGGTTAGGGGTGGATAGGGGGAGACGAGGCGAAAGCGCTTACAGTATCGAATAAATCGGCTCCGGGTCGCCGACGAGCTTCATCCTCATCGGCTCGCCTTCGCGGCCCGAGCTCTCCAGCGTCGCTTCCCAGATTCCCGAGAAGCGGGCGCCGCAGTCAGAGGCCGAATCAGCCTGATTCGCCTGATAGGCCTTATAGGAATGATCCACCAGCTCGATTTTCGCCGGACGGCTCCCGAAAGGGAGAGCCAAAGCCATCGAATAGGCCACGTGCCGGGCGGAGCCGCAGGCATCGGATTCGGAGCTTTCGATGACGAATTCGTAGCGCCGATCCTCAATCATCAGGACGAGCCCCGTGGGGTCCTTTTGCCCGTCCTGATGAGTCATGATCAGCTCCATCGAACCCGCCTGCCTATCCGTTGCCTGCATTTCCGCGCGAAAAACCGGCCTTTCCCAGCCCGGGCGCACCATCGCGCCCGCGGAGATCGAGAAGAAAAGGATCGCTACCGTGTTCCAAGCCTGGATTTTCACATTGCCTCCTTTGCATCAGTTTCGTCAGTTTGCATCAGTTCGCGTCAATTCGCTCGCGGTTCCCCTACAGGAATACGCCCGCTTTTGAATTAATAACAATTATTAATCATACTGGCTAATCATCAGTATATTTAATGCTTACCGGCTGACTCCTCCCGCTTCCGGAGGAGCGCCCCGCCACTCGGATTCAGCCCGCCGGTAGCCCCTTCGCGCTCGGGCGGCGCGCCTGGCAGCCGGGCGCACCGCCTCGAAGCCGCTCTCACCGGGGCGAGCGCGCCTCACACGAAGGGCCGCCGCGCCGCGCGACATCGCATCGCTCACGCGCGCCAAAAAGCGATCATTGAAACCGCTTTGCGGGCAGAGTATATCTGGGCACATGCAAACAATTAAAATCGGAATCAATGGTTTTGGCAGGATCGGCAGAGTCGTGGCCCGCCTGGCGGCGGAGCGGGAAGACATCGAGATCGTCGGCGTGAACGATCTCTCCAAGCCCGAGCAGATGGTCCACCTGCTCAAATACGATTCGGTTCACGGGAAGCTGGGCGTCGAGGCACGCCTCGAGGGCAGTACGCTGATCCTCGGCAAGCAGCGGATCCGCCTGACCGCCGAGAAGGACCCCACCGCCCTCAAGTGGAACGAGATCGGCGCGAGCTTCGTGCACGAGTGCACCGGCGTATTCACCGACAAAGAGAAGGCGGGACTGCATCTCAAGGCGGGCGCCAGACGCGTCGTCATCTCGGCGCCTTCCAAGGATCCGGACGTCACGCTTTGCATGGGCGTGAACGAGAACGCCTATGACCCGGCCAAGCACATCGTCGTTTCCAACGCCTCCTGCACCACGAACTGCCTCGCGCCGCTCGTCAAGGTGCTCGACGACCACTGGGGCCTGGTCCGCGGCACGATGCTCACGGTTCACAGCTACACCAACGACCAGAACGTCCTGGACCTGCCGCACAAGGATCTTCGCCGCGCGCGCGCGGCCGCGGTGTCCATGATCCCGACCACTACCGGCGCCGCCAAGGCCGTGGGTCTGGTGCTCCCGCACCTCAAGGGCAAGCTCGACGGCTTCGCCGTTCGCGTTCCGACCCCGAACGTCTCGATCGTCGACCTCACCTGCGAGCTCAAGAACCGCACCTCCAAGGAAGACATCAACGCCGCGTTCAAGAAAGCCTCCGAAGGCCCGATGAAAGGCGTGCTCGGCTACTCGACTGAACCCCTGGTTTCCTCCGACTACAACGGCTGCCGCAACAGCTCGACGCTGGACTCGGAGCTCACGCAGGTGGTCGACGGCAACTTCGTGAAGGTGGTCTCCTGGTACGACAACGAGACGGGCTTCTCCGCCCGCATGCTCGACCTCACGGCCTTCATGGCCAAGAAAGGCCTGTGATCCGATGACCAACGGCGGAAACCTCGGCGTCATCCGGAGCATCAGGGATATCGAACTCACGAACAAGACGGTGTTCATGCGGCTGGATTTCAACGTGCCGCTGAGCGCACCGGATGACGCCGGGGAGCGCCGGGTCGAGGACGACAACCGCATCGCCGAATCGCTCCCGACCATCAAGTACGCGATCGAGAAAGGCGCCAAGATCGTCATCGGCTCGCATCTGGGACGTCCCGACGGCAAGCGGAAGGACGAGTTCTCCATGGAGCCCGTCGCGCACCGCCTTGCCGTCCTGCTGGGGCAGGAGGTGATGCTTGCCGACGACTGCGTCGGCGAAGGCATCGAGCTCATGGCCCAGGGACTCAAGAACGGCCAGGTCCTGCTGCTCGAAAACCTGCGCTTTCACGCCGGCGAAGAGGCCAATGACCCCGATTTCGCCAAGAAGCTCGCCAAGCTCGGGCAGGTTTACATCACGGACGCGTTCGGGACCGCGCACCGCAAGCATGCCTCGACCCACGGCCTGCCTTCGCTGATGCCGGTGAAGGGCATGGGCTTCCTGATCGAAAAGGAGCTCAAGTACCTCGACCCGCTGCTTAACGGCCCGAAAAAGCCCTTCTACGCGATCCTCGGCGGCGCGAAGGTCACGGACAAGATCAAGACCATCGAGTCGCTGATGAGCCGCGTGAACGGGATCGTCATCGGTGGCGCGATGGCACACGCCTTCTGGCTCGCCCAGGGGGATACGATTCCCGCGGGCGCCAAGGCTCCCAAGCCCGAGGATATCGAAGCCGCGCGCGGCATCATGAAGGAAGCCAAGCGGCGCGAGATGCCGCTCCTGGTTCCAGCCGACACCAACCAGGGCTTTGACATCGGACCGAAGACGATCGCGAAGTTCAGCGACTTCCTGCGCGATGCGAAGATGATTTTCTGGAACGGGCCGCTGGGCTGGTTCGAGAAGCCCGAGTACGCCACAGGCACTTTCGAGGTCGCCAAGGCCGTGGCCTCGCTCGATGCGATCAAGGTCGTCGGCGGCGGCGATACGGTGAGCGCGATCAAGGAATCCGGCCTCGCCGAAAAGTTCGACCACCTCTCGACCGGCGGCGGCGCCGTGCTCGAATACCTCGAGGGCAACGGGCTTCCGGGAATCGAGATCCTCCGCAGCAGCCGGCAGCAACTCATTCAGCCGACGCTCTGAACACTGAGCGGCGACAAGGGATCTCCACATGGCCAATCCGGACCGGGGCGTGCTGATCGCGGGAAACTGGAAGATGAACCACACGCTCGGCGAAACCGAGCGGTTCTTCTCCGAGCTCAAGGCGAAGGCCCCGCAGGCACTCCCTGCGGGTACGGCCGAAGCGTTCAGGAGCGGGCGCCTCCGCGGCTGTCTGATTCCGCCGCAGCTCGCGCTCGAACGGAGCCTTCGGCTGGCGCGCGAGCTCCCCTTTCCGCTGGAGATCGCCTCGCAGAACGCGCACTGGGAAAAGCAGGGCGCCTTCACCGGCGAAGTCTCAGGGCCGATGCTCCAGGAACTGGGGATACGATGGGCGCTCGTCGGGCATTCCGAGCGGCGGCAGCTTTTCGGAGAAACGGATGAGACCGCGCGCAAGCGCAGCGAAAGCCTGCTGACTCAGGGCTTCGTCGTGCTCTTTTGCGTCGGGGAGACCCGCGCCGAGCGCGAGAGCGGCCAGACCCATGCGGTCCTCTCCCGGCAGCTCTCCGGCGCTCTCCCGGAGCGGGGCAAAGGGGCCGCGAGCTTCCTGGATGGCCGACTCGTGATCGCTTACGAGCCCGTCTGGGCGATCGGCACTGGACTGACCGCGACCCCGGAGCAGGCCCAGGAGGCGCATCAGGCTCTCCGCGGGATGCTCGACGAGCGCTTCGGCCCCGAAGCGGCCGCGAAGACGCAGCTTCTCTATGGTGGCAGCGTCGCTCCCTCGAACATCGACAGCCTTCTCGCTTGCCCGGATGTCGATGGCGCGCTGGTGGGCGGCGCCAGCCTCAAGCCTGAAAGCTTCCTGGCGCTCCTCGCCGCCGGCGCTCGTCGCTGCCCGTGAGAGGATAATCCCGCGCCATCGCACGCCCTTTGCAACGACGCCTGGAGCTTCAACCCTGAACAGGAGAAATTCCATGGCCACCCAGGACAATTCGCAGCTGATCCGAAATTTCTACAACCTGACGGACCCCGATCAGGCGATCGCGCTTTTCGCGCCCAACGCCGAATTCCAGGTGATGGGAATGGAGCGACCGTTCCGCGGCTCCCAGGAGATCACTCAAGCCATGCGGGAGTGGCAGCGCACCTTTCCCGACATGAAAAACGAGATCATCAACCTCATCTCGACAGGCGACACGGTGGTCGTCGAGTTCGTCGCGCGCGGAACGCACAAGGGGCCCATGGAATCACCCGCGGGAACAGTGCAGCCCACAGGACGCCGCATCGAGGTGCCCGCCTGCGATGTCTTCCGGTTTTCGGGCGGCAAAGTCGTCTCCTGGAAATGCTACTGGCAAAGCGATCTCATGATGCAGCAGCTCGGGATCGGGCAGGCCAAAGCCGCCGCCTGAGCAGCCCGCAGCTTGACAGAACCCGAGCGCTCGCACCACACTCGGGGACATGGCAAAGCGGAGCTATGAATACCTGCTGGGTGATTCGCGCCGGGAAGCGACACGGCTGCGCGCGCAAGGAAAACTCTGGGACCCGGTGACCCACGCCCTTTTTGATCGGCTCGGCATCCGCCCTGGCTGGAAGGTCCTGGAGATCGGGCCGGGCCAGGGGTCGCTCAATCTCGAGCTTCGGCGAAGGACTCAGCGACCCGTGGATGCGGTCGAGCGCTCGCCCGAATTCGCACGACGCCTCCGGAAGCTCTGGGGACGCGACAGCCTGGGACAGGCGACGCTTTGGAACTGCGATCTGCTGGATGCCCGGCTTCCCGCGAGCCACTATGACCTGATCTTCGCCCGATGGGTCTTCCTATTCCTGCCGGACCCGCTCGCCCACCTGAAAAGGCTGATCCGCGCCCTCAAGCCCGGCGGCGTCATCGCGCTCCAGGATTATCATCGGGAAACCCTGGCGATGCTTCCTCCGGCGCCGCACTGGCAGGACTTCTTGGAGGCCGACCGCGCGTTCTTCGCCTCCCAGGGTGGCAACGCCAGCATCGGCGCCTCGCTGCCCGTGCTGCTCCAGAGCCGCGGTCTCAAGCTCGTCGAGCTCACGCCTCATGTCAAAACCGGTCATCCCGGTTCCGCCACCTGGAGCTGGCTTTCCGATTATTTCCTGGGCGTCCTGGACCGCTACGCCCGTTATTCGCCCTTCTCCCCAGCCAAGGCGCGCGCCCTCCGGCGGCGCTGGCTCGCGGCGGCGAGCGATCGTACCTCGCTGCTCATCGGGCCCACCGTGCTCGACGTGGTGGCCCGAAAGAAGCGCTGACGCCCGAGCGGAGCGGCCCTCCTACTGCTGCGCGCAGAACGCGTCAGCCTGGAATTCCGTGATGGTCCCGCCGCCCGAGCCACCAACGCTGATGGCTGGGCTCGTGCGAGCGCCCGAGATGATGGCGCCCTTGAACGAGCCCTGACCCGAGAAGCCGATCACGCGATCCAGCGACAGGAAGGTGCCCGAAACCCCCGAATTACCTCCGATCGAGACCGCGGCCTGCGAGTCGGTGGAGTCCAGGAAGACGAGCACGTTCTTCGGCAGGGCGCCGATCAGGCTGATCCCGCTGCCGAAGGACGCCACGCCGGAAACCTTCAGCACGAAGACGGAGCTCGCGTCACCGATGAAGGTGATGCTCGCGCCCGAGCCGAGTGCGACGTCCCGCGCGGAGATCACGTTCACCTTCACGCCAGGATCGGCCGCGAAGGACGCGCCCTGCGTGAGATCAAGCGCCTGCGGATTGGCCGGATCGAGCGCCTGCGTGGATGCCAAGGACTTGGCCGCCGACGCGAGCTGGTAGATCGTGTCCCGCAACGCGAGCTCGGTGCTGCCCATGAGCTGCGAATTGACCGGGTTCTTGGAGCTCACGCTCGAATAAAGGTCATGGAAGACCGTCCCGTTGAAGGTCACGTTCCCGAGGAGGTTCATGACCGCGCCTTGATACAGGAAGGCGTTTCCGTTCACGGTGACCGAGCCGTTGAACTTCACGTCCGAGCCCGAGTTCAGCGCCACGAGGCCTCCGAGGTTCGGCAGACAGATGTTCGTGAGCTGTGGCGTGGGCGACGGAGTCGGCGAAGGCGCCACGGTTTCCGTCGGAGTCGGCGTCGGAGCCGGGACCGGAGTTTCCGTCGCGGTCGGCGTCGGAGCCGGGACCGGAGTTTCCGTCGCGGTCGGCGTCGGAGCCGGGACCGGAGTTTCCGTCACAGTCGGCGTCGGAGCCGGGACCGGAGTTTCCGTCGCGGTCGGCGTCGGAGCCGGGACCGGAGTTTCCGTCACAGTCGGCGTCGGAGCCGGGACCGGAGTTTCCGTGATGACCGGAAGCGGCTCAGGAACCTCCGTGGGAACCGGAGCCGGTGCGGGCGTCTCGGTCACCTGCGGCACCGGCACGGCCGGCGTCACGATCGGCGCGGCGATCGCCGGCAGAACAGAGGCGACTGCCGAAGGCGCCGGTTGCGGCAGCGCGTTCGCGCTCTCGCGCGCGGACTGGACCACGCCGAAATTCTGCTCACACCCTGAAAGCACCAGAAAAACCACCCCAAACGTACCGATTCTGCTGCCGATCATTTTATCCCCCAAAAACGCGCCTCCCAGCCCCAAAACCCCAGGAAAGCGCGAATTGCGATATGCGAACACTTATATTCTGATTGAAAAAACGATCGGATCCAATGTGTCCGATTCTCCACAGGGCGACCGCTCAGGAATCCGGAGGAATTTCAAAAGCTCAGGCCGAACTTCGCACCGAGCGCGCTCGCGGAAGCGGAGCTATAGGACCCTTCGAGCGAAAGCTTGAAACCCATTCCCGGCAGCTTGAGCGCGACCCCGGTGAACGCCAGGAAGCCCCCGCCCTTTCCCGTCATCGAGTATTCGGGGGCCGGATCCGCCACGGGCACGGTCAGGATGAGCTTTCCGATGGCGTATTGGTAAGCCACTCCGAGATAAGGATCGGCGAAATCCAGCTTCCGCGACACCAATAGCCCGGGCGTTACGGTATTGGTCAGGAGCTGCAGCTTCACGCCGTTTTCCGCGGAGAAGTTGGCGTGCGTCAGGCTCAAACGCAATGCCCAGGTCAGCCCCTCTTCGGGCTGCGCCACCGCGAGCTTCGCCTCGTAGCCGTAGAGCCGCAGCCCCTGAAGCCAAAGGATCGAGAAGCCCAGATCCAGATTCTGGGCGATGCCTTTGTGGATGTTGAGCCGGGGAACCGGGAGAAAAGGCGCTTGCGAAGAACCCGCGGCGCCGGCTGTGGCGAGCGCCCGCTGAAAGTCCTCCGGAAGCTTCACGAGGCTTGCCTCGAGC
Source organism: Oligoflexia bacterium (assembly GCA_023701205.1). Classification (GTDB taxonomy): domain Bacteria; phylum Bdellovibrionota; class UBA1018; order UBA1018; family UBA1018; genus JAMPXJ01. Next base: position 99,614 of record JAMPXJ010000014.1, read on the forward strand.
CCGATGTCGACGCCCTTCATCCCATAGGGAGTCGCGGACTCGTACGCTCGATGATCCGTGGCGAGGCCGATCGTCTTGACGAGCGCAGGAACGACTTCAGCATCCAGCAGAGCAGTGGGATCGGCGAACTGGCCCGGATCCAGCGGAATCGTCGCTGCAGCTACCGGCGCGCCGGTGAAGACGAAGGCCAGAACCCAGCCAAGCCTGAAGATCCTCATCTTCCAAGCGTAACACGGAGGTGCCCGGAGGGAGAAACACCGGACAGCCTTGGCGTCAGGCCGGGAGGCGGGATTCCGCGATTCGGGGTTCCGGCACGGCCAGGACCGCCTTCATGTCCGCCTTGATCAGCAAGGCGCGGTCTCCATTGCGAAGGAGCGCGGCATTGGCCTCATCGGTATCCAGATGCATCTCGAGGGAGAAGGCCTCGTTCACGCGGACGAGAACGTTCTCGAAAGTGACGGAGCGCTCTCCCCCGGTACGTACCCGAACGTGATCGCGGTCCCGCAGGCCGAAACGTGCCGCATCGCTCGTGTGCATATGGACGTGTCGCCAGCTGAGGATCACGCCCTCATGGATCGTGAGCTCGCCGCGCGGACCGGACAACTGGAGTCCGCCTGATCCGGCGATATCCCCCGAATCCCTCAACGGAGCCTCCACGCCGAGCTTGTAAGCGTCGGTCTGGCTGATCTCGATCTGGGTCGCCTTGCGCTCCGGACCGAGAATGCGGACACTCTCGATGCGGCCTTTGGGTCCCTGGATCGTCACGCATTCCTGGGCAGCGAACTGGCCCGGTTGGGAAAGAGGCCTGAGAGGCGTGAGCCGGTAACCCGGTCCGAAAAGGACGTCCAGATCCGCGCGCGAGAGATGCACATGGCGGTTGGAGACCGCGACAGGGATCGGGATCGGCGGCGCCGCCGGCCGCGCGGGAGCAAGCTCCATCGGCTCGTAGCACTGATCGGGGTCTTCGAAGGTATACCGGAAGTCCGCCGCAGCCGGGGACCGCCCCTGGAGCAGCGCCACCGTATCCTCGACGATCACCTGCTCCTCGTTGGTGCTCACGACCACTACCTTCGTGGCTGAACCCGGTTCCGTGATCACGCCCTCGACGCCGCGGATCGCGGCCTGATTCAGCCTCGGATCGAGCTTGATCCCGAGATACTGCATTTCGGAAATGGCCAACTCGCGGACAACCGGGGAATTCTCGCCGACGCCGGCCGTGAATACGATCGCATCCACACCGTTCATCGCGGCGGCGTAAGCGCCAATGTACTTCTTAAGGCTATAAGCGTAGACCCGCAGTGCGTGCGTGCAGCGCAGGTCCCCTTCCCCGTGACGGCTCTCGATGTCCCGCAGGTCGCTGAAGCCCGTCATGCCCAACATGCCGCTCTTCCGGTTCAGGCATTCGAAGATCTCCTCGAAGCCCAGGCCGGTGCGCGCATGAAGGTAAGGGACCATTCCCGGATCGCAATCCCCCGAGCGGGTTCCCATCACGACACCGGCCAGCGGCGTCAACCCCATGCTCGTATCGATCGACTTCCCGAACTTCACTGCCGAAACGCTCGCGCCGTTGCCCACGTGGCAGCTGATGATCCGAAGCGCTTCGATCGGCCGATTGAGCATGCCGGCTACCCGGCGGGAAACATAAAGATGCGAAGTTCCGTGGAAACCATAGCGTCGGACGCCGTACTGCTCGGACCACTCCCGCAGCACGGGATAAACATAGGCCTGCTCGGGCATCGTCTGATGGAAAGCGGTATCGAAGACCGCGACCTGCGGCACCTCCGGGAGCAGCTTCCGGATCGCCCGGATCCCCGCCAGATTCGCGGGATTATGCAAAGGGGCGAGCGGAATCAGCTCTTCGATCGCTCTCTCCACCTCGTCGTCGATGAGAACCGAGCGCGCGAAGCGATCGCCTCCGTGCACGAGGCGATGACCCACCGCACGAACTCCCTCTCCGTCCGGCAGGAGCTCCAGGAGCATCGCGAGCACGCGTTCGATGGCCGCCGAGTGATCCGCGCAGCGCGCCTCGATCCGCTTCGCCGGACGCCCCCCCACCTCGTGCCTGATGAGCGTGCCGGGCTGACCGATGCGGTCGACCAGGCCTGAGGCCAATTTTTGGTGACTTTTCCAGTCAAAAAGCTGGTATTTGAGGGAACTCGAGCCACAGTTGAGAGCCAGGATGTTCATGCGCTTGCTCCTGTAACTTCTCTTTTACCGAAGCAGGCGCGGCCGGGCGAAACGTGACTCCAAAGTTCCGGCTTACGGAACCAAACAATTCGGGGAGCCCCAGGTGAAGGACCAGATCGATTTCAAGTTGGTGCTGCGAATTCTTAAATCCGCATTAAAGAAAAACAAGATCCATTACCGCGACCTTGCCCGCAAGATCGGCATGTCCGAGAGCGGACTGAAGAAACTCTTCATCGCGGAGGACTGCTCGTTCAACCGCCTTGTCCAGATCTGCAACGCGATCGACGTCTCGCTGGCGGACGTGCTGGCATCCCTGAAGCAGATGAGCGCGAAGGAGGTGCGCTTCTCGCAGGAGCAGCAGGAGTATTTCGTCCAGCATCCCGAGTGCTTCTATTATTTCTGGAAACTCGTCTATGAGCGCGTGACCGTCGAGGAGATCCAGCGGCAATTCGGGCTTTCGGAGGTCGATACTTTCCGCTACCTCAAGAAGCTGGACGAGCTCAAGCTCATCCAGCTCCACGAGAACAACCGCGCGAAAATCCCGAAGGTGCAGCTCGTCCGCTGGGTCGGCACCGGTCCGCTCATGCGCAAGATCCGCAAGGAGTGGAGCGCGGAGCTCGTCAACGATACCGTGGACTCGGAGGTAGGGGACCTGCAGCACTTCAGCCTGCGCTACTACCAGCTCACGCCGGAGTCCTACCAGGACCTGCTGCACTCCATCCAGGAGCTCGATACCGAGTTCGGCAACCGCACCATCCGCGAGATCAGCCTGCAGAAAAGCGGGCTCAAATCGGTGCGCATGATCTCGGCGATCGCGCAGGGAAGCTACGTCGGCAGGAAGAAGATCGGCCCCCTGACGAGATGAGGGCGCGCGCCTCATCTCACGGTGAGGACGCGCACTTTCCCGCTTCGGCGAAGGACCTCTACGGTCGTGCCCGGCGCGCCCCGGCGGAACGCGAGGTCGATCTCCCAGTCGCGGCCTCGAAGCCCGCGAATCTCCACGTGCCGGAGCTTTCGGGTCAGCAACGGCGATCTGCAGACCAGATAATTCTGCTCGGGCTGAACGCCGATTCCCAGCAGCGATCGCAGCATGAGGAAGACCGAGCCCGCGGCCCACGCCTGCGGCTTGCAGGCGACCTCGTAGGGCACCGGCGGGGTGTTGCCCCGTTTTCTGAATCCGCAGAAAAGCTCGGGAAGCCGGAAATCCTCGCTCGTCTCCAGCACCTCGATCAACGCGACCGCAAGCCGGTCGAGCTCCCCGGTGAAACCGTAGTTCCGGAAACCCTCCATGATCAACGAGTTGTCGTGGGGCCATACCGATCCGTTGTGATAGCTGAGCGGGTTGTAGGCGATCTCCGTATCGGCCAGGGTCCGGATCCCGTAGCCGCTGAAAAGGGCGTCGGACATGAGGTGCGATGCCACCGCGCGCGCCTGCGCCGGCTCCAGCACCTGGGTCCACAGGCAATGCCCCATATTCGAGGCGAGCACCTGGCAGGGTTCGCTCTCCGCGCCCGCAAGCGCCAGGTAGACGAACTTCCGCTCCTCGTTCCAGAAGCGATCCATGAAGCGCGCCTTGAGCTCCAAGGCCTCCAGCCTCAGGCGGGAAGACAGCTCCTGCCTGCCCAGGAGCCGCGCGAGCTCCGACATTCCCATCCGCGCACGGAAGGCATAGCCTTGCACCTCGCAGAGCCGGATCGGCGCGCGGGCGAAGCGCCCGTCCGCGTGCATGATGGAGTCATGTGAGTCCTTCCAGCCCTGGTTCACGAGCCCGTTGGGCGACTGCTTGGCGTATTCCAGGAAACCGTCTCGATCGGAGTCTCCCCAACGATTGATCCACGCCAGCGCGCGAAGCGCGTCCGGCCACCACTCGCGCAGGCTGCCGACATCGCCCGTCCAACGCACGTACTCATGCAACAGGATCAGGCAGAGCGGAGTCGAGTCCACGGAGCCGTAATAAGGGATGAAAGGCACCTCCCTGGTGAGCGCCATCTCGCCCCGGCGCATCTCGTGAAATACCTTCCCGGGCTGCTCGTCGGTGAAGGGATCCACCCGATCGCCAAGCCTTTGCAACGCGTACTGCAGCACGCCCTTCGCGAGATTCGGGTACCAGGGAAGCATCTGATAGGCCGTGATCATGCCGTCGCGGCCGAACGGCGCCGAGAACCACGGGATTCCGGCATAAGGATACAACAGCTCCGAGGGCTCCTCCGTCAGGAGCATGAAGATATCGTCCTGCGCATTGCGGATCGCGCGGCTGACGATCTCGTGATCGGTCTCGATCGACAGCCCGGTGAAGGGCGAAGTCACCGCGCGATTCACCAGCAGCCGCATCTTCTCCGGCACGCTCACCTCCTCGTAAGGCCTCCCGAGCAGGCAGCAGTCCGATTCGCGATCGAAGGAAACCACCGTTCTGAGCGAGACGATGCCTTTCGCCGGCACCTCGACCCGCGTGAAATAGCCCGCGAGCGCCGGCGAGACCCGGATCTTTTCCGCCGCAAAGAGACGGTACACGTAGGTCCTCCGCACGCGCCCGTCCAGGCCCTCGTACTGGAAGACCGTGCTCGGCATGCCGGCGGCGGCCGACCGCCCGCGCGCTTCCTGCAGAGGGAGCATCCGCCCGCGCCGCGGCCGGGGATAGCCGCGGACCTCGAAAACATCATCGAACCGCGTGCCGATCCACTGCTCGATCTGGAGCGCGTGCGGACGCGAGTCGAAGTTCTTGACCTCGACGGTCTCGAAGAGCGCGTCTTCGACCAGACTGAGCACGCGCCGCACGAGCAGGGTATCGCGGGGAATACGCCCCTTTCCGTCCAGCTCCGGAAGGTCGCGATTGGCCATGGACACCACGACCGTGTGCCCGCCGAACCGGTGCTCGTGGGCGAGCGACACCGGACGCTCCCCGTTGAAGGTCATCTCCCAGACGCCCAGGTAACGGGTATCGTTGCAATAGAAGCCCAGCTCCGACGATTGCGAATAGAGGCGCGGAGACTCCCCCAACGGATCGACCACCGCGAACGCCGAGTTATCCTTGATGTTGATCTTAGGAATTCCCGTCAGCAACGCGCTGGACGGGATGTAGGAGATTCCGTCGACGACGATCGGCCCTGCGCTGCCCTGAGGACTCGGAGAGACGTCGGTAGACATCGATGTATTCCTCCGTCATTCTCTTGAGCGAGAACCGCGCCTCGACCCACTCGCGGCAGGCGGGGCGATCCAGGGCGGGCAGATCAGGGATCCGCCGCGCCAGCTCCGCGATGTCAGGATGAACGAAGCCGGTCACGCCATCGCGAAGGAGCTCGGGCACCGAACCGCAGGGACGCGCCAGCACCGGGGTGCCGCACGCGAGCGATTCGAGCACGACGAGCCCGAACGGCTCAGGCCAGTCGATGGGGAACACCGTCGCGAGAGCCCCGCCCAGGAAGTCGGACTTCTGAGCCTCGGAAATCTCGCCCACGTATTCGATGAAACGGCCGTCCACATGCGGCTCCACAAAGGCATCGTAATAATCCTGGCCAGTCTTGCCTTCGATCTTGGCCGCGATCTTCAGCGGCACCCCGGCGAGCTTGGCGATCTTGATCGCCCAATCGGGACGCTTTTCCGCTGAAATCCGGCCCAGAAACGCCAGGTACCGGCCCGGCTTGCGATGCAGCTCGAAGGGCCCGGTGTCGATACCGTGATGAATCGTCGCCATCCACCGAAGCCATGGCAGAGGCTGGCGCTGCGAGTCGCTGATCGAAACATACGAGGCGCCCGGAAAGCCACCGAGGGCGGCCGGAAGGTCCGGCAGGTCCAGCCTCCCGTGCATCGTGGTCAGAACCGGTACCCGGGTCATCCGGGTGAGCGGCAGCATCCAGTAATCGTGGTGGTTATGGATGACATCGAAATCCCCGGCAAGATCGGCCACCACGGCGAGCATCTTCAGGTGATAGGCCACCGGATCCGCCACTGGAGCACTCCTCAATCGGAGCGACTCGTCGATGACGGGGATCAACGGACCCTCCACCCGGGAATCGCCCGAGGCGAAAAGCACCGTATCCACGCCCTGCGAGCGCAGGCCCCGATAGAGATTGTAGACGACCCGCTCGGTTCCGCCATAAAGCCGCGGAGGAACGCTCTCGAACAGCGGTGAAAGAAGAGCCACGCGCATGACTCTCCTGGATTAGGACTTTACGGGATGCGTTCGCAAGGAACGGCGCGCGAACACGACATCGCCGCGCCTACCGTGAAAAGGCTTGTCGCAGGCCGGCTTATTTCGGCTGGGCGGGAGCGGCTGGCTGCGCCGGCGCCGCCGCGGCGGGCTGGGTCGCGGCGCCGGTCGGGGCGGTGGGGGCCGGAGCCACCGGCGCGCTCGCCGCGCCAGAGCCCGAAACCTGCTCGAAGATGCTCTTCTTGCTCTGGCCGCTCATGATCGTCAGCGTCAGCGAAGTGACCATGAAGACCGCCGCGGCGCCCTGTGTGAAGCGAACGAAGAAGTTCGCGCCCCCCGAGCTGCCGAAAACCGTCTGGCTCGAGCCGCCGAACGAAGCGCTGATGTCCGCGCCCTTGCCCGACTGGATCAGGACCACGAGAACCAGCAATACGCAGGTGATGACGTGAATGACGGTGACGAAAGTCGACATGGCTTCCCTCGATCTGATTTAAGGTCCGGCTCGCTCCGAGCCGAACAGGTGTCGCGGGCCCGGGCAGTGCCCGGGCCC
>JAMPXJ010000040.1 GCA_023701205.1 Oligoflexia bacterium
CGCGGAAGTGAAGACCCAGCTTGCCAACTACAAGCGGTACCGCAAGCTCACCGACGACTGGGTCGGGCTCGCGCTGGAGCTTGCGAAATGGAGGCTGGAGGAGGCTAAGCGCAGGGAGTCAGACTGACTGAGAACTCGGTACTCTCAAGCTCCTTGATTGGCTTACTTACCGAGCGCCCAACCCGTAGAATTACAGAAAACCCGAGCTTAACTCCACATGAAACTGCGCAAATATGGACAACAATATTGAGCATTGCTAAACGTTGCTCTTATGAACTCCATTTTTGAGTACCGAGATTATAAGCAGTTTATTTTGGATCGCATCGCATCGTTGCCTCATCAGGGGCGGGGAATACGAAAGAAGCTCTCAGAGGCATTAAATTGTCAAAATACATTTATTTCTCATGTACTTGCTGGAAATTACCATCTAAGCCTTGAGCAGGCCGAAAGAGCCGGACGTTTCTTTCACCTGTCCCGGGAAGAGACCGAATATTTATTGCTGCTGGTAAGCCACAACCGGTCTGGCACCAAGGAACTCGGGGCATTCCTGGAGAAATGGCTAGAGGAAAAAAAACAACGCGACTTGGAGCTAAAAAATAGACTTAAGATCAAGGCGACTCTCGATAGAGAGGATCAAGCGATTTACCTCAGTCATTGGTACTACGCGATTATTCACAACGCCCTGACGATCCCAACTCTTAGGACGCCCGACGCAATTGCCATGCGGCTGCGGATCGATGAAAATCTGGTTAGAAAAATCCTCGATTTTCTACAAACTCGAGGATTAGCGGTATTGAGGAAGGGCCAGTACCGCGCGACTAAGAAGGAACTTCACTTTGGGCGTGATTCGCCACTGCTCAGCCAGCTTCATCGAAACTTTCGTGCTCTTGCTGTCAACTCGCTCGATAACGATCGAAAAAGCGATCTCCACTATTCAGCGGTTGTCAGCTGCTCAAAGTCTGACGTTGAAGTAATCAAAATCAAGCTGACAAGAACTTTGGAGGAGTGCGCCGAAATTATCCGCAGGTCCGGTGAGGAGGATATGGCGGTGATCAATATCGATTGGTTTCAAGTTTGAATTTCGAATCACTTGCATTCCGAATTATGTCTTAAATGCGACCAAATCGCGCGGTTTGCTGGCCGAATCCTATCCAGAAACTGTACTCCTCCCGATGCCGGCCACCACCCTGCCATTTTTGCCGGTGAGGAAGATTTCGCTCAGCCTTTTTTGCCCAGCTCGTCCTGTCGGCGGTTTGACGGAAAATTTCGCCGGGTGCGCCGGGTAGAAAAAACCGATTTCAATCCAAGCGGATATCCGAGCCAAAACAATGACGGCGCCTTCCGCCGGAAAAGAAAATTCAAGCAAAAGGCGCGGCACGCCGATTGCTCCTATTCATCCTGAAGAGCGCCAAGGATCGGCGCTCGGGGGGAGAAGAGAGCTTGGCCACCGGAATGTGGACCGCAGTCTCAGGAGCGAGCGCGCAGGCGCTGCAGGTCGAGACGATCGCCAACAACCTGGCGAACGCCGACACGCTCGGCTTCAAGAAGGACGCACCCGTCTTCCGCGAGTATCTCGCCGTGCAGGAGCGCGAGCCCGGTCCCGCGCAGCTCCAGCATCGCGCGATCAAGGACAAGGATCTCTATCCGCTCGACGGGCGCGACCAGGCGTTCGTCGTCACTGACGGCACGTACACGAATTTCAGGCAGGGCAATCTCCGGGTCACGCACGCGCTGCTGGACGTGGCGATGGACGGCCCGGGTTTCATTGAGGTGAGTACGCCTTCGGGCGTCCGTTACACGAGGCAGGGAAGCCTGAAGCTGGCCATGGATGGCCGCCTTGTAACGACCGAAGGCTATCCGGTGCTCTCCTCGCAGGGCGCGGTGGCACCGGAGGCGGCGCGCGCCCCCGCATCGGATGCCGCGATCGCCGCGCGCTTCATCAACCTGCGCGATCGCGGGAGCAATCTCTCGATCAACGACCAGGGCGAGCTCTATGCGGGCGAGGACCTCGTCGCCAAGCTCAGCGTCGTGGAGTTCGGCGATCTCAACAAGCTTCGGAAAGCCGGAGGCCAGCTCTTCGACAACACCGATCCCGCGAACGTCTCGGTCGCTCCGGTGCGGACGGTGGTGCGGCAAGGAGTCCTCGAAACCTCCAACGTGAATCCGGTCGAGGAGATGACGAATCTCATCAAGGCCAACCGCCTCTATGAGCAGGATCTCAAGGCGATCAAAACCTACGGCGAGCTTCTCGGAAAAGAAGCGAACGACATCGGAAAGATCTAACTGAATGATCAAGGCACTCACCACCGCAGCAACAGGACTTGGCGCACAATCCTCCAACATCGAGCGCATCTCCAACGACCTGGCCAACGTCAACACGGACGGCTACAAGCGCTCGCGCAACGAGTTCTCCGACCTCATGTACGAGACCATCAAGGAGCCGGGCGCGGCGCTCGGCGCGGGCTCGGCAAGCCCGGTCGGTATCCAAACCGGGATGGGCGTGAAGGTCGGGGCCAACTACAAGATCTTCGAACAGGGTCCCGCGCGGATGACCTATCATCCTTACGATTTCATGATCGAGGGCAAGGGCTTCTTCCCGGTCCAGATGCCCAACGGAGAGGTCGCCTACACGCGCAACGGCTCGTTCAAGATCGACGCGCAGGGGCGCCTGCAGCTCGGCAACGGAGCGCAGCTGATCCCGCAGATCACGATTCCCAACAACGCCCTCAACGTGGTCGTCACGAGCTCGGGCGAGGTGCGCGCGTCGCTCCCGAATGCGGGCGAGGCGATCCTCGGACAGATCCAGCTCATCAACTTCCAGAACGAGCAGGGCCTGATGGCGCAGGGAGAGGGCGTTTACAAGGCTTCGGTCGCGAGCGGTCCGCCGCAGCAGGGGGTCCCGGGGGAAAACGGGATCGGCATGATCCAGCAGGGCGCGATCGAGGGGTCGAACGTGAACGTGGCCAACAGCATGGTGGAGATGATCACCACGCAGCGTGCCTACGAGATGGGCACGAAGGTCATGGGGGTTGCCGACCAGATGTGGAGCTCGACGGTGAACGTGAAGTGATCTTTTTGAAAGGGCGAAAGTGATTACCAGGGCGATGGTCATGATCTTCTGCTTGAGCTGGGGTGCCGCGTGGGCGGACGACCGGCTTGGCGATCAGGTGAAAAAGGAGCTGGCGCAGCGCTATCCGGGCGCGCGCATCGAGCTCGTGAGCGAGGTGCGCTGGACCCGCGGCGAGAGGCCGGCGGAGCCGGCTACCGTGAAAATCCAGAACGTCACGCCCAAAGGCGAGCTTCAGTTCGTGGCGCTCGGATCCCGCGGCGGCGCCGAAGGCTGGGTCAACTACTCGGCATGGATTCCGGCCCGGATCGCCCTGCGGCGGATCGCGCCCGGTGAGCGGCTGCGCGAAGACCAGTTCGTGGTGCAGGACGTGAACGTCGCCATGGGCAACGCCTACGAGTATCGCGGCGTGATTCTGTGGAGCGATGCCCCGGTGACTGGCCTGGAATCCCGCCAGACGATTCTCGAAGGGCAGTTCCTCACCTCTTCGGCCGTGCAGCGGGTACCGGACGTGCGACGGGGCGATGCGGTCCGAATTCAACTGAGCTCGGGCGAGCTCACTGTCGTGACTTTCGGCATCGCCGAGGAACCTGCTTATCTCAACGGGCGCGTGCGCGTGATGGCCAACAAGAGCAAGCGTGAGTTCGTGGGTGAGCTCGTCAGCAACGGGATCGTCGAGGTGAAGCTATGAGAGGCGCGCGAGGCACTCTTTTACTCGCGGTGCTTTTGATCGCGGTGACGGGCTGCGCGGGCCTCACCGGGAAGCTCCGCCGCGACCTGGACGACACCGAGCCCTATGACGCGGGACCGACCTCGGGCGGGATCTGGCAGGAGCGGGGGTTCCTCAGCGAGAGCATGCCCGAGGGCGGACGCTTCGGAGAGCGCTTCGGGAGGGTCGGACATTCGGAACGGAATCCAGCGAGCGGCGTCGCCAACCTGAGTCCCGGCGAGGACTCCTGGGTCAGTCCGGCGCAAGCCGAGGCGAATCGCCGCGAACGACTCGGCCACGGGATGGCCGGCGAGGAAGGCGAGGCGCAGGCCTCCTACTCGTCTCAGCCCAATCATGTTCCCGAGTCCAAGCGGTTTTACAAGAACGGCTCGCGTGCGACCCGCGCGGATTTCATCGATGACTCCGCCAACGAGGGCTCGCTCTGGGCTTCGGATGGCCAGACCAACTACTATTTCACGAAGAACAAGATCCGCGGCGTGGGCGACATCATCAGCATCAAGCTCGAGGACGACATGATCCGCGACTTCGGCCAGGAGGTGAAGCGCAACCTCACCGGAGTCGAGCGCCTGCGCGAACTCAATGCGGCGCGGGACCGGATGCGCGCGAAGTACGCGCCGCAGGCGGTGCCTTCGGGCGGGAACCGCGCCCCGGCTGCGGCGGGAGGGGCCAGCGGAGCTCCCGCGAAAGAAGGAGAGGCGGAGGCGCCGCGGATCGTTCCGGGAATGGAGGTCCCCGAGCCGTCGAACGCGGATATCGACGTGGCCAAGGCGCTCGAGGTCAAGGCCGGGGACACGATGCTGGCCGAAATCATCGAGAGGTATGCGAACGGGAATTACAAGGTCCGTGGCACGAAGAAGGTGGCTTACAAGAACGGGAATCCGAGGGTCGTCACGCTCCTGGCGGTGGCCCGGGGCAACGACATCACGGAAGAAGACGTGATCACTTCAGGGAAACTTTATGAATATCGGCTTGAAGCGTATCGCTGAACCCCTCGTGCTCCTGAGCGTCTGGGCAGCCGTGAATTCGGCCTTGCCGGAAAGCGCGCAGGCCGCGCGCATCAAGGACATCGCCACCGTGAAGGGCGTGCGCGAGAACATCCTGATCGGCTATGGCATCGTCGTCGGTCTCAAGGGCACGGGCGACTCCAGTGCTGACGTGACGGGCCAGTCACTGGGGAGGCTCTTCAACAAGCTCGGCCTCGACGTTCAGGGGAACACGGTGAAATCCAAGAACGCCGCAGCAGTCATCGTGACGGCCAAGCTCCCGCCGTTCGCGCGCGTGGGTAATCCGCTCGACGTGACGGTCAGCTCCATCGGCGACGCGACGAGCCTCGAAGGCGGCGTGCTGCTGGTGACTCCGCTGCGCGCGGGGGACCAGAACGTCTATGCCGTCGCCCAGGGCCCGATGAGCATCGGCGGCGTCGCCGACGGGACGACGAAGAATTTCCCGACCGTGGGCCGGGTCGTCTCGGGCGCCACGATCGAGAAGGACGTCGACATCAACTTCGCGGGGAAGAAGAATTTCCGGCTCTCGCTGCACAACCCCGACTTCACGACGGCGGCGCGGATCGCCGCCCTGATCAACGGCGAGCTCGGCGGCAAGTTCGCGAACGCGCGCGACAGCGGCACCGTGGATATCGTCGTGCCTTTCAACTATGACGGCAACTCGGTGGAGCTCCTGGCGACGCTCGAGAACGTGAACGTGAACGTGGATTCGAAGGCCAAGGTCGTGCTCAACGAGCGCACCGGCACGGTCGTCATGGGCAGCGGCGTGAGCATCCTGCCGGTGGCGATCTCGCACGGCGACCTGGCCATCGAGGTGAGGGATGCGGCCAAGGGCGCTAAGCCCCAGCGCGTGATGGAGCTCAAATCGGCCCCGAACGTCTCGGATCTGGTGAAGGCGCTCAACGCCTTGGGCGTCCAACCGAAGGATCTCACAGCCATCTTTCAAACTCTCAAACAGGTCGGCGCGCTGCAGGCCGACGTGGAGATCATGTGATTCTTTGGAACGATTTCGTGCTTGATGACGTATGTGGACCGATCCTCGCCGAAGCCGGGGAGGAGCCGGAGATCAAAGTTTGCCGCGTGAAGCGGCTTGGAAGCCCGAGTGTCATGGAGGATGCGCGCGGGTTCGGACTGGGCAAACATATCCAGGAAACAGGACAGGAAACACGGCCCGCTAGGATGGTAGGTCATTCCGCTTCTGATTCTTACAAAGCCCAAGCTTCCGGAAACCGAGCCGGCATGGATGCCGGTCGGGGCGACCAAGTCGGTGTCACGCGGCCGAGGGGGGAGACGTGAGCGCGCCCATCGCCCTGGGCGGCGCTTCGTTTTCCCCCTCACCCCTTGTTTCGCCGCCCGAACGCGGCGCCAATGCCTTGACGGCCCCCACCACGCCCGGCAAGCGCGTGCCGGTCGTTGACCGCACCCGGGTCCATCCCGAAATCCGCAAGGCGGCCGAGGGGATGGAGGCGATGTTCCTGGACTACATGATGAAGGTCATGCGCCAGACCGTGCCTAAAAACGAGATGGACCTCGAGTCTCCCGCGACAGAGATCTATCGGGGAATGCTGGATAGCGAGAACGCCCAGAAGGCCGTGCGCAGCGGCAGCGGGATCGGGCTGGCGGACCAGATCATTGCTTATCTCCAGCCGGAACTGTACACTTCAGGTAAGGGACCCCACGTCCCGACGGCAGCCCAACGGAAGGGACTGACCGATGACCCGACGGTGAGGAGCTCGGAACGACGCGATCCGCCCGTCAATACAGGAGGTACCCATGAGGGTCAGCCAGACAGGAAATAACCAGATTCAAGGCGCCGACACGACGGGAGTCTCCGGCGCCAAGCAGGCGCAGCGCACGAAAACCGCGGAAGCCGCGCAGAAGGCCGCCGCAGCGGCGGGAGCGGTCGCGACCGAAGGCGCGGCCCGCACCGAGATCTCGGGACGCGCGAAGGAACTCGCGAAAGCGAAGGAGCTCGCCAACGCCGCGCCGGACGTTCGCGAAGAGCGGGTCGCGGCGCTCAAGGCGAAGATCGCCGCGGGCAAATACAAGGTGGATGCCGACGCGGTCGCCGATCGCATGGTCGACGAGCACCTGAAGGCGGGAATCGGCTGACCCGCTCGTGAGAATTTGAAAGGCCGCGGCGGGTCGGAGAACGGATTCGACGATTCGCCCGAAAAAGGCCAGGTTCATCCGGTGGCAATCAGGAGGATTGCAGCGTGGAAAAAGCCTTCGACCAACTCATTCAAAGCCTTCAGAAGCTGATCGGGCTGCATCGCCAGCTTCTGGAGACGGTGCGCGCGGAGCACGCCGCGCTCGTGAACGCGGAGCTCAAGGGCATCCAGGACGCGGTGGCCGCGAAGCAGGCGCTGATCGAGGCGATCCGCCAGGTCGAGGTCGCGCGCATGAAAGCGATCGCCGAGCTGGCGCTGATCTGGAAGCGGCCGCTGCGCGAGCTGACCCTCGCGAACGTCGCGATCGCGATCCAGGGCCACGATCCGAAAACCGCGGACCAGCTCCGGAGCACGCTCAATACGCTCACGATCCTCGTCAAGCGCGTGAGCGACCAGAACGAAAGCAACAAGGCGCTCGTGGAGCGCTCCCTCGAGCATGTCCACGAGATGAAGAAGAACGTGCTCGGCGAGAGCCGGCCGCGCACGGATGTCTATTCCCAGAAAGGGCATCGGGTCAGCGGCTCGAGCGAGGCCCGGTTCCTCTCCAAGGAGGCGTGACGGCGAGCGATGGGCATCCCTAACGTTTTCAGAACGGGCGTCTCGGGGATGATGGCGGCGAAAACCGCCGTGGCCACGACCGGTCACAACATCGCCAACGCCAATACCGAAGGGTATGCCCGCCAGCGCGTCGAGCTCGAGACGATGCCGGCGACCGACTCGATCGGCAAGGGGCGCGTCGGCAACGGCGTGAAGGTCAGCCGCATCGATCGCATCAACGACGAGTACATCGAGAAGCAGATCCGCAACAGCGGGCGGGATCTCGCGCATTTCGAGGAAAAGGACCTCGTGCTTCGGCAGACCGAGGATATCTTCAACGAGATGAACGGCGAGGGCCTCAACCGGCTGATCTCGCGCTTCTTCAACGAATTCCGGAAGCTCGCGAACGAGCCCGAGAACGAGGCTGTCCGGCAATCCGTGCGCGAAGCGAGCCAGGCGATGGTCAATGACTTCCATCGGCTGCGCGGCGAGGTCGAGGACGTGCGCAAGCACATCGACGCGCGGATCGAGGGCTACACGCGCGAGGTGAACTCGCTGAGCGAGGAGGTCAAGGGCCTCAACATCAAGATCCGCGCGGCCGAGCTCGGCGGGGTATCCGCCCCCGATCTCCAGGACAAACGCGACGTCGCCCTGAAGAAGCTCGCCAGCTACATGGACCTGGCCACCCACAAGGACAACCAGGGCAACTACATCGTCGACGTCCGGGGCGTCGGTCCGCTCGTGGTCGGGCCCGAGGTGCAGACCTTCTCGGTGCAGCGCTCCCCGGCGGATGGCGAGGGCAAGCCCGAGGGCGCCTTCGACCTGAAGACCTCCGCGTCCGCCAATTCGACCGTCACGCATCAGGTGAAAGGCGGCAGGATCGGCGCCTTGCTCGAGGCGCGCGACCGCACGCTCTCGACGGTATTGGATCGGCTCGACGAGCTCGCCTTCACGCTTTCGGAAATGGTGAATAGCGTCCATGAGACGGGCTTCACTCGCCATGGTCGCCAGGGCGTGACGTTCTTCAAGCCCATCGATTTTCAGCACCGGGCGGCCGAGTTCCTTGAGCTTTCGGACGAGGTGCAGGCCAGCGTCAACAATATCGCCACGGCGGCGCAGCCTCATGCTCCGGGCGATAACCGCATCGCGATCGCGATTTCGGCCCTGCAGAGCCATCCTTTCATGAACGAGGGCAAGGCGAACTTCGACGATTTCTTCAATTCGATCATGAGCGACGTCGGCGTGGCCGCCGCGCGCAATCGCAACGGGATCCAGCAGCAGAGGGACATCATGACCCAGCTGGGCAAGATGCGGGATCAGATTTCCGGCGTCTCGATCGACGAGGAGACGACGAACCTGATGCAATTCCAGCATACGTACGACGCGTCGGCGAAGGTGATTCAGGTCGCCGATGAGATGCTCAAAACCGTCCTGGAGCTGAAACGATGATGGGTGAACGGAAATGCGGGTGACCCAGAACACTAATTACGACACGATCCGCGACAGCATCCATCGCAGCCGCAGCCGCATGGAAGGGCTGCAGCAGAAGTCGGCGACTTTGAAGAAGCTCAACACGCCTTCGGATGACCCCGTGGGCGCCTCGAAGGTACTCGAGATCCGGACGGACAAGGTGAATAACGATCAATTTCAGACGAACGCGAAAATCGCGGAGACCTTCCTCAACAACTCGGACCTCGCCCTGGGAGAGCTCGCCGACATCGTCGTGCGGGCCAAGGAGATCGCGATCAGTCAATCCAGTGGCGCCAGCTCCAACGAGGACACGCGGCTGGGAATCGCCGAGGAGGTCACTCAGCTATTCCAGCAAGCGGTCGCCACGGCGAACAGAAGAATCGGGGAGCGCTACCTTTTCTCCGGTTACCGCACTCAAACGCCCCCTATAGACGCGGAAGGCCGTTATCAGGGCGATGATGGACAGATGATGACGGAGATTTCCAAGGGCGTCTTTCTGGCGATGAACGTCCATGGGATCGAAGCATTCAATACCAATCCCAGGGCCCAGCTCGATGAGACGCGTCTGCAAAGAGCGCCTGCGAGCGGATCTCCGGAAGAAAATCAAGAAAACATCAATGTTTTTGATGAATTACAAAATCTCCGGATTGCATTGCTCTCCGGCGACGTCGATGGTCTTCGCAATACCCTGGAGCGATTCGATCAGCTTCACGCGCGCCTCATCGCGATACGCTCGAAGGTGGGCTCGCGAGTTCAGGGGCTTCAGAGCATGAGTCAATCCGTCGAGCGGCATAACATTACGAATGCGCAGCTGAGCTCGGCCCTGGAGGACGCGGACATGGCTCAAGTGGTCAGTGACTTGGCAAAGGAAGAAACGATTTTCCGAAGTGCCCTCGCGAGTTCGCAAAAATTAATTCAGCCAACCCTTCTGGACTTTCTAAAGTGAATTTTTTCGGGAAAAAGTTGCAAGTGGCAGGGCGTTAGAATAAACGTCTCCCGGTAAAGGATTACAGGCATTACTTATGCCTTTGGGCACGGAGATTTTATGTTGGTTTTGACCCGTAAGTTGGGCGAAAGCATTGCCATTGACGACCACATCAAGATTGTTGTGGTTCAGATCAAAGGCAAGCAGGTGCGTCTCGGAATTCAAGCACCCAAGGAAACCAAGATCCATCGGGAAGAGGTTTACGCGGCGATCCAGGAGCAGAACAAGGAGGCCGTTAAACCTGTTGCGATGGCTCAGGTATCCAAGGCATTAAAGGGCTAGAATCGAGGGGCATTTCCCGGTAGATTATAGGTGTAAGGGGTTGAGCGTGATCATAAAAACAGGACGTTTTGGACAGCTCACCGTCGGAGACGACGAGATTATCCAGGTGCCTCAAGGGCTGCTGGGTTTTCCCGAGTACAAGAAGTACTGCTTGGTCGATCCGGGTGATGAGACATTGATTCTTTGGCTGCAGTCGGTTGAGAACCCGGACATCGCGTTCCCGCTGCTTGAGCCCAAGATCTTCCGACCGGACTACACGGCGCGCCTCTCGGCCGCCGAGCTTCGGGAGCTGAAGCTCGAGAATATCAATCAGTCGGCGGTCTTCAGCATTCTCACGATTCCGGAAGATGCTACGCAGATGACGGCGAACCTCAAGGCGCCGTTGGTGATCAACCTCAAGGAGCAGGTTGCTCGTCAGGTGGTTCTCCAGGAGAACGAATACAGCATCAAGCATCTGATGTTCAAGGAGCTCAAGGCTCACCTGATCACGATCTCAGCGCAGCGCCAGAAGCAGGCGGCTCGCGCCGAGGAGAGCGCGGTCATGCCCGTAGCGATCCGGAACATCCCGCCATCGCTGACGGTGAAGAGCCTTCACTCCTGAAGGCCAAGCGCTAAGCATCAGGACTTGAGCCGAGCCTCTTTCGCCATTTCCAGATAGGCGGCCGCTTCACGGTTATTGGGTTCAGTCTCGAGGATGGACTCCCACTCCAGCTCGGCGTCCAGGATGTTGCCCTGGCTATAGTGAAGAAGCCCGAGCTGCACGCGCGAGGGGATGAATTGCGGCGACTCGTGTTTGAGCTGCTGAAGGTCCTGCAAGGCGCGGGTGATGAAGCCCTTCTTGGCGTAGGCCTTGGCGCGACGAATACGGATCTCAAGAGCGGTCGGGTCGAGCACGGCCGCCTTGGTGTACTGCTCGATCGCTTCGTCATAGCGGCGGTAGCGAAAGTAGAGATCCGCGAGCTCGAGATGCTTTACCGCGAACTTGCGATCGATGCCGAGGTCGTCGCCCGTCCGCTTGTGCGCCACGGACTGGTTGGCCAGCTCGAAAACGCGCTTGGCCTCGTCGTACTTTCCGATGTCGTTGTAAAGCACCGACAGGCAGATCGCCGCGTCGGTGTGATGCGGATCGATCGAGAGGGAATGCTTGAGATTCTCGACGGTGGGCCCGAGTCTGCCTTGGAAGTAATTGAGGACGCCCAGGAAGTAGTAGCCGTCGGCGCTCTTGGGATCCTTGTGAAGCTTTTCACGGATCAGCGCTTCGGCCTTCTCGAAGTCCTTGCGGCCGAGCAGGTCCTGGATCTGGCGATTGCTCCGGGCAATCGTGTCGGAAGACGGCAGCATCAGGGGTTTGCTCCGGCCTTGGGTTGGGCAGAGGCGATCCTGGTAAGCTTCTCCTGCGCCTGTTTCGCCGCGTCGGTTTCCGGATAAAGCTCGATCACCTTGCGAAAGCGCGGCGCGGCGGCATCGAACTGGTCGCGCTTGTAGTAGAAATCCCCGATATAGAGCTCTTTCTCCGCGAGGTACCTGCGCGCGGTATTGGCATCGGTGCGGGCCTCGGTGGCTTCGGGCGCCGACGGGAAGCGGCCCAGGTACTCGTTATAAGCATCGAGCGCTTTCTGCGCCGAAATCAGATCGCGAGATACGGGCGAAGGGATATCGCTGAAATACGCTTTAGCGGCGCGGAACATCGCATAAGCGACCTTCTCATGCTTGGGGTGCAGATCATAGAAAGACTCGTAGGCGGAAGCGGCTTCGGCGTAGGATTCCTGCAGGAAGTATATGTCGGCGATCCGCAGCTGCGCGTCCACGGAGTACTTGGAGTAGGGGAACTTGTTTTTGATCATCCGGAACTTGTCGATCGCGATCTGGAAGTGATCGCTCTTGGCGTCTTCCTCCGCTTCCTTGAAAAGCGCCCCCGGGTCGTTCTCGTCCACCTGCTTGCCGGCGCAGCCCGAAAGGGCGGCGAAAGCGCAGAAAACGGCCAGGAGCACGGACAGGCGGGCGATTCGGTTTTGGAGCTTCATGAGCATAGCCCTTTCTCGCATATCCCGGGACGGAGCTCAACTAAGGCTTGAGCAGGCCGGGGGCCCGGACCCACCCGATCCGGTCGGGGGCATACCGGATCTGGCGCCATTCGTCCCCGGAACCCCCTGTACTCAGGATGCGCAGCTTTACGCCGGCTTCGACCTGCGCCAGCTCCAGGTACTGATCGCCCGGCCCGCTTCGGACGGTGAGGCGCTCGAGCGGGAATGCGGCAGGATGGCGTTGGTCGAGCCATTGCGCAGAAACGAGCAGAAGCTCCAGCACGAGGCCCAGCGCCCCGAGCGCTCCCTGGGGATGAGACAGGCTTTCGCGCAAGTCGCCATCCTTGCGATAGCGGAGCAGCCCCAGCAGGATCAGAAAAAGCCCGAGTGTTCCCAGGGCGGCGCGAGCGGCCGGCGGCGCGAGCAGGTCTCCGAAGGCCTCCAGCGGTGTCGAGCCGGGGTCGAGCTTGGAGGCTCCGATCACCTGCGCTAGTCCCGAGCGAGCGAGCTCGAGGTTCTGTCGCGTGTCGGAATCATAAGGCTTCATTCGATAGGCCTTCTCGAGATAAGCGACCGCCAGGCCGTGGCGGCTCAGACGATAAGCGAGCGTCCCGAGATTGTAATAATAATCGTGGGTAGATTCGGGATTTTCGAGCAGCAGCCGCTGCGCATCCTCGTATCGGCGGGCGTCATAGAGAGCCTTGAGCTCCTCCCAGCGGATCGCGCCCTGGGCGGATGGGGCAAACGAGGCCAAAAGAAGCAAAACCGCGCCGATCCCGTTCCATCGCATTCTCAAAAGCTACCAGTGACCGGATTCCTTGCAACAAAAATAAGCTCATGATATCCGGGCGAAAATGATCCGTCGCCCCTCTATTTGCGTTGGCGAGCAGAGCTTTTCGCAGGCCGCGCTCCTTCTGGATTCGGAAGCCTTTCAGATCGCGAAAAAGAACCTTCTCGAGGTGTTGCTGCAGGCCTCCGCCAAGCTGCAAGGCATCCGGTCCGGGGATTCCGTCGGCAGCGAGGCCAAAGCCGCGTACCACGAGGCCATCGCGGGGCTGCAGGCCGACAAGGGACGGGAGCTTTATTTTCCCTTCCTTTCCTCGGGGCTGGGCCGCGGGCCTTTCGTCGAGCTCATCGACGGAAGCGTGAAATACGACATGATCACGGGGATCGGGGTCAACTTCTTCGGTCATTCCCATCCTGAGCTCATGAGCGAGATGATTGACGCGCTTCCGGCCGACGTGATGCAGGGGAACCTGCAGCCCGGGCACGAGCAGCAGGAGCTGCTGCGCGCGATCCTCACGAGGGTGGGTCCGGGCGCGCGCCTGGAGCACGGATGGCTGCTTTGCAGCGGCACGATGGCCAATGAGTTCGCGCTCAAGATCATTCGGCAGAAAAAGTTTCCGGCCACGAAGGTACTGGCTTTCCGCGATTGCTTCGCGGGGCGCTCCACCGCGATGCAGGAGATCACCGATAATCCGAAGTACCGCGAAGGGCAGCCGGTTTATGGCGAAGCGCTTTATCTGCCCTTTCACGATGAGGTCCAGGGCCTCGAGGAGAGCGTCGGGGCGACGGTCGCGGCGATGCGCGAGGCGGCTACCCGTTATCCCGGGAAGATCGCGGCGCTCATGATCGAGCTGGTTCAGGGCGAAGGGGGCTTCAAGGCCGCGCCGCGCGAGTATTATGTCCGCGTATTCGATGAGGCCCGGCGCCTCGGCCTGGCCATCTGGGTCGACGAGGTGCAGACGTTCGGCCGTACCGGCGAGCTCTTCGCCTACCAGAAGTTCGGCCTCCACGAGTACGTCGACGTCGTCACCGTCGGAAAGCTCCTGCAGGCGTGCGCCGTGCTTTACGCGCGCGACTTCAACCCGCGGGCGGGGTTGATCGCGGGAACGTTTTCCGGAAGCAGCGTCGCCCTGCGCACCGGACGTCGGATCGTGGAGATGCTCACCGAGGACGGCTACCTGGGCGAGGACGGCAGGATCGAGCGGCTCGCCCGGCGGTTCCGCGAGAACCTTCGGCGCTCGGCGGAAGGGCGTTGCCGCGGGCTCATCGGCGACATCAGGGCGGTGGGCGGCATGATGGCCTTCCAGCCTTTGGGCGGCACGATGGAGGAAGTGAAGGCCGTGCTGATGCGCCTCTTCGATCTGGGTGTCATCGCGTTCTACTGCGGGCACGGCCCCTATCTGGTCCGGCTGCTCCCGCCGTGCGGCGCGCTGAGCGAGGCGCAGTTGGACGATGTTTGCGGGCTCATCGAAACGGCGCTTGTGGACGTGGGGGAAAAAGGGAAATAATAGGGAAATGAAGAGGCTCCTCGAAGAAGCACGTCGGATGATCCGCATCAACTCGGAGACCCAGCGCGGGAACGAGGAGCTCGCCAATTACGCGTTCAGCCTCCTGCAGGAACGCGGCTTCAAGGCGCAGCTTCAGCAGGTCACGCATTCACTCGAAGACGTTTCCAAGCGACAGTTCAATGTGATCGGGATCCTGGGCGACCCGCTGGTGGACCGGAAGATCCGCAAGGGCCTGCTGCTCGACACCCATCTCGACACGGTGAGCGCCGGGCTGCCGGAGAATTGGACCGAGACAGGCGGCGACCCGTTCGCCGCCACGATCAAGGACGGACGCATCTACGGGCTCGGCGCGGTGGACGCGAAGCTGGACTTCCTCTGCAAGGTTCACGCGGCGGCCCGCTTCCGGGAGCGCAAGCTCAAGATGCCGATCTATCTGGTGGGCACCTGCGGCGAGGAGATGGGCATGTTCGGCGCCCGCTATCTCATCAAGTCACAGGCCCTCAACCCGAAGTTCGTCATGGTGGGGGAGCCCTCGGGACTGGGAGTGGTTTACGCGCACAAGTGCCTGAATGTTTTTCGCGTGAACATCGGATATCAGCAGATCGAGCGCGATGCGCGCGGTTTCAACCGGCGCGTGGATCTCCATTCGTTCGGCAAGTCCTCGCACGGATCGCAGCCGCACCTGGGCGTAAACGCGATCCAGGCGGCGCTGGACTTTCTCAGGCTCGCGGCCGAGCGGGGCTTCGAGTTCCGCTTCACGCGGATGGACGGCGGGGACGCGGTCAACAAGGTGCCCGACAAGGCGATGGTGCAGGTTTACCTGACTTCGCACCAGTTCGAGGATTTCAAGCGGTTCTTTCGCGAGGCCTCCAAGGCTCTCGGCGAGGGCAGGAACTTCCGCGTGGAGCTCGGCGGGATTGGCGATACGGGCGTGCGCTTCCTGCCGGACACGCTGTTTCCGTGCATCCGAGACGTCACGGATTTCTTCGGAACGGTCGCAGGGGACTTCGCGAAGGTCCGCGACGAAACCTACGAGCCGCCTCATTCGACTGTCAGTTTCGGGACGCTGAAGCAGGGTCTCGGTTCCGTCGCGCTTCATTTCGACCTGCGGCTTCTCCCGGAGCTGCTGCCTGAGGAGATCGAAAGGCATATCCAAAGCGGCATCCGCGCGATCGTGGCGAAATATCCGAGCCTCAACATCTCGGTGGTCCGCGAGCGCGCGAGTCCCGGGCTGAACATGACGCTCGAGCATGAGCTGGTGAAGATCAGCCACGAGGCGCTCGAGCGCGCCGGGCTCGACCCGATCCTGCGCAAGAAGTCGGCCTCGACCGAGGCTGCCCAATATTTCCAGGCGGGCTATGAAGCCGTGGTTTTCGGTCCCGGGATCTCCCGGGGCAATAGCCACAGCCCCAACGAATGCAATCCGCTGGAGCATCTGGAGAAGGCGATCCAATTCTACGAAAAGCTGATCGAGATGGTCTGCACCTGATCGATCCGGGAGGAAGCTCATGTCCAAGGCCCGAGCCAGTTTCCCAGTCCGAGGCGATCTCATCGGAAACCGTTTCATCAGAGCGTCGGATGCGCCGGGTGGCGCGAACGGAGAGTGCGTCAGCCGCTGCCCCGGGGATTCCTCGGACGAGCTGGGACGGTTCCCATATTCCTATGCCTCGATCGAGGCTGCGATCTCGTCGGCGCGCGGGGCTTCGCGTTCCTGGCGGCTCCTGCCCCTCGCGGAGCGCGCGGAGCGGCTCGCGACCTTGCGGTCGCGCCTGCAGGCTCGCGAGCCGGAGCTGGGCCAGGCGATCGCCCGCGAAATCGGGAAACCGCTCTGGGACGCGCGACACGAGCTGGCTTTCGCGCTCGCGCAGCTCGAGGCTTTCCTCTCGGACGGGATGAAGATGATTCCGGCGCTGGAGTTTCCCGCCGATGGCACCCTCGCGAGCTGCGAATACCGGCCCCATGGCGTGCTGGCGGTGATCGGACCATTCAATCTCCCGTTTCAGGCGCCGCTTGGGCATATCGTGCCCGCGCTCCTGACGGGAAACACCGTGGTTTTCAAGCCATCCGAAAAGGCGCCGCTCGCGGGACAGCTCCTGGCCGAGCTTTTTGTGGAGGCCGGCTTCCCGGCCGGGGTCTTCAACCTCATCCAGGGCGAAAGGGAAGTGGGGCGCCGGCTTTGCGTGCATGAAGGCGTCGACGGGATCCTCTTCACCGGGTCTTACGAAACCGGCAATCGCATCAAACAGGACACGCTCCAGCAACATTGGAAGATCATGGCGCTGGAGATGGGCGGAAAGAACGCGGCCATCGTGTGGGAGGACGCGGATCTGGAGCTCGCGCTGAAGGAGTGTCTCGTGAGCGCGTTCATGACCGCGGGCCAGCGTTGCAACTCCTTGAGCCGGATCCTGGTGCACGAGTCGCTGCTGGATCGGTTCGTGGAGCGCTTCCATGAGCGCTCGAAGGCCTTCCAGATCGGGCATCCGCTGGAGAATCCCTTCATGGGTCCGCTGATCGAACAGGGCGCGGTCGATCGTTACATGAAATTCGTGGGGATCGCCGGACGCGAGGGCGCCGAAATCGTGATGCGCGGCAAGGCGCTCGAGCTACCGACCGCGGGCAACTACGTGACGCCTTCGATCTGCGTGATCCGGGAGCCTTCGCTCGAGGGGACGCGCAAGAGCGTGTTCCAGCAGACGGAGCTGCTCGCGCCCAGCGTGGCGGTGCTCGCCGTGCGTGAGCTCGAGCAGGCGATCGAGCAGGCCAATGCGACCCAGTTCGGGCTGGTGGCGAGCGTTTTCGCGCGGGATCGGGCGATCTTCGCGAAGGCGCGCGAGGGGCTTCGCATGGGCTCGGTGCACTGGAGCCGGAGCACGGTGAGTGTTTCGCCGCGGCTGCCGTTCGGGGGGCTGAAGAAGAGCGGCAATCACTTCCCGGCCGGGATCGCGGCCACGCGGTATTGCGCTTATCCCGTGGCCTCGCTCGAGACGCCGGAGCCCAAATTCGATGCGGCAGCTTTCCCGGGCCTGAACTGGGAGTGATTTCGCGCAAAAAAAAAGCGGAGAGCTTGCGCTCCCCGCTTTCTGAAACTGGGTTGTAAGACGGGCTCAGTTCGCCGCTTTGGTGACGTTCGAAGCCTGGGGGCCTTTCGGACCTTCAATCAGCTCGAAGTTGACCTGCTGGCCTTCGGCGAGAGTCTTGAAACCATCGCCCTGAATCGCGGTGTAGTGCACGAAAACGTCGCGATCAGTGCCTTCAGCCTGAATGAAGCCATATCCCTTACTGTCGTTGAACCATTTGACCATACCGGTTGCCATTCAAACACCCCCTGTAAAGATAAGAAGAAGAGCAACTAAAGAAATGAAGTAATCGGGCAGCCCACGGCCGTCAAATAAAAAAAAGAAAAAGACCTCCCAAGCTTGCGCTTGTGGAGGTCTTGGTCTTGGCTTGGTGTGTCAGTATTCTTAGAATCGCGATGGGTACATCGGGCTCGCCATGGGACCCATCATCATCGGGTTCGGGGGATACATCGGAGAGGACATTCCTCCCATCATACCCATCGGGTTGTTCACGAAGCCGCCAGGGCCGCCCATCTGGAAGCTCGCCGCCATCTGCTGCTGCAGCTGCATTTGGAACATGTACTGCTGGTACTGCGCCTGATTGAAGATCTGAGGGACCTGCTGGACCGACTGATAGGTCCGCATCGCCGAGCTGCACTCACTGAATGTCGAGCTGTCATAGCCCGAGCAGAGGTCCTGCACTTCGGTCTGCATCTCCTGCATGTACTCCATGTACTCGCTCGAGAAGCTCGGGTCGGTCGAGGGCGACTTCGCGAGCTTCAGGAAGCGATTGGCGCGGATATCCCGCTGGTAATTCCGCAGGGTGGTTTGATCGCCTTCGCTCAGGCCGGAGAGCTGCTGGGCCTCGCTGATCATCCAGGCCGCGTCCTCGAAGTTCTCGGAGCTGGCCTTGGGCGCGCTCATCATCTTCTTGGCCATGCCCGCGTACACCTCGGCGATCTGCTTGGCTTTGCGCGGGTCCTCGGCATAGGCTGAGAGCTGTTCGATGAGGTCGAGCATCTCGCCCTGCTCATCCGTCTTCAGCTTGCTGAAGCGGGTGAGGAGCTTGTTGAAATTCTCGTTGTCGCGCTTCTTGCGGATGCGCTCGAGATCCTGGGCGTACTTCTCGTACTCCTCGGAGGAAATCACGTCCTCGAGCTCCGCGAGGGCGTTGGTCGCGACATCGAGCGCCTCGAGGTTGCCGCGGCACTTGCGCACCTGCTCATGCAGCCTCGCGATGCGATCGGCCTTGGCGTTCTCCTCGGCTTTCAGCCTTTCGGCTTGAAAGGTGCCGGCGCCTTTGTGGTGCTTGGACTTCTTGCCGGTGTTGAGTTCGGTGGCTTCGAGGTCATCCCATTGCTCTTTGGGGTCCTTGCGGCTGTCGATCCGCAGCAGCTTGAAATCGAGATCGCCCTCGGCCGAAAGATCGATCTTGAGACTGGCCTGCTCGGAGAGGACCACGCATTTATGGCTGTCGCAATCGTCGTCGCGATCGAGGTGCTCCTGCTGGCACTGCGCGGCCCGGCCGGTGGTGTCGATGAAGCGGTAGCCGATGACGCGTTTCGACGCGTCCTTGGCGACTTTGATCTTCAGGCCGCAGTCCTCGAAAAAGGTGCCTCTCAGCGAAAGCACGCTGTCGGGATCGCTCTTCTCCTTGACGAATTTGAAATCGTTGACGACCTGATTGACCTCGCTCGCGGTGAGGTCGCGCGCCTTGCCGGCGGGCGCTTCGCCCCAGGCGGCGAGCGGAACGAGATTCAGGGCAAAGACGGGGATGAGCCAAAGCCTGTTAGTTTTTCTGCGCGACATATCCTACTCCTCGCAATCGCTTCCGGGCTCCGCCGGAATGATGCAGCTGAATCCCTCCTTCGCGCTCCGGCGCAGAAGGGATGACTCTCTCTTGAGATCTAAAGAGCAAGGGGTGGGCCAATTTAGCCTCAGGGCGTCAAATTAGAAATCCTTTGCAATTTCACAATGTTCTGAAGACGTCCGCCGTGGGCCTGAATTTTCGCGCTGTTAGCGCGCGGACACGCCTGCCTACTCTTTGGACAGCGTTTCGGCGGAATTACCGAAGCCTTCGCCTTAGCCTACGCAGGCATCGAGCGCGGACCTTAAGCTTGCCTCGCCCGGGCGGTATTGTTACGTTCCTCTTGCTTATGATGACTCAGAAAAGACCGGCTGATCCGTTGGGCCTTCAACGCGTGGTGAAGCCTCAGGGCGTGCTTCCGCAGCAGGCCGAAACGCTCGATCCTTCGCTCCCCATCGCCGAAGATGAGCTTCTGATCGAGGTGGAAAGCCTCAACATCGATTCCGCGAGCTTCCATCAGATCTCCGAAGCGAGCGGCGGCGATCCGGCACGCATCGAGAAACATATTCTCGAACTCGTCGCGCGCCGCGGGAAGCATCATAATCCCGTGACCGGCTCCGGCGGCATGCTGATCGGGCGCGTGGTGGAGGTGGGCCCGGCGTTCCCGGTCGAGCAGAAACCCGTCAAGGCGGGGGATCGGATCGCCACGCTCGTTTCGCTGACGCTCACGCCGCTGCAACTTCGCAGGATCAAGAAGGTCCACGCCAAAATCGATCGCGTGGATGTCGAGGGACATGCCGTGCTCTTCGCTTCGGGAATCTTCGCGCGCCTGCCCGAGGACCTGCCTGAGACCGTCGCGCTCGCCGTGCTCGATGTAGCCGGGGCGCCCGCGCAGACGCGCAAGCTCGTGCAGCCGCATCAGACCGTCGTCGTCGTCGGCGGGGGCGGCAAGTCCGGCCTGCTCTGTCTCTACGAGGCCAAGAAAAAGCCGGGCGTGAAGACCATCGCGGTGGATTATTCGCGCGAGGCCATCGAGCGCCTGGGCAGGCTTTCGTTCGTCGACGAGATCATCCAGGCGGACGCGCGCAATGGTGTTCAGGTCATGGAAAAGATCTGGAATGCGACGAAAGGGCAGATGGCCGACGTGGTGATCAACGTCGCGAACATTCCCGAGACCGAAATGTCCTGCATCCTCTCGGCAAGAAATCGCGGCCTGGTTTACTTCTTCAGCATGGCCACGAGCTTCACCCGCGCGGCGCTGGGCGCCGAGGGCGTGGGCGCGGATGTCGATCTGCGGATCGGCAACGGCTACACCGAAGGGCACGCCGATCTCGCGCTCGATCTCCTGCGCGAGAGCCCTGAGCTCCGGCAGATCTTCACCGAAAGCTACTCCTGATATGGCGCATCTCGCATTGGACCGGCAACTCGTCGATCGCTGCCGCGATCTCGCCAACCGCATCTCGCTTCCCGTCGAGGAGATGATCCGCTCCCACACGACGGTCGCGATCGAGCGCGCGACCCTGCGGCTCCTGGGCGTCAATGGCGCCGTGAAGCACGGGGGCCAGCTTTTTCCCGAAGCCAACATCATCGTCGAGGATCTCCGCAGGGCCGGCGTGCTTGAGCGCGGGGCGCTCCACTGGGTCGTCAACGGGATGCTGCAGAAAAAGATGCCGCTCCTGGAGCTCACGGCTCTCGCGGCCTCGCGCAAGCTCGATCTCACGAAGATCCCGCGCGGCGACGAGGAGCGGATCCGGGCGAAGAGCCGCGAGCTCTGCCAGGCCGCGCGCGAATACCTGGTCCAGCAGCGCACGGTGCGCGACAAGCTCCGCGGCGAGGTCAAGGACCCGTTCGACCCCGAAGGCCGCAAGGGACCGCTGCTCTACGTGATCGTGGCGACGGGGAATATCTACGAGGACATCATCCAGGCGCGCGCCGCCGCTCAGGCTGGGGCGGACGCGATCGCGGTGATCCGGAGCACGGCGCAGTCGCTGCTCGATTATGTTCCCCATGGAGCAACGACCGAGGGTTTCGGCGGCACGTACGCGACGCAGGAGAACTTCCGCATCATGCGCGCGGCGCTGGACGAGGAAAGCCGCAAGCTCGGGCGCTACCTCCGGCTGACGAACTACTGCTCCGGTCTCTGCATGCCGGAGATCGCCGCGCTCGGCGCGATGGAGCGGCTGGACTTCCTGCTCAACGACGCGATGTACGGGATCCTTTTCCGCGACATCAACATGAAGCGCACCCTGATCGACCAGCACTTCTCGCGGCGGATCATCGCGCTCTCGCGCATCGTGATCCACACAGGCGAGGACAACTACCTGACGACTGCGGACGCGGTCGAGAACGGGCATCAGGTGCTCGCTTCGCAGTTCATCAACGAGCGCTTCGCCCTGAACGCGAAGATGACCGAGGACCTCATGGGACTGGGCCATGCCCAGGAGATGGATCCGGAGCATCCGAATGTCTTCCTGCTCGAGATCGCGCGCGCGCAGATGACCCGGGATATCTTCCCGAAGTCCCCGATCAAGTTCATGCCGCCGACCCGCTTCAAGTGCGGCGACATCTTCTACAGCCACCTCATGGACGCGATGTTCAACTTCGTGGGCGTGCTGACGGGCCAGACGATCCAGCTGCTCGGGATGGCGACCGAGGCCATGCACACCCCGCTGTTGCAGGACCGCTGGATGAGCATCAAGAACGCGAAATACGTCTTCAACGGCGCGAAAGACCTGGGTCGAGAGATCGAGTATAAGAGCGGCGGCGCGATCGAGAAGTGGGCGGACAAGGTTCTGCGCGATTCGGCCGCGCACCTCGAGATGATCGATAAGAAGGGTCTCGCCAGGGCGATCGAGGAGCGCGCCTTCGCGGAGGTGAGCCGCAAGGAGACCGGCGGAAAAGGCCACGACGGGGTCGTTCCGCGGCATAAGGAGTATCTCAACCCGTTT
The DNA here is from genome assembly GCA_023701205.1 of Oligoflexia bacterium. Taxonomy (GTDB): domain Bacteria; phylum Bdellovibrionota; class UBA1018; order UBA1018; family UBA1018; genus JAMPXJ01. The sequence goes on from JAMPXJ010000040.1 coordinate 22,376, forward strand.
TTCGAGCTTTTGTAGGCGAGAGGCCGATCATGTCCAAGACAGCGCAACTGAATCTCCGCAAGCTCAAACCCTACGGCGACATCCTCGACGATGGCACCGTCCAGCTCTCCTTCACCTTGCCGGTCGAGCCTTCGGCCGAGGCGCGCGAAGCGGCGATCCAGCTCGCGCGGAAGATGGGCTTCGATCCGGTGAAAGTCGCGACCATGGAAAAGGCCGCCGAAGGTTTCGCTTTTTTCGTGATCTACGGCAATTACAAGCACTCGGTCGATTTCACGAAGATCAAGGTGCTCAAAGTCGAGTCCCAGAAGCGCGGTCGCGACGAGCTCGATGCGATCATCGAGAAGCATGTCGGGCGCAAGCTGGTGGTGCTGGGGGCCTGCACGGGCTATGACGCGCACACGGTCGGGATCGACGCGATCATCAACATGAAGGGCTTTGCCGGGGACTACGGGCTGGAGCGCTATCAGTGGCTCGACGCGCGCAACCTGGGCGCGCAGGTCCTCAACGAGGAGCTGCTCAAGGCGGCCGTCGCGGAGAAGGCGGACGCGATCCTGGTCTCCAAGGTCGTGACCCAGCACAATGTCCATGTGAAGGATCTTAAGGACCTCATGGCCCGCGCGGCAAAAATGGGGCTGAAGGACAAGCTGCTTTTCGTGGCCGGGGGGCCGCGGGTCACGCACCCGCTGGCGCTGGAGTGCGGCTTTGACGCGGGATTCGGCGTGGGCACCAGGCCGTCGGAGGTGGCGAGCTACGTCGTCGAAGAGTACTTGAAGCGGAATCTCCCCGAGGCGTATGCTGAGGTGACAGGCAAGAGGCCGGCCGGCGCCAGGCCCCGAAAGGTCCGGCTGCTCCGAGGGCGGAAGAAAAGAAAATGAGACGCATAAAGGCCGAAAGATCCGCGGGCGCATCCTATGAGCTGGTCGGCCGCGAGCAGGAGCTGCAGCGCGTGGGCGCATGCCTCAAGGCACGTCGCAACGTGCTTCTGGAAGGCCCGGTCGGCGTGGGCAAGACGCATCTGGCGCTCGCCATCACGCGCGAGCTGGGGCGACCGGTTTTCCGCGTGGATGGAGATAACCGCTATACGGAGCAGAAGCTTTCGGGCTGGTTCGATCCGCCGACGGTCATCAAGAAGGGATACGGCCGGGACTCTTTCATCCCGGGCCCCCTCGTCGAGGCGATGCGCTCGGGCGGCGTGCTCTTCATCAACGAGCTCAATCGCCTGCCCGAAGGGGTGCAGAACGTCCTGCTGCCCGCGATCGACGAAGGGATGGTCGCGGTGCCCCGGTTTGGCGAGATCCGCGCGAAAGAAGGTTTCCTGGTCATCGCGACGCAGAACCCGAAGGAGTTCGTCGCGACCTCGCATCTGAGCGAGGCCATCCTGGATCGTTTCGAGCTGGTGGTACTGGATTATCAGAGCGAGGAAGAGGAGCTCCGCATCGTTTCGGAGCGGGTGCGCTCGTCGGAAAAGCGCCTTCCACTCGCGGCCGTGCGCCTGGCGCGGCTGACTCGCGAGCATCCGAGGATCCGGCGCGGGGCCTCGATCCGCGCCGCGATCAGCGTGGCGGAAATCTCCGCGGTGCTTCTGTCGGAGGGAATGGCTTTTGCGGAGGCTTTCCTGACCGCGGCACTGATGGCGATGCCCACCCGGATCGAGATCGAGCGCGAGGCGGACTCCGAGCGATCGCCGCGGGCCGAAGTCGATGAGCTGCTGCAGGAGTGGGCCAAGTCGGTGCTGGCGGAGCTTAATTCAGGCGATTTAAAAAAAAAGCCGTCAGCCCCGAGAAGCTGAGGAAGCAGGAGCCGCAACGACCAGAGCAGGGCTTTCGGAGCATCTTCTCGGAGGAGCGCTCCCTTCCCGGAGCGGCGCCGCTGTTTCTTCCGCCCGAGGCTTTCGGAGGCGCGCTGGCTTTCGGCGAGGACGAGGGCGGGCCGCCCGACATCGGCGGAGCGAGCGCCTGGGACGTCGCCACTCGTTATCATGAGTTCAAGTCGTTACGCTCCATGCGGGACGTGGCCAAGCGCCTGCGGCGGATCTCGGCGCGGGCGATCCTCGAGCGCGCGCAGGAGGTGCTCGGGTCGGTGGTGCACCCGAGCGTGCCCGGAAGCGCCCCTTGGACCGAGGTTCCGCCCGATGCAAGGCAGACCGACTTCGATCTCGAGGAAACGCTCGACGAGTCGCCGATCTATCGCGATCGCCCGCTCACGGGTCAGGATATCTGGATGAGCTACATCACGCATCGCAGGCAGCCCATTATCCTGACGGTGGATACCAGCCTTTCGATGACCGGCGAAAAGCTGGCGCTGACCGCGGTGGCGCTCGCGGTGGTGCTTTTGGAATTTCCGGAGGACCCGATCGGGATCATCGCCTTCGAGAACGAGGCGAAGATCATCAAGCGTCCCGAGGAACGGATCAGTATCCAGGATCTGGTCGAGCGGTTTCTGGATGTACCCGCCCAAGGTTACACTCATCTCGAGGACGGCATGAGGGCGGCGCTTCAGATGGTCCGGGGACTTCGGGGAGTGGGTCGGGGACGCCCTCCTTCGACCGTGCTCCTCTCGGACGGAAAATATACGGCGGGTCGCGACCCGGCTTATCTCGCCCCGAGGTTTCCGCATCTGGTCGTGCTGAAGATGGGCCAGGAAAGGGCGAGCCTGGAGCTTTGTCGCGAGCTGGCGCAGAAAGGGAGCGGAGCTCTCAGGGAAATTTCGGAGCTCGATGCCCTTCCGACCATAATGTACAGCGTCGTAAAGGACTTGTTGCGAGGCAGGTCGCTGGCATGATGAAATCGAAGGATGCGTGACGACTACAAGCTGACGGGCCCCACGGTGAAAGTCGAGCTGCAACTCGAAAAGGAGATCGCTGAAGGCCTCGAGAAGATGGAAAAATACTCCAGGCACTCTCGCTCGGAGCTGGTGAATACCGCGTTGAAGCGATTCATCGCCGCTCACAAGGATTTCTTCCCGCCCGAAGACCGGAAGTGAACTCTTCGCTTATCGGGCGAAGACGAGAGCGATCTCCTGTGCTTCGAGCGGCGCAGGCTCGGAGAACTCGGCACTGCCGCTTTCGATCAGATGGCGCGACCGCAGCAGCCAGGCTCCCTGTCCATCGACCGCCTGCAGCTCCATTCTCAGCTTCGAAAAGCAGGCGTTCTGGATCGTGAGCGCCGCAGGAGTCATCTGGACATAAACCATGGGCTCGGTGGTTTCGGCGGCCCCGAGCTGGAGCTTCACTTCCCCGGTCTCACCGAGTTCCAGGAGCTGCTCCTGGTCGAGCTTCACGATTCTGGCGGAGCCGGGCAGGCTTTCAAGCGAGGAGGCATAGGAATCGGAATCCAGGAGACGGGTTTCGATTCCCTGAAGAATGCCGCGGTTCGCGTTCAAGAGAGGCGTGGGGGATGGAAATAGCCCGGCTTCGCGATCGACTGGAAGCAGTGAGCTCTTGCTGATGCTCGGGCTGAGTGGGCTGCACCGGCTGAAAGCCAGCACCAGGGCAAAGCTCCCGAGAACGCCAAGAACGCCGAAGAAGCGAGACGACGGTTTTGAGGCGGACATAAACTCCTCGTGCCGGCGAGAAAGACGCCGGCGGGGGGACTGATCCAAGCTTTATGCCACGGCGTTTCAGCGAGGAGTGTCATCCTGGCGCCAAGGATATTCCTGAGTTGGAAACGCAGGTGCATTTCGGGTGTCTAAACTTTGGTCAGGTGTCTCGAAAATTTCCGGCGCGTTTATATTGGCTTAACTCCGACACTCGAGCCTTGAAATTTCGCGGTGCTTTCATCTAACGTTTCCTCAACTGACGTTCGAGAGAAACCGGGAGAAAACCAATGCCACGAGCATCGTCCACTAAAAGCGGCAAGATGGCCAAAACTGGCAAGACAGCCACAGTCGCGGTCGGTTCCGATGAGTCCCAGGCCGCCACGCGCCCAAGCCGCAAGGAGATCACTCCTGAAGTCCGGCATCAGATGATCCGGGAAACGGCTTACTACATCGCGGAACGTCGGGGCTTCCAAGGATCACCTCAGCAGGACTGGTACGAGGCCGAGCAAGAGATCAATCGGCGCCTGCGAAGCTGAAGGTCACTCCCAGGTGCGCGCGGACGTCGTTTGCGCGCAGGAAGTCGGGCTGACCGATGCTCAGGCCAGCGCTTCCCAGAAGCTCCGAAGGAAGTCGCACGCGCGCGCCGAGGTACAGCTCCCCCGGATGCTGCTTCAAGCTGCCGGTGAGGGCGAACGCCTGAAAATACTCGACATTGAGGTCGACTGTCGCATTGAGCGGGATCAGGGTGGCGATCGAAACCGGCAGCTGCTTTCGGTAATCGATATTCCGATAGACGCCTTGGCTGAAGGCGCGGATACCGACGTTCACGCCCGCCCGGAGAAACCGGAAATCCTTTTCCGCGGCGAGCTTCACGCCGGCCCCGAATCCGCCATTGGAGACGAGGAGACGCGTACTCCCCGTCGGGAGGAACAGCTCGGGAATGACGGAGAGATGGATCCCTCCCTCGTCAAGCTGCGCTAAAGGGATGTTCGCGCCAAGCCGGATGTCTCCGAGGGCGCCCTGATAGCTCTCGCCCCATGGACGCACCTGATGGAGTTGAATAGCCATGAACGCCGTCCAGTTCGCCTGAATGCGGTGGCTGCCCGTCAGCTGGAGCGTGTGGATGCCATCGATGAGCACCGCCTTGCGGGTTGCGTCCAGCTGGTCGTATTCCACCAGAGGGTTATCGGCGAAATGATAGTTCACGTTGAGCGTCCAGGGACGGGGAGAACCCGGAAGCGCGGGCTCCGTCGTCTGATAAACGTCTCCCGCGGCATGATTGAAGGTCTGAACGTTCACCGCGGCTTCGGACCGGAACGGCAGGGCAAGGATGATCGGCAAGGCCAATAAGGCTTTCTGGATCTTCATGACAGGTCTCCTTTTCCTCAGCGCCGCTTGCGGACGCAGTAATCGATTTCCATTTTCGAGCCGATCGCGTCCTGAGCGGAAATCGTGATGATCGAGGTTTCCGGATCAAGCTCGAAAGGTACGACGGTTCCATCGACCCGGATCTCGATAGAAGCGAGGACGATGGCGGGATTGGTGATCCGCAGCTGCGTGATGGAGCGCAGCCGAAGAGCCAGACTCGCGCTCATCTCCTGCAGCTGCTGTTCGAAGGAGGCGCTCTCAAGCTCGGCGTAGGCGCCTTCGGAGCGCTCGATGAGCTTGAGGATCGCACCCGGGCTGTCGGGGGTGGCGAGCGGAAGAATCGCGCCGAAGAAATCCTGGCGCTTCACCGGAGCGAAGGCATCTTTGCGAGGGGCGTAACGCTCGACAGCCGCGAGGAGCGAGTCAGCGCTCGCACCCGGGTTTCCAGAGTCCTTCGGTGCTACGAAGAGAATTCCAAGCGATGCCTCGGGCCGGAAGAAGCCCTGGCGGCGGTTCTCCTTGAGGTTCTCGGCCTGGAGCGCGTCGATCACCGACGAGTAGACCGCTTGACCGCCGTTCGGGGTTGGATCTTGCGGGATTCCGGCGAGACAGCCGGAGAGCTCCGCTTGAGACAGCCTCCTGTGACGATCACCGCAAGGGACCAACCGGCCGGCGAGGGGGGATCGATCGCCGTGGGCGGCGAGCAGGCCCAATCTGACATCGGTTCGCGAGGAAAGCTGGCCGACGAGCTGGAGAAGGCCTCGCGAGATTTCGTCGCTCCGAGAGGTCATGCCATCAGAAATCACGACAAGAAGGTCGAGGCTTTGATGACGTGTTGCAGGCTGATGGTAGTGTTTGGAACCGCAGCGAAGATCACGGTCTTGATCACAAGGGCGATCCGTTGGCGTAGGAGTGCTGGTCGGCTCAGGGGTGCTGGTCGGCGCAGGGGTGCTGGTCGGCGCGGGGGTGTTGGTCGGCGCGGGGGTGTTGGTCGGCGCAGGGGTGTTGGTCGGCGCGGGGTTGTTGGTCGGCGCGGGGGTGTTGGTCGGC
>JAMPXJ010000041.1 GCA_023701205.1 Oligoflexia bacterium
AAGACCACCGCGAATTATTTGCTTACTAAAAGAAGAAATTGCTCGAGGTTTTTCGACATCACCCACCTGTGACCTTCTCAGGTCCAAGTGAGCTGCCTACTCACCCTCACTTTCTCTTTCAAAAAATTCATCCTAGTTTTCAAAGATCAGTCGCTGTTCCGAGTCATCCGTTTACTTACCGGAGTTCGATCGCAACTTGCGCCGAGCGCTAATTGCGAGCCGCTGATTCGATTACCGCGACGAGGTTCGTCTAATAGCCAAGACTCAAAACTGGTGCAACATCTTTTTGAAAAATTTTTAAAAAAAATGTGCCCCTGTCACTCTTTGAGAGTTAACGCATCGTGCTATACTGGTTTTTGGCTAAAATTTACGCTTTCTGCACCTAATCCTGCTGGCAGAAGCGATTCTGCGTACCCGGGCCCCGCCTTTTCAACGAGACCGTAAACGCGCATTCTTCGAATCAAGGTGGTCTTATTGATTCCGATTTCGCGTGCCGTTCGATTCACGCGTCCGCGATTTCGCTCGAGGGCACGTCGCAAATATTCTTTCTCGAATCCTGATAGCATTCCCTGATAATCCAGGGAGAGCGGGAATTCCGCGACACCGAGCTGTGCCGGGCCCGATTTGCTTTCACGACAGCCGGCTTTTCGGTCATCGATAAACCACGCGGGGAGATCGCGCAGAGTGATCACTGTTCCGGATCCGGCCAGGACCGCGAACTCCAGAACATTGCGCAGCTCACGGATATTGCCGGGCCAGTCGTGGGTTTCCAATAGATCCGCCACCTCGGGAGCGATTCGCTGGACGCCCCGCCCAGAGCTGCGACACAACTCCTCAAGGCAACTGTGGACGATGCCGTCGAATTCCTCCGGCCGCTCCGACAGCGGCCGCAGCGCCATGGAAATCACGCGCAGGCGATGAAAGAGGTCCTCGCGAAAACGCCCGTCACGGACAGAGCGCGCGAGGTCACGGTTGGTAGCGGCGATCACGCGGACATCGAGGCGGATCTCCCGGTTGCTTCCGACCGGGGAGATCGTGCGGGATTGAAGGAACTCCAAAAGACGAGCCTGTAGGCGCGGTGAGAGCTCTCCCACCTCATCCAGGAAAACCGTACCTCCGTGAGCCAGCTCGAGTCGGCCGATGCGCTTATGATCCGCCCCGGTGAAGGAGCCCCGTTCGTGCCCGAACAGCTCGGACTCGAAAGTCCCCTCATGAAGGCTCGCCAGGTTCACCACGACAAAGGGTCGGGCCTTGCGGGAACTCCCATCGTGGATCTGGCGCGCGAGAACGCTTTTTCCCGACCCGGTGGGACCGGTGATCAGGACATTCGCGTCGGTTCGGCAGGAAATCTGGACCAGGTTCAATAACTCCGTCGAAAAATGCATAAAACCGCTCCTTGCTCGGTGCCGTTGCCCAAAGCAATGGGCGCGCCAGTTCAGATCGGCGCGAACCGGTTCAAAAATGGGCGGATGGACTGGGGAAAATATTCCGGCCCGCCGGCAGACGGGGTCCCGGAAGGCGGGAAGTCGGGATTTACCCACAGTTTCACCCTACAGTTTGGTGCTTCCGTCGGTTACCATGAGCGAATGAGACTCCCGCAAGTACTGGTCTGCGATGATGACTCGATTTTCCAGACGGCCACCCGCATGTCGCTCAAGGGAAAGTGTGACTGCCGATCCGCCTACAATACCGACGAAGCGTTGGCGATCCTCAGGAATCATGCCATTGATCTCGTGCTCCTGGATGTTCAGATGCGTACCTCGGACGAAGGACTTAAAGCGATCCCGAAGCTTAAGGCGGCTGACGGCGAGCTCGCGATCATCATGAGCAGCGGACTCAAGGATTTTCAGACGGTGCGCGAGGCGATGCGCCTGGGCGCGACGGATTACGTCGCGAAGGATGCCGGGCCGGAGGAACTCGCGCTAACGGTATTCCGCGCGCTGGAGAAACGGGCGCTTCTCAGGAAATCCTCGCAGCAGGATTTCGAGGTCGCGGCGACGCAGCGGCGGCACCCGCTCCTGGGCATCAGCCCGAAGATCCAGGCCCTGCGGAAAACCATCGAACGCGTGCGACTCAGCAACGCGAACGTCGTGATCCAAGGCGAGACCGGTACCGGCAAGGAAGTTGTGGCTCGTCAGCTCAGGAGATCGGCGGCGGACGGCAGCCTCCTTCCGTTCGTGGCCGTGGATTCCTCGACCATCCAGAGCACCACGGCCGAAAGCATCCTTTTCGGGCATGAAAAGGGGGCCTTCACCGGCGCCGAACGCGCGACCAAGGGCATCTTCGAGGAGGCTTCCGGCGGGATCGTTTATTTCGACGAGCTGGCGAACATGTCGCTCGACATCCAGGCGAAGCTTCTGCGCGTGATCCAGGAGAAGGAGGTCACGCGCCTGGGCTCGACGCGCCCGCTGCCGCTCGAGTTTCGAGTGATCTGCGCGACGAACAAGGACCTGGAGAAGCTCTGCGCGGAAGGCCGGTTCAAGGATGATCTCTGGCAACGACTGAACGTCCTGCCGATCGAGCTTCCGCCGCTTCGGGAGCGCCGGGAGGACATTCCCCTGCTCGTGGAGCATTTCGTCCAGCGGCAGGGCGCCTCTGGCCGGAACCTGACCTTCACGGAAGCGGCGCTCGAAAATCTCCAGGCTTATTCCTGGCCCGGCAACATCCGCGAGCTGGCCAATGTCGTGGCGTATGTCACGGCGATGACCGAAGCCGCGGAAGTCGATCTCGCGGATCTTCCACCGAAGATCCGGGATCGGCGCCCCGGCATTCCGTCCACTGCCGCTGATTCGGAACGGGAAGCAGAGGCAGGCGGCTTTTACGAAGCGGTCGAGCGCTTTGAGAAGGATCTCCTCGCGCGCGAGCTCTCGAGAAACGAAGCGAACATCAGTCGCATGGCGCTGGCCCTGCGGATGGATCGCTCGCACCTCTATACCAAGCTCAGGCAATACGGGCTGCATACCGGTCGAAAAACGGAGAAGTGATCAGCCGGCTTTTCGCGCCGGGCGAGCCGGAAGATCCAGGAACGCACGACAGGCGGACAAGGCCTGCTCGGAACTCAAGGCTTTCATGCATCGATTGTCGCGGCATGAGCTGCCCCGCCCTCCGGAGACGCTCAGGCAGGGACTGCACGGAAGCGCTGCCCAAAGTACCCGGGCGTTCGCGCTCCGTGGGCCGGAAGACAGCGGCGTCTCCGGACCGAAAAGCGCGACAAGCGGCGTTCCGACCCAGGCGGCGAGATGCATGATCCCGCTATCGACGCTGATCACCAGTTCGGCATCCCTCATCAGGCGCAGCAGCTCGACGAGGTAGGTTTTTCCCGCGAAGTTGAAAACCCGCATCGGATCCTTGAGGCGCGCCACGATGGACTGAACGCGCGAAGCCTCTTCGGCCGTACCCGGAAAGATCAGGTCCACCCGGAAATCCTCGAGAAGCCGGTTGCAAAGCTCTACCCAATGTTCCTCGGGCCAATGGCGCTGCGCGCCCGCGTCGCTGGAGTTGACGTTCACGATGATCCGGCGTCGCGCGGGCAGGACCGGGAGGATGTCAGCGATATGCGAGAGATCGGGAACCGGCGGGAGCGAATCGTGGGGCTCGGTCCCTCCGAGCCCAAGTATCCGGCCGCACCAGAGCGCGTTCTCGGCGATGTGCCGGACCGACGTGTAGGAAATCAGATGCGTGAAGAGTTTTTCGCGGGCCGGCTTGGCGGCCATGAATCCCACCCGATACCGTGCCCCGCTCAGCCGGCCAAGTAGCGCGGACAAGTTGGCCCTGGGCTCCAGATCGATGAAAGCCTCGGCCTTGAAGCGGCGGGCCTGGCGCCATGAGCGCAAGAGCGAAGGAAGCAGGCCGAACAGCGTGGGCCTGACGATCCAGATCTCGTCGGCGTAACCCGAAAGCCTGATCACGTCGGCCTGGCCCTCGAAGGACCAGAACGCTACGCGCACTCCGGAATCCTTCAACGCCTTGAGCAGCGGAAGGCATAAAACGACGTTCCCCAATCCGATGAATTTCGCGCAGATGATTCGGCGCGGGAGCGCCTCTGGCGAGCGATCACCGCCCAAACTAGCCGGTCCGCCGGCCAGCCGGCCGAAAATCCAGGTGAGGGGCTTCCCTACCCAGCCATCTATGCGTCGCATCCAGGCGAAGGTCATGCTGACTATCTTTTCGGTCAATCCGGAAAAATTTCAAAGGAATCAGCCGTAGATTGACTTGGAAAGTGGGGTTCTATAGAAATTCCGGAATGATTCCCCTCATGCGTTCCCTGTCCGTCAATTTACTGATGCTCACCTGCCCGCTCCTCGCCCAGGGGGCCCCGCCGATCCCGGATTACACCTTCCGCCTGAAGAATGGGAAAACCCTCGAGCTGGTCCCACCCGCCGCGCACCACTTCAATACGAGCGCGCCTACCCGCCTTCGCCTCGCGGGAAAAGAGCTCAAGGCGAAGGTCGAAGAGCCCAGGATCACGGCGACATTGCCGGCGGCCGCCCAGGGTACCGTCGAAGCCGTGGCCTTCCTCTGCGATGACGCGAAAACCTACTGCGTACGGAAGCCCCAGAGCTTCACCCTTCCGGCAAGCAGCCCCTCCCAGTCGGAGTCCGCGCCGCCGAAACCCGGAAAACCCGATCCGGCGCTCCCCGCAAAGAAATTATCGGACGAAAAGCGCGGGCTCGATCCGGCCACCGGCTTCATCCTGAATGATCCGGCCAAGGCGTTCGGAATCGCGAAGAAAAAAGATCTGCCTATCATGATCAATTTTTTCGGGATCTGGTGTCCGCCTTGCAACCACCTCGAGGAAATGGTCCTGAAAAATCCGCGTTTCCAGGAAAAGACCGCGAACTCCTTCGTGCGCCTCAAGCTCGACGGGGACCGCGAGGAGAGCTTTCCCTACCGGCGGAAATACAATATCCAGGGAGTCCCGACCCTGCTCTTCGCTACGAGCACGGGAGACGAGATCCTCCGGGTCGTCGGGTACCGCAACCTTGACGATGTCCTGCGCCACGCGATTCTCGCCTTTGATAGCCGGGCCGAAGGATATGCGAAATTATCTGTCCGAGCGAGCGCGGGCGAACGCGCCGCCCGGCTCCTTGCCGCCCCGATCGCCCTGAATCAGGGAGATGCCGCGGTCGCGGCAGCGTGGCTGCGCCCGCTGAAGGCGGATCTCTCGAAGGAAAAGTCTCCCTCGCTTGAGGTGCTCTTCCGGGCGGAGCTGGACCTGGCCGAGGATGCGGGCGATCACTCGAAACGGATCGCGACGCTCGAGGAATGGTTGAGCGCGATCCCTGCCAGCCCCGAGTCGATCACGAGATACTCCGAGCTGGCCGAGCTGCTCGACGCGCCCGACACGAAGGCGCGCCGCCAGGCGATTCTCGCAGCGGGAGTCGCCGCGGGCGAAGCATTGCTGCAAAAGTCCGATCCTGAGCTCTCGAAGCTCGGGGAACTCAGCCGCGCGGATCTTCAGGCCACGCTGGGCGAGCTTTTTCAGCTGCTCGGGGACAGCGCCAAGTCTTCGGCGGCCTATTTGAGCTGCGCCGAGGAGAGCTTCAGGCAGGGCCTCGCGGAGAATACCGCCTTTCCGCGCGGCCCGAGCCTCGAACGCGCCTACTGTCTCAGCAAAGCAGGAAAGCTCGATGAGGCCGAGGCGATTTACCGGGAAGGAGTGAAGCGTTTTCCTGATGAGTACACTTACCATCAACAGCTGGCCCGCTTCCTGCTCAATGTCCGCGGCAAACCTGCACAGGCGGCTTCTGCGGCACGCTCGGCCGTGCGGAACGCCTACGGTAACCAGCTCCTCTCGGCGACTTTGCTGGAGGCGAAGGCGCTCGAAGCCGACGGGAAACCGACCGAAGCGGTGAAAGCCCTGGACCGGGAGCTCGGCAAGGCCGCGCCGACCGGTGCCACGCGCGGCACCCTGCGGCTGCGCGAGCAGCTTGCTGCGAAGCGCGAAGAGCTCAGGAAGAAGCGGAATTAGACTGCTTCGGAACGCCTGCGGCCACGAACCGAGCGCCGGATGAAGAACACCAGGGGCGGGATCGCCAGCGCGAAGAGCACGAATCGCATTCCCCGCGCGGCGACCGCATCGGGAAGCGCCTTTTGCGCCTGAAATACATGTTCAAAAGAAATGAGCTCTTTCTCGTCAAATGCCCTGCGGACCCTCAGCTGCAGGATGAGATAGTCCTCGGGTGAGGGCTTGAACCAGACAATCGCCCCGGGCACGAGGTATTTCTCCAGATCCGCCCAAGCCTCTTCGTTTTTCACGTATTCGGGCGGAATGTGAAAAGTCATCGGAAGCTTCTCGAGCTTCAGGTGAAAACCCAGCTGCCGGGCGGCGGTCGAGGTCACCGACTGGATCTTGCCGTTGACCGGGCCCACGTAATTGACGTGCGACTCCTTCAACCCCTTCATCGCGAAGCTCCGAAGGGCCAGGCCATAACCCAGGAAGGCGACCGTAACCCAGATCGTCGCCGCCCACACGGCGTAAGCGGAGTATTTCCTCAGTTTTTCGCGCAGCTTGTTGAATTTCATGATCACAGGATAATGCTAGGGGCAGTTCCCGAAAAGATCCACAGCGGAATGCCGTCAACACCTTGTCGCCCGCCTCAGGGCGGAGGCCTATTTGGCGCTTGCGCCCGCTCTACCAGTGAATCATCAATGAAATGTGTCCAAAAAAGAAGCGCCGGGATCGCCGGACGAAACGAAAAGGAGCGGCGGTCCCTGGCTCCGCTGCGGCAACGGCGACCCTCGAGCCGTGCTCCTCATGATCCATGGCCTCAACCTGCTGCCATGGAGAATGGACCCCCTCGCGCGCCAGCTCAACGAGGGCGGAATCGACGTGCTGCAGGTCGCATTGAGCGGACATGGGGAACCTGGATCGCTCGAGCAGCTCAAAAACGCTTCACGCGAGCGTTGGCTCGAAGAGATTCTGCGCGCCTATGAAAAGGCGCGTGCGGAGGCCCTCACGCGAGAACTCCCGCTGCATCTGGTGGGCTATTCCGTCGGCGCTCTTTTCGCGCTCGATTTGATGAGCTCTCAGGGAAACGAGGAGATCCGCTTTGATCGGATGGCGCTTTTCGCGCCCGCGCTGGCGCTTACGCGGCTGGCTCGCCTCACCCGGCTCTTGGGTTTTCTCGATGGAAGCCGCGTGGTGCCCAGCTTCTCGGAGCTCGGCTACAAGGCGAACTTCGGCACCTCGATCGCCGCATACCGTGCGGTCTTCCGCTCCATCCACACGCTCCTTGAGAACGGAATCCGCCCGAAAGGGATCCGGACACTCGTGGTGATCGACCCCCGGGATAAGGTCATCAGCTATCCGGGTTTGCGCGAGCTGGCCGCCCGCCAAGGGCTCACGGGCTGGAGATTCCTGGAGATCTCCAATTCCGAAGGAGCTCTTTCGCGCTTCAGCCATCACCTCATCATCGACGAAGCCGGTCTCGGCGCGCGCGCCTGGCGGGAACTGGGCCAGGCGCTACGCGAGCATTTCGCGCCAGCCGATCAGGTCTGAGCTTTCGCGCGCAGCTGGCGGATGAGCACCACGACCTGATTGGATATCGACGCGTATTCGCTGCCCGAAGCGAGAAGGGACTCGGCGCCTTTGGCGTCTTTGGCGTCGGCCTTGCGTACCACTTCGGCAGCGCACTTGTGGAACTTCGCGTGAATCGTCTTGAGCTCACCAAACTCCTTCAGCGAGCTGAACCTGGCGCCTTCGGAGTAAAGCCATTTTCCGAGCGCGCATTCGTTGTCTTTTTCGATTACCGCGGCCTTGAGCGCGCCATCGGGCTTGCCGATGTAGCCGCGCAACTTGAGCTTCCAATCCACATGTGCCTGAATCGCGCCGTCGAAGTCCATGGATGTTTCTCCCTTTGTTACCAGGGTAAGCCCGAGCGGGCGTTTCCGCATCCGGAATCAGCATTTCGCGGATCAGGGCGCCGCGCCGCCTCTGATCCAGCGCTCCACGAGATCTCGTTCCTCCTCTAGGAGGCTCCCTCCCAGCGGCATGTCCTTTCGGATGACGACACGCTCCAGGATGCGATCCCGCTTCTCGTAAGCCGTCGGATAATCCAGCCAGTTCGGAAGGGTGCTGGATGCGTTGTGACACGCGGAACAGCTCCTCTGGAAGAGAGGCAGAATGGCCTGCTGATAACTGACCTGGCCCTCCCGAGGCGGCAAAGGAAGGGGAGCGGGCGGTGGATCGTTCGGAGGAGGAAGGCGCTCGTAGTCATACGGCGCACCAGCCCGGATCCATCCGGCGATCAGCTCGCGATCGGCGTCGGGCATGGTGCCGCTCAAGGGCATGTCCTTGCGGATTAAGACACGATCGAGAAGTTTCACCTGATTTTCGAAAGCCACGCGGTAATCGAGCCAGTTCGGGATCGCGCTCGTCGCATGATGGCAGCTTGAGCAATATTTCTTGAAAAGCCCCTGGATGGGCGACTTATAGGAAATAGGCCCGGTATACGGGGGATAGCGATCGCGGTCGCGATTCCGTCCGTCATCCCGATCACCGTCATCACGGTGATCGTCGCCGCGGTCACGATCGCCCCGGCCACGATCGCTGCCGTCGTGACCCCCTGACCCCCCCCCCGAGCCTCTTCCCGGACGCGGGCCTCGGGGCTCCTTGTCGTGACCGCGCCCGCCCCGATCTCCATGGTCATCGGAATCGTACCCATCCCCCCCTTCGCCTTCAGGCCCACCCGCATCGATCCAAGCGGCGAAGACCTCGCGAGCGCTGTCGGGCATGCCACCTCCGAGAGGCATGTCCTTTTTTTCGACCACCCTTTCGCGGATCCGATCCAAGCGCGAGAGCGCCGTCTCATAATCGAGCCAGTTGGGAATCGCGCTCGACTCATTATGGCAGGAGGCGCAGTATTGCCTGACGAGCGGCAGGATGTCCTTGCGGTAGGTCACGTCTCTGCTACTCGCCCCTCCTCCTCCGCCACTGCCGCCACCGCCTCCTCGCCCGTCGCCACCGCTGCGCGGGCGATTTTCGGGATCTCGCTCCGAAGCGCGCGGCGCGGAGCCGCCCTCTGGCGCGCCGGCCCGGATCCACCTTCCCACTAGCTCCCGCTCCTCATCCGACAGCGCGCCCCCCAGCGGCATGTCTTTTTTCACGACCACCCGCTCATAGATCCGTTCGCGCCTCTCGAAGGCCACCTTGTAAGTGAGCCAGTTGGGAATGCTGCTGTCGTCATTATGACAACCCGAGCAGTGCTTCTTGAACAGGGGGAGAATCTGTCCGGAATACGTGACCGACTCCGAGTCGTTCGCGCGCGCCCCGGATTCAAACGCAGCAGGAGCGTCCTCCGCCTGCATCTGCTCTTCCGAACCTCCGCATCCTGAAAGAGCCAGGATGACGGAGGCAATCACAAGGCTCAGCGTACCGATCCGGGATGACTGAAATGCGTGAATCATTTGGAACGCATGGATTTGCAACCCGGGGGCCACCTCTTTGCGTTCAACCTCCGTGTTTTACGAGAAAAATCAGTTATCCGGAATTCCGGTGATGACAACGGGTCATCGTTTGTGTAATTGAGAATCGTTCTCATATTTATCGGAGGATTCCATGCGTCACCGAGAATTCCGTCTATCCTTGCTATTCCTCGCGTTCTTCATCTCCGCCGCGGCGGAGGCCGAAACCACCTCAGGCGAAACGCTTGCCGCAAGACGTTCGTTCGCGCTCACGGGCGCGCTGCGAGCCGACGCGCTGGCGCCGCTCTCGGATCCTCTCGCGCAGAGCGCGTTTTTGACGCAGTTTTCGGCTTCCGCGGAGCTCCCCGGCTCGCGCACCCTGCCTCGGCTTTTTTTTCAGGTGATCGGCCAGGGCGGCGGGTCGATCAGCGGTCATATCGGTGATGCCCAAGGCGCCAGCAATATCGAGGCGCCGCGCGGCTTGCGCCTCTATCAGGCCTGGGCGGAGCTCGAGCGACTCGAAGGCCGCCTATCGTTCCTCGCCGGCGTGCACGACCTGAATTCCGAATTCTACGCCACCCCGAGCTCGGCGCTGCTTCTGAACAGCTCCTTCGGAGTCGGTCCCGAGCTTGCGCAAACGGGCTGGAACGGGCCTTCGATTTTCCCGACGCCGGCAATGGCCTTGCGCGCGAGAGCCCGCTTCTCGCCGTTCGAGCTCTCGCTCGCGGCTTATGACGGGAATCCCGGGGAATGGATGCGGCCGGGCGCTTCGGGCGCGCTCCTCATCAGCGAGGCCTCGCTCGCGGAGCCCTTGCCCGGGTTGCTTAAGGTTTCTCTCGCAGGCTGGAGCTATACAGCCGCGGCGCGGGCGCCCGAGTCGGGTCATTCCGGCATTTACCTGCTTCTTGAAAACGCTTTAATCGAAGAGTGGAGCGGGTTCGTTCGCGCGGGCCATTCCTTCGGGAACGGAATCTCCGATTCGGCACAGCTCGGAGCGCGCCTCGGAAACTTCTCGTTTGGCGGGGCATGGCTGGCAATGGAATCATACGAGCTGGCGATCGAGGCGACCTGGCGGGCGCAGCTCTCGCCGAATATTTCGATCCAGCCCGATCTGCAGTGGATCGTTCAGCCGGGCGGGGTCGCCGACTCTTCTTCGGCGTGGCTCGCGGGCGCTCGCTTCGAAGCCGCACTTTGAGTTCCTGACCGGTTTCCGCGAAGCGGGGCTCCTCCCTGAGCTCCCGCTTCGCCCATCCTCCGATGACTTCGTGTCAGTGGAGGTGAAGCACGGTACGTTCGCGATCCAGGCGATTGAGGCGCTTGAAGATCTTCTTCACGCTCCTGCTGTCGGGAATTCTCTCTTCGAAGCTCAGCCGCGCCGGCTCACGAACAGCCAGTGTCGACATCCGCCCTTCCCTGGCAAGGGAAGTCGCGCTGCCGAGCTTGTCCGAGAAGTCCAGGAAGAGCGCGAGACCGCTTTGGCCTGGAGCGCTTCCGGTGAAAATCCCGGCCACCCCGCGCGTGCCCTCGTCCGAATCGATCGGCAGGAAGATATTGAAGCCCGGCAGATTCGAGCCCACCTGGTCGAACTCCCGGAACGGAAGCGCCAGCCCGAGCATGGCGACCGTTTCGCTGATTCCGAGATAGATGCGAGCGCCGCTATCTCCGGCATTCACACTCACGATAGGCACTCCAGCCAGGCCTCCGACGGGAAGCGGGCTTCCGTTCGGCAGGAGGGCCTGCGCCGGATCGGCATCCAGCATCTTCGTGAGGCTCAGTGAGACCGTCAGCTCGCTTCCGGAGCAAAACGGCTTGCCGCAGAAAACATTGCTCACGGTGAAATGTCCCAGAATCACTCCCGGGTGCTTGCGATCGACGATCGGGATGTCCAAGCCCGCCAGCATCATCGCGCCGGTGTTGAGCATGGCCTTGAGTTCCGCGAAGAGCTCGCCGGACTGCTCGTAAGTTTTGATCCGAACCTGCTGCACCAGATCGCCCCCCGAGTCGCCCTTGCCGCAAGCTGAGAGCGCGGCCACTAGGACTGCCGAAAGTGCGAGTTTCGAGGAGACCCATCTTCCTGATTTCCTTGTGGTATCCATACCATCCTCCTGATTTTCAATTTCTGTTAATGATTGTTAACAATCATAAGTTCAATTTACTATTCACAGGGCGACCGGTCAAGTCTATTTTTGCAACGCGTTATTTCCAGGCAACTCTGCGCGGACCGACTCGGTTTCTCAAGGAGTCAGGAAGTTGTTCGTGAAAGTAACGCTTCCCGTGACAGAGGAGCCTGAGCAGCTCTGCGAGGCGATGGTGTTGCCCGTGAGGCTCGAGCCGCCCGGGACGTCGAGCTTGCCGGCAACACCGCTGTGGAGGTCGCAGGAGTCGGCGCCGGAAGCTTCGAGCATGAGGTCGGCGCCGTTGAGATCGACGATGGCGTTGCCGTCGATATCCAGCCGATCAAGGCGGTAGACGAAACGATACAAGTAGGAATTATCCGCCCCGCCCGTCGGGAAGGGACCTCCGCTCGTCACCAGGCTATTCGTGCCGTTGCTCGCGAGTGTTGCCGGCACGTGACTCGCGTCGTAAGGATCATTGCTCCCACCGCTGATCGGGAACACATGAAGCAGATGACCCTGATAGAGATCGGTCTTGTTCGCGAAGGGAGTGCTCGCCGAAGTGATCTGCGCCGTATCGGCATTCGGGAAGCTGAAGACCGTGGAAGCATTATCGGTGGCCGAAACCAGCTGAGTCGTTCCAGTGTTGGCATAGGTCGCCTGGCCGCCGTTATCGATGATCAGATCTCCATGCGTGAGTCCGGAGTGCTTGAGATAGATCGTCCCGGCACCGCCGCCAAAATAGGTCGCGCTGTAATGGGCGCCACCCAGCGCCTTCACCACGGACTTGAAGCTCGTGAGCGAGGTCGCGTCCACGGGATAGGTGAACGAACCGGAGAAGCTGCCGACACCGCCACTTGAGATGAGCGCGATGCGCCCGCCTCCGCCGCCGGAACGGCTGGAATTCGCCTTTCCGCCATTGGCCATGATGGCCGAGGCGCCGGCAGTTCCCGCGAAACTCCCGCACGCGAGGTAGATACTTCCGCCCGCCGCGTTGTCATCCGTGGCATTCGCGAGAATCGAGCTTCCCGAGTTGATCGTGCAGGCTCCACTTACCGTCAGGCGCGCAACGCCGCCGCCAGGGCCCGTGCCTCGGCTGGAGCCAGGATAGTTGGGATTGCGATAATCACCGTAGGTCAAACCGACTGTTCCGACGCCGGTTTTTCCTCCGCGGCCGCCATGAGAGGCACCGCACGAGGTACTCGATACGAGCGCAGTACTCGGACCGGTCGCGCCATAGCTATAACCACCGGTATATCCGCGGGCACTGACATCGATGGAGCTCGTTCCGCTCAAGGAGAGGTTTCCACCGATCGTGGCCTGGAGTCGATAAACCGTCGAACTGGTCGTCGCAGGGTGCTGGAGCTTGGCGGCCCCGGAGAGCGTGACGTTACCGGTGGCGTTGAGATTCTGGATCGTGGCCGTGCTCGCGGACTGCACGTAATCCTGACCCACATTGACCGTGGTCGCATTCAAGGTCCCGCCTGAGACCGTGAGACCCTGGGCCACGTTCAGATTTGTCGCGGTGATCGTGCCGCCGGAAAGGGTCAGCATCGGCGCACTCAGGGTGGTGTATTCGTAAGTTCCCGAGGTAAGGACATTCTCCACCGAAAGATTGGTCTGCGCGGACCCTTGCAGACTGAGGAATGCGTTATCGAGCCGTAGCGTCGTTGCGCCAGGCGCCGACAGCGATCCGTCCAGCACGTAGAGATCACCATTGCTTCCCAGGAAAGCACCATTCGAAATTTCCAGGTGATCGAGGATATCGATACTCCTGAAGCTCGCGCCACTCGAGACTCCGCTGAAACTGCCGGTCGTCGTCAAGGCTGTAGCATCGTTCGAGGCGACGGTCAGGACATTGTCATCCGACCAGACGCTCGGCGTCCCATTCGTATAGGCGAGATCAGGGCGGAGCCGCAGGCCAGCGTAGAGATTCGCGAAGTCGGTGGTCAACGATGGCGTGCTCGCGACCGTGACCGGAAGCGCGTTCGTCCCGGGCGCCGCACTGACCGTACCCGCGAGGGAAGGCAGGAAAGTTGCTCCGGATTTGTCGTAAACGGTCTGGCCGCCGTTATCGATGATCAGATCGCCATGGGTCAGGCCGGAATGTTTGAGATAAACGGTACCGGCTCCGCCACCGACTTTGAAGGAATCGTAAGGGACGCCGCCTCGCGCCCTGACGACCGATTTGAAAGCTGCCGCCGTACTCGCGTCAACAGGATAGGCGAAAGATCCGCTGAATGATGCCGCATTACTGGTTGAGATCAACGCGATCCGGCCGCCACCGCCCCCCGCGCTCGGATAGGCATTCGTCCCGTTTGCAGTCAGTGCCGCAGCACCCGCAGTGCCTGCAAAAGACTGGCAGCGCAGATAGATACTTCCACCTGCTCCGCCGCCGCCTGAAGCGATGTCGCGGGCATTGGCGGTGATCGAAGCTCCCGAGTTGATCGTGCAGCTCCCCGCTGCCTCAATGCGCACCACACCACCCCCATTATTTGAGCCACTGATCGTGCCGGCGCCCGGGAAGTTCGGGTTGCGATAGTCGCCATAGGTCGGACCGACTGCCTGAACGCCACTCTGCCCGCCCAGACCTCCGTGAGACGACCCGGAACCGGAGCTCGAGGCCAGCGTTGCGCTCGGACCGCTCGAACCGTAGCTGTAGCCAGGCAGGTAGCCCAACGCATTGACGTTGATCGCGCTCGTGCCGCTCATCGAGAGGTTGCCACCTACCGTGGCCTGCAAGCGGTAAACCGTGCTCGCGGTGGTCGCCGGGTGCTTCAGAATCGCCGAGCCGGAGAGCGCGAGGTTTCCGCCGGTAGTCAGGTACTCGATCGTCGCCGTACCACCGGAGAGGGCGTAATCCTGTGCAATAGTCGCGTTCGTTGCTACGAGGCTTCCACCAGTCTGACTCAAGCCCTGCGTGACGTTCAGGTTTGTCGCCGTGACCGTGGCTCCAGAGACGGTGAGCGATTGGGCAGCAAGATTTGTGAAGGAGACGCTGTTGGCCGAAAAGGTGGCGTTCTGGAGCAGATTCGAGCCCGCCGTGCCCAGGAACTCGAGCAGCGAGTTGCTCAGAGTCAGCGTAGTCGAGCCCGAGGAGATGCCGCCACTCAGGACGTAAAGGTCGCCGTTGGTCTCAACCAGCGCATTACCTCCGACATCGATGCGATCGAGCAGGTCGATGCTACGGAAACTCACCCCGTTCGCCACACCGCTGATTCCGCCGGTCATCGTCAAAGAGGTCGCATCGTTCGAGAGCACTGTCAGGATATTATCGTCAGACCAATCAGACGCGGTGCCGTTCGTATAGGCCAGGTCCGGACGGAGCCTGAGGCCGGCATAAAGATTCGCGTAGGCGGCACTGAGCGCGGGAGCACTGGCCACACTCACCGGCAGAGTTGCGGCGCCGGGGACGCCATTGACCGTTCCAGCGAGCGAGGGAAGGAAGGTCTTGCCGGTCCGGTCGTAGTTGGCCTGCCCGCCGTTATCGATGATCAGATCGCCATGCGCGAGCCCCGAATGCTTCAGGAAGACCGTTCCCGCTCCACCACCAGGGTAGGTAGTTGAATACGAAGCGCCACCCAGCGCCTTGACCGTCGACTTGATACCGCTCAAGGTGCCGGCGTCGACCGGATAAGCGAAGGAGCCGCTGAACGAGCCAGCTCCGCCTGTCGAAACGAGGGCGATGCGTCCTCCGCCCCCACCCCCTTGCGAACCAGTTGCGTTTGTACCGTTCGCGGAGATCGCCGAAGCACCTGCACTGCCCGAGAACGCCGAACATCTCAAATTGACCGTGCCTCCGGCGGAGCCATTTGCCGCGCCGTTAGCATTGATCGAGGTCCCAGAGTTGATGGTGCAGGTTCCGTTCGCGACGATCCGAACAGCACCGCCGCCCGCTGAATACGGGCCACCCGCCCCCGGCCAGGACGGATCCCGGTAGTCGCCATAAGTCTGTCCATTTGTGCCGTTCTGCAGGCCGCCCTTTCCTCCGTGAGACGCGCCCGAATAGCTGGTCGAAGCCAGAGCCGTACTAGGGCCCGTTGCACCATAGCTGTAACCGGAAGGATATCCCAAGCCACTGACGTTGATCGTGCTCGTTCCGCTCATGGAGAACGAACCTCCCAGCGTGGCCTCGAGCTTGTAGACCGTACTTGTCGTGGTGGTGGGATGCTTCAGAATCGCCGAGCCGGAGAGCGTCAGGTTTCCTCCAGCACTCAGGCTCTGGATCGAAGCCGTTCCGCCGGAAAGAGCGTAGTCCTGCCCCACCGAGACGTTCGCGGCAGTAAAACTCCCACTCGTCTGGGTCAGACTTCCGGAGACGTTCACCTGGGTGGCCGTTACGGTGGCACCGGCAAGCGTAAGCGTATCCGCGGCAAGAGTCGTGTACGCGAGGGTGCCGGTTGATAAAACGGTGTTAAGGGCAAGATTCATCCTCGCCGAGCCGAAGAACTCGAGGACGGAGTCAGTGACTCCCAGCTGTGTCGTGCTTGGCGAAGAAATCGAACCGTTCAATACATAAAGATCCCCGTTGCTTTGCACCCAGGAGTTTCCGGTGATCTCAACGTGATCCAGAATATCAATGCTTCGGAAGCTCGCACCGTTACTGACGCCGCCGAAAGCCCCGGTCATGGTCAAGACCGTGGCGGAATTCGACGCCAGCGTGAGCACATTGTCATCGCTCCAGTCATTGATGGTGCCGTTGCTGAAGGCTAGATCCGGTCGCATACGCATTCCGGAGTAGAGATTGGTGAAAGCCGCCGTCAAGCCAGGGGAGCTGGAAACGGAGACCGGAAGGGTATTCGTCCCAGGCTCACCGTTCACCGTGCCCGCCATCGAGACTAACGGCGTGCGGCCCGTCCAGGTATAGTGAGTGTTGCCGCCGTTATCGACGATCAGATCGCCGTAAGTGAGGCCTGAGTGCTTCAGATAGACGGTGCCCGCGCCCCCACCCACCGTATTTGAATCATACGGCGCACCACCCTTGGCCTTCACGATCCCCTTGAAATTGGACACTGTCGTTGCGTCGGTCGGGTACGCGAAGGAGCCACTGAAGGAAGAAGCATTTCCCGAGGAGATGAGCGCGATCCGTCCGCCTCCTCCGCCTGGAGCGGAGAACACAGCCGGACTGCCGGTAGCGGAAACAGCGGAAGTCGCTGCAGTTCCGCCAAATCCGGCGCAGGCCAGCTGGATACTCCCCCCAGCTGAAGTTCCAGCCCCATTCGCGGTTATCGAAGCCCCGCTCATGATCGTGCAGGTACCGGCCACACTCAGCTTCACTACTCCGCCACCATTGCCCGTATAATAGCCTCCCCCTCCCGGATAGAAAGGCGCCCGGTAATCGTCATACGTTGGTCCCGAAAGCTCCGAACCGTAGTTATCTGCGCCTCTGCCTCCGTGAGATCCCCCGGGACCGCCAGCGTAGGTATCTCCCCCAAGTGCGGTGCTCGGACCGGTGGGACCATAACTGTACCCGCTCGGGTAGCCCAAGCCATTCACGTTGATGGAGCTCGTGCCGCCCAGGGTAAGGCTTCCGCCGATAGTTCCTTGCAGGCGATAGACCGCGGTGGTGGTGGTCGCCGGATGTTTCATTACCGCGGCTCCGGAAAGCGAGAGATTACCGGTAACCGCGAGATTCTCGACGGTAGTGGTCCCGCCTGAGAACTGATAATTCTGCCCGATGGTCACATTGTTCGCGGTGAGCGTCCCGGCGGTTTGCGTGAGACCCTGGGTCACGTTCACGTTGGTGGCTGTCACGGTCGCGCCCGAGATCGTCAGGGCCTCGGCGTTCAAGGTGCCGTAGGAATAGCTGCCGGAGGAAAGGGTCGTATTGAGGATCAGGTTTGTAGCTGCCCCGCCCAGGAATTCGACAAAGGCGTTCTCCAGGGCGAGATTACCGCTTCCTGGCGCGGAGATACTCCCACTCAGGACGTAAAGATCGCCGTTGGTCTGGAGGTTCGACGACCCCGCCACATCGATGTGATCCAGAATATCGATGCTTCGGAAGCTCGCCCCGCTTGCGACGCTGCTGAAGCTAGCTGTCATCGTTAGGGTCGTCGCGCTGTTCGAAGCGATCGTGAGGACATTGTCGTCGGCCCAGTTGCTCGCAGTCCCGTTCGTGAAAGCGAGATCCGGTCTCAGGCGCATCCCTGAATATAGGTTCACGTAGGCAGCGCTCAAAGCCGGCGTGCTCGTTACCGCGACAGGGAGCGTACTGCTTCCAGGGGTTCCGTTCACCGTTCCCGCCATGGAGACCAGGAAGGTGCTGCCGGTATTCGCGTAATTCGCCTGGCCACCGTTGTCGATGATCAGGTCACCGTAAGCGAGCTCCGAATGCTTCAGATAGATCGTGCCCGCGCCACCGCCTGGAGTCGTGGCGTCTCCTCCGCTTCCGCCAACGGCCTTCACCACGGTCTTGATGGCGGCGAGCTTGGCCGAATCCGTCGGGAAGGTGAAAATGCCGCTGAAAGAATTCGCATCCCCCGACGAGACCAGTGCGATCCGGCCGCCCCCTCCTCCGCCATAGGCATTCGTGTTGGATCCGCCGTTGGCAGTGATCGCCCCGGCTCCCGCATTGCCCGAGAAGCTCGCGCACCTCAGATTGATGGAACCTCCAGCGACTGCCTGATGGACTCCGTTGGCGCTGATCGTGGCGCCAGACTTGATCAGGCAACCCCCTGCCGAGACAATGCGGACCACCCCGCCGCCCGCATAGTTGCTCCCACCCCCGGGGAGTGACGGGTCTCGGTAGTCTCCGTAGGTCGGGCCGGCGGAATTGGAGCCAACCTTCCCTCCCTTGCCGCCATGGGACTGCCCGCAGTAACCGCCGGATGAGAGCGCATTACTGGGGCCACTCGGACCGTAACTATACCCGGAAGTATAGCCCACGTTATTAGCGTTGATGGAGCCGCTTTGCAGGCTCAATGACGCGACCTGGATATCGAGCTTCTTCAGAACCGTGGTCGAGCTAACTAGATGAGTCAGCGTGCCACCGTTGACGAAGAGATGCCCGAAGCTCACGCCGACCGTCGACGTGTCGAACGTCGCCGTGCCCCCCGTGAAATAAAGATTCCTGCCGCCGTGAGCGGCGCTCGTGATCGTCGTATTGGCCGAGATCTGCGTGAACTGCGCGGTGTCGAACGTCACGCTCGCGGTCTGGATGATCGCGCGATCAGCGGCCTCGACGATCACGCCCGAGAAAGTATAGCTTCCCGGCGTCGCGCTCACCGCAGTAACGCCGTACGCGCCGCCGCCCAGGTCCGTCGCCATCACGCAGGTGGCGGACGGCGTACGGCAGGCACCCGCTCCGCTCAAGGTGACATTTGAGGAGGAGACGGTCACCTCGATCGTCTGCCCCGTTCCCATGAGCGATCCATCCGTGCCGCTTCGCGGAATGACAGTGATCGATGCTTGGGCCACGCCATCGCTGGGCACGAGGCCCGCCGAGGCCGTGAGCGAGGACTGCCGGATGATGTTGAAGCTCGCGGAGGTGGCGGAGGTGAGGCTCGCAGCCGAGGCGACAAGCGTATAACCCACGCCACCATTATTGATCGAAAGATTCGAGAAGCTCGCCACGCCGTCCGTGGTGCCGACGGGGGACGTGCCCGAGAGCGTACCCGAAGCCGGATTGGTTCCGATCGCCACCGCGATCGAGGCGCTCGCACCCGGAACCGTGTTGCCCAGGGTATCCTGGATCGCGACCTGGATCGCCGGGGAAATCGCCGCTGCCGGGGATGCGTTTGAAGGCTCCACGATAAAGCCGAGCTTCGTGGCCGTTCCCGCGCTGATGGTGAAGCCCGAGCTCGTGGCGGAGGTCAGGCCCGAGGCCGAGGCCGTGAGCGTATATCCCGTCCCGGATCGATTGATGCTCAGGTCCCCGAAGGTTGCCACCCCAGTGATCGCGTCTTGACTCAGTGTCCCCGAAAGCGTTCCCGCGGAAGGATTGGTCCCGATCGCCAGAGTGATCGAATTCGTGGCACCCGAAATGGTATTCCCGTGCGAGTCCTGAACCGCGACCTTCACCGCCGGCGAAACCGCCGCTCCCGCGGTCGCATCCGACGGCTGCACGGTGAAGCCCAGCTTCGAAGCCGTTCCCGTGGTCACGCTGAACGGCAAGGTGGAAGCCGTCAGTACCGCAGCGGCGTCCTCGGCCGAGAGAATCAGCGGCTCCGCCACCGTGCTCTTGAAGTAGAACGTCTTCGTAGAGCTGCCACCGCTGATCGTGACACTCGTTGCGGAGCTTCCGCAGCCGTCATCGGTATAGAAGGCGCCACTGCCGGCGCCACTCAGATTCACCGTCACGTCGCTTGATACCGCCGTCACGGTATTGTCCGCGTTCTGGGTCGTCATGGTGAAAGCAGCGCTGCAAACGCCCGCCTGGGCCGACACCGGCCCCGAGAGCACGAGCTTGCTCGCCCCTCCACCCAAGGTCACGTTGACCGCGTTTGAGGTCCGGGAGTTCCCGGCCGCATCCGAAAGAATCGCACTGAGCGCCACCGCCCCGTCCGGTATCGCGGTCAAATCGAAGCTCCCGGTGAACGCTCCCGTCGCGCAATCCGCCGTTCCGAGCGAGGTGACGCCGGCTTTCACCAGCACATTGCCGGTACCGGCTTCGGAGCAGGTGCCCGAGATCGTCAGGGCGCTCCGGTTCGCGATCGAGATCGTCGCCCCTTCTGAAGGGGCTCCGATGGCGATCGACGCCGGGGCCACGACATCCTTCGTCACGCTGACTGTAGCCTGCGTCGCGGTGTTCCCAGCCGCGTCCGAATGATCGGCGCTGACCGTGACGACACCATCCGACACCGAGGTGAAATCCAGGGTCGTGCTGAACGAGCCGCTCGAGCACGAGGGAGAGGAGCTCAGTCCCCCCGTCGTCGTCACGTTCACGATGCGGGTATCTTCCGAGCAGCTTCCGCTGACCGTGACGGAGGAGTAATTTGCGGAATGAATGTAGCTTCCGGCCGCTGGCGCGGTAAGCGTGACGGTCGGGGTCCCGGTGTCCTTGGTCAGCGAAACGGAAACCTGCGCGGCCGCGTTCCCCGCGGCATCCGAATGGTTCGCGCTGATCGTGACCGCGCCATCCGAAACGGAGGTGAAATCCAGGGTCGCGCTGTAGCCGCCCCCCACGCACTGGGGAGAGGCGCTCACCCCGCCCGTGGCGGAGACACTCACGACGCGCGTATTCTCCGAGCAGGTTCCGCTCACCACGAGCGCGGCCTTGTTGAGCGCGGTGATGGCGCTCCCGTCGATGGGAGCAGCCAGGGTCAAGGTCGGGATGCCCGTGTCTTTCACCAGGCTCAGTGATGCCTGCGCGCTCGCGACGCCATTGCTGTTCGAGTGATCCGCTGTCAGCGTCACCGGGCCTTCGGCCGCCCCCGAGAGATCAAGCGTGGCTGACCAGGTTCCGCCCGCCAGACACGAGGGCGTTGCGGTAGCGCCACCCGGACCGCTGACCGAAACCTGCCGCCCCTCCTCCGTGCAAGTCCCGCTCACTGCGAAGGACGCCTGATTCGCATTCCGGATGTAGGAACCCGCTGAAGGCGCGCTGAACGCGACCGTAATCGCGGGTACCGTGACCGTCGCGTTCGCGGTATTGCCTAGTGCATCCGTCACTCGCAGCGAGACACTCACTCCACTCGCGGTCGCGGGGGTTGAGTAGGTTGCGCCCGAGAAGGAGCCGCCTCCCGAGACCACCTGATAAACATAGGGCGTCACGCCTCCGGAAGCCGTGAAGAGCTGACCGGCGCCGGCCGCGAGCGTCACCGAAGGGGGACTCACGCTTACCGCCTCACGGATCGCGATCGAAGCCGACTGCTCGTTTCCGGCGGCATCACGGACTTTGACTGCGGCCACGCCAGTTCCCACCGTTGCCGGGGCGGTGTAAGTTCCACCGGTGGTAATGCTCCCTTCGCCTGACACGTGGCTGAAGACGTAGGGCTGCACCCCGCCCGAGGCGATGAAGGAGAACTGATTCCCGACGGCAAGCTCCTTGCTAGTAGGGGAGAGCGTGAGCGGAGCATAGATCGTGACCGCGGCTTCGCTGTAGTTTCCAAGCGCATCCGTCACCCGGACCGTGGCCGCGCCGGGAGTGGCGGGTGCGGTGTAGGGGGAAGCGCCACCCGCGAAGCTCCCTCCTCCGACGCTCACGGAGAAGACATTGCCGCCGACGCCGCCGCTCGCGGTGAAGCTCGCGGTACCGCCGGCAACGACCTGAGCACTGGCCGGTGAGATCGCGGGCGCCGAGCTCACGGTAAGCGAAGCCTCCGCATACGCGTCGCTTGAATCCGTGACCCGCACCACGACTGTCGAAGGCGTTACCGCAGCGACGAAGTCACCGGTTCCGGCATTGATCGCCCCCCCGCCGGAGCGCACCGAGAAGACATAAGGAGGGAGTCCCCCCGTCGCGCTGAAAGAAGTCGAGTTGCTCACGGCGATCGGATTCTGCGCAACCGAGATCGCCAGCGCCGGCTGGATCGTAACGGCCGCATCGCTGGTGTTCGAGACCGCATCGGTGACCCGGATCGTCGCGGAACCCGCCGAACCCGGCGCGCTGTAAACGCCGCTCAGAGCATCGATCGCGCCGCCGCCCGCGAATACGGAATAGGTATAGGGTGCCACGCCCCCGCTCGCGCTGAAGCTTGCTGTCCCGTTCACGATCAACGTCTTGGCGAACGGCGAAATCGTCAGGCCGTCATAGATCGTGATCGCCGCCTCGGCCGTTCCACCGATCGCGTCGCTCACCCGGGCGACCGCGGTGCCCCCGGCTTCGGGCGCGGAGTAAAGCCCCGAGCTCGCGTCGATGGAACCCCCGCCCGAGACCAGCGAGAATACATAGGGCAAGGCGCCGCCGCTCGAGGTGAACGCGAGCGAGCTGCCCTTGAGAAGCGAGATGGTCGCAGGCGAAATGGACAGGGCAGTGACCAAGGTCACCGAAGCGTCGCTGGAGTTTCCGAGCGCATCCTGAACCCGCACGATCGCCGTACCGGGACTGGCCGAAGCGGAATACGCTCCCGTGGAGGAATTCACGGCTCCGCCGCCGGAGAGAACGGCGAAGGTGTAAGGCGGAAGGCCGCCGCTCGCGCTGAAGTTCCGCGAGCCGCCGACGACAAGCGTCTCCGTGGCCGGAGCGATCGCGAGCGCCGGATTCACCGTCACCGTAGCCTGCGCGGAGTGCCCGCGCGCATCCGTCACCGTAACCGTGACTGTACCCGTGGCGGCGGGCGCGGTGAAACTGCCGGTCGATGCGTCGATCGAGCCCGCAGAGGCGGAATAGACATACGGAGCCACGCCGCCCGAGGCCGAGAAGTTAGCGCTGTTGTCAACTGCGAGGGTCACCGCTTCGGGCGAGATCGCGATCGGCGGATTCACCGTGACGAGCGTCTGCGCGGCATTGGCTGAAGGGAATTGCGAGTCGCTCACGTTGACGATGTAGGAGCCCAGCGCCGTTGCGGTGTAGGTGGCGCCGCTCCCGCTGAACCCCGCGGACGGAACCGTGAAGAAATAGGCGGGCGTCCCGCCCTGGGCGGTGAAGGTATATTCATCCCCGATCATCAAAGCGACGTTCAGGCTTGAGAACGAGAGCGAATCCGTCAGGGTGATGGCGGCCGTATCAGTCTCCCCGTTGGCGTCCTCCACGGTCACCAGCGCAAGCCCCGTGCGATCGGGAGCCGTATACTGCCCCGTGAGCGTCGCGATGGTTCCGTCCGCCGTCACGGCCGAAAAGGCGTAGGGCGGCCGGCCGCCCGCGGCCGAGAACGTGAAGGAGGAGTTTCGCGCCAGAGTGAGGCTTAGCGGGCTGATCTTGAGCGGATTGGTGATGGTGATGATCGCGACGTCGACGTTGCCGAGCGCGTCCTTGACCTTGATCGCCGCCATTCCAGGGACCGGAGGCGCCGTAAAGAGCCCGCTATCGGGGTCAATGGACCCGCTGCCGGAGATCAGCGAATAAGCTTTCGGAGCCACTCCGCCGTTCGCGGAGAAGTCGAACGTTTCTGAGACCGGCACGCTCACGCTCGCGGGATCGATCGCTAGCGCCGCTTCGACCGTGATCGCGGCGTCGGCCGTCCGGCCGGCGCCGTCGCTCACGCGGACCACCGCGCTTCCGGCCGCTTCCGGCGCCACGTATTCGCCGCTCGCGTCGACGCTCCCCTCACCGCTCGAGACGATGAAGGAATACGGCCCCTTGCCGCCCTTGACCGAGAATCGATAGCTGTTTCCCGCAGCCAAGGTGACCGCAGTCGGGTCGATCACCGGGAACTCGGTGATCTCGACCGTCGCGTAGGCGGTGTCGCCCAAGGCGTCCTGCGCCCGAATCGTCGCCGCGCCCGGCGAAAGGGGCGCGACGTAAGCGCCGGTCGAAGGTTCGATCTGGCCGCTTCCGAAGTAAACATCGAACGTGTAAGGAGCCGTCCCGTCAACGGGTGCGAAAGACGTCGCGCCGCCGGTGGGAACGACCGTGGTCACCGGGGAGATCGAGAAGCGCCCGGGTGGAACGGGGCTCGGCACCGGCTGATACACAACCGTATTCAGGCCCGCATCCGCCGGAATCGGCGCATTGAGCTTGGCCACGCACGACGAGAGAAGGCCCGCGATGCTGATAGCAACGCATGCGCGCAATCCGGTTTGGAGATAAACACTCACCAGGCTCACCGCAGACGTACCTCTCAAAGAGACCTGACCTCCTGATTATATCGGGATACTGTGTAATTGGCTCAAGTTTAAATCGAGCCATGAGACGACGATTTTCGGCGGTTTTTTCGCGAGCCTGGACGCGGGTCCGAATCGACGCAGGTCCGACCGACGCAGGTGGAGACGGCAGCGCACGTTCGGGGGCAACTACTCAAGGCAAATGGATTGTCGATGTCCCTTGAAAAGAGCGCAGCCTTTGTACAGCTGCCATCCGAAACAGGTGCCGTCGTTCAAGCAAACGCTCTCACAGTCTTCGCCCCGAGCGCACGGCTTGCCGCGATCGCTCGTCGGCATATTGCAGCCCGTAAGCCGGCCGCGCCCGGAGATCGAGCCTTCCCAACGCCCGCCACTCTTCTCGCAATCCCCTTGGGGCGTGCCCGGCGCACCAACGGCGCTGCAGCTTCCCTTCACGCAGCTCGCGACCCAGCGGCCGTCGCGTTTTTCGTCCCAGGCCGGGCAGCTCAGGGCGGCGGCAAGGCAGCGATTCACCTTTTGCGCCTCGGCGGAAAATTTCTTGTTGGTCGCGGACTTCGGCCAGCCGCACGGATCAGAAATGATCACGCAGTCTCTGGTTTTCGCGCAATCGAGCCATTCGGTCCGGATCGCGCCACACTCCGAAGCCCAGGCCAGTGTCGCCGCGAAGAACGAGAGGAGGAACATGGGTCAACTCTGGCAGACCGGCTCGAGTCGGTCAACTTGCTCGGAGCATGGATAGGCATGCGATACCGAAGGTTTCGTGCACGCGCTCCATGGCGAGCTCATAGCGGCCCTGGCTGATCCCGTTGATCACGCGGCTAAAGAATCCCCTCGAGTTCGACGATAGGATTTCATGAAAATTGGAATAGGTACTCTGTTTGCCCTACTTTTCATATCAACTTTCTCGATCCCGGAGCTGAGCTGGAGTGATGATCCAGATTATTGGAAAAATTGCCCGGGGCCCGGTTGCCCCGCAGATCGCCCAATCCTTCCAGGCGCCAAGAGCAAGCCTGCAAAGGAGAAATCTAACTTCTGGGCGAACTGCCCGGGCCCCGGCTGCCCCAACGTGGGCAAAGGGGCTTGCGAAATAGTTTCTGAAACAGAAGTGATGTGTCAAGGTAAGCGGTACATAAGAGACTCAAGGTCAATCTTAGATTCTGGCAACCCAATCAAGAACGTAATGGATAACGCTAGAGACGGCGAGGACATTGCTCCCGATCAGTCCATGCCAGCAAGGTCAGGAGCCGCACATTAAACACTTGATTGGGCAAGTGTTCCCGTGTGGCCAAGGCCGAAATGTCGCCCCTTGCAAACCATGTCGCCGTTTTCATGGAATGGACTTTCGATGAAATCCGTCCAACCGGGCTTTACGAGGCATGCGGCTTGACTCAGGACAAGTCACCTGCAACCGACTCTCAGGGGTGAGCACGTCCATTTTCAAAGGCCTCAAGCTCTTCTTGGTCATATTCTCGGCCATCTTTGCCCAGCCAGGAGTTCTGGCCGGCCCGGCAAACGACGTAATTGCTTTTCCCGGCGGTTCGATACCGCTCACGTCGAATTGCGCCAGGAGCTTCGCCGATTACGGGGATGAGGCGCTCAAGTACATCAATCTGGATCCGAGAGCCCGATTCGTGGAAGCCTCCACACTTCGCAGGTCCTATGTACGCGCTCCCGGTACTTCGGCCCATCCAGATGCTGCGCCATTCGTGACGATCAGGCACCCCGCAAAGGATCCAGTCAGCGGCAAGGACCTCACCATGGAAATAGAGCTGGGAATCGCGAGCATGGATGAGCCAGAGATGGCGACGGCCGTCTCGAGCTTGCTCTCGCGGTCGCTCCAGGACGCAAAGTACACCCACGGCGGCTATCTCCCGCCACAGGTCGCCGAAAGAGTCCAACAGGAGCTGATTTCGCCCTATGGAGTGAAGAACCGTTGGGGAAAGGCCGGCCACCGTTTCGTCATGTCGCGGGACGCGGGCGACGGGAAGAGAGAGGTGATCGGAACCCTTCTTGTCTCCAAGGAGGAGGATGGTCTCTTCTTCTTCACCAGCATGTACAATAACCTGAATACCGGCCGAATCAGGGAGCAGGTGGATTTCAATGTCCTTGCTGATGGGATCCCGGGACATAAATGGTTCGATAAGTTCGCGCTGCCGGAGGCGGAGCGCTACAAGCCGAAGGGATTCCATCACATCGCTAATTTCGTCATCGAGAAGGAAGGCCTGCGCGGAGCGGGGCTTTCCCGTCTTTTCATCGATTCCGTGGTGGAGAACTATACCCGCTTCGGATCGAGTCCCATTCCCCATTCGCAGCCCATGCTGTCGGGACAGGGATTTTGGCAGATCGGGGATCCTCCGTGGCTCGATCGGATGGGGGCGCTGGGATTCTACCCCAGGCTCGGGGCCGAGACCTTCCATGTGGATGTGGACTGGGCAAGGCTGGTGCCGACCCTGGGTAAGGACGGCAGGCCCATTGATCATGTGAACTACAACCAGTCCTTCAACGTGCCTCAGATGTACGAGCAGCTGCAGCTAGGGACCTCACCTTATCGGGAGCTTTACGACGCAGTGGTAAAATCCAGGCAAGAGGGCACATCTGCGCCCGCCGGGGACCATCTGCTGGAGAGGATTCCAGAGGTCGTCAGGCTGGCGAAAAGCGGGAAGGCAAAATTCCAGTATTTCCAGCTGCTCTATCCTTTCGATCCTGCCGCGCGTCCCTCGATTCCCAGGGAAACGAAGAAGCGGAAATAGCCCTTCTTCCCCAAGGAGTTTTTCCCGTTCGATCAAATCACCTACAACATGCTGAGGTGAAAGCGTCATGGCCGTCATGATTTTCGCGATCGACTAGACGAGTAACTGAATAGCCGCGTTTTGTTATCATTCATTTGCTAGACAGTTAACTTTAGCTTTCCTAATCTTGAAATATTCCCGGTCAAGCTCGGCAGTATTCCTGACTGTCTCGCGCAGTCGGGATCAAATATGGCTGGATCCCGAGCGAGCGTACCCGTAGAATGCGCTAGTTTCGCTCAGCTGTTTCTTTCGTCTGATATGTTTGCCCTTTGCGCGAGCATTCCTCAGGCCGTTTTTTACGCGTTCGGCGATCAAGTCGCGTTCAAGCTGCGAAATCGCGGCGATGACGGTGAAGAACGCTCGACCCATCGGTGAACTGGTCTCGCGGAGAGAAGATGCGTGGTCGATCGGGCAAAACGACTGAAGCTGTACCCGATTACCGTGGCTAACTCCCCATTTTTTGCGGCAGCCATCATCCGGCCGAGCGCCGGGCGTGAGGCCTTGGCTCCGCTGTAGTTCTCGTCAGCAAAGATCTCGAATCAGCAATGCTGTTCTTTTCGCAGTAGTCCTTAAGTGCCCGCACCTGGGCTTCTAGCCCCGTGGACTGCTGATCCGTGCTCACGCGGGCATTACATGCGACTTTCCGTTTCATCTCACCAACCTCCTGAGCAAGCGAGGTTCTTTCCGGCGGCTCTTCATCAAAACGAGGGGCATGAACGGTTTTGTTAGAATTGAGTTGCTTACACTTAATTTTAACGAAAGGAACCGCCCATGCCCGAGCGGCAGTTTATCACCCCGATTTCCGGGGTCAAAGTCCACGATATGTGGGAGGCAA
>JAMPXJ010000042.1 GCA_023701205.1 Oligoflexia bacterium
ACCTGACGAAGAGGGTGATCCTTCCGGATCCTTTCCTCGACCTGAAACATGGCGAAAAGCTGCGGCGCTTCGTTGACCTGTCCACGCATACCGAGAATCTAACCGAAGTTTCGGCGGTCGGGTGACTTTATCAACGGCCTGCTAGAGCAAAACGAGCCGATCAAATCGATTGCGGATTTACTTGGTCACAAATCACTTCAGACGACGTTCATTTACACGAAATCAAGTGTTGAGCAATTAAGGCCGCTCACGCGGTCTTGGCCGGAAGGGGAGAAATAATGGCGACGTTAAAATGGAAAGGTCACGTCGGGAAGCTCATGGAGCGGCATCTTGAGCTGAGATCAGCCATAGGTCGCGTGATTGAAACGGAGGCGATTTGCCTATACCAACTGAATGAGTTTATTTTAAAAAATTACCCGAAACACAGAACCATTGAGCGCGTGGTGTTGCTCGATTACCTTCACTCGATCAAGCACCACGCTCTCTCCGGACGGCGCGCGCAGGTGAGCTACATCCGGCAATTTTGCCGCTTCCTTGTTGGCCGTGGTGTGAAGTGCTATGTGCCAGATAAAACGCTGCTTCCGAAGTACGCTTACCGCCCACGCTATTGCCCATTGGTTGAAGGCGACATCCGGCGTGTGATGCAAAGGGCTCGCGAGACGAAAACCCTGCCGCGTTTTATGCGCGAGTCTTACGCCTGCGTGTTGGGGCTTCTGTGGTGCACGGGTATGCGGCGCAGAGAAATTGAGAAGCTTCGGCATGAGGATGTCGATCTAGAGCGCGGCATTTTATTTATCCGACAAACGAAATTTTTTAAAGACCGCTTCATACCGGTTGGCTCGAGCGTCGTGCAGGCCTTGAAAAAACATGTCGCACGTAAAGTGAAAGGCGGCTATCCAACGAGTGCGAAGTCGACATTTTTTGTCAATCGCCACGGCGGCGATCTCAGTGGCAGTAGCATCAGCCACTTTTTTAACCAAATCGCAAAGGATCTTGAATTAAAGAGTAACGACGGAAGGCAGGCCAGGGTTCACGACTTCAGACACAACTTCGCAAGCCAAACGATGGCGCGCATCTACCGAGAGCCAGAAAGGTTTAAAGCCTCTCCAATGATGGCGAGACTTGCGACGTACTTAGGGCACGTCAGCATTTACCAAACACAATATTACCTGCATCCGGATTTTAGCTTGATGCAAGAGGCTTCATCGAAGTTCGGATGGTCCAAGTGAAAACACCTACCGGCAGTTTAACTCGCCTCGTACAAGCGTATTTTGAATCGCACTTGCCAGTTGAGCGCGGTCTTCGTCCGCATACGATTATTGCTTACCGGGATACCATCAAACTCTATTTAAAATATTTATCTCGCGATGTTGCAATCCAAAGACTTACACTCGATAGCCTAACCGCAAAATCGATTTTAGATTTTATCGAAGACTGCGCAATCAAGCGAAAAAACGCAGCCAAGACCACAAACCAGCGCCTGGCGGTTTTGAAGAGTTTTTTTGGCTACCTGATGAACATGGATCCAACGAGGATCGCGCAATACGAAAAGATCTTCCATGTGAAAGCAAAACGAGTTCCATATCGGCCGGTAGAGTATTTAGAGCGCTCGGAGATGAAAGCGATCTTTGGTGCTGTCGATCGATCAACCGAAAAAGGTGTCCGCGATTACGCAGCCCTCATGTTCCTCTACAATACAGGAGCCCGGGCACAGGAGCTTTGCGATGTCACTTGCGGTGATCTTCGCTTGGAGAGGCCTCTGCTCGCCATCCTACACGGCAAAGGAAATAAAACGCGCCAAGTTCCGCTGTGGCCGGAGACAGCTTCTGCGATCGAACAATGGATGAAAGCGCGTGGCAAAGGTGCCGCGAGTGACAACGACGCTCTCTTTACCAACGCTTCAGGCGCAAAACTCACGCGCTTCGGCCTTCGGTATATTTTAAACGACTATGTTAGGTACGCCTGCGCGAAAGCGCCGTCGCTTGCAAAGAAAAAGATTGGTCCGCATACGATCCGCCATACGACCGCGATGCACCTTCTTCAAAGCGGCGTCGACATCACGATTATCAAGGCGTGGCTTGGGCACGTCGATCTCAACACTACGCATGGCTACGTCGAGATCAGTATGAAGATGAAAGAAGAAGCTCTCAATAAAGCAAAACCGTCGACGAAAAAGCTGAAGACATCGGAAACTGCGTCTCGAAAAGAAAAACATATTTTAGAGTGGCTTGAAACCTTCGGCGATATGTAAAGCGAAAACGTGCCCGGCTGCAATCTACTCGGGCGCCGCAGCTACTTCGCACATATCCATTCGCTGCGCATAACGCAAATATAGAAAAACCTTGGACTGTGGGTCCAAGACCATCGGATTTTCATTCATAGCAAGCCCTTCTAAAACAGATGAGGACGGGGCAAAGTCTGACTTCGCCCCGAGAAGAGCCGACAATATTGGTTATGGGCCGATGAGTGCGGTGTTGAGCCGCTTAAGGCTCACGAGCCCTTGCCTGTGGGCACGGGCGGCTTCGCTCCTCATAGCGAGGGTCAGGTCAGTTAGCCCTCCGGCAACACCGATCACTAACGCCAGTTTCACGACCCCTAAAATGATTCGATTGATTAGGTTCATAGAGTGACGCTCCTTTTAGATTTGTTCCGAAGGTGCAAGAAATGAGAACGGCAGAGCACCCGTTCGATGCCAATTCTCGACCGCGCTCTTGTGCACGTAGAGTGAGTCCTTGTCGCCACTCCACATGATGGGTCTAAACCTCTTAGCTGTGCTTCCGCGTTTCTCCATGCGGTAGCCGCCGTCGGTTGCCTTGACTCCGCGATAAATCGTGAGAGTTGGCTTCGTGCACACGAATTCAAAAATGACCTCGATGGGTGTGCGACCTAATTTTTGCTGAACGGAATTGTTGTCCATAGAAAGCCTTTCCTGTTTTGGTTAGGACTCTTAGGGACAAGAAAAAGTGGATGCGGGACGCTCGTGAGAGGCTGCGTTCGACTAAGACTTCAGTAAGATTTTTCTAAGACAACGACCGTGATTTCCTGTGATGGTTCGTGATCGTCGCCTTGTTCTGATCTTGCTAACTCGTTGAAACCTTTGATTCGTGATTTTCGTTACTTAGATTATTTTGTCGTTCGCTACTGACTTTAAATGGCGGAGAGGGAGGGATTCGAACCCTCGGAACCCGTTAGGGTTCACACGCTTTCGAGGCGTGCTGATTCAACCGCTCTCACACCTCTCCAACCAAGTATTTAAAAGAACGATAGCAGTCTGACGCACCGCTTCATGGCAGCGCCACTTCACCTCACGTCAGCAGCCAACGTTCGAACCTCTTAACATCGAATCCGGGGCTAAGCCAATAGCGAAAACGCGAGCTCAATCGCTCTCGGGGTCGCCCGAAGCTCCGGAGAACCGCAGGCACTGGCGCGCCACCTCAGCCGAAAAGCCCCGGCGAAGCAGCGCCTGAAAGGCCCGACGGCGCTCCTTGAAATCCTGGGCCGCCTTGGGATAACGCCGCTCGAGGAGCTGCCGGGCGGCCTGGAGCTCATCGACCTCCGACACCTCCGAGTAGATCCGGCTCACCTCGGCGAGCTCGATTCTTACGCCCTTGGCGCGCAAACCCGCGAGGATCTGCCGGGGCCCCTTGCCGCGCATCACCTGGGCGCGCGCGAATGCGCGCGCGAAACGGCGGTCGTCGATCAGGCCCTTCGTCACGAGCTCGGAGATCGCCTCGTCGGCCTCCCCCTCGGCAAACCCCTTGCGCCGCAGATACGTCCGCAGCTCCGCGGCCGAATGCTCGCGCAGGCTGAGGCGTCGCAGCGCCAGCTCCCGGGCCTTGGGCTTTTCAACGGCATTGTTCCCCATGGATTTCGAGTAGCAATTTCCCCAGGGGAGAACAATAGACAGATCGGCCGCGACGGGTGACAATCACGAGCGTGGCTCGCCTCAAGACTTTCGACAAAAATCTGGGGGATGATTTCCTGGCCTCCATTCCTCCTTTGCCCGGAGTCTATCTAGTCTTCGACGCCGCAGACACCCTCATCTATGTCGGCAAGGCCAAGAACCTGCGGCGAAGGCTTTCGCAGTACCGCAACGCCAAACGCCGAAAAAAGCACCTCAAGATGCGCGAGATCGTCCGCTGCGCCACCCGGATCGAGCACCGGCTCGCATCGAGCGAGCTCGAGGCCGAGATCCTCGAGACACGGCTGATCCAGGAGCATCGGCCTCGCTTCAACGTGGCGGGGGCATTTTCCTTCCTCTACCCCGCCGTCGGGATGCGCTGGGAAGCCGACGCGGTCTCCTTCTGCTATACCTGCGAGCTCGAGGCCTTCGCCAGACAGGGCTTCGAGATGCATGGCGCCTTCCGCTCGCGGTTCATCACCGGTGAGGCTTTCTTCGCGCTCATGCGACTGCTCTCCTATGTGGGCCACCGGATGCCGGGACGAGCCCGCGCGCAGGAGCGCGGCTCTTACCTCTTCCGCTTCCGCAGGGTGCCGGGGGAATGGGCGGATCTCTGGCAGGAGTTCTGGAAGGGCGAATCCAACGGCGCGCTCGAGTCACTCATCCTGCGCCTCGTGGAAAACGCCGCTGCCCGCAAGAATCGGGCGGAGGTGCAGGATGGAATCAATGCGCTCCTTCGCTTCTGGGAACACGAGGCCCGCGCGCTTCGCAAGGCGCGGCTTGCCACGGGTCACGCGCAATACCCGGTACCGCAGCGCGACCGCGACGTGCTGTTTCTGAATTACCGCCATCGGCGCCGCGGGCCGCTCAACGCGTCTGCAGCTTGTTGAGAAACGAGAAGTACTCCAGCTCGATATCATCGAAGCGCGCCGTTCCAACCCCGCATTTGGGGCACGACATCGGCGGAACCTGGGCTTTGAGCTTGATCAGCTGCTTGACCTTCACGACCGAGACGAACTGGCCGCGACACCGCTGGCAAAGATAAGGAACGCAGACCGACTCGATGCTCGAGAGGTCCTCGATGAAATTGCTGATGAAGCTCACCTGCTGCATGATCGTGGAGGAACAAGCCACGTGCTTCACGTGCACGCCACGCTCCTGAAGTCCCCTGAAGTAGCGGATCCAGTGGCGCACGCCATGGGAACTCAGGCGCGAGACCTCCTTGGAGTTCACGTGAAGCTCGCCCGGGAAATCGCCGATGAGCTGGGCGAGGTCGGTATCCTCCTCGATCGTCCCGACAAGTCGGACCTCGAGCGCGTTCTTGCGGAACTCTTTAATGACATTCAGCATCGTTTCTTTAGTTTAGGACAAAATCCCGTCGAGGGATATGCTTCCCGTATGAAAGCCGTCATTCAGCGCGTGCGCGAAGCCTCGATCACCGTGGACGAAAAGGAAGTTTCCAGGATCGGCAAGGGCATCCTCACCCTTCTCGGGATCGAGAAGGGGGATACCGAGGAACAGGCGACGAAATTGATCCGAAAAATCTGCGACCTGCGGATCTTCGAGGACGGCGCGGGCAAGATGAATCTCTCCCTCCGAGACATCGCCGGCGCCCACCTGATCGTATCGCAATTCACCCTCGCGGGCGACTGCAGCGCCGGACGCCGTCCCAGCTTCACCGGAGCCGAACGGCCCGAGCTCGCCAGAGCGCTCTACGAAACAGCGCTGAGCGTCAGCCGTCAAACCGGTGTCGACACGGCCGCCGGAATCTTTCAAGTCGATATGAAGGTTTCGCTCGTGAACGACGGTCCCGTGACCTTCATCCTCGGCTCCTGAGCCGCATTTCTGCATTTACTTTAATGCTTCCCCAGCTATCATTTAAACTTGGTTCAACGGAGGATTTGATTCATGGCTGGTTATGCCGAGCTGCGCTTTCTGGTTGTTGACGATATGCTCACCATGCGGAAGATCATCACGCAGCAGCTGAAAGGCCTGGGCGTCACGATGATCGCCGAAGCCAACGACGGAACCGTCGCCTGGGATAACCTCGAAAAAGCGGCCGCCGCCGGCCAGCCTTACCACTTCATCGTGAGCGACTGGAACATGCCCGAGATGAAAGGCATCGACCTGCTCAAGAAGTGCCGGGCGAGCTCCTCTTACAAAGACGTCGCTTTCCTGCTCGTGACCGCGGAGGCGGAAGCCACGCAGGTCAAGGAGGCGATCGTCGCCGGTGTCGACAATTACGTGATCAAGCCTTTCACCCCGCAGGCATTCCAGGAAAAGCTGGGCGCGATCTTCACCAAAAGGTTCGGCGGAAAATGAGCGTCTTCCAGATCGAAGAGAAGCCGTCGGTCGTCGTCCTCAAGTGCCCTGAAAATCTGGATGTCAAGGCCGCGCACGAGCTCCTCGATCTCGTGAAGGAATGGGTCAAGAAACCCGTGAAGCTTTACGCGCTGGACTTCGCGAAGGTCACCACGATCGACGTGGTCGCCTACCGGCCGTTCATGCTCTTCCATCAAGCCTTGAAAAAACATGGCAGCTACGTCGCCACGATCAACCTGCGCGACAGCCTCGCGCTTCAAGTCAAGGCCGGGGGACTGGATTCGGTTCTTTCGCCCAAGAAAGACCTTGATGACGCCATGGTCAGCGCGGGCCTGAAGACCGAACAGAAAGCGGCCTCCCAATTCGACATGGAGCTGCTCACGCCGTTCATCAACGCGGTCAAGAGCACGATCGAGATCCAGGCTAACACCAAAATCTCCATCGGAAGCCCGCGTCTCAAGGAGCCCGATGAGCGCTTCAGCACCGACATCGCCGGCGTGATCAGCATGGCAAGCTCCAAGTACAGCGGCTCCATCGCGCTTTGCTTTCCGGCCACCGTCTTCCTGCTCATCTATTCCAACATGCTCGGCGAGAAACACACCGAGATCACGCGCGAGACCGAGGATGCCGCCGGCGAGCTGCTCAACATGATCTTCGGCCAGGCCAAGGCGGAGCTGAACAACTACAAGAATTACGACGTGCAGCGCGCGATCCCGGCGATCGTACGCGGACAGCAGCTGCATGTGCATCACCTGAGCCGGGGAATGGCGGTGGTGATCCCGGTCCAGACGGACGCCGGTCCCTTCCAGGTCGAGATCAGCGTCGAGCCGGTCTGAGGACTCAGGCCGCTTTTGTCGCGCTTGCCGCGTGCATGATCCAGTTCTCGAGCCGTTTCAGCGACGCCGGATCGCACTCTCCGAACGTCAGGCGCCGCGGATTGGTCGGATCGCCGATCACCTTGCAGCTGAGCTCGATGTTCTCGTTTGAGGTCGTGCTGCCGATGAATACCCGGCATATCTGATTCAGCATGGGAACCGGAACCTTCTGGCGTAGCAGCATGCCACCCACCGAAACGTTGCTGCTGAAGGTCCGGAAGCTTCGGCTACCGGACACCAGGATCACGCGGAATTCCACGTTGTAACGCTGATAGCGCCGATTGCCGCTCTTGCGTTCAGTCATGTAAAACGGAGGCGGAACCCCTTCAGCCATCGGAGGTCCCGAAAGGTCAGGCGCTTCGGCCCCCCCGACGGGCTCAGCGACGAAAGAAGGCTGTGGCGGAATCGGCGCGGATGGCGCGCTTTGCGGCGCGACGGGCTTGGCGGGCGCCGGAGCATACACCGGGGGAGGGATGGGCATGGCCGGCTCAACCACCGGCTGCTGCAGCTTGGGCTCGGGCGCGGCTTCGGGAAGCGGCGCCACGCGAGCGGCTTCGGTCGGCGCCGAGTAAAGCTCATCGAGCGATGCTTCCTGGCGAACGATCCAGTCGCTTGTTCCGAAGGACTTCAGCAGCCTCGAAAGAGCGCGCGCGGACTCGAGATCCGAAACGATAATTGTTTCACCTGAATTCTTACGGTTTACGAAAATCCATCGAGATTCTGACATGTCTCCATTGTGACAAAATTCAAAATTACCCGAAATTGCGTCCCGTAAGACACACCCTGATCGGCCTATCTCTTGCCCTGGAAGACGAATGGATAGATCACGCGCGTGGACTTCCCGTTGGTCGCCCGCGGGAAGGCCATTTTCCGAATGACTTCAAGGACGCAGGCCCGGAGCGAGTCCGACGATAACGTGGATTTCATGATTTCCGAACTGACCACAGTTCCATCCGCGCTGATGCGCCAGTGATACACGACGCGCCCGGCCAAATTCGAGTCGGAAAGCAGCGCCCGCTCATAGCAAGTGCGAATCTGCCCACGGTATGAAGCGATCACTCGCCGGACCGTCTCGCGATCCAAGCCACCGCCTTCGACGTTGAAGGCACCGGACTCGATCGCGCCGATATCCTTCCCGGAGCCCGTGCCGACTCCCCCATCGGCAAGGCCGCTTCCGATATTGTAGCCCGAAGCTCCGCCCTTGCTGGCAATGGGCCCGACCGAATTCG
The DNA here is from genome assembly GCA_023701205.1 of Oligoflexia bacterium. Classification (GTDB taxonomy): domain Bacteria; phylum Bdellovibrionota; class UBA1018; order UBA1018; family UBA1018; genus JAMPXJ01. Next base: position 8,328 of record JAMPXJ010000042.1, read on the forward strand.
GGTCGTACTTGCCTGCGCCCGCCAGTGTGGTGGAGGCCGCGCTGAGATCCGCTTTTTCTGTGCCCCTGGGGCTGCCTCCAGTTCCAGTACCCAGCGTGCCGGAAGGAGGATTCCGAAGGACGATCTTGGCCTCCTCCTGGCCCGAGACGGACTCGGTCACGATCCCTTCGTTGATGATGTTATCGGCGCGAACGCCCTTGCCTTTCGCGGGGGCGGACTTGAGCGCGCCGAGGATGCCCACGCTATTGACGTCCTTCACCGTGGAGGCCGGAGAGTTCAATCCCGCCTTGGGTTTGGGCGCAGGCTTTGTTTCAAAGCGCGGCGCGGCGGCCTTGGCCGGCCTTTTCACGGCGGGAGCCTTCGTATCCAGTACCGGCTTCGGCTGCTTCACCGGTTTTGGCGGTTCCTTCTGCTTCGGTGGTTCGACCTTCTTCGGCTCCTCCTTGGGCGGCTCTTCCTTCGGAGGCTCAGCCTTTGGCAACTCCGGAGGAGGCGGGGGAGTCTCGGCTTTCGGCGGCGGCGGCACCTCTACGGTCGCGATGCGCGGCGGGGGCGGCTCCTCCGGCTCGGGCTTCGGCAGGAAATGCAGCACCAGCAGGAACAAGAATGCCGCGAGAAGGATGCCCCGGATCAGACGCTTGAGAAGCGGATCGCCGACCACATCGCGTTCGATCGGGGGAGAGACCACCTCCTCGACGAATCTCAGGTAAAAGTCTCTGCCGCGCCAGCGGATCTGCAGTACATCGCTGGACTTCAATCCGTGCGCCCGCGCGGATACAAGCTTCTGTCCGCGGTTGAAGACTTCGGCGCCAGGCATCTCGTCGAGCAGGACGCGGATGAGCTCCTCGACGCCCGAGGCGCCCGCCCACTCGACCTGCATTTCCGGCACTTTCTCCAGCACGCGCTCGGGGCGACCGCGTCTGGCGACGCTCAACGGCAGATGCGAAACCTCCTCGATCGCGCCGGAGTCCACGCGGACCTGAACGAGCTCGAGGATCTCGGCGCCCCCGCTCTTCGCGCTGGTCTCGAGGTTTTCGAGGATTCTTCCGCCAATGACCTCCTTGGATTCGAGCTTATCTTCGATGCAGGAGAAAAGCAGGTCTCCGAACTGGACCGGCTCCGTAGAAAGCACGATCCCTTCGGCCGAATCCGCTCCGCCGCCGATATCGACGATCGCCCAGGCGCCCTGCGATGAATCGAATTCGCCCGCGCCGATCCACTCGATGAGGAAATGGATCGCCTTGATTCCGGGCGCGCGCAGTACCACGTCGCAAGTCGGCGAACGACCGATCGTGATCAGCGGCTTGCGTAGATGAGCGCGGGTGAGCTCCAGTTTGCTGCGCGAGACGGTCAGGATCTTCATTTCTTGGCGGCTCCTCTGGGCGAATCCGACTGGCGGGGGCGCTGCTTGCTGTCGACGGCATGAAAGTCATTGAAGTCACGCCGTTGATACAGGACTGCATCGAGCGAGGGCTTCTCGACTTCCATCTGAAAGAAGACTTCCGGCGTCTTCTTCTGGCCCTCGATGACGTCCGCGTCGAAGTCCAACACGTCCGCCTTTTCGGCCGAGAGCGCGGGAAGAGCCATTGCGAGCGCGAACGCGAGCACTGAATATCTGATGGTTCTCATAGTGCGCCCTCTCCTTTAGGTTCAGCCGCGAGCTTACGCCATTCCTCGATCAGCGAATCCTGCTTGTTGGCCTCGAGCTCCGAGAGGAGATACATCCGATGGGCTTCCGTCACCCCGGTCGCCAGGATCAGGCCGGTACGGATCCGGAAATAGTCCTGGTCGGACTTCACCTTGGTGGATCTGAGCAAATCGAGCAGCGCATGCGCTCCGAGATAATTTCCTGATTGCGCCGCGGCAGCCACCAGCTTCACTGACGGATCCGACTCGAGCGAACGCGGCCATTCCCAGGCCCCGTGAGGAGGGGTGGGGATCCTGCGCTCGTCTCGCCTGGCCTTGCCCTTGGAGATCGCCTCTCGAGCCGAGACGGCCACGCGCTCGAACTCCACCGACTGATCCTCGAACTCCTTGGCCGCGCTCTTCAGCGCCTCCTGATACTCCGCGATCTGTTTGATCTCGAGCTCCGGCGGGACCGGCGAATTGATCAGCGTCTCGGCCACCTTCTTCTCGAGGTCCCGGGCGGCCTCGATGGCGCGCAGCTGCACCTCGGGCGGCTTGCCCACGATCTCCCTGGAAACGCTTTCGCGGATCTTGCGGGTGTCGGTCACGAGCGCCTGTATCCGTACCGCCAGGGTCTTGGGCTTGAGGGTCGGGGAAGGGAAGCGCACCGCGCGGATTTTCTTCTCGCTCGGGAGCATGCCTTTGGCCTCAGGCACCTTGAACGCGAAGCCATCGCCCAGCAGACGCACGTTACGCGGGGTCTTGCGGATCTCCCAGTCGCCGTTGGCCAGGCGGATCGCCAGGGCGAGGATGTCCTTTTCGGCCTGAGAGCTCGCTGGATCGCGTGAAAAATGGCCTACCACCACCGCTGGCTTCACGATCGCGAGCAGGCCCAGGACATACTCGCGTTGAGCCGCGTTCAGGGCCCCGAGCAGCCGCGGGCCCGGGACATCGCCCGCCACCAGATGGGAGACGAGGCGCATATAGGTGAGCTCGGGATCGGCGCTCTCGATCTTACCGGCGACGAGGCGCTGGGCTTCCTTGAAGCGTCCCTGCTCCATGTCGGCTCGCCAGGTGCGGCTCAACACTCCGGCGAAAGCCTTGCCTTGCCGCTCCTCCGAGGGCAGCGTCTGCAGCTCCGAAGTGAGCTCCGCGAAGTTCTCCTTTTCGACCAGGAACTGGAAGTAATCGAGCCGCCCGACCTGCGCCTTCTTCGCGTCAGGCTTGAGCTCGAGGAAGCGGCGGATGTTCTTGCGGTAGGCATCGCCATCCCCGCTCTTTCGGGAAGCCATCGCCAACGCCAGGGAGGACTCTCGCCACAGCTCCACGAGCCGCTCCTCGGCCTTGCCATGGGCCTTCCAGCGCGAATCACCGAGCACCGCATCGAACTCACTGCCTTTGAAGCGGGCCCATTGCAGACGGAAGAAGGCGTCGGGCGTCGGCTCCCTCTGATAGATCTTGTCGAGCCAGATGACCGTGTCGGCGTGCTTGTTCTCCGCGATGAGCTGCAATGTGTACTGCCTCGCCACCCGGATCCACTGCGGAGACTTCTCGAAGCCCTTCACGAATTCCTTCATGCGCTCGATGCGCTTGGCCTCGATTTCGGCCTTGGTGTCGGCTTTCGCCGTCTTTCGAAGCTCTTCGAGCGCGGCGAGCTGATCCACGTAAGCGCGCTCGACGTAGGTAGCCAGCACGCCTTTTTCCGAAAGCACGATTTCCGAGACGTTGCCGACGCACTGCCAATCCTTGAGATTCAGGCAGACGTCCAGCCAGAGATTGACGATGTTCGGACGCAGCTTCGATTCGGGGAAATATTTGTTGAAGAACTCGAACTGCTTCTTCATCGCCTGGCCGAGCTCCTCGTGGCTGAGGTTCTCCGGCGTCTTTGCCCGCTCGGCGAAGCTGTCAAGATAGGCCTTCATCAGGGTGCGAAGCTCGGTCTCGACCACGGGCTGCACTCGCACGAACTCGTCTCCGTTTGGCGCCAGCTTCACGGAGTTGGTGTAATTCACCAGCTTCAGGAAGGCCGCCATGTGTTGCCGGGACGCGTAACCCCTACGGGTCACCCGCAGGTTCGCCAGCAGGAGCTCCAGCAACTTGCCGCTATCCGTCTCGAGCTTGAGAAGCTGTTCCACCACCTGGGCATGCAGGTCCACCGCTTCCTGGGCCTCGAGGTTTGCCCGGACATGGTTCAGGAACTCGATCTTCTCCTCGGGCTTCTTGAAGATCGCCGTCGTCGAGCGGATCGCGTCAGCGGGGTTCTTCTTGTGCGTGATGAGGTACGCCAGATCGCGCGCGCTGTCCTTGGCCGCGCCGCTGCCGGCGTTGTTCTTGATCAGGTAAACGAAGAGCTCCTCGGCCTTCTTCTCGCTATTGAGGTTGATATGGCACCAGGCGAGCTTGTAGAGCGCCTGCTCTTTCTGCTGGGCGGACATTCGCGGGTAGAAGCCCCTGTAATACTTCGCAGCTTCGGCGAAATTGCCTTCCTCGAAGTAGTCCTCGGCCAGGAACAGCCCGATCCAGCCCGCATTTTCGGCGATGGGATTGATTTTGAGGACCTTCAGGAAATGCTCGCGTGCCTCGCGTGGCTCATCGAGATAGAGCTTGGAGATCCCCAGGATGCTGTGCGCCCGAAGGGTCGTGTCCTTCTCCTGGTGAGGCGAGCTCAAGGCCTCTGTCGCGTCCCGCACGGCACCCTGCAACCACTTGCGTTCGTTCTCGCTGGCCTTCAGGCGATTGCTCGCGAGCAACGTCTGCCGCACGTAGAGGTTCATCGCGGCGGCGCGGTTCAGCAGCAGCCGGGTCCGTCGGGAACCCTGGGGCGTGACTTTCAGCAGGTGGGTGAGGCTCTTCACCGTTTCGTAGGTTTTCGCAGCCGTTCCTTCGAGGTCGGAGGGCCCTTCGCGCAGCCCCTTGACGGCTCCGGGTTTCAGCGGGCGCTCGACTTTCGCCGTCGGCGAAGGGGTCGGTTGCGCACCCGCGCCAAGGAAACCGCCATCGAGCGAGCCCATGGCGGCAATCGCTGTTGCCGGCAGCGCGCTCAACGCGAAAGAGAGCAGGAAAACCGCCGAAATCAGGAGCCGCTCTTGACTTGATTGCACAAGCTATCTCCCGTGAAATAGTGCAGCCCGACCTCATCCACCCACTCTTCGGAGGAGTCCGCAGGCCAGATCTCCAGATCCAGCTTGAGAAGGGCTTCGCGACTGGTGAGGCGCTCGATGGGCTTGAGCGCGGCGGTGTCCGCCATGCTCGCCAGCTGGGCGTAAGCCTTCGCCGTCTTGAGGTCGGCCAGCAGCTTCGGCCGCTGTCGCTCGAACGCGCGATGAAGTGCCGTTCGGATCTCGCTCTTTTCCTTTTCCCGCTCCGCCGTGGTCACCCAGGTCGGAAACAGGCTCGTGCCGGCGGACTGCGCCAAGCCCCAGAGGACCCGTGTTTCCAGATCCGTCCCCGCCCAGTCCGCCTCCGCGCCCTTGGCCAGGACGCTCTCATAGAGCTTCATCTCGGCGAGAACCTGATCGAGGTCCTCGTTCCGGCACAACCGGCGATAGATGTAGATCTGGATCAGATAAGACTCAGGCGAGAGAAAGCGCGAGTAATAAGCCGAACGTTGCGAAGCGATCGAGCCCAGGGCGACCTCGATCTTGCCCGCGCGGAATCCGGCCCACATCTTCTCGAAGAGCACCTGGCGGAATCGCGCATAAGCCGGGGTGATCCAGGAGTATACCTGAATCGCATCGAAATACCTGCCAGCCCCGTAGAGCGCACGACCCATCCCGTGCAGGACATAGGGATAAAGAGCCTTGGTGTCCTTGATCCTCTGCGCGTAAAGCTTCGGGCCGTTTCCCACTTGGAGCTGTCCCAGATAGCTTCTGAGCGAGACCGCGGCGCGCTGATATTCGTTGAAAGCCTCGGGGAACTTTCCCTCGAGCATCAAGGCGTCGGCCTTCTCGAGCGCGCCGTCAACGGCCGACTTGCCCACCGGATTGCGCTGGTTCCAGATGTAGATCATGTCGAAGCCGATATTGGTGGCCTCGCTATTGACCATCGAGCGGATCGCGTACCACTCCCCGTAGGTGATCTTCTTCCAGTAAGCCTTCTTCAGAAAGACGCGGAAACCCAGGTAATCCTGGGCATCGAGCAGCCGCCGGGCCTGGGCATAGAGCGAGGTCGCCCTGGCCGCGGGCGCCGGGGCAGCTGTCGGGGCGGCGCCTGCTTCCGCCACCATCGAAAGAATCGCGATCATCCCCGGGACAAGCAGTCTCATTTCTGGGTTTCCTCGCCCAAAGCGACGAAGAGCATCGCCTCGAAACCCGACTCCCGGAACACGCGGACCACCCCGAAGATGTCCTCATAAGGCGTTTCCTGGTCTGCGATCACGTTCAACAGGGCGCCGGAGCCCTTGGCGTCCTTGGGCAGGCTCTTGACGTAGTCCTTCGCGGCATCGCGGAAGGACGCCAAAGTCCGTGCCTGTTCGCCCTTGAATGTCGCGAGGGGGATGTTCTCCTTCAGGAAGCTCGCCTGCACGTAGTCTTTTCCGATCACGACGCGCGGAGCGGACTCCACGCCCTCCTTGCTGATGCTTCGGGGCATGGACATTCCTGATGGGATCACGAGTTCGGCCGCGCCGAAGACGGTCCCGAAGATGAGGAAGATGACGATCATCGAGAAGATATCGATCATCGCGGTCAGCTGCAGCTCCAGTCCTTCGCGCCGATGCCGCCTTTGCATGAGGGCGTCGTTCATGGGTTGCCTCCACTTCTGCCGGTCCGGGCCTCCGCCTCGAGCGGGGAAATCAGCACGACGTCGGGCATGCTTTCGCGCACGCCATCCATCATGGAGATCAGGTTCTGATAGCCCAGCTTGGCGGTCAGTGCGATCTGGATGGTCTTCTCGGCGGGATTCGCCAGCGCGAAATCCTCCGTGAGCTTCTGCGTCGCCTTGACGAGCTCCGCTCTTCTCTTCACCGGGTCGCTCTCCCGGATCCTTTCGCGCTTCTCCCCGGGCCTCCGCCCGCCCCAAAGCAGGGTCACCCTCAGATCGTCATCCGCGCCCGAAAGAAGCATCTTCGGAGATACGGGCGGATCCTTCGACTGCGAGGTGGACACGCTCACCTGCGATGGCGGTACCGTCAGCTTCGTGAACTCCATGAAGCTCGTCGACATCAGGAGGAAGAAGATCACCGTGGTCAACATGTCGAGGATCGGAACGATGTTCAGATCCTTGACGCGTCGCTTGGGTTTTTTCGCGAAAATCTGGTCGATCATGTCTTGGAGATCCGTTCCGATTGTTCCACCCAGGTGATGAGTTTCAGGCCGGTGTCCTGAGCATTGCCGACGATCGTGTCGCCTTTCGAGGTGCAGACCGTGTGAACGACCATGGCCAGGATACCGACTCCCAGGCCCGCCGCGGTCGCGTACATGGCTTCGGAAATGCCCATCCCAAGCATCTTGGCCTTTTCGGCCGCATCCGCGTTCGCGATCGAGGCGAAGGTCTTGATCAGGCCGCTGATGGTACCCAGCAGGCCGAGCAGGGTCGCCACGTTCGCGATCAGCGCCAGATAGCCCACGCGGTTCTCGCAACGATGCGTGATCTCGAGGACCGCGCCACCCAGCGCGGACTTCATGGCCTCACGGCCGTTTTCCACGGCTGTCAACCCTGACTTGATGACCGCGAGTTCCGGAGCGCCCGGCTGCTTGTTGCAGATCTGGAGGGCGTCGGTGTACTTCTTCTCGAGGATGAGGCTGCGGATGGCCTCGATCGGACCCTCGACGTTGAAGGACATCCTGAGAAACAGCGTCAGAAGACGCTCGGTTCCGATCACGAGAAGCGTCGTGCCCGCCATGAAGATGAGGTAAGTCGCGAAACCGCCATGCTCGATCAAAGTCGAAAGCGCCTGCAAGATTGCCATTTTCCGATTCCTTCCTTTCTAGAGGTAGACCATGAGGCCGGTTTCCAGGAGAGTGACGGTGCGGAATTCCTTCACCTCGTTGATGATGTCCTGGAACCTGCCGAAATTGACGCAAACCCGAACGCCGAAATTCTTGCTCATGAAGTAGGTTTTCCCCACCCCGACCGCATACCGCCAGCCGGTGTCCCCTTCGAAGGTCACCTTCGCGAAGCTGGCTTTGAAAAAGGTGTCGCTCCGGATGACGTTGCGGACCCCGAGACTGTCCTTGCCGTACGCGGGAGCCCAGAGAAGCTCGCCGCCGATGTGCCGCAAAGGCTTGGAGGGAACCAGCGTGATCCGCTTGTTCCCGACCAGCTCGAATTGCTCGACGTAGCTCACGATCGAACGGGGTGAGGTGAAGTAGACCGGCACGAAGCTGACGTAGATTTCCCAGAAGTCATTGATCGCGTAACCCGGATTGACGTTCATCGCGTAGTTGCTGAACGGGCCGTCGGAGAAATCGAAGGAACCGAAGGTTGAAAGCAGGAACCTGCCACCCTTCGCCATGGCGCGCCTTTGCACCACGCCCATGTCGCGAAACACGTTCGGGATCTCGTCGCTGCTTTCTGGTCGCAGCCCCCGATCCAGCGGCGTTTCGGCCCCCTGCGCGATCGGGAAACCGATAAGGAACAAGAGCAGAGTCCGCAGCACGGTTCTTTTGAAAATTTCCATAGGGATAGGAACAATTCTAGGGCCGCGGAAAACCTTTGTAAACCTAAAGGTCGGCTATATCGCGCGCCAAGAATATGACATTCAGGCCGGAAATTTGACTGTTTCTTGCATCGTCCTTCTCCATGGCAAAGACGAAGACCAGCGAACAGGATCCCAGCGGACGGGAAAGCCCCGCGCAGCCCGCGACCGCGTCGCCGCGCCCTGGGCGCGGCACGAGCGAGGAGACCGAGAGAAGGCGCACCCGCGCCCGGATGCTCCGCGCGGCCAACCGCCGTCGCAAGCTCGGAACGCGTTGAACCCGGGACTCAGCCCCCGAACGCCAGCGTCTCCATCGAGGAGGGTTTGAGCAGGCGGCCGGCCGCCACCCGCTCCGCGGGCAGGCGAATGGCGAAGCGGACGCCGGTGCCCTCGGTTCCCGCCGCGGAGATCGAGCCGCCATGGGCCTGCACGATCTTCTGGGCGAGACCCAGGCCGAAGCCGCTCTCGCTGATCCAGTGCCGGAGCAGATCCTGCACCGGACCGGTGGCGGCTTTCACGCCGTTTCTTACCCCTTCCTGGATCAGGATCTCGATACCCCGGAAGGACTGCGTGATTCGCCGTTCGACCGAAAGCTCGATATCGGTGGCATCGGTGCGGTAGCTCATCGCCTTGGAGATCAGCTGGACGAGCACGCGCTCGAAGCGACTCGGGTCGAGGTGGGCCCAGATCGGCAGGGGAGGGATCGCCACGCGCACGCCGGAGGAGTCGCTTCCTCCCGCGGCCTCGGCCGTGCTCCGGAGCAACGACCTCAGATCGACGATCTTCTCGTCGAGCTTCAGCGTGCTCTGTTCGGTATCCACCAGGTCCGAGAGGTCATCCAACGTGCGGGAAAGGCGCGAAGCTCCTTTCCGGACGGCGTCCAGCGCGGCCTGCCTTTCCACCTGAAGAGTCGGATCCGAGGCGTTGCTCTCGATGAAACTGACTCCGGCCTGCAACGCTACGAGCGGGGCCCGCAGCTCGCTCGCCACGGCCGTCACGAAGCGATGCCGATCGAGGCTTTGGGTCCGAGCCGTCTGCGCGAGCTGGCGCAGCACCTGTTCCACCTCGCCATGGGGTCCCCGAAGGGTACCCGTCGCTCCATCGGCTTCCGAAAGTCCCAGCCCTCCCGCGCCGGACTGGAGGCGGGCGGCCAGATCGCGCAGCTTGCGGGTCGGGCGAACCCACGCGAAATGATAGCGCGTCCACAGAATCACGCTCCCGATCGCGATCACCGCCGCGACCGCGAGACTCCACAGGTGGAAGCGGCGGACGGAGATGTCCCAGCCAGCGGTCACCTGGCTTTCGCGTGCCTTGGCGAGCTTCCCGACCCGCTCGAGCGCGCCCACGATCGAATCGTGCATCTCGCGCGCTTCCGGACGCTGATAGAAGTCGCGGGAATACAGCGTCGGCTCGATCCGGGCGCTCAGCAGCAGGAATTCCGTGAGCTGGTCCATCGCTCGGCCGGCGGCGCCGCGCTCCTCTTCGGAGGCGTCGAGGCCCTTGAGCAGTTCCACGTTCCGGACGAATTCCGTCCGGAGCCTCTCCTTCGCATTGGCGGCCTCCCCTTCGCCCATCTTCCGGAAGCTCGCGCTCGCGCGCCGATATCTCTCCACCTCCACGATCAGCCGTTCCGCCAGCGTCGACCTCTCCGAGAGCACCCGCAGCTGGGTCAGTCGGGTCGCTGATTCCTTGGCCTGGATCCACTGGATCGCGACCGTCGAGCAAAGCGATACCAGAAGGATAGCCGCCATCATCCATGCCTTGATGTTTTTCACCGCAAATACTCCATTTTTCCTGGGTTTTGGCGCGAAAGGGACCCATCCCGCGCTTCAGGCTAAGAGCATGCTACATATCTGTTGTTTAATTCCAGGGAAAAACGCACCCGCCCGGCGCCGTCCGCCCGGCCGAGGGGACGGCTTAGGCTCTCGGCACCCGAATCACGAAACGCGTATGCTCATGGGTGGGATCGAAGACCAGGCCGCCGCCCTGTCCTTCCATAATCGCCTTCGAGAGGCTCAAGCCGAGGCCCGTTCCCTTGCCGACTTCCTTCGTGGTGAAGAAAGGCAGAAACATCCGCTCCTGGACGTCGAAGGGGATCCCCTTGCCGCTGTCGATCACGCTGATCTCGACGAAGGCCCCGACCTCCTCCGCCTTGATTCGGATCCAGCGCTTCTCGCGAGCCTGGATGGCGTCGAACGAGTTATTGATCAGATTGAGCAGAACCTGCGCGACCTGGATGCCTCGGCACCTGATGCGCGCGTTGGGACAGGTATCGTCGAACGAAACCTCGACCCCGCTCACGCGCAAGCGCTCGGCGCAGAACACCAGCGTGTCATCGACGATCCCCTGCACGGCAATCACCTCGAGCGGATCATTCTGGCCGTCGCGCGCCAGCACCCGGAGCCCTTTCACGATCTTGGCGATCCGCATGGAGGTCCGTTCGATCTTCTCGGCGATCCCGGCGACGATCGGGGCTGACGCCTCGTTTTCCTCGGCCAGCTCGCGCAGCTGGCCCGCGAGGGCATGGATGGCCGCGAGAGGGTTATTGATCTCGTGAGCGATTCCGCCGGCCATCTCCCCCAGGGCGGAGAGCTTGGAAGCCGCCGCGAGCTGCATCTGCTGCTCGCTGATGATCCGGGAAGAGCTCTCGCGCTCGACCACCCGCGCGATCTGGTCGCCGAGGTTGTCGGAGACCTCGATCAGAAGGTGATCCGGCTCGAGCCGGCTCGTCGAGAAGAACACGAGCGCCGCCACACCCTTGCCTTTCAGGCGAACCGGAAAGGCAAAGACCGACTTCACGCCGATCCCGTTCTCCACCCGGCTCCCTTTGAAGACAGGGTCATCCTCGAGATCGCTGATCCAGAAGGCCTGAGGCGATCCGGCCATCCTGGCGGAGATATCGATGCCCAGGGCCAATCGGATCAGCTCGTGTTCCAGGTCCGGGCGCGTCGCGAGCTCCGGACGCGAGTAGAAGATCCCGCTCGCCTTCATCTCCCCCGGATTGGCCTTCGCCGGCACGAAAACCAGTCCGCACTGCCAGCCTGAAGCACCGCAGATATTGCGGAGCGTGCTCTGCAGTACCGATTTCCAGTTCGTCGCCTCGTTCGCGGCGATCGCGACGCTCTGGAGGAGCTGCACGATGATGGCGCTCTTGTGAATGGTCTCCTCGGAACGATATTTCTCGGTGATATCCCGGACGATGACGCAGCTGCCGCCCGAAGCGTCCCCCGAAATCGGGTTGATCTCGACATCCAGGAGCCGCCCCAGGTGCCATTTCCCGAGCGCGTCGCTGCGGGTGCCGGTGCGCTGCGAGGCGAGGATCGCCTCGAAGAAATCGCCGAACTGGCCCCGATCCAGTATCGAGGCTAGTTCCGCGCCGACCCAGCTCCCAGTGGAGCCCGGCGAGAACAGCTCCCTGAAACGCTGGTTCGCGTCGACGACACGAAGATCCCCGTCCACGAGCAGAATTCCATCTGTAATGAAATGATACCAGCCTGGAAACCGGCCGGCCTGCGTACCCGTCATCCCACCCGTGCCTTTCCGATCCTGAAATTATAGAAAGAGCCGGGCGATTCGCCTATAGAAATGTTAGGATCATCCTCGTGACGCGCATCCATTGGCTGATCGATCCCAGCGACTGCCCCGGCTTCCGTCGAAGCGAGCTCGCCGCGCACGAAGCGCGAGGGGCCCAGGTCCATCATACGGAGTATCTCCACGTCGAGATCCCCGAGCGGTATGCCCTGGTGAACATCACCGAGCGGGTGGAGGAAGTTATTGCCCGGTCGGGAATCCTTGACGGCTCTTGCCTGGTAAGCGCGATGCACATTACGGCAGGCATATACGTGAACGATGCCGAGAGCGGGCTTCTCGGCGATATCGGCGAGTGGCTCGAGTCGCTCGCCCCGTACGGCCGCGACTACCGGCATCACCGCACGGGAGAGGACAACGGGGATGCCCATCTCAAGTCCTTCCTCACCAATCACGCGCTGACGGCACCGATCACCCGGGGAAAGCTGGATTTCGGGATCTGGCAGCGGATCTTTTATGCCGAGTTCGACGGGCGCCGCGCCAAGCGCATCGTCGTCAAGGTAATGGGGATTTCCTGATCGGCGGAACGGCGCGGTTCCAGTCCTCCCAGCGCGCGCAGAGCTCCTCCAGGGAATCGCCACCGAACTTCTCAAGCACCGCCTCGGCCAGGACGAGGGCGAGCAGCGACTCTCCGATCACCGCCGCGGCGGGTACCGCGCAGACATCGGAGCGCTCCACGTGCGCTTCCGCCGCCTCGCCCGTAGCGAGCTTGACGGAACGCAGTGGACTCATCAGGGTCGCCAGCGGCTTCATCGCCGCCCGAACTACGAGCAGCTGGCCGGTCGTCATGCCGCCATCGATTCCGCCGGAGCGGTTCGTCGGGCTGGATAGCCCGTTCCTGTCCTCCGAGACGAGGAACTCGTCATGAGAGAGGGAGCCCGGAGTCGCCGCGGCGTGAAAACCCAATCCCACCTCCACGCCCTTGATCGCGTTGAGGCTCATCAGGGCTCGCGCGATCTCGCCTTCCAACCGGCGATCCCAATGGACATAGCTACCCAAGCCGAGCGGCAGTCCTGAAACCAGCAGCTCGAAAACGCCGCCCAACGTGTCTCCAGCCTTTTTCGCGGCCTCGATCTCCCGCACCATCGCCGCCCCGGCGTCTTCGCCGAGACAGCGCACCGGAGAGGCATCCGCGATCGCGTTAATGGCCTCCACCGCGGTCGTTACCGGGGCGGTGTCCTCGCCGGAGCCGATCCGCGTCACACGGCTGCCGATTCCGACACCGAGCTCCGCAAGCAGCTTTCGGGCGACAGCGCCGAGGGCGACGCGTATCGTGGTCTCGCGCGCGCTCGCGCGTTCAAGGACGTTCCGCATGTCCTCATGGCGGTACTTGCGCCCGCCCACGTAATCAGCGTGACCCGGCCGGGGAACCTCGAGCTTCCGGCGAACCTCGCCGGAGTACGATTCCGCCTGCATGACATCAGACCAGTTTTTCCAGTCCTGATTCGCGATCATGAGGGCGATCGGGCTCCCTAGGGTCCTGCCGTGACGCACGCCGGACAGGATCTCACAGCGGTCATCCTCCATCTTCTGACGGGCGCCGCGGCCGAAGCCGAGCTTCCGGCGCCGGAGCTCGGCGTGCAGCTCCTCGACGGTCAGAGCGAGCCCCGAAGGGACGCCTTCGATGATGCCAACGAGGGCTTTTCCATGGGACTCGCCCGCCGTGAGGAACCTGAGTTTCTTCATCGCGCCAGTGCCTTCAAGGTCGGATAGAATTCCGGATAGGATATCGCCACGCAACCGGGGCTATCGATCTCGGTAGTCCCATCGGCGACCAGCCCGGCAATCGAAAAGGCCATGGCGATGCGATGATCCAGGAAAGTCTCGATCTTCGCGCCCCGCAGCGGCTGAGGGCCCTCGATTGCGTATCCATCCTCGAAGGTCTCGAGCTGGACACCCATGGCACGAAGGTTTTTGGCGACAGCCTCGATCCGATCCGTCTCCTTCACCCGCAGCTCCTCGGCCCCGCGCACCACCGTTCGCCCTTCCGCTTGGGATGCGACCACCGCGAGCATCGGGATCTCGTCGATGAGGGAAGGCACCTCTTCGGCAACGACCTCGACCCCTCGGAGCCCGGCAGGCGCGCTGACCCGCACGTTGCCCACGGGCTCGGGCTCCGCCGTCGTAAGCTCCTCCTCGACGAGCGCGCCCATGCGCCGCAAAACCTGCAGGAACCCCGTTCGGGTGGGATTCAACGAAATTCCTTCCACCTGAGCGCTTCCGCCCAAGACCATGCAAGCCGCGGCCATCCAGAAGGCCGCCGAGGACGGATCTCCCGGAACGACGACGTCCGTCGCGCGCAGCTCCTGACCCGGGGAGAGCGTTATGCCTTCCGCGCTCTTGGCGAGCTTCACGCCGAAGTAGGGGAGCATCCGCTCCGTATGATCGCGGCTCCCGACCGCTCCTCTCAGTCGCGTTTCGCCCGAGGCATAGAGCCCGGCCATCAGCAGGGCAGTCTTCACCTGCGCGCTCGCCACCTTCAGCTCATGCTCGATGCCCCGCAGGCTCCGCCCATGGATCGTCACGGGCGCGAAATCCCCGCCCGACAGCTCGATCTCGGCTCCCATCCGGCGTAGCGGCTCGGCGGCGCGCTTCATCGGCCGTCGCGACAGCGACTCATCGCCGATGAGCCGGCTATCGAAATCCTGGCCGGCGAGCAACCCCATCATCACGCGCATAGTAGTGCCGGAATTGCCGCAGTCGAGCTCCCGGCTGGGGGCGAGCAGTCCGCGCAAGCCCCTGCCTTTCACCCTGATCAGGCTGCCATCCTCGGCGAACTCCACGCCCATCCGCGTCAGGCAGTCCTTGGTGGAGAGCACGTCGGCGCTACCCAGGAGATTGGAAACGCGCGTCTCACCCCGGGAGATCGCCCCGAAGATCAAGGCGCGGTGGGAAACGGACTTATCGCCGGGAACCCGGGTCCTGCCGCCGAAGGCGCGCGCTCGCGTGATCCTCATCGGGGAACCTCGACGGTCTTGTCGAGCGCCCGGGCCACCTTGCGGATGTCTTCCATGATTTTCTCGAAGTCCACCGGCGTAATCGCCTGAGCGCCGTCACAAAGCGCATGCTGCGCATCATCGTGCACGTCGATCATGACCGCGTGCGCTCCGACGGCGACGCTCGCGAGCGACATCGGGAGGATGCTGTCTCGGCGCCCGGTCCCGTGACTCGGATCGATGACGACCGGCAGATGGCTGAGGGCCTTCACGACGGGTACGGCCGAAAGGTCCACGACATTGCGCGTATGGCGCGCATCGAAGGAGCGGATCCCCCGCTCGCATAGCAGGATGCGGGTATTGCCTCCGGCCATCACGTATTCGGCGGCCATGAGCCATTCATCGATGGTCGAGCTCATCCCCCGTTTCAGCATCACCGGCTTGTCGAGCCGGCCCACCTCCTTGAGCAGCGAGAAGTTCTGCATGTTGCGCGTACCGATCTGGATGATGTCGCCGTACTTGTAAACCTGCTCGAGGCTCCTGGAATCGAGCGCCTCGGTGATGATCGGCATCCCGGTCTCGACGCTCGCGCGCTTGAGGATCTTCAATCCCTCCTCGCCCATCCCCTGGAAATTATATGGCGAGGATCGCGGCTTGTAGGCGCCGCCGCGAAGGACGTTGGCGCCCGCCTTGCGCACTGCCCGCGCGATGCGCATGGTCTGCTCCTCGTTCTCCACGGCGCAAGGTCCGGCCATCACGACGAACCGCCCTGGTCCGAAGATGACGTCCTTGACCTTGATCTCGGTGTCCTGCTTGTGGAAATCGCGCGATACCAGCTGGTACGGGTTCATGACCGAGATGACCTCAGTCACGCCCTCGTAGCTCTTGAGCTCCTCGGGATCGAGCTTCGAATCGTCGCCCAGGACGTTGATGGTCACGCGATAGACGCCGCGCACGACGTGGGCCTCGCATCCTTCGGCGAGCACGCGCTCGCGCACGTTCTCCAGCTGTTCGGGGGTGATATCAGACTTGAAAATGATCAGCATGCAAGCTCTCCTTCAGGCGGCTCTCTGCCACCTTTCCCTGTATTTCCTGGCAAGTGCGAACTGACGGCGGAATTCGCCGCTGCGAATGGCCCTGCGGAGCGCGAAAAGCTCCGCCGCGTAGGCTTCGATCGCCTTGCTGATATCTTCCGCGTTGGATCTGGCGATGTCACGCCACATTTCATAATTCGAAAGCGCAAGGCGGGTGAGATCGAGGAATGCCGGCCCGTGGATGGGCCGCTTGCCCTTCAACCGCTTCGCGGCCAGCAGAGCCAGGGAAGTCGAAAGCATCTGCGGGAGATGGCTCGTGACGGCCAGCATCCGGTCATGCTCGGCGGCACCCAGCTCCACGGGCAGGGCGCCCAGCAGCTCGACGAACCTGCGTGCCTCCTTCCATGCGCGCGAATCGGTGCGCCGCGTGCGCACGAGCACGAAGGGACGCTGGCGAAAGAGGCGAGGATCTGCGTTTCCCGAACCGGAAACCGCCTTTCCGGCGAGGGGGTGGCCCCCCACGAAGCGGACCTCCTTCGGTAGGCGCTCCGCTTCGCGGCAGATCTCCCGCTTGGTGCTTCCGAGATCCAGCACGACGCAACCGGGCCTGAACTGCGCGCGGTGCTTTCTCAGGAACTCGGGGATCGCGCCCGTCGGCATCGCGAGGACGACGAAGTCCGAGCGCAGCGCCTCCTCCGGAACGCGAACGACCCGGTGCATGAGATTCCGCGCGCTTCTGCGCGAGCGCGGGTCAGGGTCATATCCGATCCGGCGGAATTCCGGCGCGAATTCGCGCAGGGCCAGTGCCACGGATCCTCCCATGAGTCCAAGGCCGATCACGGAAACGGTCTTCTTCCTTTCCTGGCCCAGCTGACTTTGCCGAATCATCAGGTCGTGCTCGAACGAACGGAAATTCGCGATCAGATGATTCCAGATGGATCGGATGACCGCATCCGGCAGGAGACCTCCGCTGACGCGGTTGAGCCGCGTGACCCGATCGAGGATGAATTGCTCGCGCGCCTTGTTCCGGGCCTTGATGCCCTTCAGGCGCTTGAGATGGCCGATATGCGCCACCAGTGCGGCGCGCCGGTTCAACAGTCGAAGCAGACCGGCGTCGAGCGCGTCGATTTCGCGGCGCAGTTTCGGCAGCGCGTCCGACGAATGGCGTTGGGTTGCGGATCTTGATGTTTTTTTTCGCATTGGCTGTGGGCAGTGCCCTGTCCATCCATTATGATATCCGGAAAGGAGCAAATTGCCATGCGCAGCTTTCTCAAATCAGCAATACTCGGAGTCATGTTCTTGGCGCTTTCAAGCGCCGCTCACGCTTTCGAGCTCGGCGCCTTCGGCGGTTTCAACTTCGAGAAATCGGATGTCAGCCCGTCGTCCAATCCCCTTTCCACCAAGTCCGGGTTCACGATCGGCGCGACGGTGGGAGCGGACCTGGTCCCGATGATGCTTTCCTGGGAGATCGGTCTTTACAACGTGAAACGCAAGACGGGGGGCGCGGTCCCGGCCGGGAAGTCGATCTCCGGAAGCATCGACTCGAGCTCCGTGCGCGAGAGCTACAACGCGCTGGAGATCCCGCTTGTCCTGCGCTTAAAGCCGATTCCCTTCCTGAGCCCGGGCCTGGGATTCTTCTATAGCGCCAGCGGCTCGGACCTCACCACTGAGTACAATACCAGCGGCGGAACCGAGGTGAGCGAAAAGTCTCCGATCGATCGCGATGACTACGGCCTCGTTGCCAGCATCCAGGCTCGCTTCCCGCTGATTCCGACCTTGAGTTTCACGATCGACGGCCGCTATCTGCTTGGTCTCAAGGAAAATCCCTATCATGGCTCCAACGTCGTGAAGTTGCGTGAGCTCCAGGTACTGGGCGGCGTGACCTTCTCGCTCTGATACCGGGATCGACGCCCTTCAGAACTCGTAGGCGGCCGCAAGAAACGCGGAGGACTGACTCTCGGCTCCACCTTCGAGTACGCGGTATCCGGCCGCCAGGCTCAGCCCCGACGAGGAAAACCTCCGTCGAAGCGCCAGGCGCACTTTGCGCTCTGTGGACGTGACCGTGAAGCAACCAAAGCCCATGATCGACCGGCCGGAGGGCAAGACTGAATACTCTGGCTCACAAGAAGGCGGAGCTGCCGTTCACGGTGACTCATATTCTCCGGCATGCGTCGTTAACGGAATTCGATACCTGCCGTGACTTGCTCGCAACAGCAGCCGTCGATCTGAAACTCGGCAACAGGCAGGAAGCCCCGACATGAAGAACCCCCCGAACTCATCCAAGAATTCGGGGGGTTTAAATTAAATGGCTCAGTTGTCTCACAGCGAGTGATTCCGCTTACTTGCGGCTCGGTTTTTCCTATCGTAGGAGATTTGCTTTCGGGCGGCAAGGCCGGACTTGCTGTCTTCTTAAGATTTATTCGTCTACAGAGATTGCTCGCGAAATATCGGGAAACACGGCTCCGATTCATGCCAAAAGATGGTCGATATCAACCATCTTTTGGTATAAAGTGAATCTATGCTTGAAGGTGTCTTCGGAAACAAAACAGCCGAACGTGTATTGCTTCACATTTACCACTACGGAGAAGTCCACGCCTCGGCGATCGCGCAAGATTATGGAATGGCAATCAACCCGATAAAAGGCCAGCTCAATCGCTTCGAGCGAGCTGGGATTCTGGTTTCGAAAGAGATTGGGAGAAGCCGTGTCTATTCTTTCAACCTAAAGTCGGTTTTTGTTAAACCCGTAAGGGAACTCCTTAAGGTCGCTTATGAAACAATCCCGCTTAAGGAACGCGAGCAAGTTTTCAGAGTGAGACGTCGGCCCAGAAGAAAGGGGAAGCCCGTCCGATGAAAGAACCGGACTGGGCTCGCTGCACTGAAGAAGAGCTGTGGAAATACGTAGCGACCCACCTCGCCAAAAATGGGATCGACACCATTCTTGTCGGCGGCGCAGTGGTGGCTGTCTACACCAAGGGCGTCTATCGGTCCGGCGACCTCGATTTCGTTCTCCTGACTTACCTGAACAAGAACCTGCCGGAAGTAATGGCTCAAATCGGATTCAAGGTCAGCAAGAGCCGCCACTACAGTCATCCAAAATGCAAACACCTGATCATCGACTTCGCATCCGGGCCCCCTGGGATCGGCGATGATTAGTAAGAACTCAGCCGAGCACGGGTAGATCAACCTTGACCTGCTGATGTAGGGTTTCGGATGCTGGGCGGGGTCTGTCCGCCGTTTTCAGGGCGCGATAGAGGGTGGCCCGCGAGACGCCGAGTGCTCGAACGATGTCGGCAGCGGAGT